>CAMCYR010000041.1 GCA_945885475.1 Chitinophaga pinensis
ATCTTTGGAGTACTTCTGTTAATGATACATTGCCATCCATCACTGTTTCTGCTTCCGGAACATATTCCGTTACTGTTACAAATGGGAATGGTTGCTCAAGTACCGCAACACAAACGGTAACGGTTTTTGGTTTGCCACCTATTGATGCCGGTCCGAACGATACTGCTTGTTTAAGCACCAATGCAACCTTATTGGCAACAGGAGGTATTTCTTATGTCTGGTCTCCTGCAGGTTCTTTGAGTGATCCGAATATAGCAAATCCAATTGCTGGACCTACATCTACAACAACCTATACTGTAGTTGGAACAGCGACAGGTGGATGCACAAATGTAGATTCGGTTACGGTTACTGTTGTTGGAAATCCCGGATTGCCATCTGTAGCAGAAGTGCTAGATTCATTAATGTGTTCACCTTCTTATACTGCTTACCAGTGGTATTTTAATGGTGTTGCAATACCAGGAGCAACAAGTCAGAATTACAATTTCACTGCTAATGGCAATTATTATGTAGAGGTGTTTAATGTACTTGGTTGCTCAACCGTTTCTGCTGTATTTTCTGTGAATGATGTAGGGGTATCTGAATTTGAAAAAGCAATCCTTTTATCTATTTATCCGAATCCAACATCTAACGATGTAACGATGGAGTACCTGCTTCAAAAACCGGAGAATGTAAAAATAAATTTAATGAATATCGCCGCACAGCTCATCTATGCTGAACATATAAATGCGCTTGTCGGAAAAAATAAAATGACAATCAGTCTGGCGGAACAAGCTGCGGGAATATATTATCTGCAAATAATAACAAACGAAAATTTAGTGACGAAGAAGGTTGTGAAAAATTAAAAAAAATTGAAGTAGTTTAAATAAAAAAGTCGCCTGAAAATTTTTCAGGCGACTTTTTTTCTATCAGTAGTTCCAATATATTATTCAAATAAATTGTTGACTTTTTTTACACCGCTTCAGAAACAACTTCTTTTACTTCAGGGATCATTCGTTTTAACAAGCCTTCGATGCCCGCTTTTAGAGTAATGGTGGATGATGGGCAGCCGCTGCAAGCACCCCGCAGTTGTACCGTAACAACTCCATCAATAAAACTTTTAAAAGTAATACTTCCTCCATCGCTTTCAACAGCTGGTCGGATATATTGTTCCAATGCTTCCACAATTTTCACTTCAATTTCAGTTGTAGGAGCAGCATGTTCAGTAAATACTTCTTTCTTCTCCGTAAAGGTATTGTCGATTGCTACTTCTGTTTTTTGCAGTTCGGTGATTACCGGTTTGCCTTCACTGATATAGATGCGGATAAAGTCGCGCAACTCTAATGTTACTTCTTCCCATTGTACGGAATCAATTTTTGTTATGGTAACAAAATTAGCAGCCATGAAAACAGCTTTTACAAAAGGAAATTCAAATAGTTTTGCAGCCAGTGGCGAACCTTTGGTTTCTGCTTTTGTTAGATATTGAGCTGTAGCACCATCGTTCACCAAAAGTTGATTGGCAACAAACTTCATTGAAGAAGGATTCGGTGTGCTTTCTGCGTATATGATAATTGGCTTTTTTACGAGTGTGTCCATCTTTTCAGTAATTTTGAATTGCAAAGATACTAAAAAAATACCCTCTTCTTTTTTTTAAAGGAGAGTTGGGAAGAGTTTATGAAAAGAAGAATTGATTTTTTGATTATTGGTTCAGGTATTGCCGGATTGAGTTATGCGCTAAAAGTCGCTCAACATGGCAGTGTATGTATGATCACCAAAGCGAATGAAGACGAAAGTAACACCAAATATGCGCAAGGTGGTATAGCAGCCGTGATGTATAGTCCTGATAGTTTTGATAAACACATTCAGGATACATTAATAGCAGGAGATGGAATGTGTGATGAAGAGATTGTGAGGATGGTCATCACCGAATCAACTGAAAGGGTGAATGAGTTAATTGCATGGGGAGCAACGTTCGATAAAACTGAAAGTGGAGAATATGATCTTGCAAAGGAAGGCGGTCATTCCGAACATCGTATTTTACACCATAAAGACAATACCGGATTTGAAATTGAGCGCGCTCTTTTGGCAGCAGTTCATACACATCCGAATATTGAAATATTGGATCATCATTTTGCGATTGATATTTTAACACAGCATCATCTTGGGGAAGAAGTAAACAGCAGAACTTCCGACATTGAGTGTTATGGAGCCTACGTTTTGAATCTGCGTACTAATAAAATCGAAACTATTTTAGCAAAAACAATCCTGATGGCAACCGGTGGTGCAGGGCAGGTATATAGCACTACAACCAATCCTACGATTGCAACCGGTGACGGAGTGGCGATGGTGTATCGCGCTAAAGGAAGGGTAGAGGGAATGGAGTTTTATCAATTTCATCCCACGTCCTTGTTTAATCCAGCGGAGAGTCCTTCCTTTTTAATTTCGGAGGCGGTGCGTGGATTTGGCGGTATTTTAAAAACTATCGATGGAAAAGAATTCATGCACAAGTATGATGTGCGGAAATCACTGGCTCCCAGAGATATTGTTGCACGCGCTATCGATAACGAAATGAAAACGCGTGGTGATGATTATGTATATTTGGATTGTCGCCATTTAGATAAAAACGAATTGATAAAACATTTTCCGAATATCAACGAAAAATGTCTGTCTCTCGGTATTGATATCTCAAAAGATCTTATTCCTGTTGTTCCTGCTGCTCATTACATGTGCGGAGGAATTAAGGTAGATAACAAAGGACGAAGTTCGATTAATAGATTATTTGCGATTGGAGAATGTTCATCAACGGGATTGCATGGTGCAAACCGTTTGGCATCTAATTCATTGTTGGAAGCGGTGGTTTATTCACATCAGGCAGCGATGGAGGCGATTGAGAAAAGTAATTCAATACGTTTTTGTGAATCAATTCCGGATTGGGATGCTGAAGGAACGGCCCATCCCGAAGAAATGGTTTTGTTGACTCAAAGTTTAAGAGAAGTACAAGCCATCATGACCAACTATGTTGGAATTGTGCGTTCGGATATACGATTGCAAAGAGCTTTTGACCGCTTGGAAATTTTATACAAAGAGAATGAAGCTTTGTATTTAAAAACAATTATTTCCCCTAAATTATGTGAGTTAAGAAACATTATTAATGTTGCATACATTATTATTAAGCATGCTAGAGCGAGGAAAGAGAGCAGAGGATTGCATTATAATGTGAACTATCCGAAAACTACGAATTACGGATCTTAACAAATTACAAATTTGGTTGTTGTCTTAATTGAGAGGAGAATTTATTCTCCGCTCGAGAGTGGTTAGGGCTGTGTTTTTATTGTAGAGCGTGTATTTGTTACTTCCCCCTAGTTATCTGAACTCCTCCGCCTAAAGCATAAGCCGTAACATCACCATCATCATTATAGGTTGGTTTTACTTCCACATTTCTTCCAGTTATTTTGCTGATCTCTCTGCTTACAATTTGTGCTAAATCCCAGCCGGTGAAACGTTTAACGCGACCGTTTTTCTTTTGTATTGCAACCGATTCATCATCCAATGTTTTTTCTTTTAATTTTTGAGCTACTACTTCTTTTAAAGAAAGAAAATCAGTTGGTTGATTATCGCTTCTCGACTCCGCTCGAAGTGACTTGCTAATAATGACAGGATTTGTTGGTTGTTCGTTATTTACTTTTGGCTATTCAATTTTTACAATTGAATTGTTTTCGGGAGCGTCGGTCATTTCTCCTTGTTTTTTATCCCTTCTGATCCGGTCGATCATGGTGCGATAAGCAGCAGTGAACATATATGATTTTGCATTTGTGCTTTCCACTTCAGATACCTTCAGCCACAATTTTTCGCACGTGTCATACACAATATCATGCGCCTTCTCCGAATCCTTAATATTCTTAAGGATAAATCGGTAAAGATTATCTGCATGTAAATCAACAGTCTTGTTGAATTCTTCGACAGTCATTGTAGCGTTTTTGTAAGATTTCCGGTATAGGACGATTAGGGAATGGTAAAGTTACAGGGTTTTGAGATAATTTTACCAAAATAGGGGTAAGAAGGACCAAATAGTTTATTGGCAAGGTTTTTAGCTGGGATTAACATTTTCGGAATCCCCCTAGCCCCCTTTTCCAAAGGGGGAATGGATTCTGCTAACAGATTAGCATAACACATCCAGCTAAGTAAATTCGTTCTGATTCGTTATCCGTAACCGCGCTAATCATTCAACTTCAATACCGCCATAAATGCACTTTGAGGAATTTCAACACTTCCAACAGAGCGCATCCGTTTCTTTCCTTCTTTTTGTTTTTCTAACAATTTTCGTTTACGGGAAATATCACCACCATAACATTTTGCAGTAACATCTTTACGCATGGCTTTGATGGTTTCGCGAGCAATAATTTTTGCTCCGATGGCAGCCTGAATGGGAATCTCGAATTGTTGACGTGGGATTAATTCTTTCAGTTTCTCACACATCTTTTTACCAAACTCATAAGCGTTATCTCTATGAATCAACGATGATAAAGCATCTACAGGTTCTGCATTCAATAAGATATCCAACTTCACTAAATAACTTTGACGGTAATCCAATGGCTGATAATCAAATGAAGCGTAACCTTTCGAGATCGTTTTTAGGCGATCATAAAAATCGAAAACGATTTCACCCAATGGCATATCAAACATTAATTCAACTCTGTCCGTTGTCAGATAAATTTGGTTGGTGATGATTCCACGTTTACCAATACACAAACTCATAATGTTTCCAACGTATTCGGATTTAGTAATGATTTGCGCTTTAATATAAGGCTCTTCAACTCTGTCTAATTTACTTGGATCGGGTAAGTCGGAGGGGTTGTTTACCACCATCAATTCGTTTTTTGTACTGTAGGCATGATAAGAAACGTTGGGAACCGTTGTGATAACGGTCATGTTGAATTCACGTTCCAATCGTTCCTGAATAATTTCCATGTGAAGCATACCGAGGAAACCGCAACGGAAGCCAAAGCCTAATGCAGCAGAGGATTCTGGCTCCCAAGTAAGTGATGCATCATTCAATTGCAACTTCTCCATGGAATAACGCAACTCTTCAAAATCTTCGGTATCAACCGGATAAATACCAGCAAATACCATTGGTTTTACTTCTTCAAATCCTTGAATTCCACCTTCGCATGGATTGTTAACAGTAGTAATGGTGTCACCCACTTTTACTTCGCGTGCATCCTTAATTCCTGAAATGATATAACCAACATCGCCTGTTTTTACCTCTGTTCGTGGTTCTTGCTTGAGACGTAAAACGCCAATCTCATCTGCACTGTATTCTTTTTCTGTGGCAAAGAATTTTACTTTATCCCCTTTTTTGATGCTGCCATTTGTAACTTTAAAATAGGCGATAATTCCTCTAAAGGAATTGTAAACCGAATCAAAGATCAAGGCTTGCAATGGTCCTGTTGGATCACCTTTTGGCGCAGGGATGCGGGCAACGATCGCTTCTAAGATCTCATGAACGCCCATCCCGGTTTTGCCGGATGCAGACAAAATATCTTCGCGTTTGCAACCCAATAATTCAACGATTTGATCTTTTACAAGTTCAGGTTCCGCACTAGGTAAATCAATTTTATTGAGGATAGGAATAATTTCTAAATCGTTTCCTAAAGCAAGGTAAAGGTTGGAAATTGTTTGTGCCTGAATCCCTTGAGCTGCATCTACAATCAGTAAAGCACCTTCGCAAGCGGCAATGGAACGGGATACTTCATAGGAAAAATCAACGTGACCGGGTGTATCAATTAAATTTAATACATATTTTTTGCCATTCAATTCATAATCCATTTGAATAGCGTGACTTTTAATGGTAATACCACGTTCTTTCTCCAGGTCCATATCATCTAACACTTGTGCTTGCATTTCCCGTTTATTGATGGTATTGGTATATTCCAATAAGCGGTCGGCAAGTGTACTCTTTCCGTGATCGATGTGTGCAATAATGCAAAAATTTCTGATGTTCTCCATTTCTATATTCTTCTATAAGGACTGCGAATTTACTACTTTTTTGTGAATTATTATGGCAATAGTCAAATGTCATTTTCTTTATAATTTGGTTTTTAACCCTCTAAGCCGTTACTTTGCACCCGAATATAATTTAACTTGTCGGCAGATAGATCTGCAATTACAACTTTATGAAAGTAACTGATCACATCAAACAAGCTCAATCGACCTTGTTCTCCATCGAAATTCTCCCACCATTAAAAGGCAAAAGCATACAATCCATTTTTGATGGAATAGATCCATTGATGGAGTTTAAACCTTCATTTGTGGATGTGACCTATCATCGTGAAGAATATATTTATAAAAAACGTGATGGTGGTTATTTGGAAAAAGTAAGCATTCGTAAGCGTCCCGGTACTGTTGGTATTTGTGCTGCCATCATGAATAAATACCATGTGGATGCTGTACCTCACATTATTTGTGGTGGCTTCAGCAAAGAAGAAACCGAAAATGCCCTGATCGATCTTCAGTTTTTAGGGATCGATAATGTGTTGGCATTGCGAGGCGATTCCATTAAAAGCGAACCGGAGTTTGTTCCGGAGCCGGGTGGACATGCTTACGCAATTGATTTGGTAAAACAGATCGATAATATGAATAAAGGGCAATACATCGATGATGATTTGGCGGATGTTGCTCCTACAAATTTTTGTATTGGTGTTTCGGGTTATCCCGAAAAACATTTTGAAGCACCCAACATGATCTCTGATATGAGATATTTGAAAGCAAAAATTGATGCGGGTTCAGAATACATTGTAACACAAATGTTTTTCGATAATGCGCAGTATTTTGAATTTCTCAAAAAGTGTAAAGAACAAAATATTGTAGTGCCGATTATTCCGGGATTGAAAATTATTACAACAAAAAAACAAGCGACTATCCTTCCTAAAATTTTTAAAATAGATATTCCACACGAATTGTTAATGCAAATTGAAAAGTGTAAGACCGATGCGGATGTAAAAGAGGTAGGCATTGAATGGTGCATCAATCAGTCGAAAGAATTGATTAGCGCCGGTGTTCCTTGCTTACATTATTACACGATGGGAACTTCTGAAGTGACGAGAAGAGTGGCGAGTAAAGTATTTTAAAACACAATCTTCATTCGTGCTGGACTACAGTTTTGTTCAGATAGTTGTTAAATTAAAAAAATAAAAATCCCGCTCCGTTAATTACGGAGCGGGATTTTTTTATGTTGTTTTCCTATTTTAATTGGTCAAAACAATTCGTTTTGTGAATGCTTGTCCGTTAATGGATACCGACACTAAGTAAATTCCCTTCGCACGATTTTTTGCAGTATAATCGATGGTGTGCTTGCCGCTGTTCTGATCTTCGTTTACAAGCGTTTCAATTTTGTTTCCAAGCACATCGTATATAGCGATTGTCACATTCGCATTTTCTTTCAAATCATAACTGATCTGTGCAGTGTTGCTGAAAGGATTTGGAAAAACATCCAAATTGATTTTGTTTTCAAATGCTGCATTTTCATTTATTCCAACAATAGTATTACCTAAGGTATACTGCACAAAGTAGAGCATCATTTCATCGTTGGTTGTTAAGCCAAAAAAGATGTTGGTTGGACCAGTATTATTGAAAACGGCTTTCTGGATCAATCCATTTCTTGGATTAACGGATAAGAAAGGAACGAATAGTTCGACAGCAGGATGCTCCCAATCATAATATCCTTGGTTGAATGTGTAATCCGAATTATAGAATCCTTCATAGATCTGCGTTCCGGCGCTCCCACCAGGGTTTCGCATAAAAATATCAAAGTCGACTCCATACTTATGTGTATGAGAAGAAAGCTGCCAGATATTCCACATTCGAGTTGCACTTGCATTAAAATCTGCTTTTGTAAAGGTAATGTCGGTGCTGGTGTTCGGAATAAAAAGACTGGTATTGGTGATGATGTCGCTGTGCATGATGGAAGCGGCAGTGCCTTTGGGCTGTGTATACACATTAAAGTACAGGTCGGCTGCTAAAACTGAGTCAGCACTTAAGTTGAACAAATGATGATTCAGATCAAGTGCTGTTGTTGTTTCCCATTGATAGGCTGTAGTGGGTGGAAGAACATCGTTACGTGATGCCTGAAACGCACTTACCATTGTGTTAAAACCGTCAGAAGATCCGACGCCTGTCGACGGATTTTGAATGCGTATCGCGTCAGAAAAACTTGCCGCTGCACCCGGTAAAAATTTATAAATAATAAAATGGTGGGATTGATTTGCCAAAAATAACTCGACGCGGTTTACTTCTACAGTATCAGGTAAATTCAAATTGTGTTTCAGAAAATATTCAATTTCAGAAAGTGTATCCAGAAATATTTTCCCAATATGCACCTGAAAAGATCCGATATCTGTTGGCAAAGGATGAGAAGCTGCCGAGTTATCAATTCCATAACCGCTATAGTATTTATTGATCACGGCAGTATCTACAACATTTCCTGTTTGAGGTGCACCGGCATAAATCCATTGACGGATCAATTCTACTTCTTTATTTGTTAAAGGTGCTGTAGGTGCTGTTGGCATTGCATTCCCTTCTCCTGCAACCAGTCCGTTATCAGCATCTAAACCGTTCTGACATTTACGTAATAAAAAACTCCTATGTGGGTCACCGGGTTTAATTCGTTTATCTCCTTTTGCCAATGCAGCAGGATTGGTTGGATTTGCATTTACAATACTTGTATAAACGGATGCTGAAGTTGCAGAAAGATTTAATCCTCCAGCCGGACTTGTTGCATCGTGGCATGTTATACAGTTAGTTTGAAAGATGTTGTATATGTCGGTATAGGTTGCCTGCGCAGAAGTTAGTGAGCTTTGAGTAACAAAAAATAAGAACAGTAATTTTGAGAGTGTAGTTTTTTTCATAAGTATTTTTTAAGTTGATTTATGATCTTTGCGAAAACTAATTTAGAATATTTTAGCGAGAATCAATGAGATTCCCACTTTTTTTTAGAAAAAATTAGCGAGAAAAAAATTTTCAGGATTTTGGAAGTAATCGAGAAATATATTTTCCTAAAATATCAAATTCGATATTTACGATTGATCCCTGCTGAATCGTTTTGAAATTCGTATGTTCGTAAGTATAAGGAATGATGCAAACTGAAAAGGAGTGATCTTTTGAATTGACAACGGTTAAACTTACTCCGTTCACACACACAGATCCTTTTTCAACTGTAACATTATTTTTTGAAGCATCGTACTCGAATGTAAACGTCCAGCTGCCGTTTGTTTCTGTTACCGAACTGCATATTCCTGTTTGATCAACATGTCCCTGAACAATATGTCCGTCTAATCTGTCGCCTACTTTTAAGCAACGTTCTAGATTTACAATGTCGCCAACATGCAATTCGCCAAGGTTGGTTTTTAACAGTGTTTCTGCGATCGCAGTTACCGTATAGGTATCGTTTTGCATTCCAACTACTGTAAGACAAACGCCATTGTGAGCGATGCTTTGGTCAATTTTAAGTTCGTTGGTAAAAGCAGATTTTACTGTGAGATGTAAATTGCTTTGTTCTTTCTGGATTGATGTAAGCTCACCTATTTCTTCTATGATTCCTGAAAACATATTTATTTGGCAGGATTTTCTCCTTCTTTGATTAGTTGAACAAACCCTTTCAATACACGTGGTTTAATACCATCGATACGTATTTCGTTTACGATGCATACATAAAAATAAGTTCCGTCAGTGCATTCCACTTTCGTGTCTTGATTTTTCCCATCCCACAATACTTCAGGGTCATCGGTCGCAAACATCAATAATCCCCAACGGTCGAATATTTTAATATCTACATCTTTTACATAACGCCACTTTGGAAGTGGCGTAAAGAAATCATTTTTGTTATCCCCGTTGGGCGTGAACACATTTGGTAAGTCATATTCAGGACAATTGTCGATACATATTTTATTAACGATCGGACTTTCATTCGGGATTATCGCAGAATCTACAGCAGTTACAGCATAGCATCCCGCAATAGAAGGCACTCCTTCATAATAGTATACAGGCAAAGTATAGCTGGTAATACTCATGTCGGTGGTGCTGTAAATAATTTGCAGGGGGTCATTCACTGTTGGTGCAAAATAAATATTTATTTGTACCGCATCGTTGCTGCAATATGTATTCGGATTAATCCAGTTGATGACGTTTTGAATCACATCACAATCTGTCACCACATCAAATGACGGTTGGCAGGGCGGAATCATATCGACAGGCATTTCACATTTGATCTGTGAAAAATTGTTTAATGGTTTTGGTAATGTCGGGTCGGAATATTCACCGGTACTCATTACTTTATAACAGTATTCCACTTCATTAATTAATGCGGTATCAGTATAGTTTTGTAAACTAGTGCTATCGATTAAGTTGAAAACAGTTGAACCCGGCGTTGTTTCTCGGTAGATAAAATACTTGTAGTTATTCCATGGAACAAACTGCTGCCAGGATAAATTGACTTTCTTATCGGCAGGAGTAGAGGACAAAAACACAGAGGAAGCTGTAGGTGTTGACCCTTTTAATATGCCGTTCGAATAAAAATCAACACGATAGGTATAGGGCGTGCCTTGTGTATTTAATGCGCTGCTGACATAGCCTGTATCCGTCATTTGCCAGTATGCAGCAAAGTTATAGCTAGCTTCAAGAGCGAATGCACCTGCAACAGGATTAAACCCGGTTGCTCTCATCAATCGATATTCATAAGGAGGAGGGTTTACTAATGTATCTAGATTTGTTGTTGTAGCAACTGGTTTTACCCAATGCGTCCAGATGGAATCAGTTGCACCGGTACTTATGACACTTACATTGGTAATGATTGGAACATCGCGGACCAATTGTGCGCATACATTATCTGAGGCGATACTTTGAGATCCATCCACATAATAAGCTACAATGATATAAGAGTAATCAACGCCGTTGGTTAAGCCGGCTCCGCCATTGTTGTCTGTAAAAGTTGTAATGTCATAATTGGTTGTCCCGATTAATGTATAGCCGGTATAGCTTGGAACTCCTGTTTCACAGGGACTAGGTGTCCATGGGTCACAAGTGTTTTTGCGATAGACATAATATTTTATGAGAGGATTACTTCCTAATGTATCACAAATCGCATCGTTCCAGTTAAGGATAATGCTTGATCCGCTTGGAGTTGCTGTTAATCCGGTAATCGGAGGAGCAATTACATGAATGAACATCGATTCGTAATTCACAAGAGGAATCGTGATGTCGCCATCCTTAGCTTTAAACGTAACCATGTAAGGTAATAATTGAACCTGTGTGCAGCTCGGATTCCAGTTAAATGTTCCTGAAGCGGTTCCTATTCCGGATACGGAAGTAAACGTAGCCGGAGGCGTAAAGGATGGTAATAAAGGACCTCCGTTAGCGGTTAATGTTAATACATTCGCTTGCGCATCGGTTGCGTTAACATTAAAGTTTAAGTTGCTGCCGGCAACGACGCAGGTATCGCGGAGATTATTAATTTGAGGAGGTGTATTCGAACAGGAACCGACTGTAATTTGCATGTCGCGCAATACGGAGCCGATATAATAGCGGATCTGCGTTCCGGCAAGTAAACGATACTCTTTAATGACGATTGCCACATTATACTGACAAATCATTGTTGGAACACACCAAACAAGATCTCCGGAAAGGGGATCAATGCTACTTGAATTCATGTTTGGTGGGAAGGTCCATCCGAGAATTGGTGTTCCGTTTGCATAGCAAACACTTAAGCTGTAATTTAAACTGTCGCCATCCGCATCATAGGCACCCGGGTTGTGTTCAAAACAAGCACCCACACAGGCATCGTCAATAGGGGGATTTAATAGTGTTGGAGAATTGTTTTGGCCTAAAAAAGGAGAGATTACCAATTCGGATCGTAAGAAGAAAGAAGCGTCATCGGATGAGCCTGGAATGTTACAAATACCCGAATTCCTGTTTCGGTCTTCCATAGAAATGATATAATTTCCTGGACCGTCATAATTGTGTTCAGCGATGTAAACATTGTAACGGGTATCGGGGGTAAGAAGAACACCATCGTATGCGGAAGGGCAATTGATACTCAGTCCGTTTACTCGGGGGACATTCGTTACGCTATCTCCGTCTCCAAAAAGGATCGCATCTAATTCACATTTATCAGTTCCACTCGGTCCAACCCATTTTGTATACGTAGTTACGGTAATACGATATTTGTATGGATTACCGGCGTCTCCGATATATTCATAGGTGATTTCACCAGCACGGTTATGTGTGGCAAAAGCAGTTGAAATGCCGGCAAAAAGAATAACAAAAAATAAGGTAATTTTTTTCATTAACACCATTTCTTCTATGATAAAGAACTCTAAAGTATATATTTTATTTCAGGGGAACAATTAAATAAATCAAAAGGTGCTGAAAAATAGTTAGTAGTCTATTACCTGCTCGGCCATATTCGCGGGTAGATCCCGATAATCATATTGTTGGGTGCGTAACTGAGGTTCAAATCCTGCTTCTGTGATTGCATCTTGGATACCTTTTGCAGTAAAGCGATGTGGAGCACCTGCTGCCGAAACAACATTTTCCTCCAGCATAATACTTCCAAAATCATTGGCCCCGGCATGCAAACACAGTTTCGCCACATCCTTTCCAACTGTTAACCAGCTTGCTTGAATGTTAATAATGTTAGGAAGCATGATCCTGCTCATTGCGATCATTCGGATATACTCATCACCACTTACATTGTTGGTAATTCCTTTGTGTCGTTTTAATAAGGTACCATCATCCATAAACGGCCATGGAATAAAGGCAAGAAAACCTTTCGATGCTTCCGGCTTTTCGCTTTGCACCTGCCGGATCATTACTAAATGTTCAAAACGCTCTTCGATTGTTTCGATGTGTCCGAACATCATTGTTCCTGAAGTGGTAATATTCAGCTGATGAGCAGCACGCATGACATCCAGCCATTCGCGGCCGGTACATTTCCCTTTCGAGATCAACCTGCGGACACGGTCATTTAATATTTCGGCACCGGCACCCGGCAAGCTGTCCATCCCCGCTTCTTTCAGTGCTTTTAATACTTCGGTATGACTTGATTTTTCTAATTTGGTGATGTGCGCAATTTCCGGCGGTCCGAGTGCATGAAGCTTAATTGCGGGGTATAAACGTTTGATTGCCCTGAAGGTGTCAGCATAAAACTTTAATCCTAATTCAGGATGATGACCACCCTGCAGCAACAATTGATCACCGCCAAATTTAATGGTTTCGTCAATTTTTGCTTTGTATGTTTCAATATCTGTGATGTAAGATTCTTTGTGCCCGGGTATGCGATAGAAATTACAAAATTTGCAATTTGCGATGCATACATTTGTGGTATTTACATTTCTATCGATCTGCCAAGTTACTTTTCCGGGATTGCCATTTGATGGAATGGAATCGGGTTTCTGGATCTTGCGCAATTCATTGGCAACAAACATTAATTCAGCTGTAGATGCATTTTTAAATAAAAAAACACCTTCGGCTTCTGAAAGAAACTCAAAATTCAAAGCACGCTTAAGTAGTTGTTGTGTATTCATTATATATATGTTTTTAAAAGAGAATTCGGTGCTCTCTTTTAATGTAAGTGTTTTGTAAATTCTTTTACTATATTTACTTTCTCAAAAGTAGAAATTATATGACCAACATCTCCAAACAATCTACAATAAATAACAATGATAATGTTGTTTTGTTGTCTAGTAAGAATAATAGTTTTAATAACTACGGTTTAACAAAAGCAGAAATCGTTTATATCAAGAATGAAATAAATAAACACGATAAGAAATCTGTTTGTGTTAATCAGCTGCACCGTCTAGTGATCGTTCAGTTGATTGATGTAAAAAAAGAAAAGTATCAAACCATTGAAGCATTAAGAAAAGCTTCAAGTACGATCCACAGTTGGATCACTGACGCTAAAATAGAAACAATTGCAGTAGTTGATGTAGAAGCGAATGCGGATGAAACGCTTGCTTTTGCCGAAGGATTAGCTTTGAGTAATTATCAGTTTCTAAAATATAAGAAAGAAAAAAACAAGGAGACACATTCGTTAAAATCTGTTTCTATTGTTTCAAAAAGCCTTTCTGTTAAGCAAATCGAAGAGTTGAATATTGTTGTGGAGGCAACCTGTATCTCAAGAACATTGGTAAATGAGCCGGTTAATTTTTTAACTGCAACTCAATTGTCGAAAGAGTTCAGAAAGCTTGGTAAAGAAGCCGGATTTAAAGTAGAGGTGTTCAACAAAGAAAAGATCAAGGCATTAAAAATGGGTGGATTGTTATCCGTGAATTTAGGAAGTATTGAACCACCTACATTCAGTATTATGGAATACAAGCCGCGCAATGCAAAAAATAAAAAACCAATTATATTAGTAGGTAAAGGTGTGGTTTACGATACCGGAGGCTTGAGTTTGAAGCCGACGCCAAACAGCATGGATATGATGAAATGCGACATGGCAGGTTCTGCAGCTGTTGCAGGTACAATGTACGCGATCGCCAAAGCAAAATTGTCGGTTCATGTGATCGGTCTGGTGCCGGCAACGGATAACCGTCCCGGAGAAAACGCATATGTTCCCGGAGATGTGATCACGATGTATAATGGAATGACAGTGGAAATGCTGAATGCCGATGCGGAAGGTCGCATGATCTTAGGTGATGCATTGGCTTACGCACAGAAATACAATCCTGAATTGGTGATCGATCTTGCTACATTAACCGGAGCGGCTGTTGCAGCTATTGGCACATCCGGAATTGTTGCGATGGGAACAGCTGATGAAGCAACAAAAAATAAATTAAAACAAAGTGGAAATAATGTATTTGAACGTTTAGCCGAAATGCCTTTCTGGGATGATTACGATGAAATGATCAAATCGGATATTGCCGACATGAAAAATTTGGGCGGTCCGTATGCTGGAAGTATCACTGCAGGAAAATTTTTGGCGCGCTATATCAATTACCCCTGGATGCATTTTGATATAGCTGGTCCGGCTTTTTTAACAGCGAGGGATAATTACAGAGTAAAAGGCGGCACAGGAGTTGGTGTAAGATTACTATTCGACTTTTTTAAAAATAACGTATAAACCTGTTTTCGAATGAGACTAGTCAACGTTTCCTTTCTCATTTTTATTGTTTTTCTTTTTACGGCATTTCAACTGCCTCAGAAACGCTTGTCCCTTCTTGTTGCGGAGTACGATGACAATGCAGCAGTAAATCATTTACAACATCTTGTAAATTATGTTTTTGTTGACGGAGCAATGGTTTCCAGAGAAACAATTGTTTCGCTGCCCACACAAAAAGCCGGAGTAAAAGGTAATTATGTACGTTTCGATTTAGGGAAAAACAGAATTTATCGCAGCCGCTATGTCGTTACGGGAATCGGAAATGTGATCGATATCAAAACTAAGAAATTATTAGTGGAGGAGCGCGGTGATTTTGTTGCTTTCAGCGGCGACAGTATTATCTTTTATACGAATGATATATTCAAAGGAAAATATTATTCGGTATTGAATCTGAAGACAGAGAAATTCGGCAAGGTGGAGAATGCCAATTATAATCCTTTGCCTCGACCCGATGTGGAGGTGGACGAAACGACAAAACCTTTTGGTATTTCAGCCTATTATGTAAACGGGAAACAGGATATATTGGTGAAAGATGCGGGATATGGTGAAGCGCAACCACTTTTGGGTGAGGATGTGAAGCGTAAGTTTCAAATTTTCTGGTTGGACAATAGCTCTTTTTTGTATGCAAATTTTATGAAGAACCAGCAGGCTGCAATCATTTATAAAGTAAACATCAATAAAACAATTGAAAAGGTAGCAGAGATAACAGAAATACCTGCAACGGCGGAAAGTGCAATCTTCGAATTTTCTTCTACCGGAGCAATCATTTATTCTTGCGGAAAAGGTCGGTTTGAAATCGATCTGAAAAAAAAGCTGGCAACAAAACTTTTGTTTGAGCCGATCGGGAATAACTTTTTTGTTGAAGCAGATGAAAATCCCAAATACGGAAGAGCCATAAAATATGAAACTGCAGAAGCAGGTAAAAAATGGTGTCGTTTGGACAATGCGAAAACGACGGCAGGTTATGCTGCGCTTCAAAGTGATATAGTAATGGGACCCGATCGCTATCCGCAGGGAGTTGCTGTTTGGAATGCCTTTACAAAAAAATGGACAATTTTGGATGTTAGTTCACTGAGTGATATTATCGGTTGGGTGGAAGAGTGAGTTCAAAGTTCAAAGTTGGAAAGTTCAAAAGTTGTTGTACGAACCGACTTTTATTTTTATCCAAACAACCAATTAAAATTTACCTTTGTAATTCTTTGAATGGGTTAAAGTATAGTTTAGAACAGAAATCAAAAACTTTAAACTTTAGACTTTCTAACTTTAAACTTATAGTATGTCAGACGAAAAAATAATTGTCGGAATTTCACAAGGTGATATCAATGGAATAGGGTTGGAAGTGATTATCAAAACCTTTTTAGATCCACAAATGCTTGAAATCTGCACGCCTGTAGTTTTCAGTTCGATGAAAACCGCGAGTTTTCATCGTAAGGCATTGAACATAGAAGATTTTAGCTTTAATCAGATCAAGGAACTTTCGGAGATGAATCACAAACGTGCAAATCTCATTAATGTATATGAAGAAGATGTTGCTATTGAGCTTGGTAAACAAACCGAAGAAGGAGGAAAATACGCTTTCAAATCACTGGAAGCAGCTGCATACGCTTTGGCGCAGGGTAAAATAGATGTGCTTGTAACAGCTCCTATAAACAAAGAAAATATTCAATCAGAAGATTTTAAATTTCCCGGACATACCGAATATTTAGATGATAAATTTGGCGATGGGAATAGCCTCATGTTTTTAGTGAGCAACACATTGAAAGTGGCGGTTGTAACCGGGCATATTCCGGTAACGAAAGTTGCTCAGGAGCTGACACAGGAAAAGATCATTAAAAAAATACGAGCGCTAAATCAGTCGCTGATTCAAGATTTTGAGATCAGAAAACCGAAGATCGCAGTATTGGGATTAAACCCGCATGCGGGAGATAACGGAGTAATCGGGGATGAGGAAAAAAATAGTATCATTCCTGCGATCAATCAGTTGAAGGCGGAAGGGATGTTGGTTTACGGACCCTATCCGGCCGATGGTTTTTTCGGTAATGAATCATACAAAAAATTTGACGCAGTGTTAGCGATGTACCACGATCAGGGATTGATACCGTTTAAAACGATCGCTTTTAATTCTGGTGTTAATTTTACTGCCGGATTGCCGGTTGTAAGAACATCACCGGACCACGGAACCGCTTATGATATAGCCGGTAAAAATAGCGCATCGGAAGAATCTTTCCGGAGGGCAATTTATACGGCCATCGATATTTATAAAGTTAGAACGCTTTATAAAGAGATCTCTGCCAATCCATTAAAAATAAATCCAATAAAAAGAGAGCGATAGAAGAATCCTTCTTGGTTTTCAGCGATTTAATGCGTTTTTCCTAAAAAAAGGAGTCAAAAACCTGCCTTAGGATCAATTTTCATTGATTTAGAATCTGCTAGCTCATTTTAAAATCGTAATTCCCCCTGCTTTTCTCCTTAAAATTGCACGATTTATATATAAAAATCATGTAAAAAGAGTATTTTTACTCGTTTTTTGTTCCAAAACGACTAAAATAACATCAAAATTAATTTCATTCAAAGCTTTGAAGTAAGGCAGAAATTTTTACCTTTGCCCTCTTTCTTAAAAACTTGGAAAAAATGCAGACCAGAAAAGAGTATATCATTCAGTTTGTAGGGTTGAGCTTAGGCTTGCATGAATATAAGTTTGAGGTGGGTGATTCGTTCTTTAAAGACTTTGAATATTCGGAGATCAAGCAAGCAACTATTGTTGTGAATCTGAAATTACTAAAACAATCGCAAATGATGGTTTTAGAATTTGAGATCGGTGGAACAGTAAAAGCGGACTGTGATCTGTGTACCGGAGAATTTGATCTTGTCCTGGACGGCACACATAAGTTGATTGTGAAAGTAGGAGGAAGTGATACGGGGAATGATGATGATGACATCATCACCATCGCTGCCAACGAACACGAGCTGGATCTTACGCAATATATGTATGAATATATCACGCTTACATTGCCGATCAAACGTGTTCATCCATTAGATAAAAAGGGAAACAGTACCTGCGATAAAGATATTCTTAACAAACTAGAGGAATTTATCACAGAAGAGGAGAAAGACGAAGAAGAAAATAGTGACCCGCGTTGGGACAATCTGAAAAACATAAAATTAAATTAGTAAACAGTAAAATTAAAAATCAATAATTCTAAAATTTATAAACAATGCCACATCCAAAGCGAAAATTATCGAGAAGTAGAAGAGATAGCCGTAGAGGTCACGACAAAGCAGTAGCGTCAACATTATCTACCTGTTCAAACTGTGGAGCACCAACATTGTATCACCGCGTTTGCGGAGAGTGTGGGTACTACAAAGGAAAATTAGCAGTAGAGAAAAAAGTTTCTGCATAGTATTTAGTGATTGCGAAAAAACGAATTGCCGGTTCACAAATACTTCGCAATTCGTAAATATTCGTACTTCGTACTTTAGTATTAATTCGTAATTCGAAGGAGTTTATGAAGATAGGTATAGATATTATGGGCGGTGATTTTGCGCCGGATGCAACTGTGTCCGGAGCGGTATTGGCTTATAATGAACTACCCAAAGATGTTCGCCTTGTTTTAATTGGCGATCAGGATCAGATTCTTGCCGGACTTGCCAATGAAGGTGCTGAGGCAAGGAATTTTGATATTGTACATACTACTGAAATAATAGGTATGGGTGAACACCCTACTAAAGCGTTTAGTCAGAAACCCAATTCTAGCATTAGTGTTGGGTTTCATCTTTTAAAAGAGGGTAAGATCGATGGATTTGCCAGCAATGGTAATACAGGCGCAATGCTTGTCGGTTCCATGTTCAGCGTTAAAGCTGTACCCGGAGTTATCCGTCCTTGTATCACCTCGCTTCTTCCAAAAGAAAACGGAGGTATCGGACTTATTCTTGATGTTGGTTCAAACGCTGACTGTAAGCCGGATGTGTTGTATCAGTTCGCTGTGTTGGGTTCTATTTTTGCTGAACACGTTTACGGCATAAAAAATCCAAGAGTGGCATTGCTTAATATTGGCGAAGAACCGGAGAAAGGGAATCTTGTTGTACAAGCGGCACACGTCTTAATGAAAGATTCAAAAGATTTTAATTTTATCGGTAATGTAGAAGGGCGCGACCTTTTTAATGACCTGACAGACGTTACTGTTTGTGATGGTTTTACAGGGAACGTTGTTTTGAAACAAGCCGAAGCATTCTATACTATGATTCGGAAGCGTAAACTAACTGATGAATATTTCGATCGCTTTAATTACGAAAATTATGGAGGAACTCCTGTTTTAGGAATTAATTCAACTGTCATGATCGGTCATGGAATTTCAAATAAAATTGCCGTAAAAAATATGCTCTTGCTTACAAAGAGTATCATCGAAGCAAAACTTACGGAAAAAATTAAACTCGCATTTCAATAATGAAAACTACTGCTGCAATTACGGCTGTTGCCGGATATGTACCCGATTATATTCTCTCTAATTCTGAATTAGAGAAACTTGTTCCAACTACTTCTGAGTGGATTGAAACGCGCACAGGAATTAAAGAGCGCAGAATATTAAAGGGCGAAGGTTTAGGTACTTCCGATATGTGTGTGCAGGCAATAGAATTACTTTTAAAAAAACGCGGTATCTCTGCTCTAGAGATTGATATGATCATTGTTGGAACAGTAACACCTGATTATGTATTTCCTTCTACTTCAAATGTGATCTGTGATAAAATTGGTGCAACAAATGCCTGGGGTTTTGACCTTTCGGCAGCATGTTCCGGTTTCGTATACGCATTATCAACCGGAGCACAGTTTATTGAAACCGGAAAATATAAAAAAGTAATCGTTGTTGGTGCTGATAAAATGTCTGCAATCTTAGATTATACGGATCGTTCGACATGTATCATCTTTGGTGATGGTGCAGGTTGTGTTTTGTTAGAACCGAATACAGAAGGATTGGGTTTACAAGATTCGATTCTGAAGGCGGATGGTTCGGGAAGAAAATATTTACACCAGAAAGCAGGTGGTTCAGTTAAACCACCAAGTCATGAAACTGTTGATGCCAAAGAACACTATGTTTTTCAGGATGGTCAGCCGGTTTTTAAACGTGCTGTTGTGGGTATGGCTGATGTAAGTGCTGAAATTATGGAACGCAATAATCTGACATCAGATGATATTGCTTGGCTGGTGCCGCATCAGGCAAACAAGCGGATTATTGATGCGACTGCAGAACGTATGGGATTGTCCTCTGAAAAGGTAATGTTAAATATTCAGAAATACGGAAATACAACCGGAGGGACAATTCCTTTGTGTTTGTGGGATTATGAAAAGCAATTAAAAAAAGGTGATAATATTGTGATATCTACTTTTGGTGCCGGATTTACATGGGGTGCTATTTATTTAAAGTGGGCTTACGATGGCAATATGTAGGTAATGAATTAATTTTAACAAATAATAAAGTAGAGATAGCGAAGAGAAAAACAGATTTACAGATGTTGACAGTTCATAAAAATTGTTCTACAAGTGTGTTCTTCATTTACGATTCATTGTCTTTTTAAATAATAAATAAATCTCTAAAAATAATAAGCATGAAACTGAACGAAATTCAAGATTTGATCAAGTTTGTAGCGAAGTCTGGCGTGAGCGAGGTAGAGTTGGAAACTAAAGATGTAAAAATTGTTATTAAAACACCTGCAGGTAGAAAAGAACAAGTGTTTGTTCAATCAAGCCCTGTTGCTCCGTCAGTAATTCAATCAGCTCCGGTAGCACTTCAAGTTGCAAATCCTGTTGTTGAAGCAAAAGTCGCGGTAAGTGATGACGCAAAATACATTACTGTGAAATCTCCAATGATTGGAACATTCTACCGTTCTTCGTCCCCTGATAAACCATCATTTGTAAATGTTGGTGATGAGGTGGTAAATGGAAAAGTTATCTGTATCATTGAAGCGATGAAATTATTCAATGAAATTGAATCGGAAGTAAAAGGTAAAATTGTAAAGGTGCTCGTTGATGATGCTACTCCTGTTGAGTATGATCAACCATTGTTTTTAGTTGACCCTAGCTAATTTTGATATTTGGGAATGCATTAACTCGGAGATGGTAATTCCATTTTCAATTAATTGACATTTCATTTTCAGATCTTCAAATTTTTTTAATTTTCAAATTGAAACCATGTTCAAAAAGATATTAATAGCAAACAGAGGAGAAATTGCTTTACGCATTATTCGGACCTGTAAGGAAATGGGAATTAAAACAGTTGCTGTTTATTCAACTGCCGACAAAGATTCATTGCATGTTAAATTTGCAGATGAAGCAGTTTGTATCGGACCTCCCCCTAGCAAAGATTCCTATCTAAATATTCCGAGTATTATTTCGGCTGCAGAGATTACCAATGCGGATGCGATCCATCCTGGTTATGGTTTTCTTTCTGAGAATGCTAAGTTTTCAAAGATCTGCCAGGAGCATAATATTAAATTTATTGGTGCTACTCCAGAAATGATCAACTCAATGGGTGATAAATCGTCTGCGAAAGCAACGATGATCGAAGCAGGTGTTCCCTGTGTTCCGGGTTCTGAAGGATTGTTGGAAAGCGCAGAACAGGCAATTGAACTTGCACCGCAAGTAGGTTATCCCGTGATTATTAAAGCGACTGCTGGTGGAGGTGGACGAGGAATGCGGATCATCTGGAAAGAAGAAGAGATGAAAGCAAATTACGAATCCGCAAGTAAAGAAGCGGAAGCGGCATTTGGAAATGGTGCGATGTATATGGAAAAATATATTGAAGAACCGCGTCATATTGAAATTCAAGTGGTAGGTGATCAGTATGGAAAAGCATGTCACTTATCTGAAAGAGATTGTTCAATTCAAAGACGTCACCAAAAATTGGCAGAAGAAACGCCTTCTCCCTTCATGACGGATGAGTTGCGTGAACGCATGGGCGATGCGGCAATTAAAGCTGCATTAGCAGTGAAATATGAAGGTGTAGGAACGGTAGAATTTTTAGTTGATAAGCACCGCAATTTTTATTTCATGGAGATGAATACACGTATTCAGGTGGAGCATCCGATTACCGAAGAAGTAATTGATTACGATTTGATCCGTGAGCAGATATTAGTTGCTGCTGGCGTTCCTATATCAGGAAAAAACTATTATCCGCAATTGCATGCGATTGAGTGCCGTATCAATGCGGAAGATCCGTTTAATAATTTCCGTCCGTCACCAGGTAAGATAACTGTATTGCATACTCCGGGAGGACATGGAATTCGTGTTGATTCACATATTTATGCTGGTTACACTATTCCGCCAAACTACGACAGTATGGTTGCGAAACTGATCACGGTGGCACAAACGCGTGAGGAAGCTATTGCAAAGATGCATCGTGCATTAAGTGAATATGTAATTGAAGGTGTAAAAACCACGATTCCTTTTCATTTGAAATTAATGAAGGATGAGAATTTCATCAAAGGGAATTACACAACGAAGTTTTTGGAAGATTTTGATCTTTCGGAATAATATATAGTTACACGAACAAAAAAATAAATGCCAGAATTTTACTTCTGGCATTTTTTATACATCATAAAATAAAAAAATTCATTTCATGAACCCTACCCATTTTTATAATTTGCTATAATCATCATTCTTTTATTTATCAAGAATATTTTTCAGTGCTTTTTCTAATTCAGGAAAACGAAATTGAAATCCTGTAGCACTTATTTTATCGGAAGAAACCCTGCTTCCTTTTAGAAATATTTCAGACATTTTCCCGAACATCAGTTTTAAGGCAAAAGCAGGAATGGCAGGAAACCAAAACGGTGCATTTAAAACTTTCGCTAAAGTTTTTGTAAATTCTTTGTTAGTTTTTGGGTCGGGAGATACAGCGTTATATGCACCATGCATCGCATCATTTTCTATTGCTTTTATGAATATGTTGCAGATATCATCAATGTGTATCCATGGGATATATTGCTTTCCATCCCCGATTGCAGAACCAATTCCCATTTTTACAGGCCCCATCATTTTTGACAATGCACCATCCTCTTTTGCAAGTACAATTCCGGCTCTTATTATTACCGTTCTGATTCCTACATTTTCAAATTGCTTGGTAGTTTGTTCCCATAAACGGCACGTTTCGCCAAGGAAATCGTTAGGAGCAAAATCTGTTTCATTGAATATTTTATTGGAGGTTACAGCGCCATAATATCCAACGGCAGAAGCAGAGATGAAGGCTTTTAATTTTATATTTTTCTTTTTTAGTTCTTCAAAAATCAAGTTGCTTGACTTTACTCGGCTATCGAGAATGAGTTGTTTTCTTTTTTCTGTCCACCTGCGCTCGCTTATATTTGCGCCAGCAAGATGTACGATATAATCTACATTTTCTAATGCCTCATTATCAATCGTCTTTTTTTCTACATCCCAGGCATATACAGGAATTTTACTGTTATTGTTTCTTTCTCTGCTTAATACGGATACACGGTAACCACTTTGTATTAATCTTT
Organism: Chitinophaga pinensis; assembly: GCA_945885475.1. Taxonomy (GTDB): domain Bacteria; phylum Bacteroidota; class Bacteroidia; order 2-12-FULL-35-15; family 2-12-FULL-35-15; genus 2-12-FULL-35-15. The sequence goes on from CAMCYR010000041.1 coordinate 23,633, forward strand.
CAGAAAGATGTTTGCCAATTAGTCCGGTTCCGCCAGTTATTAATACATTTTTCATTTTTTAATAAAATGTTGTTGGTTCATTCTAAAAATAATCAATGTGATGAATTACTTCTATTACTCCTATAACTTCTATAAACTCTATTACTTCTATTACTTATATTACTTCTATTACTTTTATTACTTCTATTACTTCTATTACTCCTATTACTCCTATTACTCCTATTACTTCTTTAACTTCTATAAACTCTATTACTTCTATTACTTCTATTACTCCTATTACTTCTATTACTTCTATTACTTCTATTACTTCTATTACTAAAACAAGCAGTTATCACTTTTGTTCACAAAAACAATGATCTGCATAAGGTATAGTTATAAAGACTTGTATTTTTGATCGTGATCGTTGTAGATTCCAAAAGCGGAGAATAAAGAAGCAAAACTACTATTATAAATCTGATTATTCCTGCAGCAGTTCAGCTGTTTTTTTAGGATGATTTTTATTTATTTTAAATAATTTTAAAACTAAAGAGATAATCAAAAAATAAGAAAACAGGAGTAAAAATTTAAGAATTAATTGTTCAGCTCCAGCATGTGTTTGTGTATCAGTGGATAAGAGTTTCAGGGCTTGGTATTCAGTTTGTTTTCTTGAAAAACTGAATACCAAGCTGATT
>CAMCYR010000042.1 GCA_945885475.1 Chitinophaga pinensis
AATCCCGATATTTCTTGTAAATCTTAAATCTGCCATTTTATTTTATTGTTTGTTGCTGTTTGTTTGCTGTTGGTTTTAACTAAACGCACATTCAACAACTCATTCTTACTTCTTTATAAATTTAGAAACGGAAATGAGAGAACGCCTTATTAGCTTCTGCCATTTTATGCACGTCTTCTTTCTTTTTGAAAGCTGCACCTTCTTCTTTAGCTGCTGCAACAATTTCTCCAGCTAATTTCTGAGCCATTGATTTTTCGTTACGTTTACGAGCATAAAGAATCATCCATTTAATTCCCATTGAAAGCTTTCTTTCCGGACGGATCTCCGAAGGAATTTGAAAAGTAGCACCACCAACTCTACGACTGCGTACTTCAACGGCAGGAGTAATATTACTTAATGCTTTTTTGAATGTTTCTAATCCATCAACATCTGGATTTCTTTTCTGAACAATTTCGATTGCATCATAAAACAAATCGTATGAAGTACTTTTTTTACCATCATACATCAAATTGTTTACAAAACGTGTTACCAAAATATCATTAAATTTTGGATCAGGTAAAAGAATTCTCTTTTTGGCTTTGGTCTTTCTCATTGTTTATTTTTTTTGAGTTCGTATTTGTTGCTTCAGGGATTACCCCTTACTCAAACCCTCGCTCTGTTTTTATTTCTTATTTTTTCTTTGGAGCTGCTTTTACTGCACCAGCCTTTGGTTTTTTCGTTCCATATTTTGAACGTCTCTGATTACGTCCATCAACACCAGAAGTATCTAATGCTCCACGAACAATGTGGTAACGAACACCTGGTAAATCTTTTACCCTGCCACCACGAATCAAAACAATCGAGTGTTCTTGCAAGTTATGTCCTTCACCCGGGATGTATGCGTTCACCTCTTTTTTGTTGGTTAAACGAACACGAGCAACCTTTCTCATAGCCGAATTAGGCTTTTTAGGGGTTGTTGTATATACGCGGGTACAAACTCCACGTTTCTGAGGACAAGAATCAAGAGCAGCAGATTTACTTTTGTTAACCGCTTTTAATCTCCCTTTACGCACTAATTGTGATATTGTAGGCATTTTTCTGTTGTTAAATTTCTATCTTTTTTCGGTGTAAATAAAATACACCCCCGCTTTTTTGGGGAGGGCAAAGGTAATAATTATTTATTATAAACAACAGTCGATGCAAAAAAAAATACGTTTTTTCTTAAAATAATTATGGCTTTACCGTATCTTCAACCTAACTCTCTTTGTATACAGGGTTTTCAACCATTTCCTGTCCATAAAAAATATTAATAAATAGTATTAACTAAAATTTCACAAAAAGACATGAAATTAACAATAATCGAACAATCGGACTTAAAAAACAATCCTGATCATCATTTAAACTAAATGTTTTGAATTTCTCTATTTCTAAAAAAAAGGAGCACAGAACGTTTCTGCACTCCTTTTTTAAACAATAAACCGCTTATAAAATCAATCTTAAACGTCCTTTTTCGAAGTATTCTGATCATTTAAAAAGCTCGCTGCATTGTTCTTATTTAAAAAACAGGGACATACTAAATTATAACTTAGAACAGAAATATCAGTCGAAAACCTAATCAGTTGAGGGGCATTTTAAGCATACCTATCATCGATGGGCAGCTTTAGCCACCAAATCAAAATAATAATTGGACTTATTTAATTCACCTTTATTTCTATAGTAATTTGCTAAAAATGTCCCCAATTGTCTGTTTTTCGGATTTGCCTCCACTCCTTTTACAAGGCAAGTTATCCCATTTATAGTATCGCCCATGATAAAATACACATTCCCCATATTTATGTGAAATATATCGGATAAAGCACCCTTTTCAATACCTGAACGATTCAAGTCAAGAATTTTTTCGTATTCCTTATTTTCGGCATACATACTACTCAATGCATTATAAGTATTGATAAAGTCAGGATCAATTTCAATTGTTTTTAAATAATGAGCTTCCGCAATTTCTTTTTGACCGGATTTTGCTTCGCAAGTGGCTAAATTAAAATAGGCCTCTACATAATTAGTATCCAATGAAATTGCTTTTTTCAAATATGGAATTGCATTTTGGGGTTGATTATAAAATGTATAATAAATCATTCCTAAATTATTGAGAGAAGATATGTAGTTCGGAATAATACGAAGAGATTCTTGATAAAACTTAACTGCATTAGACACATGCATTCGTTTCTCTTGAACTGACATTTTAGGATTCTCTCTTACTTTCTGAATGGACGCAGCAGCAATCAATGAATTCGCATGAGCAGATTCTGGGGCATTTTTAACATCTGTTGCATATAACGTGTACGCATCTTTCCATGCTTCATGCCTAACATATGTCAGCATCCCAAATATAAAAATAATTAATCCGAACAACGTAAAAAATGAACCTGGCAAAGAACTCCATTTAAGTTCTTTATTTTCAATATTAACTTTAAAAAGCTTTAATAACCACCACGCCAAAACAATACTTAAACCAACTGAAGGAATAAATGCAAAACGCTCGCCAACAATACCTACAACCGGTTTAAGGACATTTGTAAACATCGAAATAGTTATCAGAAAATAAAGTAAACCATAAACAACAACCCTATTTGTTTTAAAAAACTTGACAACAAAATAACCGGCTATAAGCAAAGCGAATAGTACAATCCATACAATAGGATCAGCCCATGTCGCAATCGGAATCTGATTGTTCCCATAGTAAGAAACTAAAGGATAGGGAATTAAAAACATTTTCAAATAAAAATAAATGCTATAGAATCCCGTAGGAATACGATAAAAAATGGTCGTATTCAGAAACAAAGGATTTTCCCATTCTAAAACAACACGGGAGATCTCATTAATTACATTTTTACTAGCAATTTTAAACACAAACATCGGAAGAAGAAAAGAGAGAAACATAATGCCAAGCCGTTTAAACGGAACGCCCTTTAAGAACCAAATAGTAAAGGGAATGATTGCAAAAAAAGTAATCGAATCTTTTTTCGACATGAGTGCAAAAAGCATAAAGAAAGCACCAAAAAAAAGATGATAATATTTTTTTGTTTCATAAAACTTCAGGTAGAAATACAAAGACAAAAAGCATCCGATAAAACTAAGAATTACATCTCTGTTTTTAATACTGTATACGACTTCAGAATGAAGTGGATGAACAAGAAAAAAAGTAGCAATTACAAATGGAAAGATTGAATTGTATTGAGGGAATAATCTGATCAAGATAAAAAAGAGGAGCACCACTGAAATTGCATATAATAAAATATTGAAAAAATGACTGATATGCGGATTGGCTCCAAAAAATTGGCATTCCAAAGCATAAACTGCTTTTACAATTGGTCGGTATTCATAACTCGCTTTTTGACTATCGATCACATAAGTAGTGCGAAATATATTTGGAATTGCTCTTATTCCACGTTGAACTTGTTTGTTATTTTTAACAACAAATTCATCATCCATAGAATAATCATTACCAATTCCTTTTCCGTACAAAAGAAAACTCAGAATAAAGAAAAATGCAATAATTTTCCGATGAAAAGTCTTTTCAGATATGTCGACCAATTTGGTCTGATTTGATTTAAAAGCTGTTTTTATTGCCATTTTCTTGAATCGTGCATTAAAATTAGTCATTAAAAACAAAAGTAGTAAATTAAAAACTGAACTACATTAGCAGATTAACTAACAATTTCAATCTACCAAATGATCGAAATACAAGCATTTATTTTTATATTTGTTAAAACATAGAATTGTGAATGCTCAAGTAAAAGCGATCAGCTATTATCTTCCCGAGAAAATCGTCACTAACAAGGATCTATGCGATATATTTCCTTCGTTAACTGAAGAGGATCTTTTAAAGAAAACGGGGATCAGGAAAAGACATGTGACATCAAAGGATCTTTTGGGTTCGGATTTGGCATATCTTGCTGCTGAAAAACTTTTCAAGGAGCATAACATTAATAGATCATCTGTCGACTTTTTAATTTTTTGCACCTCATTAATAGATCAGGCCGGACCTGCTGCTGCATGCATACTCCAGCATCGATTAGAACTCAGTACGAATTGCGGTGCAATAGACATTGCGTTTGGATGTACTGGCTTCACATACAGCTTAGGAATCGCGAAAGGACTTATTGAAGGCGGCTTGGCGACGAATATACTTATCCTCACCGCTGAAGTTTCTTCGCTTGTTACACACCCAGAAGACTCGGAATTACGTATTATCTTTGGTGATGCTGCGGCAGCTACACTTGTTTCTTCCGAAAAAGAATCACTGAGCTTTATTGGAAATTTTTCTTTCGGAACAGATGGCAGCGGTGGAGAAAATTTAATTGTGCGAAGAAGTGGAATCCGAAATCCGGTAGATCAAGAATGGCTAAAAGAACATGAAGCAATTGGGGGATTAAAAAGCGGGCGGTTAGAAATGAATGCGATTGAAATTTTTTCATTTGCTCTTAGGGTTGTTCCACCTATGTTTGTTGATATTTTGAAAAAAAACAAGCTAGAACAAAAAGATATTGACTTATTTATTTTTCATCAGGCGAATGGATTTTTATTAAGTGTATTAAGAAGAAAATTGAAAATCAGCGAAGACAAATTTTTTACATATATTGAAGAAGTTGGAAATACAGTTTCCGCTTCAATCCCAATTGCACTTTGCGAAGCGATAAAAGCAGGCAAAGCAAAAAAGGGACAAAAGATCATGTTAGCCTCATTTGGAATTGGTTATTCTTGGTCTGGAACTATTATTACTCTTTAAAAAAATAATATGGATATTAACGAATTAATTAAAAACTTAGCCTCAGAGTTTGAATTTGATGACCCTTCAAAACTAACAGCAACAACCTCTTTCAGAGGATTAAAAGAATGGAGTTCAATGCATGCATTAATTATTATTGCATTAGTAAATTCTGAGTATGATGTAATTATTACAGGAAATGATCTGATGCAGATATCAACCGTTCAAGATCTGTTCGACATCATTATCAGCAGAAAAAAATAAAAAGATGGCATTTTTCTCTACATACAACACAAAAATTTCAGGCATCGCTGCAGCGGTTCCAAAAAATGAAATCTCGAACTGGGATTACGAGTATTTATCTGAGCAGGAAAAAAAGATGCTCATCAAAACAATTGGTGTCGAAAAGAAACGCTTTGCACCAAAACACTTAACAACATCCGACCTTTGCTATGCGGCTGCAGAAAAACTAATTGCGGATTTAAAATGGAACAAAAACGAAATCGATATATTAATTTTTGTTTCACAATCAAAAGACTATTTTCTTCCTTCTACTGCTTGTATTTTACAGGATAGATTAGGTCTGTCACAAACGAATATGGCATTTGACATCGGATTGGGCTGTTCAGGATATGCTTATGGATTATCGGTGATCAACAGTTTAATGTCGGCGACCGGATTAAAAAAAGGGCTCTTAATGTCCGGTGATAATTCGTTGGGATCATGCAACTATAAAGACAAAAGCACATTCCCGCTTTTCGGAGATGCAGCAACAGTAACGGCAATTGAATTCGACAAAAATGCAACACCTTTCCATTACAATTTACTCACGGATGGATCTAGACACGATGCTATAATTATTCCTCATGGAGGTATGAGAAACCTTGCTTCTCCTGATTCTTTTGCGGAACAAGAAATAGCTCCTGGAATTATCAGAACACCTTTAAATACTGCACTTAACGGATTGGACATTTTCAACTTTTCGATAAGTGAAGTACCATTATCAATAAAAGAATTAATGGATCTTACAGCAACGACACCAGCAGATTACGATTCATTTATCATGCATCAGGCAAATCTGATCATGAATGAAAGCATCCGAAAAAAATTAAAATTCACAGCGGAACAAGTTCCTTACACTCTTGCAAAATTTGGGAATACAAGCTCTGCCTCTATTCCACTAACTATTGTTTCGGAACTGAAAAATAAAGTAAAATCAGAACAACTGAATCTTTTAATTTCAGGATTTGGGGTAGGATTATCTTGGGGAGCGGTATCTTTCAAAACGGATAAAATTGTTTGTCCAGATATTATAGAAATTGAATAAAAAAATGAATCAGCAACCATTTTCATTACAGGGAAAAAAAATATTAATCACTGGAGCATCATCAGGCATCGGTGCTCAAACGGCTATCACCGCATCGCAAATGGGTGCCATCTTGATTATTACAGGACGTAATAAAGAAAACCTTTTTGACACATTAACAAAACTTCATGGAGCCGGGCATGTAACAATTGAAACAGATCTATGCGAAAACATTGAGTCGCTTATTGATCTATGTGATGGCTTGGATGGTATTGTAAATTGTGCCGGAATCACAAAACATTTGCCTATAAAATTTATTGATAAAAAAAGTATTGATGCTGTATTCAACATCAATTACACCGCTCCTGTTCTTTTGATCAATCAATTATTAAAAAAGAAAAAAGTGAATGCTGGAGCATCAATTGTATTGCTTTCGTCATTAGCAAGCATTTATCCATTCAAAGGAGGAGCTTTATATTCGGGAGCAAAAGCCGCAATTGATAATTTCAGTAAAACGATTGCATTAGAATTTTCGCCGCAAAAGATCAGATCAAATACAATCAACTCAGGAATGGTAAGAACACCGTTGCTTGATGGTGCGCAAGAGACAATCAGCAAAGAAGCAATGGATGCACATGAAAAATCGTATCCTTTAGGCTTTGGCGAAACAACTGATATAGCTAACATGGTCGTATTTTTATTGTCTGATGCTTCAAGATGGGTAACAGGTACGACTATAATAATGGATGGCGGACTAACAGCCGGAACTTAATTAAAAGCAAAATGAACTACTCTGTAATAATACCGGTATATAACTCAGCAGAAATGCTTGAAGAACTTGTTTCAAGACTGTCAGCCGTATTTGAAAACCTAAGATCATCCTATGAAATCATCTTAATTGATGATGGCAGCAAGGACACTAGTTGGAAAACAATTGAGCAATTAAAACAAAAATTCCCTACAACATTAAAAGGAGTAATGCTTACCCGTAATTTCGGACAACATAATGCAACAATATGTGGAATGGGACTTGCAGTAGGAGAGCAAATCATTACGATTGATGACGACCTTCAATTTCCACCAGAAGAAATAACCAAACTATTAGATTGTTATAAAAAAACAGATGCTGATGTTGTATATGGAATTCCTGAAAATAAAAAACATTCACCGATCAGGAATATTGGAAGCATATACATGAAAGCTACCTCTGATGATACGCGTGGCGGCTCGTCTTTCCGCTTAATGAAAAATAATATTTGTAAACAAATAACTGAAAACCATCAGAATAATTTTATGTTCATTGATACTGTTGTAACATGGTATACGAACAGTATAGAGACGATTCCAGTAAATCATGTGGAACGTAAATCTGGCCAATCAGGGTATACCTTCTCAAAACTGACATCCTTATATTTTAGTATTTTAATCAATTACACGGCCTATCCGCTGAAGTTAATGACCTACAGCGGATTGTTTTTTTCAATCATTACATTCCTGATAGGCGCACGGTTTATTTTCAAAAAACTGGTTCACAATGTTCCACTTGGATACACCTCCATAATTGTAAGTATATTATTTAGCACCAGTTTAATTTTATTATGCTTAGGAGTAATTGGTCAGTATTTATTTAAATTGTATCAATTACAAAACAAGAAGCCACCTTATTCAATACAAAAATTAATTAAATAGCTTTGCGAATAAACAAATACGGCATATTGCTTACAAGTTTAAAAGAAGATGACATTGAATTGGTGCGTGAAAAACGTAACTCTGAAATCATCAGAAACACCATGCAATACAAGGAGATCATCACTCCAGAAATGCAGCAAAAATGGTTTAAATCGATCGATAGCGCTTTAAATGAAAAAAAAACTCCTAGTTTTTATTTTATTATTCACTATAACAATGAAAAAATCGGGCTCATCAATGGAAAAAATATTGACCTGAATTCAAAGTCATCGGAGGGCGGATTTTTCATTTGGGCGCCGCAATATTGGGGCACATTAATTCCTGTAATGACCTCCATTATCACACTTGATTATACATTTTTAATTAATGATTATTCTGAAAACTATATAAAAATATTGAAGTCGAATAGCAATGCTATTTTCTATAATAAAAAATTAGGATACGAGTTAAGTGATAAAATAAATGAAGACAAGGAGAGCCAATATTACATTCTAACGAAAGAAAATTATTTACAGAAAGAAGGTCTATTCAGAAAAAGCATTGGCAACATTACAAATGACTATAAACCGCTTTCACTCTCCGACATTGATTTCAACGACACAACAGACGAAGAGCTCTTGCTAATCTATGAGCAACTACAACCCTTCCAACAAGGAATGGTAACAAAAATACTTGAATTCAACAACAGAAAACTAATTCGTTGATTTGCTATGTTTCGCACGATTTAATTCGGGATTAAAAATATGAGTAACACCAAATAATTTATAGAGGCTCGCTGAAAAATAACGTAAAGCTTTTCTTATCCATCCCGGAAATTTCTGGTAGATCCGAATAATAAAAATATCAATCGTAATACGAATCTTTGCCAATAATGCTTTTCTCAAAAAGTCAAAACTTTTTTCGGAGTACATTGCTTCGTAATGATAGCCTTTTGCATAAGGGATAGAAATATAATCGGCCAAAGCAATCTCCTCTTTTGTTAATTCGATCTTCCATACGTCTACCCTATCTTTATTGATAGGCTTGACTATATTTTCGTGCAATGAACCAAGGAAATCCCTATGATAATCGGTAACCTTTTCGGCATTGGGATCAGAATAAACTTTTGTAGCCTTTTTGTGGTGCTCAAGCATGTTCTGATCAAAGTCGATATTTAGAAACAGAGCAATTTCTCTCGCATATTTCTCGGGATTGTCTACCAGATCTTCATATCGAACAGTATAAAAATTTTTGGGAGATTTGGTTTTTTGATTTTCAATAAATTTATTTGTGATTACCCATTTTTGCGCCAGGATAGAGATATTTTTACGAAAGAACCAAATTCTGTTCGACAAAATATTTGCTCTGTAGTCCCTTACAATGTGAATAAATTTCGCTTCTGGAAAAACCTCTTTCACTTCATCAACAAACCAGGAGTATAGAGGATTTTTATCGCCTAATAATTTTATTTCACTCTTATCATAAATAGAAGGATATGAATAATAGGCCAATTTAAGAAGCAGATCATACCTTACATCCTTTAAAGGAATTGAATGATAAAGCTGTGTGAGATAGGTTTTATCTATATTCCAGCCATTCACAAACTTGGGTTCATTGTATAGATCTTCAATAAAACAGTTAACATCCGCTTTGGTCCAATTCCTTTTTTTAAAATATTTTTGCTTTAAAAAGACAATGATACCCGATTCAAAAGGAGTAATAACGGAAGGATTGGCATCCAACATTTGCTGCAACAAGGTTGTGCCTGAGCGAGGAACGCCCACAATAAAAAAAATAGGAATTTGATCGATCTTCTTATAATCCATAACAATAAAAAAGCGTTACCAGGTTTACTGATAGCGCTCTAAATTTTAAATATAATGCTTTTTTACTTTTTCTTTTTCATACCTTTAACAACAGTCGACAATTCAGTTGTTTTAACAGGTTTATTGTCTAAATAGACAGTTTCAATTCCGGCAGCCAACAATGAATTCTGAAGCACCGAAATACCTTTTTGAGTATTAATTGTAATCACAAAATCAGCTTTATTAACATTGAAATTTTTCACTTCAACATTTTTAATGCCATTTGAAGCTTTCATTTTAGCGGCAAGAGCCGTTGCTGCCTCCTCCGACTTTAAACCTTGCATATCACATGTATAAACCAACATTTTTTGATTTACCACCTGGCGTGATGTTTTACTATTGAAATACGCTTTTTGAGCTGCTGCCTTTTGAGCTCCTAGTACCATTAATGCAATGATAACAAATGAAGATAATGATAATTTAAAATTTTTCATCGTTGAAAAGAGTTAGATTTTTATAATAATTGACTAAAATACGATTTTAAAAACTAAAAATACTAAATGTTAGATGAAAACTGTCTGAATATAGTTGCACTGAAACTGATTTTTTTCAACAAAAGAAGTATTCAAGTCTAAAAAGCCTTATAATACCTTCGATTTAGGGACTAATCGTGTTCTAATAATTTAAGAGAAGAGTACTTAAGAGTTTAAATTGTTTCAATATTGCTGTTTGGCTATGAAAAGAGGAGCTGCAGAATAATCAGGAGGATTTAGATTTTCATTTATACTTTTCAACAAGCACAAAAACATCCCGGATAAAAATTAAATTTGAACTCAATTAAAAAACGATTGTTATAACGACGATGACAAAGAATTATTTAGAAGAGCTGAATGGTGTTCAGCGCGAAGCCGTTGAGTGTACTGAAGGTCCAGTAATGATCATTGCGGGTGCTGGATCCGGAAAAACACGCGTATTGACATACAGAATAGCCCATTTATTAAAAAAAGGAGTAGATCCGTTTCAGGTTCTTTCCTTGACGTTTACGAATAAAGCCGCCAAAGAAATGAAAGAGCGGATATCAAAAATAGTTGGAGCCGGTGAAGCTAAAAACATATGGATGGGTACTTTCCACTCTGTTTTTGCCCGCCTTTTAAGAAGTGAAGCAGAAAAACTCGGTTATCCGACCAATTTCACCATTTATGATACGGATGACGCTAAAAGCTTAATTAAGACAATTCTGAAAGAACAAGGATTAGATGATAAAATCTATAAGCCGGTAGTTGTTTTATCAAGGATTTCCTCTGCAAAAAACAATCTTATTTCGGCCCAATCCTATTTAATCAATGCCCAAATTCAAGAAGAGGATCGGCAGTCGGCAAAACCTAAATTGGGAATTATCTACGAAATTTATCGCAACCGCTGTTTTAAAGCTGGGGCAATGGATTTTGACGACCTTTTATTCAATACAAATATTCTCTTGCGTGACTTTCCGGCTGTTCTTCATAAATATCAGCATAAATTCAAATATATTTTAGTAGATGAGTACCAGGATACAAATTTTTCGCAATATGTTATTGTAAAACAACTTGCTGCAGCATACCGGAATATCTGCGTGGTAGGAGATGATGCGCAGAGCATTTATGCATTCAGGGGAGCAACCATCCAGAACATTTTAAATTTCGAGAAAGATTATCCCGAACTACGAATCTTTAAATTGGAACAAAATTACAGATCTACAAAAACCATTGTTGGCGCGGCAAACTCTGTAATTGCAAAAAATAAAGACCAACTCAAAAAGAATGTTTTCACTGAAAATACAGAAGGTGAAATCATTAAAATTGTAAAAACTGAAAGCGATAATGCTGAAGGAAGTTTTGTTGCCAGCTCCATTTTCGAAACCAAAATGAATGAACATGCGCACAATCGCGACTTCGCAATTTTGTACCGGACCAATGCTCAATCAAGAGCAATGGAGGAAGCACTCAGAAGGCAAAACATCTCATATCGGATCTATGGCGGCTTATCCTTTTACCAACGTAAGGAAATCAAAGATTTATTGGCGTATTACCGTCTAACAATCAATAACAACGATGAAGAATCGCTAAAACGGATCATCAACTATCCTGCAAGGGGTATTGGTGACACAACACTGGATAAAATAATTGTTGCAGCAAACGATCACAACATCAGTTTATGGAAAGTCATTGAAAATATTAACGAGTTTGAAATAGGACTAAACACCGGAGCAAAGGCGAAAGTTGATGATTTTGCAGTAATGATAAAAAGTTTCTCTGCGCAATTAAAAACACATAACGCATATGATCTGGGCCAGCATATCGCTATTCATTCGGGCATTTTGCGCGACCTTTACGCGGATAAATCTCCGGAAGGAGTCAGCAGACACGAGAACATTCAAGAACTTTTAAATGGTATTAAAGAATTTACGGAGAGTGATATCGAAGTGGTGGTTGATGAAACAGAAAAAGAAAATCAATTAGAACGAGAAAAAAATTCAATTCTAAAAATAGAAGAACAATCTGTAGAAAACGGATTATTATTTGCTGACGAAAAACCCGCAATCATAGAGGGTACAACTACAGATGCAGGAGGTCCACCACTAAACTTATTCATGCAAGATATTGCATTAATGACAGATGCGGATAAAAAAAACGAAACAGAAGAAGACAAAAACAAAGTTGTATTGATGACGATTCATGCTGCAAAAGGCTTAGAGTTTCCATATGTTTATATTGTTGGTTTAGAGGAGAATTTATTCCCATCACAAATGTCGCTCACAGATAGAGCTGATTTGGAAGAAGAAAGAAGATTATTTTATGTCGCGTTAACACGAGCAGAAAAAAAAGTAACAATCTCCTACTCCACTTCACGTTATCGTTGGGGTAATTTAATATACAGTGAACCCAGCAGGTTTATTGAGGAGATGGATTCGAAATACATCCAACTACCGGCAGAAAACAATGGTCGCATGTTTGGCGATGAAGAATATTCGGTAAAGCCAAAACTATCGATTTCAAAACCAAAAGAAACCTTTGTACAACGTCCGCTGATCAACAAAAAGCTTGTAAAAGTAAACAATGCATCAAAAAACACATCCGATTTTGATACTGAAAGTTTACGCGATTTACAAGTAGGAATGCAAGTTCAACACGACCGATTTGGAAGCGGGAAAGTAATCACAATGGAGGGCGACTTTCCAAACAATAAAGCAACAATCTTTTTTGACGGAATCGGACAAAAGCACTTACTAATAAAATTTGCGAAGCTTAGAATTACTGAATAGTGCACTCTTATCCAATTTAAACAATCAGTTTACCTAACTGTTATAAAAGAAAAATATTAAATGAGAAAACTAGTCTATCACCTGCTTTTACTTTTAAAAAAAAAAGATATAAAAACAAGACCTAATAACACGAAGACCCCTATGAATACAAAAACATTTTACGATTTCAAATTAAGATCAATAGAAGGAAAAGAAATTGATTTCTCTGCCTACAAAGGAAAAAAAGTGATGATTATTAATACGGCATCGGCATGCGGCTTTACTCCACAATACGATGATCTGCAAAAATTACATAAAACACATGGAAATAAATTAGCGTTACTTGGATTTCCTGCGAACAATTTTGGCGGGCAAGAGCCAGGAACAAATGATGAAATAGGTGCATTCTGCAGAAAAAATTTCGGAGTAACATTTCAGCTTTTTGAAAAAGTAGATGTGAAAGAAAACGAACTGTTCAAATGGCTGAGCGACAAGGATCAAAATGGGTGGAACACAGATGCTCCAAACTGGAATTTTTGCAAATATCTTATTAATGAAAATGGCGAATTAGTGAAATTTTACTCCTCTTCCATAAATCCTATGAGTGAAGAAATACTGAAGATGTTGTAATTACATCTTCAGTAATTTCTTTACGCTTCTGTTTTTTTCAGAAACAATAACCACTGAATATACACCTTTCGATAAAGTAGAAATATCAATTTGTTTTTGTGTTGACTTTACAATTAGTTTCCCATTTACATCGTAAATCATCACTAAAGAGATATTTTCTCCATCAATGCTAACAGCACTTGTAGCCGGGTTTGGGAATAAATTAATTGAATTTACGTTTTCAGATTCGTTAAGTCCTACAAACTGATTCAACTTATATTTTCTGAAAAATAACCATATTTTCTCTGATGCACTAAAATCCTTATTCGTTACACCAATGATATAAGGAGAACCCGGCCAGGTATGTCCACCTCCTATAATTTTATATTTCTCAACGGTTGAACCTAAATCACCGCTATTGTATACGTAATGCTCAGCAGTGCATCCATCTATTAAACTTATATTAGGAAGAGTAGAAAAAGTAGCTGAAGTGTTGCAGTTATTATTCGTTACCCAATAAGTGACTAAAGCATCGATTCCCATCGAACCGGAGCCACCTCCATACACAACAGTTCCATCAGCATCACCGCTTATCTGCATAACTGGTACAGGACGGTTTGGCACACATGTTAACTGTTGCAACGTTGACATACTGCCGGTAACAGAAGCTATTGCAGCAATACGATTATTTAATTCGCAAGCTAAAGTATGACTCATATATCCACCGTTACTCATACCACAAGAGAAAACCATATCATGATCAATATTGTATTGTGTAAACAGCGTATCTATCAGATCAGAAATAAATGCAACATCATTCACCGTTCCACCAAATCCGGCATTCCAATATGGTTGTCCACCAGATAAGGTTCCGTTGGGATACACCATTATCAAATTAGCTGTGTCGGCAATGGGCATAAAGTTAGAATAGGCTTGTTCATATAAAGCGCTGGATGTATATCCATGTAAATCGAAAATTAAAGGACGGGCAGATGTTCCGGTATAAGCGGCAGGAATGTAAATACGATAGTTCCGATAAATGCCACCTGAAATAATGCTATCAATAATAGTTGTTTGTGCAGATGCGATTGTGGAGCATAAAACGAAGAAGTAGAGTAGCAGTTTTTTATACATGGGGTCATTTATTTTTTAATATAATTTTGAATGCAATGCATTTCATACAGTAAATTTAATCCTTTTTTTGATAAATAATAATACATCCAAGCACAATGCTTATTCCTCCTCTGATTCATAAGATTGTGACTTCCCAAGAAAAAGGTGAACTCACGCAGCCGGCCAGAAACAAAATTTCAATAAAACAAAAAGCCGCTACATATTATTGAAGCGGCTTTTTGTATGCTGATTAATTAGATTAGCTATTCAACATAACAGGCATTACGAGCATCAATATATCTTCTCCCGGATTTTCTTTTTCGGTAGGTAATAAAATTCCTGCACGATTAGGAGCGCTCATTTCTAAATTCACATTTTCACAATTCAGATTACTCAACATTTCTGCTAAAAACTTAGAGTTAAAGCCAATTTCCATGTCTTCACCATTGTACTGACACGTTAATCTCTCACTTGCTTCGTTAGCAAAATCAAGGTCTTCAGCAGAAATACTCAATTCGCTACCTGCAATTTTCAAGCGTACTTGGTGAGTTGTTTTATTTGAGAAAATAGAAACACGCTTAATAGAACTTAGAAAAGAAACACGATCAACAGTTAATTTATTGGGATTTTCTTTAGGAATAACTGCTTCATAATTCGGATACTTTCCATCGATCAAACGACAAATCAAATTTGTATTTTCAAAAGAGAAAAAAGCATTGGTATTGTTGTATTCGATCTTCACATTTCCGCTAACACTGGATAAAGTATTTTTCAAGAGATTCAACGGCTTTTTTGGAATGATGAACGAAGAAGCAGCTTGTGCTTGTGCATCTGTTCTTCTGTAGCGAACCAACTTATGAGCATCTGTAGCAACAAAAGTGATGCTGTCGGTAGCCAATTGACAAAAAACGCCTGACATTACCGGACGTAATTCATCGTTACCTGTTGCAAAAATTGTTTTATTAATCGCGGAAGCTAAAACACTCGCATCAATATCAAGCGATGAACCTGATTCCAAACTTGGTAACTTCGGGAATTCTTCACCATTGTGACCTGTTAATTTGTATTTACCATAATCGGAAATGATTTCAATGCCAAACTTTGCATCATCAACCGAGAAAGTCAAAGGCTGGTCAGCGAATGTTTTCAACGTATCTAAAAGTAATTTCGCAGGAACAGCGATACTTCCAGAATCTTTCGACTCAATATTAATGGAAGTTGTCATTGTTGTTTCCAGGTCAGACGCTGAAATTTTCAATAGCCCTTTATCTATTTCGAAAAGAAAATTATCTAAAATAGGCAAGGCATTATTTGAGTTAAGCACACCACTGATGGCTTGTAATTGCTTTAATAAAGAAATACTGGAAACAATAAATTTCATATCGAAATGGATTAATAGGTTTTTTTCTATGAAGCAAATATAAATATTAAAACAAAAAAAAAGCCGGATTTAAACTTTAGTTTCAACCGACTTTTTAACAAAAAAAGTATCTGTTCCCAGAGACCTTATACTATTTGAGTTTCATGAGCGGCACTATACTTTCGGCTTATTTACCGGCAGATTAACAGGCTGAGCGGTTTGGCCCGCACCTTTCAGAAAATAATCAACGGATGGCATTACTTTGCCGAACATATAAAACTGAACCATTACGAAATCCAAGCCATTATTCATCAATGCATCCATACGTTCCTCATCAAAAACCAGTAGCTGACCTTGCGAATCATAAGACTCCTTTTTAGGTTTTCTGGCATAAAATTTCACCTTATTGGTTTTGCCATTCTTATCGGTAACTGTAAGTATATTGATAGGTTTGGACTTCAAAACCGAATCGATCTGATTTTGTTTGAGATCCACTTCAAAGCTTTCGAAAGTGAGTATTTGAAAATATGACAAATACTGCTTAACTGCGATTGGATCAATGTTGGAGACCGCCTTGTTATCCACGAGCATCTTTACCTCATACTCGTTATTTCCTTTTACAGTTAAGTTATAACCGAAAGAAGGATTGTGCGGCACTTCCATTTTTACCGACTTGATATCATTCGGATTATATTGAAACATGGTTCTATCCCTCCATGCCCGTTCTTCTGTAAAATAACGAGTTGTTAAGTAACCTTCAAATCCGGGGATATAGGTTACGAAAGGACGTTCAGCTGTTTTCATTGTTTCGGGATCGATCATGATCATATAGGTCCCCTTCATATCCTTGGTTTCTGTTCCGACATAATATGCTTTGGTAAGCTCCCCTTTCTGATAAATCTCACATTTCACAGCCTTGGCAGCCAAGCGTTTCATAACATTATCCTGAGCTCTCTTCCCCACAGGCTCCTTCACATCGATCCGGTAGATAGTTTCAAGCAATGTTTCTAATGCATCCATACGAACGTTAAATTGCCCGTTAACTGTCCATTTACCAGTTTGGTCACGTTCAAGAGTGAGTTCCCTACCGTTTTTATCAGCCAAAAATATTTTATTGATAGATGCGGTATCCCTGACTGCGAAACTCTTCATTTCAGCACTCAACGTTCCTTTACGGTTATTGATAATGAACCAAAAAGAGAGTGAGCCCATTACGATCACCAATATTATTGCAATTCTATTTTTACGCATTAGGAAGTATATTTACGTTTACGTCTCAGATTATAGATGATTCCAAATACCACTAAAAGGAAAAGTGGTAAAGCGGTATTAATGAGTTGCCATTTTACCCGTTCATTCTTCAATTTCTTTTTATCCAGTAAACGCAAACTCAGTTCGCGGGCCCTTACGCCAATTAAACCAGAGTCGTCACAGAGATAATTCACGCAATTGAGAATAAAATTTTTATTGCCGTATGTTTGGTTTGTATATTTATCATATCCCAAGGGCAATTTCTTTTGAGAACGGTAATCGATATCATTTCTGATGATATCACCATCAGCGATAACGATCATTTTTGAATTTACACCATTCTCAACAAAACCTATTGCTGTATCTTTTGCGATCTTAGGATCGAGATGGTTTTTATAGAGTGATTCAAATTTACCTTCCAATAATACAGCAATGTTCCGGTATGGGTTATTAAACTGTTTCTCATCCTGAGGCATATTCACCATTCGCAAATCGACTCTCACTGGTGCAAGAATTGACTTTGAATATCTTGAAGTCTGAAGTAAAATTGTTTTTTGAATTCCTTTTGATGCAACGGTATCAATACTTCCTGCAAAATCGACTTTGATCACATCTAAATTTTTCACAATAGGGTGATTTACAGTTGGCATTATCAATGGAGAAAAGATCCAAGGCTTCATTTGAATGTTGGCGGGTTGGCCTCTCATAGCAACATTGACAGGAATGGCAGACGATTGCATATCCACTACCATATCTGGATTTATTCTCACGCCATATTTGAACAAAAGATCTTCTAGTCGTAGATTATAAGAAACAGCAAGTGTTCCCCCGTTTTTACGCAGACTATCAGGGCTTGTGTACAATGGATCGATCAACCAAAGTGCTTTTCCACCCTTCATAATAAACTGATCAATGATAAATTTATCTTTATCAGTGAAAGAAGAATCCGGTTTTGCTATGATAATCGCATCAAAATTTTTCAAAGCATTTAGCTGCGCATTGATGCTTACTCTTTTAACAACATAAAACTCATTCAAAGCATCCGCAATGTCCTGAACAGCGAGTGTGTCCAATTCATCGTGACCCTCGATAAAAGCAACTCTCGGGCGGACATTCACACTCAGATTGCGTATACAGCTGGCAAACTCATATTCAAGAGATTGTATCGAATTATTCAATTGCGCTTCAGAAGAGCGTCCCATCTGCGTTTTCAACAATTGCCAGGGAAGTTCGTGACCACGATAAGAAACGATTGCTCCGGGAAAAAGAATCTGCTGCGTAGTACCACTCTCCTCCTTCACTTCCAGATTGGTGGGTTCTAATCCTTTTTTATATAACTGTTTGTAAACTTCGTTCTGTTGTTTTTTATCAACATTTTCGGTAGGATTAATAAACTCGTACTCAATATTATTATCAGAATAGGCTCTGAATTCATCGAGCATCTCTTTTGTTTCATCACGCAAGCGTTTAAAACCGGCAGGAAAATCACCCTCGAGATACACTTTTACAAATATTACATCCTCTAGATTTTTCAATAATTCTTTCGTAGCATCTGATAATGTGTAACGTTTTTCAGTGGTAAGGTCAAAGCGGTGAAACACAAACGAACCCACATAATTAAACATTACCACAAGGGCAATGACTAATCCAAGTGCAACTAAATCTCGTTTTTTATTTCTATTTTTCATCAAGAAATTTCGAATCTGTCTAATTTTTACCTTCCGGTATTTTTTATTTAAAAATCACTTAATCCAATCGGATAACAAACAATACTACCACTTTCTACTTTCCAGCACAGTTTTGGTACTGAATATAAATACAGCGATCAGACTTACAAAATAAATCACATCTCTTGTATCTACAACACCACGGCTCATTGATACATAATGGCTATTTATCCCTAATGCCAATATTATATTATCAATTTTTCCAAAAAGTGAAAAGGAACTGATAAAATCGAAGCCCGTATAAATGAAAAAGCAGAGGAAAAGTGCAACGATAAAAGAAACAACCTGATTGTCCGTAATTGCGGAAGCAAAAATACCAATCGCTACAAATGCTGCACCCAGGAACAAGAGACCAATATAGGAACCCCACATTCCTCCTGTATCAATGTTTCCAACAGGACTTCCCAATTTATGCACTGAATAGTAATAGATCAGCGTTGGAAGTAGGGAAAATAAGACGAGGAAAAAGCCGGCGAAATATTTAGCAAGAATAATCTGAAGATCAGTTAAAGGCCGCGTTAACAATAACTCAATTGTCCCTGCTTTTTTTTCATCCGCAAAAGATCTCATTGTAATTGCCGGGATCAAAAACAAAAACACCCAGGGAGCGATAATAAAGAGCGAATCAATATTTGAATACCCGCTGTCAAGTACATTTAAGTTATTGCTAGATCCAGAATCAGATTTGATCCACCACATGAACAAACTGATCAGCAACAAAAATACGCCAATTGCTATATAGCCAATGAGTGAACTTAAAAAACTACGGATTTCCTTTTTTAATAATGTAAGCATACGTGATTGCAAAAATACTATTTTAATAGAATGGCGGGGATGTTTTGTAAGTACTAATGTACACATTATTTTAACAATCGATTCTTCGAAAGTGTTAAAATTTGTCAATAAGATTGCACATGATGCCCAAGTATTAAAAAGAATGATAAAAAAAAGGCTTCTAAACTCAATTGCGAGTCGGAAGGAGAAATTTTATTCGAAAGAGTAAAATATAGAAATAAGAAACTCTCAAAATTTGTAGCACTGAAAAATCCTACTTTGATCGAGGAAACTATCAGAAATATGCTTCATTCTTGCCGAGTTGTTAAATAGTAGGTCATTTCGAACGATTTCAAGAAAAATATTTATCAACAACCATTTATCAAAATAGTATTTTGTAAATAATTCGGTCAACATGACCCATTTAGTATAAATTTGTTATTCTTAAGTAAATATCCGAATCAATGAAAATTTTAAAATTTGGCGGCACATCTGTTGGCTCTGCAGAACGCATGCACGCCTTGGCAAAATTGATCGATGACAAGTCTCCGAAAATTATTGTATTATCTGCCATGAGCGGAACAACTAACAATTTAGTAGAAATTGCAGCTGCGCTTTACCTGAAAGAAAATGAAAAAGCAAGTTCACTAATTAAAGAGCTGAAAACAAAATATGAAACAGTAATAAAACAGCTCTATAAAACTGAAGCGGGTTTAAATAAGGGTAAAGGATTACTTGAATCCCATTTCGGTTATCTTCATTCGTTCACTATAGATCTCTTTACGATCAATGAAGAACGCGCCATTTTAGCCCAAGGGGAATTACTGTCGACAGCACTCTTTCATTATTACTTAGAGGAAATAAATATCAATTCCACGCTTCTTCCCGCTCTTAATTTCATGCGTATAGATGAAAATGAAGAGCCGGATATGAACTATATTGAAAGAAATAGTAAGCAGGAACTGGGGAAAAATCCAAGTGCCGATCTATATATTACTCAAGGATATATTTGCAGAAACGCGTTTGGAGAAATTGATAATTTAAAACGTGGAGGAAGTGATTATACCGCCACACTCATTGGTGCAGCAATTCAAGCTGAGGAAATACAAATATGGACGGATATTGATGGAATGCATAACAACGATCCGCGCGTTGTTGAAAAAACACAAGCCATTGCGGAGCTTTCTTTTGATGAGGCAGCCGAATTGGCTTATTTCGGAGCAAAGATTTTGCATCCAACGTGTATCCTCCCCGCTCAAAATAAAAATATCCCTGTAAGATTATTGAATACAATGCAACCTCAGGCAAAAGGAACAGTGATCAGTTCAAGAACTACAGGCGACAATATAAAAGCCGTTGCTGCAAAAGACGATATCACAGCAATCAATATCAAATCGGGAAGGATGTTATTGGCATATGGATTTTTACGAGCAGTATTTGAAATTTTCGAGCGTTATAAAACGCCGATCGACATGATCACTACATCGGAGGTTGCTGTTTCCCTTACGATTGACAACACAAAGAATCTGGAAGCAATCAAAAGCGAACTAGAAGAATTTTGTAAAGTGGAAATAGAAACTAATTTAACTATTGTTTGTATCGTTGGAAGCTTTACAGCCGAGAAACAAGGATATGCTTTCCGAATATTTGATGCATTAAAAAACATTCCTATTCGTATGATTTCTTATGGAGGCAGTAAAAATAACGTTTCTATTTTGGTTGATTCGAAATTAAAAAAAGATACACTTATAGCGCTTAACAAGGGATTGTTTTAATAAAGAAGATTTCGGGCGCGAGGAAAAACCTCACCCTGCTTTCTCCTGCAAGGAGAGGGTTTCAGTACTAAATATAATTTTGCTAATGTTCAATACAGATATAATAAGCAAATTCAAAAACATTCCAACACCCTTCTACTATTATGATGTAGAAGTGTTGAAACAAACACTCGACTTAATAAAAAAGGAAAGTGATAAATACGGCTATATTGTTCATTATGCAACAAAAGCAAATGCGAACAATAAAATTCTGGATAGTATTCGATCTTATGGATTAGGAGCAGACTGTGTTAGCGGCAATGAGATCAAAAAAGCAATTGAATGTAATTTCGACCCGAAACACATTGTGTTTGCAGGTGTAGGAAAAAGTGATGCCGAAATAAATATCGCCTTGGATCATTCTA
The DNA here is from genome assembly GCA_945885475.1 of Chitinophaga pinensis. Lineage (GTDB taxonomy): Bacteria > Bacteroidota > Bacteroidia > 2-12-FULL-35-15 > 2-12-FULL-35-15 > 2-12-FULL-35-15. The sequence goes on from CAMCYR010000042.1 coordinate 21,817, forward strand.
TTTTTTGTTTCAACTGCGAGAGTTTGCAAGAAATGGAAGTAATCAATGAATTGGCACTTGCCAAAAACAAAACAGCAAATATCGCGTTGCGGATCAATCCGAATGTAAATGCAAATACTCATAAATATATTACAACAGGCTTAGAGGAAAATAAATTCGGAATCAACTTGTGGGAGCTTGAAAGTGTTATTGAATCTTTAAAAGAATTAAAAAATCTGAAACTGATTGGCTTGCATTTTCACATCGGCTCTCAAATAACGGACATGAGTTCATTCAAATCTTTATGCATGCGTGTAAACGAAATACAATCGTGGTTCGTAAGTCGCAAAATAATTATTGAAAACATCAATGTTGGCGGTGGCTGGGGAGTTGATTACCACGAGCCCGACAAAAATAGATTTGTAGATTTTGCAGCCTATTTTAAATTATACAATGATTTTTTAGAATTACGTCCTGGGCAAAAAGTACATTTCGAATTAGGAAGAGCAGTAGTTGCCCAATGTGGTGCACTTATTTCAAAAGTGCTGTATATAAAAAAAGGAGTCTGTACAAACTTCGCAATACTCGATGCGGGTATGACGGAATTAATGCGACCTGCTTTGTATCAAGCGTATCATAAAATTGAAAACCTAAAACAGTATCAAAACACGCGTATCAAATATCAAGACGTAAAGTATGATGTTGTTGGACCTATTTGCGAGAGTTCTGATTGCTTTGGTAAAGCAGTCAATTTGCCTGAAACATCGAGAGGCGACTTCATTGCCATACGCACAGCAGGAGCTTATGGAGAAGTAATGAGTTCTTCTTATAATTTAAGAGATCGTGTGAAGAGTATTTATTCTGACGACTTAAAATAAAAAACGCCCAGGTAATTAGCCGGACGTTTTTTCAGTAAGAAAATCGAATTTTAAAACAATCCGTTTATTTCCGCATCAATTTTGTGAATGATGGAACCAAGATCTTCTGCATTTTCAGAAAAATTATTGTTGTCAACATCGATGATCAACAATTTTGCACCCGGATGCTCTTGCTCGTATGAAGTAATAAACGCTTCGTAACGCTCATTCAAACGCTTCAAATAATCGAGGCGAATTGCATTTTCATAATCCCGTCCACGCTTCTGAATTTGATGCACTAAAGTAGGAACAGAAGCACGCAGGTAGATCAACAAATCGGGAGGAGCAATAAAAGATTCCATCAATTTGAAAAGTGCGAAATAATTTTCAAAATCGCGTGTCGTCATCAATCCCATCGCGTGAAGATTGGGTGCAAAAATATATGCATCTTCATAAATTGTTCTATCCTGAATAACGGTTTTGCCGCTATTTCGAATTTGCTGAACTTGTCCAAAACGAGAATTTAAAAAGTATACCTGCAAATTGAATGACCAACGTTGCATTTCTTCGTAAAAATCATTTAAGTAAGGATTATCATCTGCATCCTCGAAATGAGGTTGCCATTTGTAGTGTTTTGATAAGAGTGTTGTAAGTGTTGTTTTACCCGCACCAATATTTCCTGCGATTGCTATATGCATATGAGTAGTAATAAAATAATTTGAATAAACTTAAAAACCGAAACGAAAATACGAATTCTAAGATGCTGTGCAAGGAAAAAAATAGAAATTGTGGATAAGTTTTTCCGGAAAATCCAACACTCTTTTCACTTATTAAAAGCATACCTTTCGATTGACTCCGAACTGCATAACTGACTGTCGTTTCAAGCTTTTGAGTAAAACGGATAAGCGGAGGATCAGAAATGAACAGAAAAAATTAATCTGCGCTAAAAAGTGTTATAGAATTTTCGTTCTGAAGCATCAGCACACCCATTTCAAGTCTGAAGTTGACAAAATCTACTTCCGGCATATCAAATTCTTTTTCTTCAGTAGTTTTAATATTGTATGCCTTCACTTTTTTATCTTCTCTAAAATAGACCCAATCAGCAATCGGTTGAAACTGAATGGCATTTTTGATGGGTAATGTCTTGTAATATGTTCCATAAATATCAAATATTAAAATCCCCGATCTGGGATTATTCAAAAAAACCCTGTTATCGTATTCCAAAATACTAATTGGTTGTAACGTATCTGACAACAATGCATTTAAATTATTAGTCTGCTGAATTTGTTCCAAATTCCGATCCAGCCTGATTAAGGAGAAGTTTTGCTGATCGTATATCCACATCGAGTTATTGTGTGAAGAGCAAACCAATTGGGCCTGCTGAAAACCGATCTTATCAAAACTTACGGTTTCACCATTCGCGCTTAAGGTATTATCTAAAAAAACAACTTGAAGAAAATCTTTATAGAATAATAAAATTCTCAGCATATTTGAGGCATCAACATAAGAGATATTCCCTAAATTTTTATTACTGTATTTATAAAGTAACCTCCCTTTTTTGTCGTATTTAAAAAGCTCGTTTGCCTTA
>CAMCYR010000043.1 GCA_945885475.1 Chitinophaga pinensis
TCATTGGCCTTATCGAAATTTTCAGGCAAAGGAGGACTCGCTTTCTTTGGCGAAAGACAAACCCAATCCCAGATCCCGGTCAGCAAATATGCACCGGATGTTTCGATGAATGTTTGTATTCCATTATTCTTAAATTGCTTTGTAATATATTCGAGATTGTACATGCTCGGTTCACCACCTGTAACAACAACTGCTTTACCGGGAAAAGCACTCGCGTTTTCAACGATCTGATCCGATTTGGTAAGTGGATGTATAGATGCATCCCAACTTTCTTTCACATCACACCAGTGGCAGCCAACATCACATCCGCCAACACGAATGAAATAGGCAGGTTTTCCTGAGTGAAATCCTTCTCCTTGAATGGTATAAAATTCTTCCATCAAAGGCAATTCGATTCCCTGTTCTAATAATGTTATACTTGTTGTTTCCAATTGAATTTTTTTTGTTGATCTAAGGAATAATGGAATTCAAATTTAGTCAAATATCGGATAGCATAGGGAATAAATCCCAATTTTTAAGGAGGTTCTGAGATAAAAAATAACAAAATTTCATATAAATTGTTCACGTAAAAAATGAAAATTCAACTTAATAAATAATGATATCACTAGATAATCTTCAGAAAAAACTTTAATTTTGTACCGAAAAAAGTTATTATTAATAGAAAAATATCATAAAAATATGTACGGACTGGTAAATAAAGCTATTCAAGATTTAGTATGCGATAAATTTGGTAAAGACAAATGGGATGAAATTAAAAAATTATCAAATTTTGAAGATGATTTTTTTATTGGTTTACAACCTTATCCCGACGCCCTCACCTATAGTTTAGTTCATAATGCATCTAAAGTCTTGGGAGCTGAGTCAAATGTGATCATGGAAGCATTCGGAGAATATTGGATTCTTTATACTGCAAACGAGGGCTATGGAGAAATGCTCAATTTAGCAGGCAATAACCTCCCTGATTTTTTCAACAATCTTGACATGTTGCACAATCGCGTAAATAATATTATGCCCGAATTAGTTGCACCTCAATTTAGTACTAGAAATGAAACTGCGAATTCTATTGAGTTAGAATATAGATCAAAAAGAGAAGGAATGACACCAATGGTAATAGGACTAATCAGAGGACTTGGAAAAAGATTTAATATCGAAAAAATTCAAATTACGCACATTCAGGAAAAAAATGAAATAAATGATTGTCATGTCTTTAAAGTGGAATGGTAGATTTACCTTTTTTTTCAATGAATTTTTAAGCTAACAAAAAAATAATTTAGATTTCCTGTTTCATTTGGAAAGAATTTATTGAAATAAAATATAATTATTTTTCTTTTACAAAAAAATGATAAAAAAATTAGAAAAATTTTTATATATCAAACTCAAAATTATTTTTTAAAATTATTATTGAAAGTTTAATAATATCATGAAAAAATGACGGTAATTAAAAATGATATTGGAAATGTTTTTTCTTTAGATAATGTTATTCCAATTCTAAATTTCACGACTCCCTACTTTCTAATTATTGATTCATCGAATTTTATAATCGAAATTGGCAACAATTTTAAAAATTCTGTAGATGGAATTAAAATAGGAAGTTCATTCGAAGATTTTTTTATTTGGGAATCCCAATTTCGTATTGATGATATTTTGAAAAGGGATAAATTGTTGTTTTTTACAACAATAGATAAGAAACAAAAATATAAATGTTCCCTTGTAAAGGGCGACAACCAATCTTTTATTATTCTTGCTAATGCAATAATCAACTCTCAGTTTAATCTTTTGGACTATAAACTCTCATTAAATGATTTCCCAAAACATGACTATATCGCCGAATTCATTTTTTTACAGCAAGCTTCAACAAAAGGACTTGCAGAATTAAATTTATTTAATCAATCTTTAAATGTAAAGAATAAAGAATTAGTTTTTTCTAAGCAAATGTTGGTAAATGCAAATGCAATATTAGAAAAAAGAGTTAGTGAACGGACTAATGAATTAGTACAAAAACAAATTGCTCTTGAAGAATCTCTCGAAAAACTTTATAGTATCCAAAATGAGATGATTCATCAAGAGAAAATGGCTACCTTAGGTCTATTAATAGCCGGAATTTCTCATGAAATCAATACTCCTCTCGGAGCCATCAACGCTTCCTGTAAAACATTGGTAGATACAATAAACAAGGATATTATATCTGAATTAAATAACCTAGAGTATACTGATTATAAAAGTTCTATACGTTTATTATCTTTGGTTAATCATGATAGAAAATATTTGACAACAAGAGAAGAGCGAGAATTGTTATCAAGTATTTCAAAGCAGTTAAATGAAAAAGCACCATTTATTTCTGAAATAAATTTTTATGCACGAAAACTATTAGAAATGGGATTTAGTGACATTGACATAAGATTGATTTCATTTTTAGAATTACCAAACAGTAGAAATATATTTTCAATTGCAAGTGGATTTGCGAGATTAAACAGAGTTTTGGATACTATTTCAATAGCAACAAACAGAGCAACCAAAGTTGTTAAAACGTTAAATAATTACTCACATGGAAACTTGAACGGAATATTGACAACATTTAATCTAAAAGAAAGCATAGAAAACACAATTTCACTCTTAAATAATAAAATAAAAAATGGATCGAGTGTATTTGTAAACATCCATGAAGATGTTTTTATTACTGGAAATCAAGAAGAACTTTCGCAAATTTGGACAAATATAATTAACAATGCCTTACAAGCTAGTAATAACAAATGCACTATTAAAATTGATTATTTGCTTATTGAAAACACCGATCACAGAATAATTATTTCAAACAATGGACCTGCAATTCCAAAAGAGTTGTTATCCAAAATTTTTGATCCATTTTTCACCACAAAAAAACTAGGCCAGGGTTCTGGAATAGGCTTAGATATTGTGAAAAAAATAATAGAAAAGCATAGCGGGAAAATCAATGTCGAGAGTGATGAAAAAGAAACTGCTTTTGAAATAACAATACCCCTAAAACTCTTAAAAGATGAATAAAATAGCAATAGTGGCAGTGGATGATGAAAAGATAATACTTGATTCAATCCGTGATCAAATTGAAAAGAAATTTGGTGAAAAATATTTAATTGAATTTGCTGAAAGTGCAGAGGAGGGATTAGAAATTTGCTCTTATCTTGTAGAGACTGGAATTTCTTTGCTACTAGTAATAACTGACTACCATATGGGAGGTATTAAAGGAGATGAATTCGCATCTATACTTAGGCAAAAGTATCAAAATATAAATATAATAATGATAACGGGCTATATGAAAAAAAATAAGTTTGATGAATTAATAGAGTCAAAAACCGTTGCGAAAATTATTGAAAAACCTTGGCAGGAAAAAGAATTAATAGATATTATAAATGACGTTTCTAGTCATTTTTTAAAAAACAAACCATGAAAAGTAAAATTTGTATATTGATAGTTGATGATGATCTTATACTTCTTGAATCACTTAAAATGCAGTTAGAAAGTTTTATACCAGACGAATTGATACTAGAAGCCGCATCATCTTTTGAAGAATCAGAATTTATAACCGATGATTTAGCAGAACAAAACATTCCTATTGCAATAGTAATTACTGATTTCAATTTGGAAAACTACAAAGGAACGGATGTAATTCGAATGGTCAGAAAAAAAAATCCAAACAGCATAAACGCAATATTGACCGGGCAATATGATACTAAAGCTATACAAGAATTAGTTAATGAAATAAAATTAGACTTTTTCTTCAGCAAGCCATGGCATTTTGAAGAAATAAAAAACTTTATTGAAAGCAGCATTGAAATATATGATAAAAGAGAAGTTTAAACTATTTCTTTCCCTATATCTTTCAGTTCTAATACGAGCATTTCAAATTCAAAAGGATCAAAAATCTTTTTCAGCTCAGGGATGAAATCCTTTCCATATTTTAAATAATACGGAGAGAAATTTTCATAACGTTCCTGAAGGATTCCATCCGGTAAAAACTTATCCTTTAGCTTCCTGATCTGATTAATATTTGTTTCCTGCTTTTGTTTCTCTGATTTAATTATTTTAGCTTCAATGGTCTTCAAACCCGCTAAAGCCTTTTGGAGCTCTGCCTCTACAGTCGCTTTAAGCGTAGAATCTACCGCTGATACTTTTAATGAAAGTTCATAAAATATAGAGCGCAGCGTTTGCTCCTGCTCTGTTAAAGAAAAATCCGAATTTTTACTTATAAAATCTTTTATAAGGTATTCTACATCTTTAAATAATCCATCGGAAGATAAACCTAATTTATGCAATTGCTGACTTGTCTTCTCATCGCTCAACACTGCAAAATTACGAGGCATAAGAACAGGGAAATTAACCTTATGATAATCGAACATTGCTTTGTACTCTAACCAATAAGCGATCTCACCGGGGCCACCAACATAGGCTAAGTTAGGGAGGATCATTTGTTGATATAAAGGGCGAAGAACAACATTCGGACTGTAATCACCGGAAGCATATGCCAATGTTTCAGGATTCGCTTTTTCAATTCTAACACGATCTATATCTGTGAGTTTAAAAACATTGATTTCGCGAGGATTAACTTGTGCTTTGTGACCAATTTTTTCTAGTTCAGTTAGTGTCGCATTAACCAGTTTAAAATTCGTATTGTTGACAATATCATCTCTCAGGATATCAGTAAATGTCTCTTTTAATCGGGCATCATCGGCATCGAGGATGACTAAACCGTATTGAGCGAAAAGTTGATGAACCAAATAACGTGTTGCATCAGCAAGCGTATGATGATTTAAATACGCTTCAGAAAACAGCTGAATTAATGACCGAGCATTTTCCGATTCGCCAAGGATCTGTTTCAATTCATCAATCACATCGTTCATTTTAGTCGGATTCATTCGTCCGACTGCTCCTTTCGCGTCATTATTCCAACTAACAGTCTTGCCAAACAAATGGACAGAACGAATCTCGTCAAAATCATGGTCTTCACTTGCCATCCAGTAAACAGGTACAAAATCTTGCTCAGGATAATTAGATTTTAAAGCTTCTGCCAAATTGATTGTTGAGAGAATCTTGTATATAAAGTATAAAGGACCTGTAAATAGGCAGAGTTGATGACCGGCACAAACAGTGAAGGTAGTATCGTTCAATAAAAGTTGGATATTATTAAGAGAAATATCTGCATTTTTCAGCTTAGCATACTGCGCTGTCAAAACATCAACAAGCAATTCCCTGTTAATATTTTCACGACCCTTATCTTCAATAGCTTTTTTAAATGAATCGATATGAGGAGCATACGAATAGAAAGGCCGAAGATTATTTTCTCCGTTAATATATTCCAAAAACAGTTTTGAGAACTGATTTGTATCTGCAAAAGGAATCGTGTGTTTTTTTGCTCTCATAATAGGGTAGCAAAGGTAAGGAAATGAATAGTATATAATTGGTAAATTATGAAAGCACGATATTTATCGGATAATCGATTAAATTTGTAAAAAAAGAGCGCAATGGAAAACTCGGAACGAATAAATCCATGGAAAACCTTAACAAAAGAAAGAGTTTATGATTCTCCATGGATCGGACTTACAAAGCACGAAGTATTAAATCCAAATGGAAATCCGGGGACCTACTCTGTGGTACATTTTAAAAACAGAGCGATAGGAATCCTGCCATTGGACAACGATTACAATACATGGATTGTTGGTCAATATCGCTTCCCAATCAATCAATATTCATGGGAAATACCTGAAGGAGGAGGTCCTTGGAATGTTGATCCATTGGATTCGGCAAAGCGCGAATTACAGGAAGAAACAGGTATTTCAGCAGTAAAATGGACAATGATTCAGGAAATGTACCTGAGTAATTCCGCAAGTGATGAATATTGCACCTTGTATATCGCCCAAGATCTTAGTTTCGGACAATCGGAACCAGAGGATAACGAGCAATTAGAGGTTCGCAAACTTCATTTTGATGTCTTATACAACATGGTAGAATCGGGTGAAATTAAAGACAGCTTGACGGTAGCAGCAGTTTTAAAAACAAAATTATTGATACTTGAAGGAAAAATATAATGAAAGAGATCAGCAAAGGAGAATATCGAGAAGCATATGTTTGCATTGAAATAGAACATCGCTCTTGCATATTTGTCTAAAAGTAAAGAATCGGCAAGTAAAGATTTTTTCAGTTCTCAATAAAAGAAATTCCTTTCATTTCAAAAACACCATTCTAAGTATCCAAGGTACTTGTTGAATAAATTTCTGGATGATTTATTTTGATGCGTTTCAGCTATAGGATTCTTACATGCAGCATGTACGATTGAAATTAAGAGAAATACTAATTAAGAACAATCAGACAACTTCACCATAAAGATCATAATCTTCAGCAGAAGTAATCTTTACGTTTGCAAAATCACCTACCCGCACATACTCTTTGTCCGCTTTAATAAGTACTTCGTTATCAACTTCAGGAGAATCAAACTCGGTGCGTCCAATGAAATAATCCCCTTCTTTTTTATCAAATAAAACCTTGTATGTTTTGCCTATTTTCTTTTGATTCAGGTCATAAGAGATTCCCATTTGTAAAGCCATAACAGCTTCGGTACGGGCCTGTTTCGTTTTAGCTGACACATCATCCTTTAGTAAATAGGCATGTGTATTTTCTTCATGAGAATAACCGAAGATACCTAGACGTTCGAAACGTGTTTGTTCCACCCATTCCAACATTTCTTCGTGATCTTTTTTTGTTTCACCCGGGTATCCTGCAATTAAAGTAGTACGAAGCGCTATACCCGGAACTTTATCACGGATCTGATTGACAAGATCAATGGTTTTTTGCTTGGTTGTCCCTCTTCTCATACTCTTCAACATATTATCGCTGATGTGCTGCAGAGGCATATCCAGATAGTTACAAATATTTTTACGTTCATTCATTACATCCAAGACATCCATTGGAAAACCAGCCGGAAAGGCATAATGTAAACGAATCCATTCTATTCCGTTCACATCAGAAAGTTGTTTCAGCAATTCGGAGAGATTTCGCTTTTTGTAAATATCCAGACCGTAATAGGTAAGATCCTGTGCAATCAACATCAATTCCTTTGTTCCATTTTTCGCCAAGTGCTTTGCTTCTTTTACCAAATCTTCAATTGAACGGGAAAGATGTTTGCCGCGCATTAATGGAATAGCGCAGAAAGAACAAGGGCGATCGCAACCTTCAGAAATTTTAAAATAGGAAAAATGATGGGGTGTTGTTAACAGACGTTCACCAACTAATTCGTGTTTGTAATCCGCTTTCAATGTTTTTAACAAACGGGGCAATTCCCGTGTACCAAAATATCCGTCTACATTCGGAATCTCCTTTTCTAATTCGGGTTTGTATCGTTCACTCAAGCAACCCGTCACATATACTTTATCTACTAATCCTGACTTTTTTGCATCCGCATAGCAAATGATGGTATCAATGCTTTCTTGTTTTGCATTGTCGATAAACCCACAAGTATTAATAATCACGATGCTTGAATCATCTTCAGTACTTTCATGTTGAACATCAAAATTATTGGCTTTCAACTGCCCCATCAATACTTCGCTATCAACAATATTCTTAGAGCAACCGAGTGTAACTACGTTTACTTTATTTTTTTTAAGTGTTTTTGTTTTCAATTTTCTAAATTTAATCTGCAGCAAAGATAGTTAATCAAGTTTAAGAATGAATATTGAATCTAAATTATAGTAACTATTTTTACATGGACACAGAGGCTTGGAAGTATTTGTAAGAGAAAATTCATTTTTATTTTCATATTCCTTCCTATAGATCTTTATCAAAATCAATGGATATGAAATCAGCAGATATCCGAAAATGAATCTAAGTAATAAAAATCGTTTAAAGCACACAGTTAAGACGAGAATGGATACAAGCGGATGAACCACCGGCGATTAAAAAAAATCCTGAAAGCATTATCGATATTTATTGAAACAATAAAACCGTAAATCAAAATGGCAAATCCCTGCTAACGATGCTCTGGAAGAGTGAGAATCTCTTGAAATTCATGACCAGATAAAAAGAAGGAAGAAGAAAAGAAAGAAAGAGAAGAAAATTATTGTTTAAAGAGGCTGTCTACAAACTCGTGTTTGTTGAATATCTGCAGATCCTCCATTCCTTCACCAACACCAATATATTTTACAGGAATTTTGAAGGAGTCGGAAATACCTATTACAACGCCCCCTTTTGCAGTACCATCTAATTTTGTTAAAGCAAGAGCATTAACATCAGTAGCGGCAGTAAACTGTTTACATTGCTCAATTGCATTTTGTCCGGTAGAAGCGTCAAGCACCAATAATATCTCATGAGGAGCATCGGGAATGATCTTTTTCATGACATTTTTAATTTTGGTTAGCTCTGCCATTAAATTAATTTTGTTGTGTAAGCGCCCTGCAGTATCAATAATAACAACATCAGCGTCTTTTGCAACGGCTGAGGTTAATGTATCGAAGGCAACTGAAGCCGGATCTGCATTCATTCCTTGAGAAACTAAGGTTGCATTTGTACGATCAGCCCATATTTTAATTTGATCAACAGCAGCAGCGCGAAAAGTATCCGCAGCACCAATAACAACTTTTTTTCCGGCCTTATTAAATTGATGAGACAGTTTACCAATGGTAGTTGTTTTGCCAACGCCATTCACACCAACAACCATGATTACATAAGGCTTTTTATCGGCGGGCGTATCAAAATCTGCTTTATCCTCTTGCCCGTTAGAAACCAACAATTCAGCGATAACTTCTCTCAGGAGATCATTCAGTTTAGATGTTTCTACTTTTCTTTCCTGAGCAACACGTTTTTTAATTTTTTCAATGATTCTTAAAGAAGTTTCAACACCTACATCAGAAGTCATTAGTATTTCTTCTAAATTTTCCAGCACTTCGTCATCAATCGTGGCTTTCCCCATGATTGCATTTGCTACTTTGCTAAAAAAACTTTGCTTGGTAACAAAAAGTCCTTTATTCAGACTCTCCTTTTTTTCTTTACTAAAAAAACTAAAAATGCCCATCGATGTTGATTCTCATTTTCCACTTTCTGAGTGGTTATTATATAAAACAATAAAAGCTTCCCCTTGTTTTGGAGGAAGCCTTTATAATTATACTACTTATAAAAATATTATTTTTTTAAGAAGTCTTGAATGTGATCATTGTGAATAATCTCTTCTTTAAAAGAATATGCACCTGTTTTAGGTGATTTTACCATTTTAATCACTTTTGTAAAGTTATTTCCTTTACCAGATTTAAGTGTTGCGACAACCTTTTTAGCCATTTTGTTATAATTTAAAAGTTTAAAAGTTAAAAGTCAAAAGTTCAAATGAACTTAGCCTAAAGCTTTAAACTAGATTATTTAATTTCTTTGTGAACAGTTACTTTTTTCAAGATACGGTTGTATTTTTTCAACTCTAATCTTTCGGTGGTGTTCTTTTTATTCTTTGTTGTAACATAACGTGACGTTCCCGGCATTCCGCTGTCTTTATGCTCAGTACATTCCATTATCACCTGAATTCTACTACCTTTTTTAGCCATTGTATTATTTGTTTATCAAAATTGGAGTGCAAATGTAAAATTTTTAATTGAAATCCACAATATATTTAAATAAATATCAATAGAAAAGAGCAGATTATTCTATTTTATACGATTAAAAAAGCTTTCTTCCGTCATTAAAGCTTCTATTTCGTCAATTTTCTTTGGTAATTTCCCTGACAATATTTCGGGGCTTCCGCTTGTTATCAGGATGTCATCTTCAATACGAACGCCAATATTCCACCACATTGGATCGCATTTTGAGCCAGCAGGAATGTATATACCGGGTTCAACAGTAATAACATTACCGGGACTCAATTTACCGTAATTACCGGGATCATGAACGTCCAAACCTAAATAATGAGAGGTTCCATGGAAAAAGTAATCTTGGTAGTCTGAAGCATTTTTAATGATCCCTTGTTCTAAAAGTCGTTTTTGAATAACAGCAACAGCCGCCTTATGTGGGGCACGGAACTCCGCATCGGGAATACAAGCTTTTATGCCTGCTTCCTGAGCTTCCAAAACAATGTTATAAATGATCTTCTCCTGTTCAGAAAACGTACCATCCACGGGAAGTGTACGCGTAACATCAGCTGTATATCCATGATACTCGGCCCCAGCATCAATTACGAGCAGATCCATACCCGCTAACTTTTTCCTATTTGTTTCATAATGCAGAATACAAGAGTTTTCAGAACCACCAACAATCGAAGGGTACCCAACGTATTCAGAGCCTTGATTTTTGAACATATATTCAACGACAGCCTGTGCCTGGTACTCTTTCATTCCGGGCTTCAAAGCTTTCATAATCTCTGCGTGCGCCAGACACGTTATATCGATTGCTTTCCGCATCAGCAACAATTCTTCTGCTTCTTTAACTTCCCTTAGTGATGCCAGCCAATTTTCAAGATCCATCGGATCGGAGCTTACAGCAGCCGCAGCTGCTTTTGTCCGAAAATGTTTTATTAGACTATAAAGGTCGCCTTTGTTGTTTTTATCGTCACGCACATCGTTATTAAAGTCCAAATGATATGTTTTAGTAAAACGGCTAAAATCGATCGCAAAATCGGCAAATTGCACATTTGTGAGTACATTCGTGAAACCCAATTGTTTTGAAACGCCTTTTGTTCCGAGGATCTTGCCTGTCCATATCTCTTTTGCAGGGTCCCGGTCTTGAACGAAAATAAGTTCCTTTGTTTTCATCGTATCATAAAAGACTTGTTCTTCTTTAAAAATGATGAGCACTGCATTTGGCTCTAACAAGCCGGTCAGGTAGTAGAAATCAGGATCCTGGTGGAAAATAAATTTTGTGTCATTTGCACGCTGACGCTCCGCACCTGAAAAAAGAACCGCACAGGTATTATCAGGAAGATTCTTTCGAAGTGCATCTCTCCTACCCTTGTGAAACTCTTTTGAGAGCAAATCAGTATCATAATTCTGAGAAAAGATCAACAGCGATGAGGAAAGAAAAACGAAGGCGAAAATAAAAAATTTTTTCATTTAAAATATTTATTATCTTTTTTTGTATACACCAAATAAAGCAACAAGTTACATTAATTATCCTCAAAAAAGTTCAAAAAGAATAAAATAGATTGACTACGTTTTTAATCCTGTAATTGAAAAAGTTATACTACAAAAGGGCATTTCTACTGTTCCGTAAAATTGCGAGCGTCTTTAAAAACAAAAAACGTCACTACAAATAAGTAGCAACGTTTTTTATATAATAAAAGTATTGGTGTAATACCTATTTTTTCAAAAAGCCCTCTAATCTCGCTTTTTTCACAACAGCTGCAACACCATTCTTGTTTATCGTTTTTAATGCAGAAGTAGAAATACGGATCGTTATCCATTTATCTTCTTCAGCTAAATAAAACTTTTTAGTTTGCAAGTTCACATTGAACTTACGTTTAGTTTTAGTATTTGAGTGAGATACTTTATTACCTACAATCGCTTTTTTTCCTGTTATTTCGCAAACTCTTGACATTGTATTTTGTATTAAATATGTTCTGTTTTAATTTTAGGACTGCAAATAACGTAATTATTATTTAATTGACCAAATATTTTATAAATAAGTAGTATGATTCCTAGAATTTTAAAACTGTAAGTAAATAGGCATGACCTGGTCAGATTGTTTAACTTGAATAATTAACCAAATAAAGATCAACATAATGGCTACACGACCAACGATAGAAATGCGTGAAAGCACATTCACAGAAAATGTTTCGTAGGACTTCGGGACAAAATGAATGATATAGCCAATCAACATTACTCCAAATACAAGTCCGTAAGCACTTAACATTGGTTTCCATGCAGTTGCGTTAAAATTCGTAAAAATCTGGACAAGAATCGTTTGTGCATCGTGAAAAGTACTTGCTTTAAAGAAAATCCAGCAGAAACAAACGAAATGAAAGGTGAGCACAACTCCTAAAACTTTGAATAACTTAGATTTTTTGAAGTCGAATTTCAAACGGGCAGCAAGCGACACCCTCATTTTATCGAATGCCAAAGCCAAGCCATGCATTCCTCCCCACACAATAAAGTTGAAATGTGCTCCATGCCATAGTCCGCCAAGTACCATGGTAATCATCAGATTCATGTATTGCCGGAACTTCCCTACCCTATTGCCTCCCAATGAAATATAGAGGTAATCTTTTAACCAGGAGGACAAAGACATGTGCCATCTGCGCCAGAATTCGGTAATGCTGCTGGATTGATAAGGAGAATCGAAGTTCTCGTTGATCGAAAAACCCATCCACCGCGCCATTCCAATTGCCATATCGGAATAACCTGAAAAATCGCAATAGATAACCATTGCATATCCGTACACACCCAATAAACATTCAATTCCTGAATGTCGCGACGGATCGTCAAAAATATATTGGACATAATTCACGTAGATATAATCTGATATGACCACTTTTTTAAACAATCCGCCCAATATCAGATACAAACCTTTTGCGATGTCTTCTTTTGTAATATAAATATCTTTTCTGATCTGCGGAATAAAGTCCGAGGCTCGCACTATCGGACCCATAACTAGTTTTGGAAAAAAGGATAAAAAGAAACAATAATCCAAAAAGCTGGAAACAGGTTTGAATTTTCCTCGGTAAACATCAATTGTATAACTCAGGTTTTCGAATGTGTAAAACGAAATACCGATCGGGAGAATAAGTTTCAAAGGCTTTACTTGTCCTATCTCCAGGTCGTTTATGATCTCAATAAAAAAGTCGGTATATTTGAAATAAAACAGTAATCCTAAATTAATAATGATACTGAAGATCAAAATTGCATTTTTTCTACCCTTTGTTTTGGCTGTATAGATCCAGTTAGATAAATTAAAATCCACTACCGCAGAGAGCAAAATAAATCCAAAATAAAACCCGCAGGCTTTATAAAAGAAATAAAGCGAAAAGACTGTAAAATAAACAACGCGCAACAATTTTCTTTTGTAAAGGAACTGGTATCCCAATAAAAAAACACAAAAGAAAAATAGAAAGAAACCACTGTTGAACAATAGTGGATCCTTCGAGTTGTAAGTCAACTGCGAAATTAATTTGTCGGTATCGAAATGAAAGTCAAACATTAATTTTCGATTCTATTTTTTAAATTTCTTATATTTTTCATAGCCACTCATAAGAGCAGTATAAAACAAATCGCCCTGAATCTGATATCCTTTACCAGTGAAATGTACACGATCTTTGGCCGTCAATTTCATCGCATACCACTTCCCCATCGAACCGAATCCACCCATAACTTCATACAGATCCCAATAGGCAACATTGTGCTTCAGGCAATAATCGACAACCGTTTCCCTCGCCATTTTCATATCTGGATTTTTCACTCGTCCATTTCGAGTTTTCCTGTATGAATCGGGAGGAGTTGTAATTAAAATAACAGCATTCGGATTAGAAGATTTGACAGTCGTAACGAGTGAATCGATGCTTCTGTAAAAAGAATCTTTATCAAAGCCTCTTGAAAAAGCTTCATTTGTTCCTAAAGAAATGATTAGCAAGTCGGAATTTAAGTAAGAAAGTTGCTGTGTGAAATATTTCGACATCAGATAATGTCTGTATTCGGCACCATTCACACCGATCATATTGTATAAAATGCCAGATGAATCGTTTTCCAATAACATTCCATAAATTCGTGTTGCCTTGGAACTTATCGTATCTGAACGCTTGTTGCGAAGATAGATCTGGCGCATAGGTTTATCGAACTTCAGTTCAGAGACGAATTGGTTGGTAGCTTTGTCATTCGGCTTGAATAGTCCTCTTTCACAATTAGATTCATCACAAATGCTGATATCGAAATTATTCAATCCTTTTTCATGGAACAAGGTAAATTTCGTGAAGCTATAACCCAGTTTCGGCTGATCCTTGACCATCAGATTAATTTCAGCAAGTGAATCGTTCGTTTCAATTGTAAAACCGCTTATTCCAATCGGCAAGGGTTTGTCATAAAAAACGTTGCGTTTATAATTCCAAAGAACATTGGTAGTAGTTTTGTAAGAAGTTGGCTCATTGCTTTTTGCGGAGCGGTATGGAAACACTAAACCCCTGCCTGCATTTCCGAATCTCAGTTGAAGTTTTTGACGCATCGCTCCCGATAAATGATCGGCCTGAATGTGTGAATCACCAATGTGAGCAATATTTACACGAGCAATCTTTTTTTGCTCCAACAAATAAAGTTTTTCATAGAAAGAGAGCATGGATGTGCTATCATTCTCAATGCGATTGATCTCTTTTTTTATAAAAGTGTACTGTTTGTATGCTGAAGAGTCAACTGTCTGCGCTGTACTTTTATCCCACTTCATCAGAGCGCAGGATAAAAATAGGGGCAGCAGTATCGAAAATTTATTCTTCATTTTATTTTTTTAAAGTATCTGTTTCTGTTGTCACTTTTACCTCTTCCGACTTTTGTGGCAAAGAAAGAGTTCTTTGTTTCTTATTATAATCGGTATACTCACTGATCAATTTACTGAATAATAATTTTCCAACTTTGCGTGCACCTTTAAAATTAAAATGTGTATAATCTCTGTTAGCGAAAGCGGTATCCCCTTCCACCCAATTTACCATTGATCCGTATCCACCCATCGCATCGTATAAACTCCAAAATGCTAACTTATTATCTTTTGCCATTCGTTTTTGTGCTTCCACCAAAATAGGAACACTGGGATCCGTTTGATAAACACCATTTTTACGATAGCTTTTATCACCCACACTGATCAATAAAATACTTGCGTTTGGAAAACTAGCTTTGATGTGTTTGATGACAAAATTCATTCCTCTTTCGTACCACGAAAATTCGGTGACGCTTGGATCTACGGCATTTAAACCATATTCCAGTAGAATTAAATCATAATCCAGACATTCGTTTGTGGCGCTATAAATAGTTTGTTTCACTTTTTGAATCGGCAATCCTGAGTTTCCTCTGAAGGAAAAATTGTCGACAAATACACCACTATCACTTTCCATACTGAAGCCATATATGTCGACAGGTGTTTTACATTGAAATCTAGCATTTACTTGCTTCGCAGCTGTATTCAAAACTAATTGATTTACGGAATTCGTTCCGCTTAATTTGTATCGGGTACCATTAATAATAACAAAATTTTCGCCTTCACTTCTACCGTAAAGTAATTTTGTTTCATAAAACCGATTCAAGTGTTTTCTATTGATAGCAGTATATTTTACCCAGCTTCCTTCATTTGAATCAGTGGTATCGATCACAGAAGTCGTGTTCGGAACAAAACAATATCCGGCAATTCCAAGTGCATGATTCGGAGGGATATTTTCTAATAAATTGTAGGTGGTCCAGCCATCAAAAGAATGGAAGATACTTGTTCTGAAACCGGATACAATGGAAGTAATAGGAACAAATCCAACACCATTACCACCGAAAAGATCTTGCAAACATTCGCGGAAATCTTGAGAAATGAGGTCGCCTTCAATCATAGAATCTCCAAAATAAGCGATACGGGTTTTGCCTTTTTTCTTTTTAAGAAGGTTAAGCGATTGGAAGAAATGTGACAAAGCAGAACTAGAATCGTTATCGAAGTCAACTATATTGCTTGAATCTGCTTGCCGGAATGCGACCTCAGAACTATCCTTTGCGATAATAGAGTCGTTGATTACAGGCTTTGTTAAGGGCACTCTTTTGAGCACTCCCTTTTGAATTATATCAGAAAGCGGATCAATTTTTTTTGTTTTAAAACCATTCAAAATAAATTCAGTATCGAACAGTGAAAAAAGAAGCAACAAGATGGTAACCGAAAGTACCATTACAAAAGGTTGTGAATGCTTGTTTTTATCGCTCATTGAAAGACAAAGAAATTGAACTCAAATATACTGTTTTGCTTTAGAGGTAAGCAGGTGATGAAAAAATAAAATAAAAAAACGTCCTGTTCATAAAAACAGGACGTTCACCATAAATAGTACTAGTTATTTAATGATTGTGCCCGTCATTCGGACCATGTTGATCGGCAGCTTTCACATCAATCAATTCAACATCAAAGGTCAATTCAGCCTTTTCAGGAATCATTGGTGGGCGACCTTGTTCACCGTATGCTAATGCATAAGGAATAACCAAACGAAGTTTATCACCGATACTCATTAAAGCAATTCCCTCGTCCCAGCCCGGAATAACACGACCTTGACCTAAAGGAAATTCGATCGGTTCTCCACGTTCAACAGAAGAGTCAAACATTTTACCATCAGCAAGGTAACCTGAATAATGCACTTTCACGGTGCTTCCAGCAGTAGCTTTTACAGCAGATCCCGCTTTTTTCACTGCATAATATTTCAGACCGCTTGCTGTTGTTTTTGCTTCCAGGCCTTTGATTTCGAACAATGGCGGAGCCGTTATTACTTTCACATTCAACATTTCGATATCCATAACTAAATCGGAGTTCGGAGGAATGATAGGTGGATAACCGGCAGCACCAAGAGCTAATTCTGCTGGAATGATCAATTTTGCTTTTTCACCTTTACGTAATAAAGCAATACCTTCGTCCCAACCCGGCATTAATTGCTTTTGTCCAACTTTAATTGAAAGCGGTTGAGCACGTTCAACAGAAGAATCAAACATTTTGCCATCAGCTAAAAAGCCCGAATAATTAAATTCAGCAATAGTACCAACAACAGCTTGTTCGCCTGTTTTATTTTCCTGAATGATAATGTATTTCAGTCCGCTCGCGGTTTTAATTGTATCCTTACCTTTTACATCCCAAGCACGGATGCCTTCTTTGATATCGATTAATTCAACATCAAAAATAAGGGTGGAATTTGCAGGGATTTTACCGTTCGCTTGCGCTCCGTAACCAAGTTCCGGTCCGAATTTAATGGTAGCTTTATCGCCAATCTGCAAAAGTAAAAAAGCCTCATCCCAACCTTTGATAACCTGTCCGGCACCTAATTTAAATTCAAAAGGCTGTCCGCGATTAACAGAAGAATCAAAGACCGTATCATTAGTAAGTTTACCTGTATAATGAACAATTACCTTATCACCGGCTTGTGGCTTTTTTCCACTTCCCTTTTCAGTAATTGTATATTCTAATCCGGATGCTGTTTTCACTGTTTTTGGTTTTTTAACTTTCTGGCTTTTAGGTTTTTCCTGAGCGGATACAGCAATTGTAGCGCATGCCAAAAGAATTGTTATCATTTTTTTCATATCAGATCATTGTTTTAAAATACAATCAATCAATTTAGTTTACTTTTTGTCCTTGAATTACTTTCGGAGCCGATGCAGGAGGTGCAGGACTAATGCTTACTAATTCAACATCGAATACCAAAGGTGAAAATGGAGGAATTGGTCCACCGCCTTGAGCACCATATCCTATTGCGGAAGGAATGATCAATTGACCTTTGGATCCAACACTCATTAGCATAATACCTTCATCCCAACCCGGAATCACTTGTCCTTGACCTAAAGGAAATTCAATTGGTTCGTAAGGTCTGCGTTCATCAAAAGTGCCCGAAGCTTTAGCAGTAGCTTCATCACTTGTATCAAAAACACTTCCGTCTAATAAACGACCGGTATAATTTACTTTTACAAGTTCGCCAGCCTTTGGTTTTTTACCACTGCCTTTTTTGCTTTCAATGAAGTATAAGCCACTTGCTGTTGGTTTTGTAGTAATTTTATTATCTTCCAAATATTTAGCAAAGATGATCGGCTCTTCGTTTTTAAGTACTTCCATCTTTGCTTTTTGCTCTTCCATTTGTTTATTACGTTCAGCTTCAGCTTCCGCTTTGCTGGTGATTTTTTCAAGTTTAGCATCAAAGGTCAACATACTTCCTTTTTCGATGTAGGGAGGAAGTGTTGGAGCTTTAAAAGTTACCAGATAAACAGAATCAGCACTGATGATAAAACTAGCGCTATCTCCAACACCCATCATAGAAACTGCTTCTTCAAAAGAACCTTTGAAAGTAGATTTTTGTAAAGGAAACTCGATATAATTTGTACCACTTGGGTTTCCTACTTTAGAATCAAATAAAATTGAATCTTTACTGTTTTTGTATGTCATTATTAAACGTACAATATCCCCTTCAACAGGTTTTACTGCATTTTCATCCTGTTTAAAAAATTGATAATACAATCCATTTTCCGTAGATTCATAACCCGGGTGTGGAGAATTTTTACATGCAGAGAACGTTACAACAACACCTACAGCAATTGCTACCATTGATTTTGCAAAAGAAATTTTCATTTTGATTTATTGTTTTTTAGTTAAATTTAATAATTCTATTTCGTAAATAACAGTTGCATAAGGAGGAATAATCCCAGTTGAAGAACCATCTTCTCCGTATGCAAGATGCGAAGGTATAATAAATTTTGCTTTTGCACCTTCATTCATTAAACTAATTGCAGATTCTAATCCTTTAATAACCTGTCCTTGTTCCCCGCAAATATATTCTAAGGGCTGTCCGCGATCATACGTAGATTCAAAAACTTTACCATTTAAAAAACAGCCGGTATAGTTTATTCTGAGCGTGTTACCTCGTTCGGGAAATGAACCCGATCCTTGTGTAAGCGGGAGGTAAAACATCCCATTTTGCAGACGCGAGAAAGAAACCTCGGAGGTATCCAAAAATAATTGAATTTTTCTTTGTTCTTCTATATCACGGTCTTCAATTATTGTCCCGTAGCGTACAAGTTCGTCCTCGTATTGCTTTTTATTAAGTATGCGGTGAAGCTTGACATCCATAAAAACAAGGGCATCTTTTTTAAGAAATACCGGGAGTTGTGATTTAAAGAATTTCGTGAATAAATTGTCGCCACCCACAATAAATGTAACGCTATCCCCTTCATTCATGATACTTAAGCCTTCCTCAAAACTTCCTTCGAAGGACGAATGATTAAATGGTAGGAAGACCATTCCTATATCATTGCCGGATCGAGTATCCATGAAAACGGAATCCGTAACTGTTTTGTAAGTAATATTCAGCTGAAGGTAATCACCGATGGCTGGTTTCCGCTTCCCCTCACCAATCATTTGAAGCTTATAGTATAATCCAGAATCGGTTTCGGTAAAACCTTTATAAGTCGGATCAGTCCAGCAAGAAGCCAAAACAAGCAATACAAATAAAACGTATATTGTTCTGATTTTAAACACCTTACCTTATAGACAATAATTCTAATTCATATAAAACAGAAGCTCTTGGGGGAATCTTATTTTCATCTCCAATCAATCCGTATGCTAAATGGGAAGGAAGGATCATAAGGGCTTTATCACCAACATGCATGTACTTCACACCTTCGTGCAATCCGGTTTCGACGCTACTTTTATCAATAACAAATTCGTACGATCCAGTTGAATCGGAGGAATAACAGAGCGTACCATCCAACAAGCTAATCTTGAAATTTAATTTAACATGTTGTTCCGTTTGAGGCGAGAGTCCTGATCCTTTTTTAGTAATCATATATCTTAAGCCGCTACCCGTGGTGGTCATTCCCCATTTTTTGTGTTGCACATACTGATCGATCTCGTCACTTTCGCGCTTAACATAAATCTTATTCGCATCCACCAATTTATCTTTAAACTCTTTGCTTTCAAGATCTGTTTTTTTTGTTACATGTGTTTGATTGTTGCCACAGGAAAGCTGAAGCAAAGTGCTTAAATAGACGAAGGCGATAATGGAATAATTTCTAATGATCATGTTTTATTTACGGTTAAGAAGTGTTTTGTATTCGGGTAAAAGTGTTTCAAACATCTGAATTGTTTTCTTTAAACCCAGCGCACTCATTCCTCCTGCCGCATTTTTATGTCCGCCTCCACTAAAGTGTTTTCGGGCAAACATATTTACATCAAAACTACCTTTAGAGCGGAAAGAAATTTTCACAATCCCGTCACGCTCAACCAAAAAGGCAGCGAATCTGATTCCCTCAATTGAGAGCGCATAATTTACAACCCCTTCGGTATCTCCTTTTTGATAGTTATATTTTAACAATTCACTTTCGGTTAGGTGAAAAAAAGCTGTTTTAAACTCTTTCAATACGACTAGTTTCTCACTTAAACTAAAACCCAATAATTTTAGTTTACCTTCTGAATTTCCATCATAAATTCTATTATGGATCTCAGCATTTTCTGCACCCGCTTCAATCAGAGAAGCAACAATATAATGCGTCTTTGCGGTTGTTGAAGGAAATCTGAAAGAGCCTGTGTCTGTCATAATACCTGTATACAAGCAATTTCCAATATCTTTATTCATCAATTTTTTATGGCCCATCAGCTGCATAAATTCAAAAACAAGTTCGCATGTTGAACAAGCCAGGACATTATGAAGCATATAGTCTGCAAAATCGTCCGGTTGCTGGTGATGATCGATCATAAATTTTACAGCAGAAGACTTTGCGACTTCATTACCGACCATGTCAATCCGTTTCAAAGAATTGAAATCAAGACAAAATATGATATCCGCTTTTGCAAGCAATGATTTACCTGATTTTGTATTTTTAGAAAAATCGGTCACTTTTTTATTTCCCGGCAGCCAAAATAAAAATGATGGATAATCGTTGGGTGTAATTACATTTACTTTATGATCAAGCTGTATCAAATAATTATATAATCCTAACGAAGATCCCATTGCATCGCCATCGGGCGACCAGTGAGTAATAATTACAATATTCTTCGGTTTGCTTAAAAGCGCTTTTGCTTCTTTAATTTGTTTTGCGTTCATAGGCTGTAAATTTACAACATTTTGATTGTATTTTTGAAATCTTTATTTATTTGGAACATTACTTTATGAAGATATTTTTCTAATTTTGCACCCTAATTTTCAAATTAACAAATCAACAAATAACGAAATGGCAACAAACAGAACATTTACAATGATTAAACCTGATGCAGTTGAAAACAACTATATCGGAGGGATTTTAAAGATGATTAACGAAGCAGGATTTCGCATTGTAGCAATGAAATACACTCAACTATCAGAAGAAGCTGCAGGCACATTTTACGAAGTTCACAAAGAGCGTCCGTTCTACGGTGAGTTAGTATCTTATATGTCTTCAGGTCCAATCGTTGCAGCAATTTTGGAAAAAGAAAACGCTGTTGCAGACTTCAGAACGCTTATTGGCGCTACTGACCCTACAAAAGCGGATGAAGGAACAATACGTAAAACATATGCCAAATCAATTGCAGCAAATGCCGTTCACGGTTCAGACAGCGATGAAAATGCACAAGTAGAAGGTGATTTTTATTTTTCTAAATTGGAAAGATTTTAATAATTCTTTTTTTTCGATCATAAAAAAAGCCTCTTAAAAGAGGCTTTTTTTTATTCAATTCTCTCGTCCTGAAATAAGTTGTCACACAAAATAGTTTAAATTATTGAGCACCTTCAAGTACTTCAAAAAGCTTAACCATTGCTAATGTATCCAGTTTACAGTATTCCAGCAATTGCTCGCGGGTTTCCAAAATCCTGAACATATCCGTTTCCTTATTTAAGTTCTCAAAAGCGATCATTGCTACGCTTCCACTTGCAATTTTGAGATTCGAATAACTCAATTCGGGAACCAAGGCAGGAAGAACATTTTTAATAGAAAATGAATTTTTCATTGCAGGATGGTAGTAGTTTTTCTCCTGAAAAGGCTGAACAAGGTCAACCATTCTATTTAACCGTTTATCGATCTCGGAAGCATATTCGGGAAAATCTTTTTTTAATCCATTCAAAACATTTCGTTCCATAAGAATATCGTAGACCAAAATTGTGCCGACAGATTCAGTATCTTTCAAAAGACTTTCAACAAAAGCTTTTCGAGGATCAGTATGTTGTTCTGCCAAAAACTCAAAGTGCTCAAGTGGAGCCCCTTTGTATTTTTTTAAATGCAATGAATATTGAAATGGAATATGTTGATACGGTTTTGTCTGCTCATAAAGCGGAACCGCAGGCATAAATGTTTCAAAATCCATAAAAAAAACCGGATAAGCTATTCTTTCAAGGAATGAATTTATTGCAGGTACATCAAAGATCGCATCCATTTTTTTGGCTGCCTGAATATGAATGTTGACATTTTTATTCAGTTCATTTATTTCCGGAATCTGTTCAACGGTTTTATAGCCGGCATTATAAAGTTCAAAAAGTTCAGCTTTTTTAACCCCTGTAATTTCAAAAACTGAATTTACAGGAACATTTTTCCAGCAATTTCCCATAAAATCACAATTATACGGACTAAAACAATGTTCACCGATTTTTACATCAGGTTCAGTTGCATTGGCAATCACCGACTTAGAAAGAAGAATATTTTCTTCTATAAAAGCTTGATTCGTTAACGCTTCTTTTAAAACAGATTTTATTGCGAATAGTCCGTTTAAATCAACAGCTCCTTTTCTTACGTATTGATTATTAATGATGATCAATGAGATATCAACAAGCGGAATTCCGGAATTTGTGATCACCCAATATTGCAGAGAAGCATCTAACAAATAGGTAGCTGAAATTTTGGTCGAACTTTTTACTTCATAGGCATACCATTGTCCATCTTTTTTAACCAGCACATCTAATATTGCCAACACCTGCTCATGTTGAAAAGCTGCTTCATAGATCACTTCCACTCCACTTTCAATCAACTTCCTTGTATTGGTAACTGCTTCAATATTATTCGAACGTTTAGAAGGCGTAGCATCGGTACCACCTGGAAAAAGTTTTTGAGCCAATAGTCCGACATTATTCCCACGATTAAAAATCGCTTGTTGCTCGGGAGAAACTGAATCCCTTCGCTGGATAAAGTATTTATACAAATACAAGGACTTCGAACATTGAAGACCTCGTAAAAAGGTTGATTTACTTAAAATATGTTTTTCCACTTGATGTGTTATAAAAATTTCATTACAAAATAAGGCGATTTATTATGATTTGTTTCAAATTAATACTATTAATATATTAATAATCAATTTATGCATTTTTCCAAAAAGTTATCTAACATTTTCTTATTGGATCTCAACTTGAGACAGAATGGTATTTTGTGCAGGTAAATTGGATTTTTATTTAGAATATATATCGCTACATTTGTTTCCGTTAAAACACGTCATCCAAGATATGCTAAAAGTAGAACGTTATTTTTTTTATTTAGTTTTCATATTTTCTGTCTTTTATAGCAAGCAATCAGAAGCTCAGTTTACGGCAAATGCAGGTCCCGACAAGATCGTTTGCCCGGGACAGAATATCTTATTAGGTAGTGTTTCGCCGGCAACAGGTGGCTTGGCTCCATACACATATTCTTGGAGTCCTCCCAACTTTCTGAGCAGTACAACTGCCCCTAATCCTATCTGCACGCTATTGAGTTATGCTACCTATACATTAACTGTTACGGATGATACTGGAGCCGTTGCTACAGATGTTGTAATTGTATCACTGCATTATTCGGCAAATGTAAATGCCGGAAACGATACGAGTATCTGTGAGCAAAGCTTTGCATTATTAGGCGCTGATCTAAATGTTGGCGGAGCAGGAATAAACTATACTTGGCTTCCTACAACATACCTTGATAATAATACCTTGCCTCGGCCAACTTCATCCCCACTGCTCTCTACAACATATACCCTTACGGCAACCAGCGCTGCTTGTCCACCTGTAACAGATGAGGTAACAGTCACCATAATTCCTACACCTGATATAAATGCCGGACCAGATGTTACAATTCAGGAAGGGGAAGTAACAATTCTGAATGCAACGGGAGGCTTTTATTATGCATGGTCACCGCCTCCGACACTTACATACCAGTTTTCTCCCAATGCAGAAGCTGAACCAATCGTTACAACAACTTATTATCTTTACGGGACAGACGATTCAAACAAATGTCCGAATTACGATTCAATGACCGTTTTTGTTATCCCCAGTGATGAGGTCGTATTTTACAACACGTTTACGCCTAATGATGACGGAAACAACGACACCTGGTATATCGGAAATATATACAAATATCCGTTAAACAAATTGGAAATATATAACAGAAATGGAAAGCTGGTTTACAAAATAAGTCCGTATGTAAATAATTGGGATGGAAAAGCTTTTGGAGAAACACTTCCGGCAGGCAGCTATTTTTATGTGCTTGATCTTGGAGAAGGAAAAGGAAAGAAAAACGGGACAGTAACGATAATAAATTAGACG
>CAMCYR010000044.1 GCA_945885475.1 Chitinophaga pinensis
ATGAAGTAAAAAGCTTACTAAGTAAATTGAGACAGATGTGTTCTGCTGCCTTTCTGTCAACCAACCACTCAATTCCCCATTACTCAATTACCTTTCTCAAAAATTCATATATTTACTTCCAAATAAAAAATTTTGAATAAATCCTGTTCCACATATTTAAGAGTTTTTTTAACGCTGTCATTGCTTTTTGGAGTAACAATTTCAGGTAATTCCCAGGAGTTTAAATTCAGTCACATTACTGCTGAACAAGGATTGTCTATGGGTGTTGTGAATTGTGTTCTTCAGGATAGTAAGGGTTTTATGTGGTATGGAACGCAGGATGGACTCAATAAATATGACGGATACAACATCACCGTTTATAAAAATAATCAGCTCGATTCGAATTCTCTTTCCAATAATTTTATCAATGCATTGTATGAAACCAAAAATGGTGATATAGTCATCGGAACGAACGGTGGCGGTTTTGATTTTTATAATCTGAGTACTGGGAAGTTTGTTCACCACATTGGTGTTTCTGGGAATAAAAACAGCTTGAGTAATAATAATGTAAAATCCATATTAGAAGATAGTGATGGATTATTATGGATAGGGACTGATGATGGATTAAACTCGTATAATCCTAAAACAAAAAAAACCACGCGTTACTTAAGCGATAACAATAACGCAAATTCGATTTCCAATAATAACGCCTGGTGTCTGCACGAAACGGCAGATAGTAAATTGTGGATCGGTACTTATGGTGGCGGATTGAACTCTTACGATAAAAAAACAGGAAAGTTCGAACATTTCAATCAATTTGATAATGCGGGAAACTTGCTGTTTGAGAATATTAATTTGATTAGGTCGATCTATGAAGACAAGGAAGGCGTTTTTTGGATTGGAACGTTTGGAGCAGGAGTGCAGATCTTTAATCCGCAAACAGGTAAATTCATTAATAATTTAAGAGAAAAGGAAGGAGATAAAAATTCCTTGGTAAATAATCAGGTGATGAGTATTACTGAAGATGCAAATGGTATTCTGTGGTTAGCAACCTATGGTGCCGGAATCGATCTTTACAATAAAAAAACCGGCCGTTTTCGGAATATTTCCTATGATTTAAAAAACCTTAATGGTCTATCAAGCAATCAAATTAAGTGCATCTACCACGATAAAGTAGGTTCTGTATGGATCGGAACAGAAGGTGGAGGAGTAAATGCACATTTCGGTGCATCTGATAAATTTGAGTTTTATACAAATAATTTAGGAGCAACAAACGGCTTGAAGAGTAACATAGTGTATGCATTGCTTCAGGATAAAGACGGTTTGTTGTGGGTTGGAACCGGTCGCGGTGGCTTATCCACGTTGGATCGGGAAACAAATACCTATCAGCATTATCCTCAATTATCCACTAAAGAAAATAATTCTATTCTTTCTCTGATGGAAGATCGTGATGGAATTATATGGGTTGGAACCTGGGGTGCAGGATTAAATTCCTATGATAAAAAAACAAAAAAAAATACTGTTTATCCTCTGTTTAAGGCCGTGAGTGCCGCAACTGTTGTTTCTCTTTTTGAGGATTCCCGAGGTAAAATTTGGATAGGAACTTATGGTGCCGGTGTATTTGTTTACGATAAGAGTACAAAGAAATTCACGAATTATAATAGTGAAAACGGATTGAGTATTAATAATATTTATAACATTTTTGAAGATAGTAAAAATAATATTTGGATCGCTACTGATGGAGGAGGAGTGATACGCTTCAATGTCGCTTCAAACGTTTTTAGGATTTTTAACAGGGATGAAATCGCTAACAGTATCAGTTCGAATTCGGTGAATTGTTCTCAAGAAGATAAGTATGGAAATATGTGGTTCGGGACTTCAAATGGCTTGAATAAACTAGACGCTAAAACAGGGAAATTTGAAGCATATTTTGAGAAAAATGGTTTGCCGAATGATTTTATATATTCCATATTGCCTGATAGTAAAGGCTTTTTATGGATGAGTACAAATAAAGGCGTGTCAAAATTTAACCCTGAACAGAAAAATGAAAATGGTTCTGCATTCAGGAATTACGATGTTAATGATGGTTTGCAGGGTTTGGAATTTAATCAGGGAGCATATTATCAAACGCAAAGCGGTGAAATATTTTTAGGAGGCGTTAATGGATTCAATACTTTTTTTCCTGATAAAATTAAGGATAATCCGAATGTCCCACAGGTACACATAATATCTTATAAACGCTTTGGTAAAGAAGTTTTGTTGGATACGCTTATCTACGATAAAAAACAGTTGGAACTTTCTTACAAACAAAATTTCTTTTCCTTTGATTTTGTAGCGCTGGATTACCAAATTCCCGAGAAAAATAAATATTCCTATAAGCTAGAAGGTGTTGATGCCGATTGGTCGCCACCGAGTACGCAGCGGTATGCAAGTTATACCGAATTAAGCGGTGGAGATTACGTGCTGCGGGTGAGAGGAGCAAATAATGATGGAACATGGAATAACGAAGGAGTAACGCTTTTTATCCGCATCAATCCGCCATTTTGGAAAACCAAAATGTTTTATGGACTTTGTATATTTATTGTTGTTGGAAGTTTTTGGGGCTTTTTAAAATACAGAACAAATGCCATTAAACGTGAAAATAAAATTCTGGAAGAAAAAGTTGAAGAACGGACCCAGGAATTGGCCCAAAAAAACAAAGACATCACTAGCAGTATTCAATACGCGAAACGAATCCAGTTGGCGATCTTGCCTCCTTTGGAGCAAGTTTACAAGTATTTCCCCGACTCTTTTATTCTCTATAAACCTAAAGATATAGTTAGTGGCGATTTTTATTGGTTTGGCGTAAAAGAAGGTAAGAAAATTATTGCAGCTGTAGATTGCACTGGACATGGGGTTCCGGGGGCATTCATGAGTATGATCGGACATAATTTGTTAAATCAGATCATCGGCGAGAATGGAATTACCCAACCGGATGAAATATTGAACGCCTTGCACCGTGGGGTTCAGGCAGCATTAAAACAGGGAACCAATGTGGTAGATACCAGCGATGGGATGGATGTTGCGATCTGCTGCATTGATAGTGCGAATAATACCTTGGAATATGCAGGGGCCTATCGTCCGTTGTTTATTGTAAATCAAGATAAATTCAACAAAATTGATGCAGATAAAAATCCGATTGGTGGATCACAGCTGGATGCCGACAGGAAATTTACCTCGCATAAATTTGTGCTTGAGAAGGGAGATACAGTTTACATGGCTTCGGACGGTTATGCCGACCAATTTGGCGGTGAAAAAGGTAAGAAATTTATGGTAAAACGATTCAATGAATTGTTGCTTGCAATGCAATCAGAAAGCATGGCAGATCAAGCAAAAACGCTCGACCAGACCTTTGAAAACTGGAGGGGTGATTTTCAGCAGATCGATGACATTCTTGTTATCGGAATTCGTTTTTAATTTTCCCTAGTTACATTGTACTCGTTATTTTGACAAATTGTAAAATATTCATATATTTGATGCTCGGGAAATACCGAAGCAAAAACACAAAACTCCTATACTATGAAACGTATTCTTTTTTCTTCTCTCTTTTTTGTTTCTGCAATTACAGCATTTACATTTACTTCTTGTAAAAAGGAAGAACCGGATACAGAAACGCAATCGGCTATTGATAATAGCGTTTGTGAAGGTGAATTTACCTCTCGCATGCCGGTTATTAATAGTATTGCCATCAAAGAACAAGGTGTGAAATCGATGATGTCAGGTTCACCTACTATTATCATTGACCCTGCTGATACTGTGAATGGGTTCCCAATCACATTGATCCTTGATTATGGTACTGTTGGAACTGTTGATGCTGCAGATAGTAAAACTCGTAAAGGTCAGATTCAGGCTACTTTTGATCGTTCTTGGGATTCATTAGGCGCAATTGTTACTGTGAAATTTTTAAACTATTATGTGAAAAATGCCGGAGCAGCTAATTTTGTGCAATATACTTGTGACAGTATGATGATTGTTCACAATGCTGCTTATTCCTATACGAATACTATTATCGGTGGGAAATGTATTGCTGCTACCTGGGGTATGGAGTGGGCGTGTACAAGATTATTAACTCAAACTGCTGGTATGGGCGATACAATTGCAAGTAATGATGTTTTTGAATTCACAGGAAGTGCTGTCGGGAAAAATCGGGAAGGGAAAAATTATACCGTAAATGTGGTGGTTCCCGTTGTTAAAAAATCATCTTGTGCTTGGATCGATTCCGGACGAATTGATTTGATACCAGAAGGTTTAGCTGTTCGTACCGTTGATTATGGAACTGGTGTTTGCGATAATCAGGCTACACTTACTATAAATGGCAATACGTTCGCGTTTACAATGAATTGATTTCGAAAGGAAAGCCATTTCGAATCACCTTTTTGACTTTATTTTTAAGTTAAATTAATTAGAATTAAAAAAACGGGAGTTCCCGTATGATTAAGTAAACTTATTTATATATTTGCTTAATTAATTAACAGGATCAAGATCAGCTTTATCGATTTAACTTAATGTTTATGATGTTAGATATTTATGATTTTTACGATAAAATGGAGCGTAATAATATTATGCTTTCATTTAAAGGTGATATCACTTCTGAATTGCTGACCTCCATTTTGCAAATAATGGAATCCAAATTGGATAATTTGCAGGAAGAACCCAAAATCAAAAAGAAGGTTTACAATGTTTTAGTTGAGTGTCTTCAAAATCTTTACCATCATTTGGACGAAGTTGCTCCTGAACAAAATGATGTTATCCGTTCTGCTATTTTTATGATTGGTAAAATTGATAACCAATACAACATCGTTACAGGTAATTACATCAAAAAAGAAAACGTAGAAGGGCTAAAGAAGCGATTAGAAGATATTAATTTACTTTCTAAAGAAGAATTAAAAGAATACTATAAAGCGGTATTAAATAACGGTGAAATGTCCATGAAAGGTGGAGGAGGATTAGGAATGATTGACATTGCGCGCAAAACAGGAGAGAAACTGAATTTCAACTTTTCTCCTGTAGATGATAAATTTTCATTTTTCAGTTTAAACATTAAAATATCACAATAAAAATAAGATTATGGAAACAATTTCAATTGAAGGAACACCAAAAACACCAACTATTACTTTTGACACAGGAAAAGGATTTTTAGAGATCAAAGGTCGATCAATCCCTGAAAACTCAATTGAGTTTTATAAACCATTAGTGGAATGGTTAGAAAAATATGCAGGAAAACCACAAGCTGCAACAAATGTAAATATCCAATTGGAATATTTCAATACGAGTTCATCTAAATGTATTTTAGATGTATTTAAAAAATTGGAAGCAATCAATAAAAATGGAAGTGCTGTAGTAATTAATTGGTTCTACGAAGAAGATGATGAAGATATGTTAGAAGCAGGTGAAGATTATCAAGCAATCATCAATGTTCCATTTAAAATGGTTCAGGTAGCTGAATAATAATTTTTAATAAAAAATAGTTAGAGCGAGAGGAGATGCAGATATGCATTTTATCTCGCTTTTTTTTTAAATAAAATAGCGGTTTCGCTAATTGGATTTTCTTTCGCTATCCCCAATATATTCTTTCTATTGTCCAATAAACAGCAATTACAGCAATGGTTGTAGAAACGGGTATAACAATCCGTCTCCGGTACCATGTTTTTTTGTGAAACCATTTTCCAATCAGAAACCAAGCGGCTAAAATTACTGTCAACTGTCCGAATTCCACTCCGATATTAAAACTGATTAAT
Source organism: Chitinophaga pinensis (assembly GCA_945885475.1). Classification (GTDB taxonomy): domain Bacteria; phylum Bacteroidota; class Bacteroidia; order 2-12-FULL-35-15; family 2-12-FULL-35-15; genus 2-12-FULL-35-15. The sequence continues at coordinate 5,757 of CAMCYR010000044.1, forward strand.
GATTTGAAATATTGCCCTTCTGTCAATCCCAGTTCGTTTAAAACTCCCGCAAATCCTAATCCGTGAATTAATCCGAATAAAAAAACAAGCAGGATTCTTATTTTAATTAGTTTGTCTGTACATATGTTTGCTACCGATGCAAATACTATCGAAATAGCAATCATCGGTTCAACTAAAGCGGATGAAACAGGAACGAATTGCAGCATTGCAAGTGCCAGTGCGATTGAGTGTGCAAGGGTGAATGCGGTGCTCTGCCATAGAATAGATTTGAGATTGTCTCCCGAAAAAAACAAGCAGAGTATAAAAAGTACATGATCAAATCCCAGAGGAAGAATGTGCTCAAATCCAAGTTGCAGGTAAATTAAAATTGTGTCCATATAAATAAAAAATGCTTCAACTTATATAGAGCTGAAGCATTTAGTTTTGAGATAATAATTATTAACGTCCCTTTTTCCTACTCAACTTGCCAAAAATAATTTCCAATCCATTTATAAGTTTCTTCAACATATCAAAGTATAATGTAATAGCTAGTATCAATGACATTCCCCAAATAACACAAATATTAACGTTGTAAGTATCGTAATATTTACCGAAGAATTTTTTACGTGGTGCAAAAAAGTGTGCACGCCCTAGATCAGAATCCACTGGATCCAGATAAATCGGGTCGATCTTTTGTACAAACGCTCCGTTAAGATCCAAAATACGATAAGGCGTTGTTCTGTTTGTGACCAGATCCGATAAACTTTCGTTCTCGTAATCATCTTTATCTTTTAAATACTGTGCACGCGATACACTGTCTTTGTTCATCATATTGACTTCTTTTTCCTTCAAATCAGTCGCGCGTTTGAAGTTGTTTAGATATACTGTTCTTAATGTATTTGAAACGAAGTCGCGCATTTGATTAGCAACAGTCGGACTAAACGCAGCAATATTTAATTTATCCATTCCGCCAACTTTCAGTTTTTCATTTCCTGGTACTTTTAATTCTTTCTTAAGTTCATTTTGTATCATTGCTAATGCGGCAATAACGTCCTGCTTACTTTCCGGTTGATTGAAGTTTGCCTCGCAGAAATCGATTTTTTTCGCCATATCGATTATCCAATAATCTTTTTTATAGGTGGCGATGTGTATTGCTTTATCGTACTTGTAATTTTTTTTATTGAATTTATTTTCTTTGAATTGCTTTACTGCCAGCGCTTCAAATGCCCATCTTGATGCCATCATGTCCCCAATAGCCGGCACTTGGCTTTGGGAAGTGATGATTGGGTTTAATTTATCGAACTTAACCATCACACCGCTGAATAATAATTGTGGAATGATTAAAATAGGAATCAAAATGTAAATCGTTACAGCAGAGTTAAAGCTAGAAGAAATGTTGAGTCCTAGCATATTGGCAAAGCAGAATGAACTAAACAATAGAATCCAATAAGGGAAGATCATACCTTGGATTTCCAAAACATAATTGCCAACCAATACAAATAAGAAAGCTTGCATTGCAGATAAGCTGAACATAATAATTATCTTCGACCAGATGTAACTTCCTTTACTCAGATTCAGAAATGATTCTCTTTTTTGGATTTTTCTATCGCGGATGATCTCTTCAGCGCTCACGGTCAATCCAATGAAAAGTGCCACAACCACAGCCATAAACATATAAATGATGATGTTTTCGTTTTCACGGAAGGTATAACCAACTTTATTGGACAAGTCTAAATTGATAAATTTTATGAAGTACGCGAGGATGAAAGCCAATGCAGGCGCTTCCAGCATATTGATAGAAATGTATTGTACGTTTGTTAATTTCGATAAAACATCACGTGTGATAAATACTTTAAACTGCTTGAACTTGTTAGGGATTTTAAAAGTGCTTTCAGGAATTTCTGTTATGCTTTCTACCTCCTCAATGGTCTTTTCAATTTTTTCTTTGTAGTGAACATTCCATTCCGATGGAGAGACCTTTCTATTGCGTGTCATATTACCATATTCGTCCAATACTTTGGACTCTATAATATTGAAAACTTGTTCCGGATTAACATTACCGCATTCAATACATTCACTTTCATTACTATTAACGTGGTTTACAACCGTTTTGAAATAGATGACAGAGTCGACCGGATTTCCATAATAAATAGGATAACCACCCACATCTAGGATCATCAATTTATCAAACATTTTAAAAATGTCGGATGATGGCTGGTGGATTACTACAAAAACCAATTTACCTTTCAGCGCAAGTTCTTTTAGTAAGTCCATAATGTTTTCAGAATCTCTTGATGATAATCCTGATGTTGGCTCATCAACAAAAAGTACAGAAGGTTCACGAATTAATTCCAATGCAATGTTCAATCGTTTTCGTTGACCACCGGAAATCGTTTTTTCTAAAGGACTTCCAACTTTTAAGTCGCGCGTTTCAATTAAACCGATACTCGTTAAAACATCGGCAACCATTTGGTTGATCACGACATCTGTTTTATTTCCAAAACAAAGCTTCGCATTGTAAAATAAGTTCTGGAATACAGTTAATTCCTCTATCAGTAAATCGTCTTGAGAAACGTGACCTATAACTCCTTCTACTTTTGCTTTTTCGGAATGAATATTTATTCCGTTGATTTTTACGGAACCACCACTAGGAATTTCATTTCCGTTCAACACATTCAGAAGAGTCGATTTCCCGGCTCCCGAACCACCCATAATTCCGATAAGTTTACCTGAATCTTCGCCGAAGTTAATATCACGAAGGCCTAATTTACCGCCTTTGAACTTGTACTCTAAGTTTTTTACTACGAAAGAAACCTTCGCCTTGGAAGTGTCACTCATGAAGGCACTCAGAATATCGCTGTAATAAACAGGTTTTACTTTCGAGCTCCGTAACGACGAACCTGGTGTCAGGATGAATACTTTACCTTGCGTTAATAATTGTCCGTTAAGTAAAATATCACTTTTGCCATAATACAATAAGGCATACATGTTTACACTCTGAATCCAGAGAACACGGGCCTGACCGGTAACACCTTCTGCAAAAATATGTTTTGTTTCCTTGAAATTATGGTTGGTCTTGTTGTCGATCACCAGTATGCGAGACGAGTCAGGGATGTTGTTGATGCCTGCTCTGACAAATTCCATACTACGTCTGAATTCTTCATCCTCAATATTAAATGTTTCCGCTACGGTTATAACGAATTCCATTTCCTGCTCAGAAATTTCTGCGTTTGAATTGATAAATTCGATCAAACGCAGCAGTACAACTACTTTTTGAACCTGCGTAAGTTCTCCGTTTATCTGAGTACAAATCTTTAATACTTTCACCGAATTTAAAGAGGTGCGTTTTGCGGTGCCGTCTTTCTTTTTTGTAACCTGGTGATGTGCATCTAAGAACTCATCAAATATTGCCAAATATTGATCCACTAATTCCTGGTTCAACTGCTGCTTTAAGAAAGATTGCACGATCAGGCGGCCATTATCATTGATGCCGTCAACTCTAGCAATAATCGCAAACATTTGCATTAAGGCTTTTAATATTCGTTCACTCATTGCTCCAAAAAAGTTAAGTTGTTAAAGAAAAAAAAGACATTAATACCGCAGTAATTAATGCCTTTTTTTAAAGGTTTTTTATTCGATATTATTTTGGTTGTTTAAATCCGATCAGTATAACTGCTCTTCCTGAACCTTGAGCGCCCCCACTCAATTTTGCTTCTATTAAACAATCAAGCGTGTTCGTGATTTTGAAATCCCAATGCGGAGCATTTTTAAATTCACTGTTTGTAAACAATAAATTTCTTTCTGAATCATATACTGAGAAAACTAAGTTTCCATCAGATAATCCACTACACGCTGCTATACGATAAACAGTTCCACCATAAAGTGTTGTGCGAAACTCTGCTGTTTCATCTGCGTTCATCAGTAATGCACGATATTGTTGTCCGTCAGAGATGAATTGATTTTCTAAGTTTCTTGCACATTGTGAAGCAACGGTATCCGAAATTTGTGCCGATGCACTGTTTATTGCAATGAATCCACCAATAACAAATACTAATTTTAAAATTCCTTTTTTCATTTCTGTTAAAATTTTTTTATGTGACGATGTCGCGCTCAGCTAACCGAAATTATCCTACAATTTGACTTCTAATTGACTTAACTTTTTGAGTGATTGACTCAATTTGTTCCGGAGTGATATTTACTTCAGATTTGCTATTGATTGTTGTTATTTTCTTGTCAGCATCTGTCGTTGGTTTTTCATACGTGTATTTAAATTCCACGCCGTCAAAAACTGTTGATAGATCATTCAGATTGTCGATGAACTCAGTATACTCGGGTTGACTGTAGAACTGGGTGAGTAATTTGATAAGACTTTGTAAGGAAGTTTTTTGCTCAGCAATTCTTCGTTTTATATCTCCGTTTGGTTTTATTTTATAAACGTTTGTTGCGAAATATAAACTTTCCAGCCATCCTCCAGCTAAAACTAATCCACTAACATCACTGCGATCGTTGTTCTTTAAATAAGCATCACTTGAGCGGTAAGCTACACTCACTAAAACTAACATTGAATCTTTGTTTCCTAAGTTTTTCGCGAAACGCTCAATTGTATTGGCATCAAATGCACCTGAAACGCCTAATTCATCTGCTAATTTTTTCGCAGCATTTAAATATCCAATTGCATCTTGGTTTTGATCATAAATAGTAACATAACCTAAGTCTGCACCGTAAATTCCTAAGTTTAATGCTTTCGAAAAGTTTGTCGAGTATTCTGAAGATTTATTTGAAGGATTAAGGATTTCTTTGCTGTATGATGCACCACTTCCTTTAATCAGGAATGCTGTTTGAATCGGAGAGGGAATGCTGAAAATCTCACCGTTTACATTCAAAATTGTTGTTTGGGTACTATCAACGGGAGGCAATTCATCCGAATCTTTTGTATCTCCACCTCCGCAACCTGCTAAAAGCAATGCAGTAGCTGATAAGAATAAAAATGCTCCTCTAAATGTGATAAATTTCAATCTCATTTCAATTATGGGGTTTTTGATGTTTTTTTAATTAATGCTCAAAAATAACACTTTATCTAATAAATCAAACATTTCATCAGTATATTTTTATTATTTTGATTGGTAAAATAGGCTCCTAATTCATTCTCAACGTGCTTTTTCATGTTTTTGATGTTTTTTGAATTTCTGACGCACTAAAAAGGCCTTGTTTATGACCTCGTTTTATCGTATTCAGTGTTGAAAACTGCAGCTTTCTTTTTTCTTGTTTTTATTCAGATCAGAGCGATTGAGGATGAATATTGGATTTAAAAGTGGATTGTTTGAGGTTTTGGAATCGAATCTCTACTTATTTTTCTGAATCCGAAGACTAGCGGATTTTCAATTTGTTCTGAAATTATGTTTTTGGCTGTTCAGCATCGCTCTCTATTTGGTCTGCTGTAACGCCCTTTTTATTTCTATCTTTGCAACAAAAAAACGAACGCTTTGAAGAACGAGAACGACATAAAAATGATTGCCAAAACCATTTTTGGTTTGGAAGAATTATTGTCACTGGAATTACAACGATTGGGTGCCAAAAATGTAGAAATTCATAACCGAGCGGTTAGCTTCACTGGTGATCAAGGGTTTATGTATAAAGCAAACTTGTGTTTGCGAACAGCTCTTCGGATCCTGGTTCCTTTTAAAACCTTTAAAGTGACTGACGAAAAATCTCTGTACACCGCCATGCAGATGATCAATTGGGAGGATTACATCAATGTTGCAGATACCATAGCGATTGATACTGTTTTAAGTACAGATCTGTTCACACATTCACAATATATTTCTCAAAAGGCGAAAGATGCTATCGTTGATCAGTTCCGCCTAAAATACGATGCACGCCCTTCTGTTGATCTTGAAAAACCTACGATCAGGATCAATCTGCACATACATAATGATATGTGCACTGTCGCATTAGATAGTTCAGGTGAATCATTACACAAGCGTGGTTACCGCGATAAAACGAACTTGGCTCCTATTAATGAAGTGTTGGCTGCCGGACTTGTTTTGTTGACCGGCTGGGATAAGCGAACTAATTTTATCGATCCGATGTGCGGTTCAGGTACAATATTAATTGAAGCAGCTTTAATTGCTAATAATATTCCTCCTGGTTATTACCGTGAAGATTTTGGTTTTGAACGATGGGAAAAGTTTATGCCCTTTGATGAAGAACTTTGGAACACCATTTTTGATGCAGCCGTTAATAAAATTACGAATCACGAACAAAAAATTCTTGGTGGTGAGCTGTCACCCAATGTTGCAAAAAAAGCCAAAGAAAACATCAAACATGCGAAGGTGGATGATATTGTCTCAATTAAGAATTGCGATATGAAAGACTTTGACGTTCCATCAGGAAGAGGTGTTGTTATTATTAATCCACCTTACGGCGAGCGAATGGTGAAAGATAATATTGATGAACTTTACAAAATGATGGGTGATACGTTCAAGAAAAATTTCTCGGGATACGATTGTTGGATCCTTAGTTCTAATATGGAAGCATTCAAGCATGTTGGATTACGTCCTTCTCGTAAGATTCAGTTATATAACGGACAGTTGGAGTGTCGTTTTATGAAATTTGAAATGTATCAGGGTACCAAAAAAATACATAAGTTGGAAGGTCGTACTAACGGAGATAAGGAATCTTTAGTTTCTAACGCTGACTAAATTCCGTGCTGAGTGTGATGCTCCTCATTGGTTTTGAATTCATTGACTTGATAAATTTGTAATTGTAATTTATTGTTACTATGAAAAAAATTGCTGTTTTTACTTCTGGAGGCGATTCTCCCGGTATGAATGCTTGTTTGCGTGCAGTAGTTCGGACGGCTATTTTTCATAAAATAGATGTTGTCGGAATTCTTCATGGTTATGATGGTATGATCAAAGGAGAATTCATTGAAATGGATTCTTCGTCTGTTGCTAATATTATTCACAGAGGTGGCACTGTGTTGAAAACAGCCCGTAGTAAAGACTTTATGACGCTGGAAGGGCAAAAAAAGGCGATGGAAAATTTGCTTAAACATAGCATTGATGGTGTTGTTGCAATTGGTGGCGACGGAACTTTTAAAGGTGCCTTGGAATTCAGTAAAATGTGTAATATCCCTTTTGTTGGTTGTCCGGGGACAATTGATAATGATTTGGTTGGGACCGATTTTACAATCGGATATGATACTGCTATCAATACGGTTGTAGAAGCGGTTGATAAAATCCGTGATACAGCTGAAAGCCACGATCGCTTATTTTTTGTTGAAGTAATGGGTCGTGATGCCGGATTGATTGCATTACGCGCAGGAATAGGTGTTGGAGCGGAGAGTATTTTAATGCCGGAAACTAAAACGGATATTGAAGATCTGATAATGCGGTTGGAAGGTGGACGTAAAAGCAAATCCTCCAAAATTATTATTGTTGCTGAAGGCGATGATGTTGGTGGTGCTTTTGTAATTGCTGAAAAAGTTAAAAAGCGTTTACCTGATTACGATACGCGTATAACTATTCTTGGTCATATTCAGCGCGGTGGAAGCCCTACAGCGATGGATCGTGTAAATAGCAGCAGAATGGGATTTGCTGCTGTGGAAGCTTTAATGAATGGCAAAAAAAATAGTATGATTGGTATCGTTGATAAAAATATTAAATATACTCCTTTCGAGAATGCCGTAAAACATATACAGGAGCTCAATCCTGATCTGATGCGGATGGTCGATATTTTATCTTTGTAATTCGCGGTCTAAACAAAATTATTTTTTTCTTGTTTTAGTTTGACTGCATTATTTAACCACTTAAAAAGAGAAAATGAAAAATATATTTAAGTACATTTTTTTTCTTTTTCTAGCGTCCACGCTTTTTACTGGCTGCGCTTTGTTTCGACCACTACCTGCAAAGCTATTCAAAAGAGCAGTAAATAATCAACCTTACGATGTTGTAATTGTTCCCGGTTGCCCTTATGATGGAGCAGAATGGTCAAATGCGATGAAGGGGCGAGTCATCTGGGCGAATTATCTTTTTAAAAAAGGGATTACCAAAAATATTATCTTTTCTGGAGCGGCAGTTTATACACCTTATGTTGAAGCTAAAGTAATGGCTTTATATGCCGAAGCACTTGGTACTCCGAAGGAAAATATAATTATAGAAGACAAAGCGGAACATAGCACTGAAAATATTTATTATTCGTATCATTTGGCGAAGAAAATGGGCTTCACAAAAATTGCAGTTGCTTCCGATCCTTTTCAATCTAATTTACTGATGCGTTTTTCACGTATTCAATTTAAATTGCCAATTGCACATATTCCAATGATATTAGATACACTCAAAAAGATCGATGATGTGTTTCCTAAAATTGATGCTAGTTCTGCAAAAGTTGAAAATTTTAAACCCATAACTGAAACGCAAACCATGCGTTACAGAAGGAGAGGAACTATGGGAAAGAATATTAAATATGAGAAGGAGTAGATGGGTAACTCTTAATTAGTATTTTCCATCTTTTTAAAATTCTATTGTTATAAATTCACGCTACCATTCTCTCCTATGGGCGAAGAACAAAGTGCTTTTGTACACAAGCATTTTTTTTTATTTCAGGCGAAGTCGAGAAACTTTGTGCGTATATTTGTTCAATGAGTCGCGCCACTTACTTTGTTGATGTAATTTTACCTCTTTCGGTTCCTAATTTGTACACGTATCGCGTGCCTTTTGAGTGGGCAGAATCCATTGCAATTGGTAAACGAGTAGTCGTTCAGTTCGGGAAAGGCAAATTGTATTCCGCACTTGTCAGGAGAATTCATGAGATTCCACCCAAACAATATGTTGCAAAATACATCGATTCAATTCTTGATGATCATCCGATTGTGAATCAAAAACAATTTGAATTGTGGGAGTGGATGTGCAGCTATTATATGTGCAATATTGGTGATGTAATGGTTGCTGCTCTGCCCGGTGGTTTGCGTTTGTCGAGTGAGACAAAGGTTGTTTTAAATCAAACCTATAAAGAACGTCTTTTAAAAACAGAACTCACTGATAAAGAGTTTTTAATACTTGACGCATTAGAAATCCGGCAAGTATTAACACTGAATGATGTATCTGATATTATAGAACAGAAAATTGTTTATCCGATTATAAAATCACTTATCGAAAAAGGAGTCGTTCTTATTCAGGAAGAACTGAAAGAAAAGTTTAAGCCAAAAATTGAAAGTTTTGTCCGCATTACCGACTATGCGGATGATGAAGAAAATTTAAAAACATTTTTTGTTGCTTTAGAAAAAAAAGCACCCAAACAATTGGATGTTGTAATGACCTACATCACCTTATCGAAGCGTTATTCCAAAGAACGTGTTGAAGTAAGAAAATCAGATATATTAAAAGTTATTGAAGGTGGGGAGGCTGCCCTGAAATCCCTGATCAAAAAAAATGTTTTTGAATTGTACGAGCGTGAGGTCGGACGACTGGCAAGTTTTGAAAATGAAAATAGAATTTCAAATCTCAATGAAGAACAGCAAACGATTTTAGATTCAATAAATGCTCAATTCGGAAGAACTGAAAATGTTTCCGGTCAACCGGTTAAAGATGTTGTATTGTTGCACGGTGTAACGTCTTCCGGTAAAACTGAAATTTATGTTAAGCTCATCGAACAGGCCATTGCAGAAGGGAAACAGGTTTTGTATTTGCTTCCTGAAATTGCGCTGACCACGCAAATCATTAATCGTTTGAGAAAATATTTTGGTGACATGGTTGGTGTTTATCATAGTAAATTCAATGGAAATGAACGGGTGGAGGTCTGGAACAATGTTCTGGGTAGATCGTTAGATATAGAAAAAAACGCAACTGAATTTTCAAATTTCAAACTTGTTATTGGTGCCCGTTCTGCATTGTTTTTACCCTTTAGTAATTTAGGTTTAGTTATCGTTGATGAGGAACATGATACTTCTTATAAACAATACGATCCTTCTCCTCGCTATAATGCCAGAGATGCAGCCATTTATCTAGCTCATATTCACAAAGCGAAAACACTATTAGGTTCAGCAACTCCTTGTATCGAAAGTTATTATAATGCACAAGATGGGAAATACGGTTTTGCTGAATTGACAAAACGATTTGGTGGTGTTCAGATGCCAGAAATTTTGATCGCTGATGTAAAAGAGGCAACCCGAAAAAAACAAATGAAGTCGCATTTTTCTCCTTTGCTATTGGATACAATAACCTTAGCACTGGATAAAAAAGAGCAGGTGATCTTGTTTCAAAACAGAAGAGGGTTTGCACCGCAGCTCGAATGTAATATATGTGCCTGGATTCCACAATGCGCCAATTGCGATGTGAGTTTAACATATCATAAAGTGAGCAATCAGTTGCGTTGTCATTATTGCGGCTATTCAATTAAACCACCAACAAAATGTGCTGCATGCGGTGATACAGATTTGAAGATGAAGGGTTTTGGGACCGAAAAGATCGAAGAAGAATTATCCATTTTCTATCCAAAGGCGAGGATCTCCCGGATGGATCTCGATACAACGCGAAGTAAATTTGCTCATCAGCATATTATTCAAGATTTTGAAGAAGGAAATATTGATATTTTAGTAGGAACACAAATGGTCACTAAGGGACTCGATTTTGATAATGTAAGTATGGTTGGGATATTAAATGCCGACAGTATGCTTAATTTTCCCGACTTCAGATCTTTCGAACGTAGTTTTCAGCTCATGGCTCAGGTTTCCGGCAGAGCAGGAAGGAAAAGTAAACGCGGTAAAGTAATTATTCAGACGCAAAATCCTGAGCACAGTATTATTCAGGAGGTGATCGCGAACGATTTTGCGTCGATGTATACCAATCAGTTGATGGACAGAAAAAACTTTAATTACCCGCCTTATTTCCGCTTGATCGAAGTAACTGTTATTCACAAAGATGTGGATATGGTCAATGCTTCTTCCAAATATCTTGCGGATGCTTTAAAAAAACATTTTGCCAAACGGGTTTTAGGTCCAGAATTTCCATTGGTTTCTCGTGTTCGCAATTTGTATCATAAAAATATTTTATTGAAGATAGAGCGTGATGCTTCGGTCGGACAAGTGAAAAAAATACTATCTGAACTTCTTATGAAATTTAAGTCCTCCGCTGATTATAAATCGGTACGAGTTCAGATTGATGTTGACCCGATGTAATTCAAACAATGAAGAAGGCTTACTGCTTTTTGTTTTCTTTATTTTAAATCCAGCACCCAATATTAATTTAGTTTCATTTTAAGCGAACTTAATTGCAGTGGCAAATTATGTTGTTGAACTGCTTTCATATTCTCGCAATAAGCTTCCAGAGATTATTTGTTGCTGGTTACAAAATTGATGATTCCTTTGAAGTAGGCTTCTGCAACCTGCTGTATGCGTTTGTTTTTTGTCTTATCGGTTTCTTTACCTAATAATTTGCATTCATTGATATTATCCTGATAGAGTGTTTCTCCATAAACAAGGGGAGAATGGATATAACGTGGAAGTTGCAGATTTCTGCAAAATACGCCATCAGCATTTGTTGGTAAGCAGCCTTCTATTAAGTATTTTGCATCAAGGATAGTTGCTGTTTGAACTTGTAATTCAGTTTCAAATTGTTTTGTAACATAAGAACTTAACATAATAGATTTTTCTAAATCATCAGTAATGAGTAAGCGTAAAAATTCAAAACGCTTCTCCTTACTGGACAGATCGTTTTTCATAAAAGCGCCTGCAACAAAACACATGTTAAAATTTTTATCCGTTGTTTTCTTCCAATCTGAATTTGTTTCATCGACGTTAAAATGGATCACAACGGTGTAATCTGGTTTAAATTTATTAATCAATTCTGCACGTTTGGCCAATTCTAAATCTCGGAAAATAACCCTGAAGATATCTCTGTCTTTTACTTTTGCACTTAAAAAATACTGCTTTTGTGATGATTTAAACTCTCCGATCTTATAGAGACTAGCAACAGCATTTTTAAAATCCGATTTTTTCCATTGGGTAAATGTTTTCCCAAATGCACAATGATCGGCGGTACGGGTTAAAAAAACAGTTGCTCCTTCTTTTTCTAATTTATCTTTCAGTAATTGTGCTGTTGCGAATGTTAATATTCCTTCAGCAATTTCGATAGAGTCTTTTATTCCGTTTATACTATCGCCTTTGATGATGATGTGCTTCTTTTCGAGATCACCCATTGTGAAATCATTTGCAATATGTCCCGGGTCAATGGCGATTCTTATTCCCTCCAGCTTTTTAGCATTCGGATTTTTTTTAATATAAACTGCATCGGGATATTCACCTTCAGGAAATTTAAATGTTCCGGTTTTGAAATAAATGTCAAACAACTGTTGGTATGTATAGTTTTTTATTTTGTCATCCAGATAATCTGACATGAGCCAATTGACAGTAAATTCTGGTTTTTTAATGGCTTTGTTTTGAGGAGAACTATATATTTTTATACCCTCTTTATCAATAGAATAATAACCAGAAAGTGCTTTTTCTTTGTCTAAATACGTTTCTGCTTTTTCGGTGGCGTATTTGATTTTGGATTGTATATCCTGCTGAGCAATACTGTTTGTGCTCAGGAAAAGAAATAGGAATATATAAATCGTTCTTTTCATTTCTGATACAAAAATAATCAATTAAGGCATTGGATAATTTATGTTAATTTTGTTTTATGAACATCAAAGGAATTCAGTTCGATTCGGAATTTAGTTTTAAAACCAGCAGGAGTGGAGGGGCAGGCGGACAAAACGTTAATAAAGTTTCCACGAAAGTGGAATTGGATTTTGATGTTATAAATTCTGCGCTGCTAACCCCTGAGCAAAAGGAGATCGTCCTTGCGAAGCTTTATAATAAGATTTCCAAAGAAGGTATCCTTCAGGTGATTTCTCAAACCGAACGGAATCAGTTGGGCAATAAAGAAATTGTGATCAGGAAGTTTTATGAGATGATTCATAAATGCTTTGTTGTTCAAAAAAAAAGACGACCTACAAAACCAAGTAAGGGTTCAAAAGAAAGACGTTTGACTGGTAAGAAGAGAGATTCGGATATTAAGAAGTTGAGGAAGAAAGATTGGTAGTTACTTTCTGGCGATTACGAACTTTCCTTCAATTTTTCGTTTGCCTATCAGAATATTGAAATGATAAATTCCTAAAGGAAGTGTTAGTTTGCCTAAATTAATTTCATTCGTTTTTAATCCTTCTTGTTTTATGACTTCAGCACCAGAGGAATTGAAAACAAAAAAATCAAGTGTTTCACTATTGTCATTACTAAAGTAGAGTTTGCTATTTGATTCAACCGGCATAGGAAATAAGGTGTAACCATCTGCTTCAACCTTAACAAACGTGATAGATAATACGTTTGAAATGCCATTCGTCCCTAAATTAATTCGGTAATAGTTTTTAGCATTTGAAATAGGGTTTGTATGTGAAAAGGTATAACGTTCATTGGCGGTAGAACTTCCGCAAACGCCAGGGTAATCGTAAACGCTAGTAAAAGTGATTGAGTCACTCGAGTGCTCTACTTGAACTCCAGAACATAAATTGCCTGATTCGATTTCCCAAGTCACCACCACTTCGTTTTGAAATCGATTCACTTCAAAAGAAAGAAGCATAGGAGGATTTTGCGCTTGAACTAAAATGCTGCCGGTAAACAATAAGACAATAAGAATGTATTTTTTCATTATAAAGTTTCTATACTTTAGTAACGCTATAAATATTTTTTTATTTTATCTGTGCTAATCTGAGTAATCTGTGGTGAACTATCCAACTCTCTTCATAAATTCATTCCATAAAACTTCATTCGGAGGAGGAGCAATAATAACAATCACTTCTTTTTTTACCGGATGAATAAATTCCACTTTTCTAGCATGTAGGTGAATAGATTTGTCTTTGTTGCTTCTATCGAAACCATATTTAAGATCACCTTTAATCGGACAACCCATACTTGATAGTTGAACCCTGATCTGGTGGTGTCGGCCGGTATGTGGCTTTACTTCAAGTAACTGATAGTTGTCGGAACTGCAAATTAATTCGTATTCTAGCTCTGAACGTAATGCACCCGGTGTTTCCTTCTCAAATGCCTTTGACATGTTTTTTTGTTCGTTCTTTCTTAAATAATGAACAAGTGTACCAATGATGTTTTTGGGTTTATTCTTTACGACAGCCCAATAGGTTTTTTGAATCTCCTTCGTTTGAAACATCTGGTTCAGCCGGGTTAATGCCTTACTGGTTTTTGCGAATAAAACGATCCCGCTAACGGGGCGATCAATGCGGTGAACAGTTCCAACAAAAACATCTCCCGGTTTATTGTATTTTTCTTTGATGTATTGTTTTACGAAGTCGCTCAGCGGTGTGTCACCTGTTTTATCGCCTTGCACAATATCCGATGGATGCTTGTTTACAGCAATGATGTGGTTGTCTTCGTAGAGTACTTCTAGTTTATACTCCATCGAATTACGAAAAAATTACGAATAATAAGAATTTACGAATCTTGCTTCTCTTTATCATATTAACCTTCTTGATTCATATTGACTAATCTTTTAAATTTCACACCTTGTGGAGTAAAGTTTATTAGTATTGCGAGCTTATAATTACTCAACTTTAAATAATTCACTACTTGATCAATGTGCGTTTTAGTAAATGTTTGGTCTTTTTTTAACTCTACAATTATTTTGTTGTCGACTGAAAAATCTAAAAAACCTCTACCAATTACTTTATTCTTAAATTTCAAAGGATAATATTCCTGTTCTTTAAATGTGATTTTCTTTTCTTCAAAAACTGTAGCCAAGGCTCTTTGATAAATCTTTTCTGTATGTCCTGGCCCAATTCATTAAATACCTCATAGGCGCATCCAACAATAATAAAACTAAGTTCAGGGTAAACCAAGTCAGTTCTTTTAAGCGTACTAATTGTCATAAATTAAATTTTTAAATTTAACGGAGTAGACTTTTAGTATTTCTATTTTGTATATAATTTGTAATTCGCTGCTCCAACAATTTGTATTTCGTATTTTTCGTAAAAAATTCGTACTTCGTTGGCGTCTTAGTTAGTACTGTTCGTTACTGTTTGGAAAATCTTTTGACTTTACATCTTTGATATAATTACCTACAGCACCTTTTATATCATCATAAAGATTTAAATAACGTCTTAAAAAACGAGGATTAAATTCGTTGTTCAATCCAACCATGTCATGAAAAACAAGAACTTGTCCGTCAACGCCTCCACCGGCTCCGATTCCGATGACAGGGATGATCATTTCTTTGGCAACTTTTTCAGCAAGTTTCGCTGGGATTTTTTCCAGGACAAGAGCAAAACATCCAGCTTTTTCAAGTGCGTGCGCATCTTCAACTAATTTTTTTGCTTCCAGTTCTTCTTTTGCTCTTACGTTATACGTTCCGAATTTATAGATACTTTGAGGCGTTAGTCCTAAATGTCCCATTACCGGAATTCCGGCAGTTAATATACGTTGTATTGATTCTGTTACTTCCGAACCCCCTTCTAATTTTACAGCATGCGCCCCACTTTCTTTCATGATCCGTATGGCTGTATTCAATGCTTCTTTAGAATTACCTTGGTAGGAACCAAAGGGTAGATCTACCACAATTAAAGCACGGTCAACAGCTCGGACAACAGAGGATGCATGGTAGATCATCTGATCTAATGTGATCGGCAACGTAGTTTCGTGTCCAGCCATAACATTGGAAGCCGAGTCACCCACTAAGATCACATCAATTCCTGCATGGTCAACAATTTTAGCCATAGTATAATCATATGCCGTAAGCATTGATATTTTTTCACCACTGCTTTTCATTTCTAGCAAAACATGCGTGGTTACCTTTTTCACTTCTTTATGTATCGACATAGTCTTAAAATTGAATTTTTCTTCAATGAGATTCCAAAATTACAAATTGTTTTCGGGATTCCGTTTTTTCTCGTTTTTAGCCTTTTATTGCCTAAATCCTACCGTCTAAAAAATTGTTGCTTTAGAACCGAATTAATTAATACTTTTGTTCTTTAATTTTATAAAAATGAATCGTTTGAAAAGGAATATATTTTGCTTATTAATAGCCGGAACATTGTTATTCTCCGGTTGCAGCACAGATTTAGATGTGATAGGTGATTATAAAGAAACAATGGTTGTTTACGGCTTGTTGGATCAGGCACAGGATACACAATATGTGAAGATCAATAAAGCTTTTTTAGGCGAAGGGAATGCTTTTGGATATGCGCAGATAAAGGATTCTACTCAATATGTAAATGCTCTTTCCGTTGAGATCAGACGTGTAAAAAATGGCAGACAATTAGGTCCCACAATTTACCTCACTCCAACCAGTAAGCCAAAGGATACCGGTATTTTTTATTCCGGAGACCAAACAAACGCCATTTATTCGTTTCCAACTCCATCTCCTTTAGCAGCAAATGCACTAAAGCCGGACAGCGAATACGAATTAACTGTAAGAAACAGTGAAACGGGGGCTGTTGTTACTTCAAAAACTACATTAATTACTGACATTACCGGTTTTGATACGCCAACACCGTCGGGCACAACTTTTAGTTTTATTGCTTTTGGTGCTGCTGGAGCAAATGCCCCATTTAATATTGTTTGGAATAGCGCAAAAAATGCTAGATTGTATCAAGTAATTCTTCGTTTAAATTATGTTGATTCTACTGCATCAGGATTAGATACTCAATCTGTTTCCTATACATTGCCAGAGATTAGAATGGATAACATTAATGTTTCTATTGGAGTAACACAATCTCCAAAAGGTCGCGACTTTTATAAATTCATTGGAAATACATTGACAGCTTATCCTGGTTTGATACAACGTAATGCAATAAATGTTGATTTACTTCTTATTGCTGGTTCAGATGAATTAAGCACGTATATTGATGTAAATAAGCCTTCAACCGGCATTATTCAGGAACGTCCCGAATACACTAACATTACCAATGGTTTGGGTTTATTTTCTTCCCGTTTGAACAGAGCACCTGTTTCTCGTCCCTTAGATCCGACTTCTTGGGATTCATTGGCTTGCGGACAATACACCAAAAACCTTAAGTTCGTAAATTCCATCGGCACACATCCTTGTTTCTAAACTGCCTCTTTGTCATAAACTAAAGTACCTTTTCACAAAAAGGCGCTTTTTTTATGTCATAATTTCCCCTTATTTCCATTGGCATAAAGATTGAAAATGGCTTAATCGTTAATTTTTTAAAATAGTAACAAATAAATCTAAATAATTATGAGTAAAATAATTGGTATCGACTTAGGAACAACAAACTCTTGTGTTTCTGTAATGGAAGGAAATGAGCCTGTTGTAATTCCAAACAGCGAAGGTAAAAGAACAACTCCTTCAATTGTGGCATTTGTTGATGGCGGAGAACGTAAAGTTGGTGATCCTGCAAAACGTCAGGCAATCACAAACCCTACAAAAACGATCTATTCGATCAAACGTTTTATGGGGCATACATTTGATGAAGTTTCAAAAGAAGTGACTCGTGTACCTTATAAAGTGGTAAAAGGTGAAAACAACACTCCACGTGTGGAGATTGATGATAGAAAATATACTGCTCAGGAGATCTCTGCGATCATTCTTCAGAAAATGAAGAAAACTGCTGAGGATTATTTGGGGCATGAAGTTACTGACGCGGTAATTACTGTTCCTGCTTATTTTAATGATGCACAGCGTCAGGCAACTAAAGAAGCCGGTGAAATTGCTGGTTTAAAAGTAAAACGTATCATAAATGAACCTACTGCTGCTGCCTTGGCTTATGGTCTTGACAAAAGAGGTAAGGAAATGAAAATTGTTGTGTTTGATTGTGGTGGTGGTACGCACGACGTTTCTGTTCTTGAGTTGGGTGATGGTGTATTTGAGGTTAAATCTACCGACGGTGATACGCACTTAGGTGGTGATGATTTTGACCATAAGATCATCGATTGGTTGGTTTCTGAATTTAAATCAGAAAATGGCGGATTAGATCTTTCTAAAGATCCAATGGCTTTGCAACGTTTGAAAGAAGCAGCAGAAAAAGCGAAAATTGAATTGTCAAGTACCGCTTCAACTGAAATAAATTTGCCTTACATTATGCCTGTTGATGGTATTCCAAAACATTTGGTTCGCACATTGACAAAAGCAAAGTTTGAACAATTAGTGGATGACTTGATCAAACGTACGATTGAGCCTTGTAAATCAGCGTTGAAAAATGCAGGTTTGAGTACTTCGGATATCGATGAAAT
>CAMCYR010000045.1 GCA_945885475.1 Chitinophaga pinensis
ATTAAGAAGTAGTTTTTTTGCTAAGTATTTTAGTATTCTTGCTGATTAACCCTTTTTTATTGACTTGTGTGGTTTCGTTGATAAATTAATTCCTGCTAAGTTTTTTAGCATTCTTAGAAATTTCTTTTTTTTTGTTTAAAAATAGCAGAGCTTTGTTTTATAAATGATTGAGAATTCATTTAAATTTGATAGAAAAAAACATGGCAAACCATATTACAAGTTTTAAAGAAGGGGATAAAGCACCTGATTTTAAATGTGAGGATCAAAACGGGAAAATAGTTTCTTTGAAAGACTATAAAGGAAAAAAATTAGTCTTGTATTTTTATCCGAAGGATAATACTCCCGGTTGTACTGTCGAAGCATGCAATCTGCGTGACAATTATGCCACATTAAAAAAGAAGGGTTTTGCCATATTAGGAGTGAGTGCCGATGACGATAAAAAACATTTAAAGTTCATTGAGAAATATGATTTACCTTTTCCGCTTTTAGCAGATGTGGAATTGAAAGTGATAAAAGCCTATGATGTATGGGGTGAAAAAAAATTCATGGGCAAAACATATGATGGCATCATTCGGACTACTTTTCTGATTGATGAAAAAGGAAAGATTGAAAAAGTGATCACTGCTGTGGCAACAAAGAACCATGCCGAACAAATTTTAGAATAAATTGTTAAGTCTCTTGTCAAAGAGGACGCGTGTGATGAACAAAAAAAGTAATAAATGTCGGGAGAAGTTCCCGCAATCAAACAAGTAACTATAAAAACTATATACGCCATGAGCAAAGAAACGAAAGAAGCTAAAAACGCTAGCGCAAAAGATTCAGTAAACAAAGAAAAATTAAAAGCATTGCAACTTACTATCGAGAAGTTGGAAAAGACCTACGGAAAAGGTGCTATTATGAAAATGGGAGATGCTCCTGCAGAAAACGTAGAAGTAATTCCTACAGGTTCTCTTGGAGTTGACATCGCATTAGGTATTGGTGGATTGCCAAAAGGAAGGGTGATTGAAATATACGGACCAGAGTCTTCCGGTAAAACGACATTAACATTGCATGCAATCGCTGAAGTTCAAAGAGCCGGAGGTATCGCTGCATTTATTGATGCGGAACATGCATTTGACCGCTCTTATGCTGAAAAATTAGGTATAGATACTGAAAATTTATTGATCTCACAGCCGGATAACGGTGAACAGGCATTAGAAATTGCTGAAAATTTGATCCGCTCTGGTGCAATTGATATTATTGTTATCGACTCTGTTGCGGCTTTAGTTCCTAAGAGTGAAATTGAAGGTGAAATGGGCGATTCTAAAATGGGTTTACATGCCCGTTTAATGTCTCAGGCATTGCGTAAGTTAACAGGTACAATTAATAAAACAGGATGTTGCTGTATCTTCATCAACCAGTTGCGTGAAAAGATCGGAGTAATGTTTGGTAATCCGGAAACAACAACCGGTGGTAATGCACTTAAGTTTTATGCTTCTGTTCGTATTGATATTCGCAGAATAGGACAAATTAAAGAAGGTGACGCTGTTGTTGGTAATCGTACTCGCGTTAAAATCGTAAAAAATAAAGTTGCACCTCCTTTCCGTCAGGCTGAATTTGACATCATGTACGGTGAAGGGATTTCTAAAGTAGGCGAAATTGTGGATTTGGGAGTAGAGCACAACATTATTAAAAAAGCAGGGTCTTGGTTTAGTTATGGTGATACAAAGTTAGGACAAGGAAGAGATGCCGTAAAAACATTGTTTCAAGATAATATTGAATTATGTGATGAGATTGAAGCAAAGATTCGCGTTGCTTTAAGCGGTACTGTTGCTGCTCTTGAAACACCTGAATTAGCAATGGCGAAATAGTTTTTTAATAATTGGCGATGATTATTCGCCCATAACATAAATGTCATTCCCGGACAGCGTGTTTCTCCTTGAAGCACTTTGAAAATGGGATGACATTTTTTTTATTTACTTTTGTTAATCGTTAAACGATCTGACTATATGAAAATTAACACCTTTTTTCCAATATTATTTTTTGTTGGATTTATCTTTTTTGTTTCTTGTGGAAACAATGCAAAGGAAATCGAGACAAAAAAAAATGATTCGGCAACAACAAAAATACCACAGGCATTATTAATCTTAAATGCACAAATAGTCGCGGATCCTAATAATGCGGAACTTTACCACCAGAGAGCAAAGGTTTATTTGAATGATCATAAGTACAATGAAGGTTTTGATGATATGAGGAAGGTGATGATGATTGATAGCTCTAAAGCCACCTATTTTATTACGCTTTCCGATTTGTACTTTGTAACTAACCAAACTGCAAATTCTAAAGCATCATTGGAAAAATGTATTTCTCTTGATAATATGAATGTAGTTGCGATGCTCAAATTAGCCGAATTGTATTTTTATGTAAAAAAACATGAAGAATGTTTTAAGTATATAAATATGGCTTTGAAGGTGGATCAATATAATTCTAAAGCCTATTTCATGAAAGGTATGAATTATAAAGAAATAAAAGATACAGCGAAGGCTATATCCAGCATGCAAACCGCAGTTGAGCAGGACCCTGCTTTTTATAATGCTTATATTCAGTTAGGGATTTTAAATGCGGCTCAGAAAAAGTCAATTGCTGTAGATTACTACAAAAATGCATTAAGGGTTCAACCCAGAAGCAGCGAAGCAATATATAATCTTGGAAAATATTATCAGGATGTGAAAGATTACAAACAAGCAGCGGATACATA
Source organism: Chitinophaga pinensis (assembly GCA_945885475.1). Classification (GTDB taxonomy): domain Bacteria; phylum Bacteroidota; class Bacteroidia; order 2-12-FULL-35-15; family 2-12-FULL-35-15; genus 2-12-FULL-35-15. The sequence goes on from CAMCYR010000045.1 coordinate 2,738, forward strand.
TAATGCACTGCTTAAAATTGATCCTCAAAATAAATTTGCTTATTTTAATTTAGGTGCAATGAATCTTGCTTCAAAAGAAAATATTTCAAGAGGAGCGATTGCTGCTTTTACAGGTGCAATTAATATTGATTCTAAATATACTGATGCCTATTATGGCAGAGGCGTTTGTTACAAACTGGTCGGAGATAAAAAAAATGCAATTAGTGATTTTCAAACCTGTCTTTCTATTGATCCTCAATATCAACCTGCAAGCGTTGCACTTCTTGAAATAACGGGTAAGTAAAACCTTAGATTTTTATTTTTTTAGAAATGAATGTCTTACCATTATATGCTTTTATTAAATAAATACCTGTACTGAGGTTTTTTGTAGGGAGTGTAATTTTTGAATCACTTCCAAGCGCATTGTCATTTGATGCGTGTACTTTTTTTCCTGTCATATCGTATAACTCTAAAGAAATAAAACAGTTTTGGCTGCAGTTGAAATAAAGCGATAATTGATTCTGAAGAAAATTATATTGAGTACTTATAATCTCGAAAGTCGTTTCGTCTTTTTGTACTGAAACGGTATTGCTATAACTATAATTTCCATCAAAATCAGTTTGTCTCAAGCGGTAATAAGATACGCCAAGCAGCGGTGAATCATCTGTTGCAGAATAGTTTAAGATACTTGTACTGTTTCCACCTCCGTCAGTCACACTTAATTGATCGAATGAAATTATATCAGCTGAACGTTCAATCGTATAGTAATCATTGTTTGTTTCAGAAGCTGTGGTCCATTTTAGTTCTACTTGATTATTATTTGTCTTGTAATTTGCAGTGAAATCTAATAGTTCAATTGGCAAGGGATTTACTCCTGAAAGTTTAGATGCTAAAGTAAAAGGACTAAAAGAAGTAATTGCAGCATTGGAAATTACCGCTCCTGAAGATGTTGTGCCTGTTGTTCCTCCATTGCCATGGTCCTTCCACATGCTACCATCCCAGCGAGCAACAGCTAAGTCAGGGAGTGACGTTACTCCACAGCTATAGGTGTCCCAGCTCAAGGTCACATTCGCATCTACACTTCCTACTCTGTTCAGTGTCCAATATTCGCATCTACCGATATCATCTAATGTAGCATCTTTTGATGTAACATCATATGGCACGCCATCTGGATCAGCATGAAAATACTCTGCTGTAAATGTTTCAGAACCAGTTAATGCTGTTGCGGAAATCGGTCTGTATACTGCATCTTTTCCAATAGGGAAAATAAAATCGGTACTTCCGGTTTTTTTAACAGGGCCATTTACAAAACTGCTATTGTATGCACCGGATGCGACAGATCCCGCACTCATCGTCAAAATATTTGTAGCAGTAGTCGTTAATAATCCATTTGTAAATGTAAGTGTTCCTGAGGTTGCTATTGGTTTTGCCAGCGTTACTCCGGATGCATTGGAATTGACAAGCCGTAAATTATAAAAGCTTGTTGTGCCTGAACCAGAAATGGTTTGAGCATTCGCTGAACGAAGATTTGTCAGCCCGTTTGTTGAAGTTATAATTCCGTTATTAGTTGTATTTCCTTTAATCGAAAAATGGCTAAGAATATTATTTAAGGTCAATATTCCCGGACCACTTGTACCTGTGATCAAAAGATTATTGCAAATTGCTCCGTTCGGATAGAGTATGGGAGATGCTCCAATAATTGGGTCATTTGTAACATTATCAATCGTAACATTTACTAACGAATCGGGTACTTTATAATTTTGCCAATTGTTGCAATCATACCAATCTGAATTGGATGCACCAGTCCAAAAACCACTGCTAAATCCACTTGATATAATACTGTATGCCTGCGGGGATTCATAATCTAGTCCGCCTGAAAGGTAAGCAGCACATGTTGGATATCCAGTCCAATTGCTAGCTGAATTTAATCTGTCAATCCAATCTTTTTGTGATGCCGGAGTTGTAATTCCTGTATACTTAATGTTTTTGGTTGCAATTCCAGGAAGAATACTAAAACATTTTAGTGATAAAGGCAATTCACCTCTTTGAGTAGAAGCGCCATTGCATGTCCATGCAGTATATGTATTTATAGCAAACATTAACGTACCACCTACATACGTTGCGTCATGGGCACTAGAAGTATTTTTGTTCCAAACGCCACCTTGCAAAATATAAATTTGTTCATCATTCGAATTCATATTAAACGTTCCGTATCCACTATTAGGGTAGCTTACGGTCCAATTAGCATCTGGTTGAACAGGAGTAAAAATAGTTTGATCCAAAATACGTAAAGTGATAATTGTTCCCTTAGGAATAGTGGACGAGTTTCTGGTAATTCGGATCACACCTTCTGTATTTCCCCAAGTGTTACTTCCACAATTTAAGCGCTCAAATCCATTATCTGTAAGGTCTATTGTTGTTCCAGGCGTAATATCTTCAAAACTTACAAAACTAATCTCATCTTCACTAACAGTGCTGCCTCCCGAGCATCCATCCATATTTACACACATTCCAACAATAGCAATATCGCCAACACCAAAGACGGTTACAAGAGAAATATCAAAGGTGCTGCTTACAACACTCGTTAATCCCGATGCTGCTGCTGTAAGCGTGTATCCTGTGCCAACAACGGTGTGCGTTAACGTAGAATAACTTGCTAAACCCGCAACTGCTGTTGCCGCAACTGGTGTTCCTGTTAAGGTTCCGGTAGAAGTAATGTTTATCGTTCCTGTATATCCTAAGTCGGTATTTCCACAAGCATCTGTTGCTTTTAAAGTTACTGTGGGTAACATTGCCTGACTTTGGCCCGTGTTAGTTGGTTGTTGTGCAAAAGCAAGTTGTGTTGCAACAACGGAGATTACATTTTGTCCATTGGTAGTAGACGTTGCAGGAAAAGCAAATTTTCCTGATCCAGTTGGAGAAAATGTAACATTCCCATTCGAAATCTGAAATCCAAAATCTTCACCATCATTATTGATTGCACCAATTCCACAATTTAAAGACAATCGCAAAGAATAAATTTTTTCTGTATTGTCGGCTACCGAAGAACTAAGTCCAGTAAATGTTATTTGGTTGGGAGCAGTAGTAACTACTCCTACACCCAAATTAGTAGCACCATCAAATAATTCAATTGTTCTTATGGCACTAGCCCAATTTGAAATAGCATTGCCGGCAGCTTGTGAAATAGTAAAGTCTGTTAATATGGTTGCTACTGCATCTGCATCATTTAAAGTTGCACCGCCATCTCTTACCTTGAATTGCCACACCTGCATACCTGTAGCTGAAGTAAGTGGTGTGGCAGTATTGATTACTGATGAAATAGAAGCGGATTCACCATTAAATGTAATGATATCTGAGGATATTGAATTGCCAACAACACTTCCATTACAAGTGACATTTATAGATGATGCACTTCCACCATCATTGGCAATTGTTTGTCCGTTATAAGTAGCAACTGCTCTACCGGCCTTTAAACGAACATAAACAGGAGTTGAGCCAAGCGTTGCCGATGCGTAGGGAATAGTTGCAGAAGCTCCGAAAGATATATCATCTGAAGAAACTTCATAGTCGCTTGATTCAGTAATAGTAATATTTCCTGGAGCACCAGAAAGATTCGTACCGCTTAAATTATAGCTCTGTGAAGTTGACGGACCGGCTCCAAGCACATATGTAAAGCCACTTAAGGAAGTAGGACTTGCAGTAAGAAGTGGAGTAGGAACATTTCCACTACAAGTTACATTCTCTGTGTTTGCGCCACCACCAGCATTAGAAATTAGTTGCCCGTTATACGTTCCGATTACCCGTCCTGCTTTTAAACGAACATAAACGGTTGTTGCGGCAAGTGTTGCTGAAGTATAAGGAATGCTTGCAGAAGCTCCGAAAGATATATTATCAGAAGAAACTTCATAGTCGGTAGATTCAGTAATAGTAATGTTTCCTGGTGCTCCTGTAAGAAGAATACCACTTAAATTATAGCTTTGGGAAGCAGAAGGACCGCTGCCAAAAACATAGCTGAATCCTGTTAAAGTTGTTGGAGAAACTGTTAATGTGGGTAAAAAGGTTCCATTCGCAGTTATAGATAAATCATCAATTGCTAAGCCGGGACTGGAGGTTCCCGCTTTCGTCCATCTAAAAAATATTTCAGTTGCAGTCGCAACAGTTAATGTAAGTGTCGCTGATTTTGCTGTTCTGAAAGAAGTATTGTTGCCATCCGTTGCAGCTCCCGCACTAGTTGTCAATGATGCAAAATTAAGTGCGGTTAAGGCAGTCCAGGTGCCAGCTGTTAAAGAAGTAACGGTAGCTCCTGTTTGATATTCAAATACAAGTGTTCCAGCAGTAAATGAACGCCATTGTTCACCCGTAAAGTTTATGTTAAATGATGTAATGGAACTTCCACTATTGTTTGCCATTCTCAGTCCAAAGCGATGTGTTGTGCTAGTTGATAGTGCTCCAAGGGCTCTATCCGTTAAAGGATTCGTACCTGAAATTCCAAAATTATAGCAGGAATTAGCATTAGTGGTTCCCGTATTGATAGGCAAAGGGCTGGCGTTTGAAATATACCATCCAATAACGGTCGCATTGTTAGTCCAAGCTAAAGACGATGTTCCTAATGCAGCATCAAAAGTTTGAGAATACGTTTGTGGCAAAGCTGTAATACTTACTTGCGCTCTGGTTGAGTTTAGTATAAACGAAATAAATAATACAAAGAAAATCGATTTAAGTTTCATACTAATAATTCTTTAAAATTATCAGTGGTTTCGGACGTTTGTAGGTCTTCTTACAATTCCTGTAGGGTATTCACCGGCATTATTTTATTTAGTGTAAAAATAAGGTATTTATTAGTCTTTCGTATGAAGATAATTTTATAAAAATGTTAATTGCACGATTTATTAATTCAAAATTAGAGCGAGTACGTGCGATCAGCCTCCTACAAAATGGTGAATAATTATCTACAAATTAGTAAGATTTTCTACCTTTAATAGATGCCCTTTTGTATCTTTACGCCCATGCAAGAAACGATACTCATCCTCGATTTTGGTTCTCAATATACACAGCTGATTGCACGTAGAGTGCGTGAGTTGAACGTTTATTGTGAGATCCATCCCTACAACAAGATTCCAGATATTTCAAAAAATATAAAAGGTGTGATTCTTTCTGGAAGCCCTTTCTCTGTGCGTGCGAAAGATGCTCCCAATCCTTCATTGGAAAGTTTTAAACAGAAACTTCCCCTGTTGGGAGTGTGTTACGGAGCGCAGTTGATGGCACAGCAATTTGGTGGTGAGGTGCAGGCTTCTGAACACCGTGAATACGGACGTGCAAACTTGTCATTCGTGAAAGAAGACAATCAATTGTTTAAAGGGATCAGCAACAATTCTCAGGTTTGGATGAGTCATGCAGATACCATTACCAGAATTCCTGATAATTTCGAAATTATTTCGAGTACTAAAGATGTAAAATATGCGGGTTACCAGGTGAAAGGTGAACAAACTTTCGGGATTCAATTTCATCCGGAAGTATATCATTCTTCTGAAGGGGCTTTGTTGCTTAAAAATTTTGTGGTAGAGATCTGCTCCTGTAAACAAGACTGGACTCCGGATTCGTTCGTAGAAACTACCGTTTCAGAATTGAAACAAAAGATCGGAGACGATAAAGTGGTGCTGGGTTTAAGTGGTGGTGTCGATTCCAGCGTTGCTGCTGTTCTTCTTCACAAGGCTATTGGCAAAAATTTGTATTGCATTTTTGTAGACAATGGTTTATTGCGTAAAAATGAATTTGAAAGCGTATTGGATTCTTATAAGCATATGGGCTTGAATGTAAAAGGCGTGAATGCTAAAGATCGCTTTTATGATGCGCTTGCCGGTGTTACTGATCCGGAATTAAAACGGAAAGCAATCGGTAAAGTCTTTATTGATGTGTTTGATGATGAATCAAAACGTATCGAGGATGTGAAATGGCTGGCGCAAGGTACTATCTATCCCGATGTAATCGAGTCGATTTCTGTGAAAGGTCCGTCGGCAACAATTAAATCACACCACAATGTAGGAGGTTTGCCTGATTTTATGAAATTGAAGGTGGTTGAACCTTTAAATACGCTTTTTAAAGATGAAGTCCGCAGAGTAGGAAAAACATTGGAGATCGATGATGCGATTTTAAACCGTCATCCATTCCCCGGCCCGGGATTGGCAATCAGGATTCTTGGTGATATCACTTTAGAAAAGGTACGGATTTTGCAGGAAGTGGACCATATCTTTATTGATAATCTCAAAACATCAGGTTTGTATAAAGATGTTTGGCAGGCTGGTGCGATCTTTCTTCCTGTTCAGTCTGTTGGAGTAATGGGTGACGAAAGAACATATGAAAATGCAGTCGCACTTCGGGCTGTTACCAGTACCGATGGTATGACGGCGGATTGGTGTCATTTACCGCACGAATTTTTAGGTAAAGTTTCGAATGAGATTATTAATAAAGTAAAAGGAATTAATCGCGTTGTTTATGATATTAGCTCCAAACCACCTGCAACAATCGAGTGGGAGTAAAATTAAAATTGAAAATTGAAATTTGAAAACTCTAAAAATTAATAGTAACAGAACCTTTTGCCTATCTCTTGTTTTTTGCCTTCTGTTTAGCTTTTCTGCACATGCGCAGGAAAAAGAATCTACAGATATTCATAAAACTAGGAGCTCCGCTATTATAAACGGACTGAAATATTATTTGCATACAGTTGAAAAAGGACAAACACTTTTTGCGATCTCCAAATTTTATAAATGCGATGTGAATGATATTGTTATTGATAATCCTGAGGCGATCGATGGTATTAAACCCGGACAGATATTGAAGATTCTGATCAATAAAAAGCCTGCTGAACTTTCTGCAAATGATACGGGTCATTTTATTTTGCATAAAGTAGAAAAGGGACAAACACTTTATTCAATTACAAAACAGTATGGTGTTTCTCAGGAAAAAATAAAAGTCCTAAACCCTGAATTAAAAGAAGGATTGAAAGTAAATCAATTTATTAAAATTCCCTCATTAAAAACGAAAACAGATTCTGTAATAACAGATCAAAATGTGAAACCGGTTATTGTTAATCTTGCTAATTCAAGTAATGGAAATACTATTAATACTACTGATGCTGCTGATCGCAGTTCATTAGGTTATAAGAACTATAAAGGGGAGAAAAAAGAGGAGTATGCTATCGCTTTCTTCCTGCCATTTCATGCGGATGAAGCCAATGCAATTGAACTTGAAAAAATAATCAAAGGCGATGCGCAGTTTTCAAATAAAACAAATGTTGCGCTTCAGTTTTATGAAGGTGCCATACTGGCGATCGACTCATTAAAAAAGCAAAATCTGAATGCCAAAATATTTTTTTATGATGTTGATGAAAAAGATTCTCTAAGCATGATTGCAATCCTTAAAAAACCGGAATTAGCATCCATGGATCTGATAATCGGGCCGCTGTATGGTTCCAGTTTTATGCCGATCGCTAATTTTGCAAAAGAGCACGAAATTGCTATCGTTTCACCTTTTACTCAAGTAAATAAAATTTTATTTAATAATCCGTATGTTTCAAAAGTGACTCCTTCTATTACATTGCACGTCGAGCAAATGGCACACTTTGTGGCGGATACATTTAAAACTCAAAATATTATTCTTATAAACAATTCAAATACAAAGGAGGTATCTTTTTTTAATGCATTTAGAAATACTGCAAATGCTGATTTGTTAAAGGCAGGTGTGTTGCCCTCCGATAGTGTTAAAATCGCCTCCGGACATAGCAATATGCAAAGCATGCTAAGTGCCTCCAAATTGAATATTATTATTCTGCCTTCTAATAATCAATCCTATGTTACTGAATTTATTTCTCATTTAAATTCGATTAATCGTGAAAAATTTAAAATTGTATTATTCGGATTGCAGAATTGGATGAATTACGATAACCTCGATTTTGAATATTTAAATAATTTGTCGCTTCACATTCCTGCAAATACATTTGTTGATTATAAAAATGTTAGTACTCAGAATTTCATACAGACCTACCGTTCGAAATATAAAACAGAACCTGAAATGTATGTTTATCAAGGATTCGATGTTGCCTATTGTTTTATTTCTTTATTGCAAAAAGAGGGGAGTGGTTTTTTAAAACAATTATCTGCCAAAAAGTATAGCGGTATCAGTAGCAATTATCAATTTGCTCAATTTCCTTCAGAGAGTGGATTTGAAAATAAATTCGTCTACATTCTTAAATACAAAGATTATCAGCTAATAAAAGCCAACTAAAATGCTATCCAAAGAAGAGATTTCAGAATGGTTCATGTCCTTGCAGGATTCTATTTGTAGTGCTTTAGAGCAGGAAGATGCGAAGGGGAAATTTGCTGAAGATATTTGGATTCGTGCTGAAGGAGGAGGTGGGCGAACAAGGATTATTCAGAATGGAAATGTAATTGAAAAGGGCGGTGTTTTATATTCAGCAGTTCATGGTGACGTTCCTGATTTTCTGCTAAAGGACAATCCGACTGAACCGGCTCCCAAAAATACATTTTACGCCACAGGTGTTTCTATTGTTATTCACCCCAGTAATCCAATGGTTCCTATCATCCATATGAATGTTCGTTATTTTGAGATGAGTAACGGGGTTTGGTGGTTTGGTGGTGGAATAGACCTTACTCCACATTATGTCGCAGAGGAAGATGCGGTGTTTTTTCATTCATCTCTAAAAAAATCATGTGATAAACATTCCGCAACGTATTATCCTGATTTTAAAAAATGGGCGGATGATTATTTCTTTATTACCCATCGTAACGAAACACGTGGAGTAGGTGGGATCTTTTTTGATAAGTTAAGTCAAAACGAATTTGTCTCCAAAGAACAGCTTTTTGCTTTTGTTAAGGAGATCGGAAATACTTTTGCTCCTGTCTATACACAAATTATGAATCGGAATAAATTAAAGCCATTTAACGAATCAAACAAGCAATGGCAATTACTTCGTAGAGGAAGATATGTCGAATTCAATTTGATTTATGACAAAGGGACAAAATTCGGACTTGAAAGTGATGGCCGTGTAGAATCCATATTAATGAGTTTACCAAAAACTGCCGGATGGGAATACGATTTTATACCAGAATCAAATTCCTCTGAGGAAAAAACCCTTTCTTTTCTCAAAAAAGACATCTCCTGGGTCTTGCAATAAGCTTTTACTGCAGAGGATTGATTGCTAATCTGTTTCATGCTTTATTGACTTCTCAGCATGTTGAAGCTAACTATTACTGAAATTTCTTGAGAATAAAACAATACGATAAATCGTATTACATCCGCTCTGGCACCTCAATTCCCAATAAGCTCATTCCTGTTTTAATCGCAACTCCAATCGTCTTCGATAATTGTAAACGGAATGTTATAAGTTCTTTATTTTCTTCTTTTAAAATTGGGGTTTCGTGATAATACTGACTGAATTCTTTTGCCAAGTCATATACATAGTTCGCGATCAAAGCTGGACTCAGTTCCAGAGCTGCTTGCTGCAATACGGTATCGAAGGTATATAACTTCATGATTAATTCCTTCTCTTTTGGAGATAACAGAACAATCTCGGGGAATATTTTCTTATTGTCAAATTGTCCACTCTCAGTCGCTTTACGGATCAATGCTTGAATACGAACGTAATTAAATTGAATGAATGGTGCTGTATTTCCATTGAAATCAATAGATTCAGAAGGGTTGAAAAGCATTTTCTTTTTAGGATCCACCTTTAACATAAAATATTTTAAGGCTCCCAATCCGATTGTTTGGTATAAATGATTTGCTTCATCTTCTGTTAAGCCTTCTACCTTTCCCAGTTCTTTTGTTGTTGCAGCAGCTGTGTTGATCATTTCCTGCATCAAATCATCCGCGTCCACAACTGTTCCTTCACGCGATTTCATCTTACCTTCCGGTAATTCAACCATTCCGTAAGACAAATGCTGCAGGCCATCCGCCCATTCAAATCCTAGTTTTTTCAAAATCAGAAACAACACCTTAAAGTGATAATCCTGCTCGTTACCAACGGTATATATTAATTTTTTAAAATGAACTTCTTTTTGTCTTTGTAAAGCTGTTCCCAGATCTTGAGTCATGTATACAGATGTTCCGTCTGAACGGAGCAATGTTTTTTCATCTAGGCCATCAGCTGTAAGGTCAATGTAAATTGATTTATCCTCACGCACCTTCAAAACACCTTTCTCTAAACCTGTGTCAATAATTTCTTTGCCCAATAAGTAAGTGTTGCTTTCATAATAGGTACTGTCGAATTTAACACCAAGCATTTTATAGGTTTCAGCAAATCCTTCGTAAACCCAGCCGTTCATCACTGTCCATAATTCGCGAACTTCTTTATCATTTGCTTCCCATTTACGAAGCATTTCCTGCGCTTCTTTCATTGATGGAGCATTCTTTTCTGCTTCTTCGTCTGTAGCTCCTTTTGATTTAAGCTCTGCAATTTCGGACTTATATTGTTTATCAAAAGCGACATAATATTTACCAACCAAATGATCGCCTTTCAGTCCTGATAATTCGGGTGTTTCACCATTTCCCAGTTTTTGCCATGCAAGCATGCTCTTACAAATATGAATTCCGCGATCATTTACCAAATTTGTTTTGATAACTTTGTTTCCCGCAGCATTCAGAATTTCTGAAACCGAATACCCTAAAAGGTTATTCCGAACATGCCCTAAGTGTAATGGTTTGTTTGTGTTAGGCGAGGAATACTCAACCATAACCGTTGGGGCATCCTCAGGAATGGGTTGAATAAATGACTTTCCATTGATAGATCTGAAGTAATCCAGCCAAAAAGAATCAGCAATTGTCAGATTCAAAAAGCCCTTAACAACATTGAAGTCTGCCACTTCGGGGAGTGCCGATTTTAAGTAATTTCCAATTTCTGAAGCTGTTTCTTCCGGTTTCTTTTTGGAGATTTTCAAAAAGTTAAAAACTACCAAGGTTAGATCACCTGTAAAGTCGAGGTTAGTTTTCTCAAAGGCTATTTTATCGGAGCTGCCACCATAAAGTGATTTAAGTGCTTCATCTGTTTTCTCCGTAAGTATCTGTTCTAGTGTCATAATTTTATTCATGTGACAAAAATATCAATAATTAATTGCCATTCAGTCCTCTGTTCTTTATAGGAATTCCATTGTACTGCTTCGGAATTATAATTATTAAGCAGACATTTATTAATCAGCCTGCATATGAAAAATAAAGTTCATCCTACCAAAATGATCAATTGAATTACAATTCAAAAACCAAATTAAAAAGTCAGCTGACTCACTACTTTCTGTAAGATCTCAAATGTATTCTCTGCCATTAGATTTTCTTTATCTAATGTTGGGTTTACTTCACAAATCTCAAAACAACAAACTTTTTCATTCTGAATCAGACGAGCGCATAAACTTCCGGCTTCTTTTTCCGTAATTCCATTGCGAACAGGTGTACCTGTTCCTTTTGAAATAGATGAATCCATACTGTCTACATCAAAGGAAACATAGATCAGATTACAACTTGATAAGTGAGCGAGAGCGTCACGCGCGATCTTTTCAACTCCATTTCGTTTCACTTCTGCAGTAGTAAATGTCTTGATCTTATGCTTCTTAAGTAAGAAGGTTTCTTCGGGTTCAACATCTCTAACTCCTATGTAAACAAGATCATTATAGGTAATCTTCGGACAAATTCCACCGACTTTCTTCAACTTATTCCACATATCTATGGTGTCTTTGTCGGGTTTGTTCATCTTATTTGCCATATTATCTTCATTCAAAGAAACAGCCAAGGGCATTCCATGCATATTTCCTGAAGGAGAGGTATAAGGACTGTGAATATCAGCATGAGCATCGATCCAGATAACGCCCAACTTGCTTTTAGGATTCGCCATTTTGATCCCCGCAATGGTTCCGCCTGCCGTACTGTGGTCACCCGCCAAGATGATCGGGAATTGGTTTTTCTTTAAAGTTTGCGCTACCTGACTGGCCAGCCGTTCATAAATTGATAAAATACCGCCAATGCGCTTTGCGTATTGCGTTTTAGGTGGTTCGAACAGCAATTGGTTCTCAACCTTAACTTCAACAGAATCGATTTGTTTGAACATGTTACTTCCATAATCCAAAGCGGCTATCTTGATAGCATCCACTCCCATGCTGGCGCCTCTTGTGCCCGCACCGATTTCCGATTTTACTTCAATAAATTTTAAATTTCTCATAGATCTTACTTTAAAATTCCCTTTTAAATGTTTTTAACGTTCTTTAGCCGAATAGTGATAATTTCTTAATTTAAATTACTTACTTTGAATGCTATTTATCAATGTAAGTTACTTACTTTTGTATTTTGTATCTTTAAATTGACTTATTAAATCAAAAAAATGGAAAACACCTATCGCGATCTGATCCAACAAACCTTCGATTTTCCTCAGGAAGGCTTCAATGTAGAGGATGACAGACTTAATTTTAATGATATCCCTTTAATGGATATTATCAAACAATATGGAACTCCGCTTAAGATCTCTTACCTTCCTAAGATCAGCTCCCAGATTCAAAAAGCCAAAAAAATATTCAATGTGGCAATGGCTAAGGCTGATTATAAAGGCAAATATACATATTGTTATTGTACTAAAAGCTCTCACTTTCAATTTGTATTGGAAGAAGTGCTTAAAAACGATATTCATTTAGAAACATCTTCCGCCTTTGATATTCCATTGGTAAGGTCTTTATACGATTCGGGAAAAATTTCAAAGGATACCTATATCATCAATAACGGCTATAAACGTCCCAATTATCTGAAATACATCAGCGAATTGGTAAACGATGGATTTGTTAATTCTATTCCTATCTTAGATAATATCAATGAGTTACCATTGTTAGAGAAACTCTGCAAAAATAAATTTAAGATTGGGATTCGGGTTGCTACAGATGAGGAACCAAAATTCGAGTTTTATACTTCTCGCTTAGGAATCCGTCAGGCGGATATCATCGATTATTACCATAAAAGTATTAAGAATAGTAGTAAATGTGAGTTAAAAATGCTCCATTTCTTTATTAATACCGGAATCAAAGACACTACTTATTACTGGTCGGAGTTAACTAAATGTATCAACGTATACTGCGATTTGAAAAAAGTATGTCCGACGCTCGATTCACTGGATATCGGAGGAGGCTTCCCAATCCGCACTTCTTTGAGTTTTAGTTACGATTATGGATATATGGCGGATGAGATCATTCAGAAGATTAAAAATATCTGTGATGAGCGCGACGTGGATGAACCGAATATTTTTACTGAATTCGGTAGTTTCACTGTTGGTGAAAGTGGTGCAGCATTATATTCGATAGTTGACATTAAGAAGCAGAACGACAATGAGTTATGGTATATGATCGATAGTTCTTTTATTACAACTTTGCCAGATACCTGGGGAATAAAACAAAAGTTTATTCTGTTGGCGGTAAATCACTGGGACAAAGATTATCAGCGTGTGAATTTAGGCGGATTAACATGCGACAGTGAAGATTATTATAATGCGGAATCACATCTGAATCAGGTATATATGCCTATTGTTTCCGATAAACAAAGTGAACCGTTGTATCTTGGTTTCTTTCATACTGGCGCTTATCAGGAATCCTTAGGCGGTTATGGCGGTATCCAGCATTGCCTGATTCCGGCTCCGAAACATGTCATTATCGATAGGGATGATGACGGTGACTTACACACGCACTTATTCGCTAAAGAGCAAAGTTTCAAATCAATGCTTAAAACATTGGGATATTAATATTTTTTGAAAAAAAACACTTTTTTTTTGCTTTTCTTATTTTATCGTTATCTTTAGCAACTTTATAGGCAAAATGTCATTGTTTAGATGTTGCCTATTCTTTTAAAATATCTCTCAATTAATTTGATGAAAAATAGATTCATTCAGTGTATAAGCGTTTCTTTATTGTTGTTTGTTTTTGGCTCTTGCGGTGATAGTATTGGAAAAGCTGCTGATGAAGGAAGCATTGAATATTCAGCTTCTGTTGTAGATCAGAATAATTCATTTGCAACGCTTGCTCCAAGCAAAATGATTATCAAGTTTAAGAACAATAAATCATGTGCAGAAATGAGCGCAGGTATGGGATTGTTCAGTACTTCCTTTATTTCTGACCCGGAGAAAAAAACACTTACCCAATCAGTAAAACTCCTGAATAAAAAAATTTATTTGGTGCAAAATGCTGCTGATATTGCCAAAGAAAATGATACTTATAAATTCCAAATTACCCCTTTAAAAGAAACGAAAATGATATTGGGTTACTTATGTCAGAAAGCACATGTAAAGATTGACGATGACTTTCAAACGGAATTTGATGTTTTTTATACCTCAGAATTAAAAATTAATGAGCCAAATTTTGCCAATCCTTTCTACTCGATTCATGGTGTATTGATGGAATACCAGATGAAAAAGTTCGGATTGGAAATGAAATTTATAGCGAAATGTGTCAAAAAGGAGGCTATCGATGATGCTACTTTTGAATTGCCTTCTGATTATAAGCCTGTTTCCGCAGAGGAGATGAATTCTTTATTTAAAAGTCTTCAATAATTTTAATCCTTTAACGTTTATTGAATATGAAAAAAACAATTCTGGCTTTTTGTCTTGTTCTTTTATTTGCACTCACTCTTACTGCTCAAAAAAGTTTTGAAGGGGTTGTGACCTATTCAATTTCATTTGAAAAATCCGGCTTGCCTCCTGATGCGATTGCCATGCTAAGTGGTGCCGAATCTGTTATTTATTTCAAAGGAGACAAACGCAGAGTGGATATGAAAACGCTTATGCAAAGTACCTCTTCTGTAATCGATGACAAAGCAAAAACAATGCTCATGACAATGGATGTGATGGGACAGAAATACATGATTCGCATGAATGAGGCGGATCTGAAAAAGGAGAAAGATGCCGCTCCTGTGAATTCTATCAACTATCTGGATGAAACCAAAGAAATTGCTGGTTATAAATGCAAAAAAGCTGAGGTGACCATGAAGGATGCTGACGGCAGCGCACAACTGTTTGTCGTGTTTTATACCGATGCGATTCCGACAAATGATATGAGGAATACATTTGAAGGCTTGAAGGGTTTCCCTTTGCAATACGATATTGTTCAAGCTGGTATCGCTATGTCCTTCACCGCCATAAGTATTTCTATCGATCCCGTTCCCGACTCTAAATTCGTATTGTCTGAGTCCGGTTACAAAGTAACTACCCTTGACGATCTTCAAAAAGAAATGATGGGTGGCGGTCAGTAGTTTTCATCTCAATCCCATTTCCTTCCTGATGCTGGCTTCCTTTAAATAAGATCGAATGTGGATTATTTCGATTTCTCCAATTTCTCTGTAATTTCAATGCTTAAATTTTGCGGCTTGTTATCCACAATACCACGTTTATAAGATTTTGACTTCTTCAAGTAAAACGCCCTACCAATTAGTAATTTTGATAAGTTAATTCGTCAATCAAACGATGTTGTCGTTTTTGAATGAAATTTTATATAAAACTGATAGTTACAAATGGCTGAGCCTAAAAAAAATACTATAAAAAACACCTTAAAAGAAGAGGTGTTAGAAGGTAAAGCGCTGAAAGAACCCAAAGCTAAAAAGGAAAAACAGGCTTCCGATCCGAATAGGGTTTCCTTTAAAGAGAAAATAAATAATCTTTTTGAATTTGCTCGTAACGAACGTTTTCAGAAAATTGTAGGTTTATCTCTCCTGCTTTTGTCGGTATACAGCGCCATCGCATTCACTTCTTTTACCTTTACATGGCAAGCAGATCAGGATAAAGTAGTAGGTGATCTTTTTGCCAATGATGTGGTAGTTGAAAATTGGTTGGGCAAATTCGGAGCATTACTTTCTCATGTGTTTATTCATAAATGGTTTGGTATTGCATCTTATATCTTTTCATTTTTAGCGTTGATCACCGGATTAAGAATAACATTCAATCTCGAATTGTTAAACATCGGTAAGACATATGCTTACAGCTTTTTCTTTCTTGTTTTTCTTTCAATTACTCTCGGATTTGTTTTTCACGATGCCTATTTTTATTTAGGCGGTGCATTCGGCTATACCTTAAGCAATAAATTAAATTCTGTACTCGGTTTTATCGGAACAGGTGTATTGTTGTTTTTTGCGCTTATTGTTTTTCTGGTTGCCGCGTTCAACATCTCTTTCGACTTTATTAAAAAAGATCCGATTACCGATGATGAAAATAATCAAGCTAACGAAGAAGAAGAAAAAATAATGCCGATGAATTCCTTCAAGGAGGAAGAAGTGTATGAAGAGATAGAGGAGGACCCTGTTTTGGAAATAAAAGCTCTTACGCAGGAATTGGAAATTACCAATGAAGAAAAACACGACATTGTTGAAGAGGTGATCAAGCTTGTCGAAAAGGAAGAGATCGTTCTTTCTAATGATGACAATGACGTAAAATTTACAGTTGAAAAAATTGATGGGAAAGAACAAGAACTGACTCCTGAGCAAATTGCAGAAGCTTTAGTGGATCAGGTGGGTGAATATGATTCAACGCTTGATCTGGGAACATATCAGTTTCCTACCCTTGACCTTCTGGAAAATTATGGCGGTTCAAAAGATATTGTGATCAACACGGAAGAACTGAATGCTAACAAAGACCGTATCCTTAAAACATTAAGCGACTACGGAATTGAAATCGATAAGATCAAAGCAACCGTAGGACCTACCGTTACGCTTTATGAAATTATTCCCGCTGCAGGTGTACGAATCTCCAAAATTAAAAATTTAGAAGACGATATCGCATTGTCACTTTCTGCATTAGGTATCCGGATCATCGCGCCAATCCCCGGTAAAGGAACCGTTGGTATTGAAGTACCGAATCTGAATCCGGAAATGGTGCCAATGCGTTCATTGATCGCTTCTGAAAAATTCCAGAACACAACGATGGATCTCCCGATTGCATTAGGGAAAACTATCAGCAACGAAACATTCATTACCGATTTGGCTAAGATGCCCCATTTGTTAATGGCAGGGGCAACCGGACAAGGTAAATCTGTTGGATTGAATGCTGTTTTGGTCTCCTTGCTTTACAAAAAACACCCTTCTCAAATTAAATTTGTGCTGGTCGATCCTAAAAAAGTGGAGTTAACCTTATTCAATAAAATTGAACGTCACTTTTTAGCGAAACTTCCCGACAGCGCCGAAGCTATTATCACGGATACTAAAAAAGTAATTCATACACTTAACTCTTTGTGTATTGAAATGGATCAGCGTTACGATCTTTTGAAAGAAGCACAAGTAAGAAATATCAAAGAATACAACACAAAATTTATTGCACGTAAGCTCAATCCGAATAACGGACATAAGTTTTTACCATACATTGTATTGGTGGTGGATGAGTTTGCCGATCTGATCATGACGGCGGGAAAAGAAGTGGAAACACCAATTGCACGTTTGGCACAACTTGCCCGCGCAATAGGTATTCACTTGATTATTGCCACACAACGTCCGTCGGTGAATATTATCACCGGAACAATCAAAGCGAATTTCCCGGCACGTATCGCCTTTAGGGTAACGTCAAAGATCGATTCGCGTACCATTTTAGATTCGGGTGGAGCGGATCAATTGATTGGAAGAGGTGATATGTTGCTTTCTACCGGCAACGATCTTATTCGTTTGCAATGTGCTTTTGTGGATACTCCAGAAGTGGAAAAGATCTGTGAATTTATTGGAAGTCAGCGGAGTTACCCAACGGCCTTTTTATTGCCCGAATATGTGGATGAAAATGGAGAAGGTTCAGGAAAGATGGATGACCCTTCTGAAAGAGATTCTTTGTTCAATCAGGCTGCTGAAATTGTGGTGTCAACACAGCAAGGATCTGCATCTTTATTGCAGCGCAGGCTCAAGTTAGGATATAACCGTGCCGGCCGGATTGTTGACCAGTTGGAGTCGGCCGGAATCATCGGACCGTTTGAAGGTTCTAAGGCTAGAGAGGTTCTTATTAAAGATATGTTATCTTTGGAACAGTTTTTGAATAAGTCGGAATAAGTGACGCAGAAACTATGTGATCAGGTGATTAAGGGTGATAAATAGGTTAGGGATTATTTATTAGAGCCCTCATTGCTACGCCTTCATTTTTATGAGATGTAGCAATTTATCACTATAAGTTCACTAGGCAACATTAGTAACGAAGTCATTAAAAAGAAAAATAAACTAATTCATCCATCGTTCCGACCTTATCTTTAACAATCGGTAGGAAGTAAAACGATTAAACGTAATAAAATATAAAATATGTTTACTAAAAAGATAGCAATTATTGCCTTCATGGCAGTTGGGAGTTTAACAGTAAATGCACAGGATCAGGATCCGAAAGCAAAGAAAATACTGGACGAACTGAGTGCAAAAACAAAAGCATACACCACTATTAAGGCAGAATTTTCCTGGGTAGTGGAAAAAAAGGATAAGTCGAAAGAATCACAAAGCGGTAAAATTCAAACCAAAGGCGCCAAATATAAATTGGAAATACCCGGACATGAAATTTATTGCGATGGTAAAACCGTTTGGGATTTTATTAAAGATGCCAACGAAGTACAAATAAAAGATATGGAAGTAGGAGGAGACGATGCTGTTAACCCATCCAACATTTTTACCATTTATGAAAAAGGCTTTAAATATAAATTTGAAAGCGAAGAAGCAGCAAACCAAGTGATCAGCTTGTTTCCAACAAACCCCGACAAGAAAAAGTTTCACACCATAAAATTATACATCGATAAAACAAAAAAACAGATCAGCAGCGTAAAGATGTTTATGAAAGATGGCACTACGCAGATATATACCATTAAAACATTTGCTGGCAGCACCGTTATTCCTGATACCGATTTTGTATTTGATTCAAAGCTGCACAAAGGAGTTTCAATTGAAGATTTAAGATAATATCCCAGCTGATTTTGAAAGAGCTTCATACAAGGTATGAGGCTTTTTTTATGCATAGATCCTTGATAATTTATAGTATTTTAAAAATTGAATGTAGGAAATAGT
Source organism: Chitinophaga pinensis (assembly GCA_945885475.1). Lineage (GTDB taxonomy): Bacteria > Bacteroidota > Bacteroidia > 2-12-FULL-35-15 > 2-12-FULL-35-15 > 2-12-FULL-35-15. Next base: position 21,749 of record CAMCYR010000045.1, read on the forward strand.
TTTTTGAATTATCAAACGTTTTAAAACTTCAAAGAAAAACGTAGTGTTTGTTTTAAATTCCTATCTGGGACTATTTTGTTTAAGCTTCAAAACAATGAACTTTTAAGTTTAATATTTCCGGGTAATTGTTTTCGATCTAAAATTTATTCAAATAGATTCGGTATAAAAGCTAGCTCTGAGAAGCTTTTTTAAAGCCAAGGCACATGAAGATATATCTATTGGTGAATGTTTTGTAAATTAGTCGCTTTATCTTGATAAAGCAGCCATCTTGTAAACAAAAAATAGAAATGAAAAGAAAATATAAAAAGTCATGATTAGTATCAAAAACTAATACTTGGGCTAAAACAATGATACGAGTTAAATGTTAATATAGGAGTAAACCTAATAATGAATGACTGAACAGATAGACAAACTTAAAAGGGCAATTGAACCTCTGAGACATCAGATTATCAATCATAAAGTATACGCGGCAATTAAAGACATAGATGATTTGAAGGTGTTTATGCAATATCATGTGTATGCTGTTTGGGATTTTATGTCCTTACTTAAAAGCCTGCAAATCAATTTAACTTGCACAACACTTCCCTGGTTTCCAAAAGGTTCGGCTGACACAAGGCATCTAATTAACGAAATTGTTGTTGGTGAAGAGTCAGACGTTGACCAAAATGGCATACGGAAAAGTCATTTTGAATTATACCTGGACGCGATGCAACAATGCGGCGCAGATACTTCTAAAATTGAAACTTTTATTGACGTATTAAAAAAATCGGGCGACTTCAATTCTGCTTTTATTTCTTCAGAAACTCCAGCAGAAGCAAAGGGCTTTGTTGACTTTACGTTCAAAATTATTGGAAGTAATAAAGATTATTTACAGGCAGCAATATTTACTTTTGGACGTGAAGACCTAATCCCTGGAATGTTTCTTTCAATAGTGAACGATATTCATCGAAACTTCCCTGATAGTATTTCAATTTTCAAATATTATCTTGAAAGACACATAGAGGTTGACGGAGATCATCACAGTCATCTTGCCTTAAAAATGACATCAAACCTATGCGGCAC
>CAMCYR010000046.1 GCA_945885475.1 Chitinophaga pinensis
AATAAAAAAATATTTTAAATCATTTACATTAAGTCATGCATACCGTTCATCCTATAGTGTTGGCGGTTATACAACCAATTTACTATTTGTCGATGATGGAACAGGGCACACAGATATTAAGGAAACAGTTTCATCTGTTGCAGGTAATCCTAATTTCTTATCACGTGATCTGATCAATACGGTTTCGATCTCTGAACAATGGAGTCCACTTATTAAGCTGGATATGACTTTGAAAAACAGTATTTTGCTGAGTTTTGAATTCAAAAAAGACAGAAATTTATCTTTGGGTTTAACAAGTAAAACCATTACTGAGGTTGCCGGACAAGAGATCGTTGGCGGACTCGGTTATAGAATCCCGAATTTGAAATTGGGAAAATTGCAGATCAAGGGGAAACCGATCAAGAGTGACCTGAACTTAAAGGTGGATCTTTCATTCCGTAAGAATGAAACGGTGATCAGACGGATTGTGGAGGAGGTAAGCCAGTCTACTGCTGGAACGAATATTATTTCAATCAAAGTATCTGCTGATTATGTGATCAGTGAAAAGATAAATATCCGTTTGTTCTACGACAGAATTATGAATAAACCTGTTATATCTTCCTCTTTCCCGACAACAAATACCAATGCGGGAATCAGTCTTCGATTGACTTTGGCAAATTAATTCCTAACATTGTTTTGTAGTTATAGAATTAACTATAAATTTGTGTATCAATAAAAATAAAATTTTTTAAAATGAACTTTCCTGAAAATTTAAAGTACACAAAAGATCACGAATGGGTTCGTGTAGAAGGCAATATCGCTTTTATCGGCATTACAGAATTTGCGCAAGGTGAACTTGGCGATATCGTTTATGTTGACATTACAACTGAAGGTGAAGAATTAGCGCACGAAGAGATCTTCGGAACGGTAGAAGCGGTAAAGACGGTATCTGATTTGTTTATGCCCGTTTCCGGAAAAGTTCTTGAAGTGAATAAAGGTTTGGATACAAATCCTGAATCAGTGAACAAAGATCCTTACGGAGCTGGTTGGATGATAAAGGTAGAGATGAAAGATGCTGCTGAAGCAAATGCTTTAATGATTGCTGCTGATTATAAAGTATTGATCGGACATTAATATTTTCTCTTCTGAAGAGGCAAAAATGTTTTTAAAACACACAAAATGGGCATTGCTTTGGGCATTGCTCATATTATTTTTATGCGGAATGCCCGGAAGGGATATTCCGCATATTTCGTTTCTGGAACTGGTAAGCTTTGATAAATTCGTGCATGCAGGAATATTTTTTGTGCTGCAAGTGCTTCTGATTAGAGGCTTTGTGCTACAATCAAATTATAGTAACTTGCAGCGGCATGCAAAAATTTTCGCTCTTCTAATTTGTGTCGCCTATGGCGGATCGCTCGAAATAATGCAGGATGTTGTATTTACAGAACGTAGTGCGGATGTGTTTGATTTTATTGCAAATAGTTTTGGCTGTATGCTAGGCTTTTGGCTGTATTCAAGAATTGAAAAAACAAGTTTAATAAAATTCATCAGATGAAAATTGATTGGGAAATAAAAAGATTTGAGGAGCTTTCAGTCATTGAATTATATACCGTGATGCAATTGCGGCAGGCTGTTTTTTCTGTTGAACAAAATTGCGCCTACCAAGACGCTGACGGCAAGGATATCAAGTGTTTCCATCTGATGGGTTATAATACTGAGAAAGAACTTATTGCTTATTCCCGGATTGTACCTGCAGGGATTTCATTTGATGAAGTTTCTATCGGCCGTGTTATTAGTTCTGACAAGGCAAGAGGAACAGGTGCTGGAAAAGAATTAATGAAAAAATCGAAGGCATTCATTGAGGAACATTTTGGAAAAGTTCCAATTCGTATTGGTGCTCAATGTTATCTTATCAAATTTTATGAAGGTCTTGGATTCCAAATTGCTAGTGAAGAGTATCTGGAAGACAATATTCCACATATTGAAATGTTATATAAGCCTGTATAATAATTTCAGACTCTACATATATTCGTAGGATGCTACCGATGAATCATTAAACAATCATTAAGCGAGTTGTTTTGGTAAAGTAAAATTTGAAATAAAAAAAGCCAGGAATTTTTTTCTTAGCCTTTATATTAGATGATCATTCCCGCACCAACAGTTATGTTGGTTGCTTCATCAATCAAGATAATACTTCCCGTATTTCTGTTTTTACTGTATTTGTCGACAACAATTGGAGACGTTGTTTTAATGGAGATACGGGCGATGTCATTTAATGTAATATTTTTGTCGTCCTCAACTTTTTCTAATGTGTTGATGTTGATCTTATATTGAATTTCTTTTATTATACAACGCACATCTTTGGTCGTATGCTTCAGCGAATATTTTCCATTTACATGTAATTGCTTTTCTGCCAGCCAGCAAATCATCACATCAATTTCTTGTGTTACTTCCGGTTGATTGTCGGTTTTTACGATCATGTCACCTCGGGAAATATCTATTTCATTTTCCAAAGTAAATGTAACACTCATGGGCGCAAATGCTTCTTCCAAGGAATTATCTAATAAATCAATTGATTTTATTTTAGAAGCATGTCCGCTTGGTAAAACAGTAATAGCATCTCCTTTTTTGAAAACGCCAGCAGCAATTCTTCCAGCATATCCTCTGTAATCATGGTGTTCGGTACTCATTGGACGAATCACATACTGTACAGGAAAACGCGCATCGGAATGATTGATATCATTTTCAATTTTAATATTTTCCAATAAATACATTAATGTATTTCCTTTGTACCAATCCATATTTTTAGATGCTTCTACAACATTGTCGCCTTTTAATGCACTAATTGGTAAAAAATGAACATCGTTAATTTCTAATTTATTTGCGAAGGCTGTGTAATCGTTTTTTATTTTTTTAAATACATCTTCTTTGTATTCTACAAGATCCATTTTATTAACACAAACAATTAAGTGCGGAATACGAAGCAAAGAAGCGATGTAAGTATGACGCATTGTTTGTTCAATAACACCCTTACGTGCATCAATTAAAATAATGGCAGCATTTGCACTGGATGCACCAGTAACCATATTCCTGGTATATTGAATATGCCCTGGGGTGTCGGCAATGATGAACTTGCGTTTTGGAGTTGCAAAATAGCGATAGGCAACATCAATTGTAATTCCCTGTTCGCGTTCAGCTCGCAATCCATCGGTCAGTAATGCAAGATTTACATATTCTTCGCCACGTTTTTCACTCGTTGCTCTAATCGCTTCATACTGATCTTCGAAAATAGATTTTGAATCGTAAAGTAATCTTCCTATTAATGTACTCTTTCCATCATCAACCGACCCCGCTGTTGTGAAGCGAAGAAGATCCATAGTTAAATATCCAGCTGTTGAAAATTCTGTCATAATAAATTTTATTTTACCATTTGAGGAAAAAGATTTCTCGACTCCGCTGGAACTGACTGGCGACAAGCATTTTTCTTTCCTATATTAATCTCGTTCTCGACTCCGTTCGAACTGACATTTAATGTTGTTAATTCGTTTAAAAATATCCAGCTTTTTTTCTGTCTTCCATAGCCGCTTCGGATCGTTTATCATCTATTCGGCTTCCTCTCTCAGTTACACGTGTTGACGCTACTTCTTCAACAATTTCTTCCAGTGTAGTTGCTTTAGAAAGTACGGCTCCGGTACAGCTGATATCTCCGATCGTTCTGAATCGAACCTGCATTTTTTCAACTTTCTCATTTGGTTTGAGCGGTATCACATGAGAGTGGGCATAAATAACACCGTCGCGGACAAAACATTCGCGCTCATGTGTAAAATAGATACTTGGAATTTCAATATTCTCCTGTAGGATATATTGCCACACATCCATTTCTGTCCAGTTACTAATCGGGAAGATTCTGAAATGTTCAGCTACATGTTTTCTCCCGTTAAATAAATTCCACAATTCTGGTCGCTGGTTTTTGGGATCCCATTGTCCGAATTCATCACGGTGGGAGAAAAAACGCTCTTTCGCTCTTGCTTTTTCCTCATCTCTTCTCGCTCCTCCAATACATGCATCGAACTTATATTTTTCTATGGTTTCAAGAAGCGTAACCGTTTGTAAAATATTTCTGCTGGCACTAAATCCTTTTTCCTCAATAGCTTTTCCTTCATCAATACTTTGTTGCACTGATCCCACGATCAACTGAGCGCCATATTTTTTTGCTAACTCATCTCTGAATGTGATTGTTTCTTCAAAATTATGACCGGTATCAACATGTACCAAAGGAAAGGGAATTTTTGAGGGAGCAAAGGCTTTGCGTGCCAAATGAAAACATACGATGGAATCTTTTCCACCCGAAAAAAGTAGAGCCGGCTTTTCAAATTGTGCTGCCAGTTCGCGCAAAACAAAAATACTTTCGCTCTCTAACTCTTTTAAATGTGTCAGGGTGTGATTTTTCATAAATTTATTTTAGCCAATATCTTTTTTACGCATTCTTCGATACTCAATGCATCCGTAATTTCAATTGTTGGGTTTTCAGGTTTTTCAAATGGAGCATCGATTCCCGTAAAATCTTTTATCTCTCCTCTTCTCGCTTTTGCATACAATCCTTTTACATCCCTTTTTTCACAAATTTCTAAAGGTGTATTTACAAATACTTCCACAAAATCATTTTTTCCAATAATGTTTTTTGCAATAGTTCTTATTTCATCTGTTGGACTAATAAAACAACAGATGGTAATTATTCCGCATTCCACAAAAAGTTTCGCTACTTCAGCAATTCTTCTGATATTTTCAATTCTGTCGACATCGCTAAAGCCTAAATTACAGTTTATACCACTGCGAATATTATCTCCATCTAAAATCTGACTGAGGACTCCCTTTTCATAAATCTCTTTTTCTAACGCAATGGCGATCGTTGTTTTCCCCGCACCACTTAAGCCCGTGAACCAAATCGCCATTCCTTTTTGTTTGAGCAGTCGTTCTTTGTCTGCTCGTTGTAAAATTTTATCTGTTGGAAATATTTTCGAGTTCATAGTATAAATATAAAACAAAAAAGGTCTAACCTGTTTGGAAAGACCTTTGAATTGAGTTCAAATATATATAAAAGTCCTTCTGTAAATTAAATGCAGCACATTATACAAAACATCATTGCCCTGTTTTTGCTCATTCCTTTATAGAAGTTGTTTGTTTTCATTATCTTAGGCAAATGTATCACCTTTTTTAAAATTGGGAAAAGAAATTTTTTGAATATCTTTGCTATCCATTTATTTTCTAGCTGAATGAGCACTAAAACTACTATTCCCGATTTTAGAATTACACCAACCGTAGATCAGGTTGGAGTTGAAGAGCGTGTAGCACGATTTACTACGAGAAGCATCAAAAAAGAGTCGAAAATGCAAGGCATGAAAATGATCTTAAGTATGATTGATTTGACTACTTTGGAAGGAAAAGATACAGAAGGGAAAGTAAAACAGATGTGTTACAAAGCAGCGCATTTACACGATATTATTCCTGGTTTGCCAACCGTAGCAGCAGTTTGTGTTTATCCTTCTATGGTTAAAACGGCAAAAGATGCTTTAATTGGTACAGGCGTAAAGGTTGCTTCCGTTTCTACCGCTTTTCCAAGCGGACAATCGACTCATGAAATTAAAATTTCTGATACAAAATTTGCTATTGCCAATGGTGCCGATGAAATCGATATGGTTATATCTCGTGGCGAATTTTTAAAAGGGAATTACAATTTTGTATTTGACGAAATAGCAGCCATTAAACAAGCGTGTGGAAAAGCTAGATTGAAAGTCATTTTTGAAACAGGTGAACTTTCTACATTGGATAATATCAGAAAAGTGAGTGATATCGCCATGTATGCTGGGGCAGATTTTATTAAAACATCCACCGGGAAAATTTCTCCGGCAGCAACGATGCCAGTAACATTGGTTATGTTGGAAGCCATTCGCGACTATTATTATGCAACTGGACGAATGGTAGGAATGAAACCTGCTGGTGGAATTTCTACTTCAAAACTAGCCTTACAATATTTAATTATGGTGAATGAAACGTTGGGTGCAGATTGGTTGAGTAACGAATGGTTTCGTTTCGGAGCGAGTAGTTTGGCGAATGATGTATTGATGCAAATCGCTAAGCAAAATACAGGCGTTTATCAGTGTTCAGATTATTTTTCAAAAGATTAAACAGTGGCTAAAGCTCATAATGTAAATAGAAGATGTCAAAAGAAAAAAAATTAAAATTCAATGCAGCTTGGGAATTAGATCCCGCTCCGGAAGATTCAAAACATGTTTCGATAAAAAAACAATATGATTTGTTTATTAACGGAGAGTTTGTAAAACCAAACAGCAAAAAATATTTTGCTACTTACAATCCTGCAACAGATGAAAAAATTTCTGAAGTTGCCGATGCGGATGAAAAAGATGTAGACAAAGCAGTGAAAGCAGCTCGTGCAGCGTTTGGGAAATGGAGTAAGTTGTCTGGTAAAGAAAGAGGAAAGTATATTTATCGAATAGCAAGATTGATGCAAGAAAGAGCAAGAGAGTTTGCAGTAATTGAAACTATGGATGGCGGAAAACCAATTCGTGAAAGTCGCGACATTGATGTGCCCTTGGCAGCCAACCACTTTTTTTATTATGCAGGTTGGGCAGATAAGTTAGAATATGCTTTTCCAAATAGAAATCCTAAACCATTAGGGGTAGCCGGACAAATTATTCCTTGGAATTTTCCTTTGTTGATGGCCGCTTGGAAAATAGCTCCGGCATTGGCTGCAGGAAATACAGTAGTACTGAAGCCTGCCGAAACAACTCCCTTAACGGCTTTGAAACTTGCTGAATTGATTCGTGATAGTGGTTTACCAAAAGGCGTGGTGAATATTATTACAGGTGCAGGAAAAACAGGTGCAGCAATTGTAAATCATCCGGACATAAATAAAATTGCATTCACAGGTTCTACCAATGTTGGAAAATGGATCCAAAAATCTATTGCAGGAACAGATAAAAAATGTACACTTGAATTAGGAGGAAAAGCAGCAAATATTATTTTTGAAGATGCGCCATTAGATCAGGCAGTAGAAGGAATAATCAATGGAATATTTTTTAATCAAGGACATGTATGTTGTGCTGGTTCTCGTTTATTTGTTCAGGAAAGTGTTGCTGATATTGTTATTCGTAAGTTGAAAGACAGAATGGAAACGTTGAAAGTTGGAGATCCAATGGATAAGAACACAGATATTGGAGCAATCAATTCAAAACAACAATTATTAAAAATTCAAGAGTACATTGAGATAGGAAAAAATGAAGGCGGCGAAATTTATCAACCTTCATGCAGTCTACCGAAGAAAGGAAATTTTTGCAAACCAACTATTTTCTTAAATGTTTCTCAGTCGCATAGAATTGTTCAAGAAGAAATATTCGGACCCGTTTTGGCAATTCAAACATTCAGAACAATTGAAGAAGTGATAGAAAAGGCAAACAATATTCCTTACGGATTGTCAGCAGGAGTTTGGACTGACAAAGGATCTAAAATATTTAATCTGACAAGTAAATTAAAAGCAGGAGTTGTTTGGGCAAACACGTATAACAAATTTGATCCTACTTCTCCGTTTGGTGGATACAAGGAGAGTGGCTTTGGACGAGAAGGTGGTTTGCATGGCTTGGGAGCATATCTAACTATTTAAAAAGAAAAAAATGGCACGGATAGAAATACAAAAAACGTATAAGATTTATATCGGAGGACAATTTCCTCGAACAGAATCTGGAAGATATTATCCTTTGAAAAATAAAAAGGGTGATGTGATAGCAAATATTTGTTTGTGTTCACGCAAAGATTTTAGAAATGCTGAAGTGGCTGCTCGTGCAGCGCAATCAGGTTGGGGAAGTAGAGCTGCATTTAATCGTGCTCAAATTTTATATCGTATTGCAGAAATGTTAGAAGGAAGAAAAGAACAATTTATTTCTGAATTGCTTTTGCAAGGTTCAACACTCGCTGCTGCAAAAAAGGAAGTAGAAATTTCGATAGATAGAATGGTTTATTATTCGGGATGGTGCGATAAGTTTCAAGCTATTTATAGCTCCGTAAATCCCGTTGCATCTTCGCATTTTAATTTTTCTGTTCCAGAACCAACTGGAGTAGTTGCAATTATAGCAGACGAAACTACTTCATTGTTAGGATTGGTAACAGCCATTGCTCCGGTAATTGCCGGAGGAAATACCTGTATTGTTTTGGCTTCTGAAACGAAGCCATTGTGCGCCGTTACTTTTGCAGAAGTTTTAAATTCATCCGATCTCCCAGGTGGTGTTGTAAATATTTTAACTGGAACAGCTGCAGAATTGCACGAACATTTTTCAAATCACATGGATGTAAATACGGTGATTTACTATCGTAATAACAAAGCAGAAATAAAAACAATAAAAGAAAACGCTTCTCTAAATGTGAAACGAGTTTTTGTTTATAATAAAATAAATATTGCAACAGAGAAAGCAGAAAGTCCGTATTTCATTTTTGACACACAAGAAATAAAAACAACCTGGCATCCAATTGAAAACATTGGCGCTTCGAAGGCTGGCTACTAAAGAGATGACAGATTATGAATTATAAAGTGGAGGAATTATTGTTTTTTGCAATCCGCGCATCTTTAAAAGCTGGAGAGGAAATTTTAAAAGTATACAATTCTGATTTTGCTGTTGAACACAAGGATGATAAATCACCATTAACATTGGCGGATAAAAATGCCCACAATGTAATCTGTGAAAGTTTAAAAAGTTTTAATATTCCTGTATTAAGTGAAGAAGGGAAATTAATTGATTATTCTGAACGCAGCAAGTGGGAATATTTTTGGATGGTTGATCCATTGGATGGAACAAAAGAGTTTGTAAAACGAAATGGGGAATTTACGGTGAACATCGCCTTAATTCACAAACAAAAATCTATTCTCGGAGTGATCTACGTTCCCGTTACTAAAACACTTTATTTTGCTGCAGAAAATGTTGGGTGTTTTAAATCTGAAATCCAGAACCCAACATCTGATTTGCTTAACCTACAAGAACTAATAAAATCGTCAAATAAATTACCGTTAGAAACGACCATTAAAAAATTCACAGTTGTGGCGAGCCGTTCACACCTTTCTGAAGAAACAGAAATGTTTATTGATGGTTTAAAAACCATCCACAAAGAAGTTGACTTTCTCTCCTCTGGCAGTTCTATAAAATTATGCCTAGTTGCAGAAGGCAGTGCCAATGTGTATCCTCGTTTTGCTCCCACTATGGAATGGGATACGGCTGCCGGGCAAGCAATTTGCGAAATTGCAGGTAAAAAGGTAGTAGACTATACTACCAACAAAAGCCTTCTTTATAATAAGCCCAATCTACTTAATAATTGGTTTGTTGTAAATTAAAATCCGACTGATTTTTTTTAGTTTGCATAAATATTTAAAAGGGCACTCTTTTTTTGATACTTTTGTGAGATTTTTAAAACTTAACACACTAAAAACTACAATTAAAATGAAAAAAAACTTACTAATAGCAACAATGACGCTGTTTGGATTTGGAGCTTTTGCTCAAGGAACGCTACAGCTAAGTACTCCTAAACCAACAGCAAAACCAGCAATTTCTTTTAATAAAGAAAGCAAATCAGCATCCATGCGTACAATGACTTGTGGGAACGACACAACCTTCTACTCTTATTTGAAAGAAGAAACACAAGGAACAAGCACGTATTGGTTGTATAATGTTGATCCTACCATTACTGAGTGGTCTCAAACATTTTTGAACACAGGAACATTAACTGTTCATGGAATCTCGTTTTTGGGTGGCGTTCAAGATGCTGTTAACCCTGCTCAAACAGTTACTGCAACAGTAGTTTTGTATAACGTTGATGCTTTAAATGTTCCTACAACACCAATTGCAACGCAAACCATTTTATTAAACACAACAATTGGTATTAGCACTGCAATGTTTGCTTCAGCACAAACAGTTACAGGAAATTATGCGGTTGCAATTGTAAATACCACTACAACAGATACAATTGCTATTTTAACAAACAATGCGACAGTAACAACGTATACTGAAACGTTGTCTCACATCAATGCCCCTACATTTGGAGGCTGGTTTGAAATATCAGCTCTTGCTGCACCAGATGCTCCAGAGGCGATTATTGCACCAGTTTTAAGCTACCCAATCAATACAAACTACACCATGTCGCCTTCCGCAACTACGATGTGTTTGGGTACAGCATTAACATTTACAAACACAACAACTCAAACAGCAATCTTAAACAACCGGATGTATAATTATGGAGCTTACAATGCTTTTTGGAATACAGTTCCAGATTCAATCTATGTTTGGGATATGGGTGATGGATCTCCTCTTCAATGGAATACAAATGCTGCATATACATACCCCGCTTCAGGTTTAGATACTGTTACTTTGTATACACTAGGTGGTTTGTTTACTAGCTGTTTGGATACGAAAGCAACCTTTTTAAATATTACACCGAACGCTGTTGCTTCTTTTACAGAAAATAGTACAGCGTCTCCATTAATTGCATTTACAAGTACTTCAACAGATGCAGTAACGTATGCTTGGGATTTTGGCGATGGTTCTCCAGTTGATAACACGGCTAACCCTTCTCATACTTTTTCACCAGGTACCTGGACTGTTACTTTAACAGTTACTTCTGCAGGTGGATGTAATACAAGCACTTCAACGTCAGTGGTAACGGTTATTTCTACAGGTATCACAAATGCAACTATGGGTGTTTTCAATGTTTATCCAAATCCTTCTAATTCGGGATTGTTTACACTTGATATGTTCGCTGTAACTAAAGCAAATATTGAAGTTTACAATATGATTGGAGAATTGGTTTATTCAACCGCAGTAGCGAGTTCAACTACTTCTCTTGATTTATCAAGACTTGGAGCAGGTGTTTACTCAATGAAAGTAATTTCAAATGATAAAAACATTGTAAAACAAATCGTTATTACTAAATAACAATTTTAAGTTTATACTATTTATGAGCCCCTCCGATACTTCTCGGAGGGGCTTTTTGCTTTATAATGCATTTTTTTCGTATAATTGCATATAATTTTAAAAACATCAAAATGAGTAAAGTAGCATTAATAACAGGAGTTACAGGTCAAGATGGCGCTTATTTAGCAGAATTGTTGCTGAGCAAGGGGTATATCGTTCACGGAATCAAACGCAGAAGCTCAATGTTCAATACTGGTCGTATCGATCATTTATATAAAGATCAGCATGAGAAAAAAGTGAATTTCATTTTACATTATGGCGACTTAACCGATTCTACAAATCTTATCAGAATCATTCAGGAAACGCAACCGGATGAAATATACAATCTTGCTGCACAATCACATGTAAAAGTTTCATTTGATTCTCCTGAATATACTGCAAATGCTGATGCAATAGGAACATTGCGTATCCTTGAAGCAATCAGGATCTTGAAACTAGAAAAGAAAACACGTTTTTACCAGGCTTCTACATCCGAGATGTATGGCTATGTTCAGGAAATTCCTCAAAAAGAAACAACTCCATTTTATCCCCGTTCACCTTATGGTGTTGCGAAAGTATACGGCTTCTGGATCACTAAAAATTACCGTGAAGCTTATGGAATGTATACTTGTAATGGCATTTTATTTAATCATGAAAGTCCTTTGCGTGGTGAAACATTCGTTACCCGAAAAATCACCCGTGCAGTTGCAAAAATTCACTTGAAGATGCAAGATAAATTGTTTCTTGGAAACCTTGATGCTGAGCGCGATTGGGGACATGCAAAAGATTATGTTGAGGGAATGTGGATGATGATGCAGCAGGAAGAAGGAGACGATTTTGTGTTGGCTACAGGTGTTAAGATCACTGTCCGTAAATTTGTTGAATTGGCTTTCGCTGAACTGGGAATGAAGATCAGATGGGAAGGAAAAGGCGTTGAAGAAAAAGGAATTGATGCTGCTACAGGCAATGTGATTGTAGAAGTTGATCCCCGTTATTTCCGTCCAACAGAGGTTGAATTATTAATTGGTGATGCCACAAAAGCAAAAACGAAATTTGGCTGGGAGCCCAAACATACACTTGAACAATTGGTAAGTGAAATGGTGGCGAGCGATTTGAGATTGTTTGAAAGAGATAAGTATTTATTGGACGGTGGACATGATGTGATGAACTTTCACGAATAAGTATATGACTACAAGCGATAAAATATATGTTGCGGGACACCGCGGGATGGTTGGTTCTGCCATCGTGAGACGATTACAAAAAGACGGTTTTACAAATATTGTAAGCCGTACCTCAACAGAATTGGATCTTAGAAATCAGCAAGCTGTTGCTGATTTTTTTGTAAACGAAAAGCCTGATTTCGTTATTTTAGCTGCTGCTAAAGTGGGCGGTATCATTGCAAACAATACCTATCGTGCCGATTTTATTTATGAGAACATGATGATTCAAAGTAATGTGATTCATCATTCCTATTTGAATGGCGTAAAAAAATTAATGTTTCTGGGTTCATCTTGTATCTATCCTAAAATGGCGCCACAGCCATTGAAGGAAGAATATTTGCTTACCGGTTTGCTGGAGGAAACAAATGAACCTTATGCTATCGCAAAGATTGCAGGTATAAAGATGTGCGATGCCTATCGCAGCCAGTATGGATGCAATTTCATTTCTGTTATGCCGACAAATTTATATGGCTCCAACGATAATTACGATCTGAAAAATTCGCATGTTTTGCCGGCTTTGATCCGGAAGTTCCATACTGCAAAAAAGGAAAATGCGGCAAGCGTTGAGATCTGGGGAACAGGCTCGCCTATGCGTGAGTTTCTCCATGCGGATGATCTTGCAGATGCTTGTTTCTATTTGATGCAAAATTACAATGAAGCGGGATTGGTTAACATTGGTGTTGGAGAAGATATAACGATTAAAGAGTTGGCGCTGCTCGTAAAAAAGATTGTTGGCTTTGATGGTGAATTGAAATTTGATACCAGCAAACCCGATGGAACACCCCGTAAACTGATGGATGTAAGCAAACTTCATTCTTTTGGTTGGAAGCATAAGATCAATTTAGAAGAAGGTGTTGCCGGAGTTTATTCGGAGGTAAAAGACAAACTATAATACGTTATTGTAAGGGAAGTAATCTCATTTGGTCAACACAATGAAAAATATTTTCTGCATATTATTCTTGCTTCCTTCCTTGTTGTTTGCGCAGCAGAACCTGCCATTGAATAGGGAGTGGGGATTGTCGAATGAAAGATCTTTTTCTTTGATAGATGATGTTGAGGATACAACTGCGTCATTAAATAATAAAACGGAAAAAGTTCATTCAGCATACAGTTCCTCTTTTAAACCCACTATTGTTCCAATCATCCTCCAGAAAAAAGACAAGTCGAGGTCCTTGATCTACCGGAAATTAAAGCAGGAAAGTCTTTTTATTGTTAATGATCCCGCCGATAAATTTCAGCTCAGCATCGATCCGCTTTTTAACCTCGAATTTGGTATGGATCTGGCTGATTCAAGTGCTGAAAAGCTTTATAAAAATACCCGTGGATTTTTAGTGCGTGGTAGCATCGGAGAAAAATTTGCTTTCGAATCGTCCTTCTATGAAAATCAGGCAACATACGCACAATACATTGATGATTACATTGATGGAACGGATGATTTATTTCCGCAGACAGCAAATTATAGGTATGCTGTAGTGCCCGGACAAGGTCGTTCCAAAGATTTTAAGAAGAACGGATATGACTATGCCATGGCCTCCGGTTCTATTTCGTATTCCCCTATTAAACTATTTAATATTCAGATCGGACACGGTAAACATTTTGTTGGTGACGGATACCGTTCGCTCTTATTGTCAGATAATTCATTCAACTATCCGTTTGCGCGATTAACAACTACATACAAAAATATTCAGTATACCAATTTGTATACTTCGTTCATGAATCTTACAAATGGCGGTGTAAAAACACCTCCTTACGTTGAACGTTTGTTTCAGAAAAAAACAGGAAGTTTCCAATTTCTAAGTGTAAATCTATTTCATCGTTTACAAATAGGTTTATTTCAGGGAATGATCTGGGAAGCCGCAGATACAAACAATCGCCAGCATACCAATTTTAATACATTCAATCCCGTGATTGGAGTGAATGCTTTGGCTTTTGGTTTGCATAATAAAAATAATGTATTGCTAGGCGCAACGTTAAAATTAAAAATTACAAGTTCAATATCGTTATACGGACAGTTCATGCTTGATGATGTGTATTCAAATAAAGGAAGAGGCGATATCCGAAAAAAATATGGTTACCAGGCCGGGCTCAAGTATTTTGATGTATTTACGATAAAAAATCTTCACTTTCAAATGGAATACAACAGCGTTCGCCCTTATGCCTATGCTTCCGAAAATGCGTATCAAAGTTATACACACTACAACCAAGCTCTTGCACACCCTCTTGGTGCGAATTTTTATGAAATGGTTGGATTCATCAATTATCGTTTGAACGATTTTTTCCTTCAACTAAAAGCGAATTATGCCCTTAAGGGTAACGACAGCCTGAATACTAATTTTGGAGGAAATGTTTTTAAAGCAGATAATTTATTTCCGATCGCGCAGGATCTCGATAATATATCTACTACACAGGGTTTGAAAACAGCCATTATCTACCAGGATTTTCATATTGGCTATTTGGTTAATCCTGTCACAAATTTTAATATCGTTCTTGGCTTCACAAACCGGATCGAGAAAACTGAAAAACAGACAAATACCACACAATTCGTATATTTCGGAATAAGAACATCGATCGCGAATTTGTATTATGATTTTTAATAGTTAATTTTCACTAAAATTGCCTTTCGATTGCACGGGGGGAAAGAAAACAAACAAATGGAATTTTTAATACTCGTTTTTCTAACATCGTTTTTTGTTGTGCTCTTATCTACACCTTCCTTAATTAAGGTGGCGATACTCAAGCGCTTATTCGATGCTCCGGGAGATACCCGTAAACTGCATACACGTATGATTCCTACAATAGGCGGGATTATTATATTTGCAGGGACTCTTTTCGCTTATTCCTTATGGTTTCCCGATAAACAAATTCATGATCTGCCCGAGCTTTCAAAAAGTTTAAGCGATTATAAATTTATTGTCTCTACACTGCTGGTCATGTTTTTTGTTGGTGTGAAAGATGACATCATCGGAACGGCTCCTGTAAAAAAACTTGTTGCGCATGTATTGGTGGGAATGGTTATGGTGTTGATGGCCGATATCCGAATTTTGAATATGCACGGACTCTTCGGTATCGATGTATTGCCATTATGGACAAGCGTATTTTTGTCGCTGTTTACATATATCGTTGTAGTAAATGCATTTAATTTAATTGACGGAGTGGATGGACTTGCAGGGGGAGTTGGATTTATTGCATCAACTGCCTTCGGATGTTGGTTTGCATTAGCCGGCGATCCAGCAATGGCTTGTCTTGCTTTTGCTTTATCAGGCTCCTTGCTTGGCTTTTTGTTTTTTAATTTTTCTCCTGCAAAAATATTTATGGGCGATTCGGGCTCGCTCACCATCGGATTAATTATTTGTATCTTGGCTATAAAGGTGATTGGTTATGATGTTAGTGCAATTGAAAATAAATTTATTCTGAATATTTCCAAACCTATTTTTGCCATGTCTGTTTTAGCATATCCATTGGTTGATACCTTGCGGATATTTATTTATAGGGCCGTTAGAGGTGTGTCACCTTTTTCTGCCGACAGAAATCACTTGCACCATCGCCTGATCGATATTGGATTGAGTCACAAAGGAACCGTTGTTACAGTATATCTATTCAATATTCTGATTATCGGACTGACCCTGTCACTTACTTTTTCGAACATGTCCCCGAATCTTACACTCATAATTGTTGCTGGTGTATCATTGATCCTAGCACAAATTCCTTTTTTTATTGCAAAAAAGAAAAACAGATCAGTAAAAGATAATGGTTAAAAAAAATCAACCATATTTTTTGATCTCCCTGTTCATGTTGATCCATGGTTTTGCTTTTTCACAACAGTGGAACTATACATTGAACCGTGATTATTTATGGGGCCTTGATACTTATTATAATAACAAAGAAGAACAGACTCAAACATTTGTGAAGCCATTCCGGCTTCATGAAGTCAAACAAATTAAAGATTCAACAGCTGTTTTCCCAAGACTATTAGCCGGAACAAAGGCAGAGGAGAAGGATAAAAAAGCGAAAGGTCAAATAGAAGTATATCCTTTGCTGACGGCCCAGACAGGTTTCGATCTGTCCTCTGATGCGCATCTCACAAGCGATCTTGCACTAGGTGCGAATTTACTGATGTTCTGGAAAGATAAATTTGCGCTCAATTTCAAAGCAATGGGAGGGAAGGGCGTTTACAATTCAGCGGTTGATTCTATTATTCGGGATAGCCGTGTTATTCCGGGTATCGGCTATGCATACATTTCAAAAAACGATTCGCTGCATCCTCAATATGCATATCAGTATTTTTCTGGTTATGTTTCTTACTCTCCGAATAAAATTTTCAATTTTCAGTTAGGGCAGGATAAACATTTCTGGGGCGATGGTTACCGCTCACTCTTTTTATCGGATGTTGCGGCACCTTATCCGTTTTTAAAGATCGCAACAACTGTTTGGAAGCTTACGTACGTGAATTTATTTACGATCATGAAAGATGCGAGTAATCCTTCCGGATTCAAAAAAGACTGGCTCGATAAATATGCAACATTTCATTATTTAGGATGGAATGTAACAAAGCGAATTAATATTGGTTTATTCGAATCAATAGTGTGGCAAGGTTCTGATAGTACACGTCATCGCGGGTATGATGTAAATTATTTAAATCCGATCATGTTTTTTCGCCCAACCGAATATTCGCTGGGTTCCAGCGACAATGCTTTTGTCGGATTCAGTTTTAAAATAAAATTATTTAAGAAGCAACAGCTATACGGGCAATTATTGCTGGATGAATTTCTGTTAAAAGAAGTGAAAGCACAAAATGGATGGTGGGCAAATAAACAAGCTTTTCAGGTCGGACTGAAAAGTTTTGACTTGTTCAAAATCAAAAAATTAAATTTTCAGTCGGAGTTTAATTATGTTCGACCGTTCACCTATGCACATGGAAGCGTGCAACAAAATTATTCCCACATGAATCAAGCCCTGGCGCATCCTCTTGGCGCTAATTTCATGGAACTAACAAGCTTTTTAAATTATTCAAAAAAAAGGATTTTTATTGAAGGAAAATTTACGTATGCAATTTATGGCGCTGATAGTGCCGGCAGCGATTTTGGAAAAAATATTTTTGTATCGTATACAAACAGAGCAAATGATTATGGAAATTATACCACTCAGGGAATTCAGACAAATTTAATTACAGCTTCTTTGCGTGTTGCTTATATTTTAGATACCCGTATGAATTTGAAAGTTGAATTGGGTCTTGCCGATAGAATCGAGCAAACAAAAACCGCAAGCAAACAACTCCCATTTGTATTTATTGGCATCAAGACAGATCTGTGTAATTTGTATGATGATTATTAAAGACTTTTTGAGCAGGTGTTTTTATACTTTTTCATTTATTTTTTGCTCATGCAGTTCATATAAAAGCGAAGCAAAATTAAGAAAGAAAAAAGTATCTAAAAAAGGATAACCTTTAAAAGAAATAAAAACCTGAATTTTTTGAAATAATAATCTACTTCATCCATTTCATCCCCAATAATTGAGAAATAGTCTAAATTCTTACTTTTCTCTTCTCCATTCCCATAATAATTGGTAAAATTGCATAGCTTTTCAAAAAAGCATTTCAATTTGCAAACCGAAAACATACATACGATCGAAAAAACCCTTGCTCAGCCGAGTAAGTTGCGTGATTATGCGATGCTGATGAAGTTCAGGTTGGCTTCATTAGTGGTGTTTTCAGCGGCAATCGGTTATGTTGCAGTTGCAAAAGAAATCAATTGGGCGCACATGGGCTGGTTGGTTTTGGGTGGTTTTTTAGTGACCGGTTCCTCCAACGCTTTTAATCAGATACTAGAACGCGATTTAGATAAGCTGATGACAAGAACGGAAAATCGTCCTTTGCCCCAGGAAAGAATGGGTGTAAATGAGGCTTTTTTCCTGGCATTAATCACCGGAATTATTGGAATCTCTATCCTTTGGATCTTTATGAACCCCTTGAGCGGGATCCTGGGATTACTTGCACTCTTACTTTATACTGTCGTTTATACCCCCTTGAAACGGATTACTCCTTTTGCTGTATTTGTTGGTGCATTTCCGGGTGCAATACCTCCATTGTTGGGTTGCGTAGCTGCTACAGAAGGATTTGGCTCGGTCCCGCTTATTGGCTGGATCATGTTTACGGGGCAGTTCATGTGGCAATTCCCTCACTTTTGGGCAATCGCTTGGGTGCTGGACGAAGATTATAGAAAGGCAGGTTTCAGAATGCTGCCTTCTGCAGGCGGACGTGATAAAAGCAGCGCTTTTCAAGTTGTAGTGTATACCTTGTTTCTGTATCCGATCAGTTTGATGCCGGTAATGTTTCATTTTTCCGGAATGGTATCTTCGGTCATTATTTCTTTTTGCAGCATTTATTTTTTATATCAAGCATATATTTTATACAAAGAATGTACAGTGGAAGCCGCGCGTAAGCTTATGTTCGGATCTTTCTTTTATTTACCAGCAATTCAATTAGCAGTACTATATGGATAATTCATTAATCATGGAAGAGGTTCGACTATCCCCAGGGGAAGAAAAACGTCAGTTACGCGAAAAGGTTGCCAAGCCGATGCTTTGGGTAGGCATGGGCAGTATGGTTATGATCTTTGGCTCATTGACCAGTGCATACGTTGTAAGAATGGGTAAAGGCGACTGGCTTCAGTTTGAACTGCCTCAATTGTTTTATGTAAGCACTGCGGCAATTATTATTAGCAGTGTTACAATGAATTGGGTGGTATCGGCAGCTAAAAAGAACGATTATAAAAGCATGAAAATTGCCTCCTTGCTCACATTAGTTCTTGGATTGGCCTTCGTATTATTTCAGTTCCAGGCTTGGAGCGCCTTGGTTGAACAAAAGGTGTTTTTTGCCGGGAAGTATAGTAATGCTTCTGGCTCGTTTTTATATGCTTTAACCGGACTGCATCTGCTCCATTTGGCTGGTGGTATTTTAGCATTAATTGTGGTTTGGATAAAAACACTCGGACAAAAATATAACGCAGAAAATATGCTGGGAATTAAGCTTTGTGCCATTTTTTGGCACTTTTTAGACGCACTGTGGATATATTTGTTTTTATTTTTATTATTTCAGCGTTGAAAATTAAAGGAATATTTTGCATATTAGCACCCGAAATAAGTTTTTAAACCGTTCTTGCCTAAGGCAAGATTTATAATTAGTCATAAAGTATGTCAAGTCACGCAGTAACAGAAACAGAATCAGGTTCAGCCTGGAGTGGTGGTAAATCCCCATTTGGCGTTAGTTACGGAAAAATGTTTATGTGGTTTTTCCTTGTATCCGATGCTTTAACATTCTCCGGATTATTATGTGCATATGGTTTTATGCGCCATAAACACCCTGAAGTGTGGCCTAATCCAGGTGATGTGTTTACTCACTTCCCTTTTTATGAAGGACATATTCCTCTGGCATACGTGGGTTTAATGACATTGATCCTGATCATGTCATCGGTAACAATGGTGTTGGCGGTGGAAGCAGGTCATCGGAACGATAGAAAAAAAGTTACATTCTGGTTGTTTCTGACCATCATTGGCGGTGCAATGTTCGTTGGTTCTCAGGCTTGGGAGTGGTACCACTTCATTGTTGGAACAGATCACGGTGCTGTTCGTAATTTCATAAGAGATGGTGAATGGGTTACCGATACATTCTATGGTGCCAATATGCAAACCAATGAATATGGATTACCTGTTTTTGCAAATTTTTTCTTCTTTATCACAGGATTCCACGGATTCCACGTATTCAGTGGTGTAATCATTAACATAGTAATATTTATCAATGTATTGGCGGGCACTTACGAAAAACGCGGTCATTATGAAATGATTGAAAAAACAGGTTTATACTGGCACTTTGTCGATTTAGTTTGGGTATTCGTTTTTACCTTCTTCTATTTATTGTAATAGTGTAACATTTCTACTCAGAGTTAGAACTCGGAGTGCCAATTAAGATTTAGAAAAAAAGTATAGAATTTTAAAATAACTATTATGTCAGAATTTCACGATGATTACCCACAGTATGAGTTAATGGCTCATCACAGCGAAGAAGAAGGGAAGATAAAACGTAGAAAACTTTGGAATGTATTCTGGATTATGCTTAGCGTTACAATCGTTGAGTTGATTATTGGATTTCAAGCTTCCGCATGGGGCTTGTTAAATGAAGACAGAACTTCTGGTTTATCATTAAAATTCATCTTTATTGGTTTAACAATCGGAAAAGCTTTTTTTATTGTATTTAGTTTCATGCACTTAGGTGATGAGAAAAAAGCAATGAAATGGACTGTTCTTGCACCGTATACACTGTTCATTCTTTATTTAGTTTGGATCTCTGTAACAGAAGCAAATTATGGTAGAATCAATAAACATGAAATGGACAATGTTGTTGTTCAACAGAAAATCCATTTGAATGAAGCTGCTAAAAGTGGACATCATGAAGCAGCCGGACACGGTGAAGCAACCGATGCATCCAAAGAGGCGCACGAGGAGACAGCCAAACCTGCTGAAGACGCACATCACTAGTACTTCGACACTTTTTAGAGGAATTCAATTTCCCCCAATTATAATGGTCCCGATAAACATTGCGGGACCATTTTTGTTTGTACTTTTGTAGAAGTAAATACTGTTACAAATACATTCACGCAAGCATGAAACAGAAATTAATAATATTACTTTTTCTTTTATCTTTTCCCTCTGCTCTTTATGTTTTTCTTTCCGTTGGTAAAACAAATTTTATTCATTTATCATACGTAGGTGAAAGAGAGCTCGCTCCGAATGGAAAAGATACTATTTACCATACCGTAGCTCCTTTTAGTTTTACGAATCAGGATGGGAAAATACTTACCGATAAAGATTACGAAGGAAAAATTTATGTGGTCGATTATTTTTTTACAACCTGTAAAACAATTTGTCCTAAAATGACAACCGAACTTATTCGTGTTCAGGATAAGTTTGCCTATACCAAAGGGCTCATTCAAATACTTTCACATACTGTTGATCCAGAAAATGACTCGGTGTCTGTTCTTAAATCATATGCCGATATGGTGCATGCGAATACAGAAACTTGGAATTTTGTTACGGGTGATAAGAAGCAGCTCTATGATATGGCGCGCAACAGTTATCTGCTTAATGCGATGGAGGGCGATGGCGGATCGGATGATTTTATTCACAGCGAACTTTTTGTTCTCGTAGATAAAGAGAAACACATCAGAGGAATTTATGATGGCACAAATATTAAAGCCGTAAATAATTTAATTGACGACATCAAAGTGCTTACCGCAGAATACATGATTAAGGAAAAGAAAAATAACAAGGTGAGAAGTGCCGCAGAATAAATTTAAATAGAATATGAAAGATAAATTGGTTTTTAGAATTGTAATGGGAATCTCCATTTTTGTGCTAGTTGCAGTAGTGATATTGAACAGAAAAATATTGCCTGTGCCTGAAATAATTCCAGACTTTGTATATAAACTTCCTAAGCTGAATGCTTTTATTAATGGAACATGCACCTTGCTCTTATTGTTGTCTTTGTATATGATCCGACAAAAAAATATTGCAGTCCATAAAAAGTTGAACATCATAGCCTTTGTTTTATCGTCCCTTTTTTTGGTGTCCTACATTACCTACCATTGGATGGCTCAGGAAACAGCATATCCGATTGATGGTCCGGCACGCACAACCTATTTAATGATCCTGATTAGTCATATTATATTAGCAGCAGTGGTATTGCCTCTGATCTTATTGTCGTTTTATTACGGCTTAAAAATTCAACAGCCGGGAGGAGAATCCTATATTGCCAAGCATAGAAAAATAACCCGCTGGAGCTACCCAATCTGGTTGTATGTTACCATTACAGGCGTTGTTGTATATGTTATGATTTCACCGTTTTATACACATTAATTCCTTAATTTTACACGAGAAATAACAATGAAAAAAATCCTATCCTATTGTGCTTTATTTGTGTTGCTGTTCATAAGCAATGCAAATGCATTTGCGCAGTGTGCAATGTGTAAAGCGTCAGTTGAAAGCGATCTTAATTCAGGCGGCTCAATAGGTACAAAATTGAATACCGGTATTTTGTATCTGATGGTGATTCCGTATATTATTCTGGTGGGTGGCGCTTATTTCTTTTTTAAAAAGCCGATTGATGAAAAGATAAAAGTCTGGAAAGAAAAACATTTCCCACGCAAGCAGGCCAGTTAGTTTGAACGTCAAATCAGTCAATTTTTTTTCTTTTAAGGACTTACCTTCTAGTCTGACAACTTCAATACAAATAGCACGTTTGTAGTCAACTATAAATGGGTAGACATGTTTATAGATTGATAACTCATTGCCTTATTAAAGTGTTGGCTCTATTGGCAATTGTTTTGTGCATTAGTGGCGCTTAGCGATACGTTAGTGGCAAGTTTAATAAGCCCAAAAATCAATGAAATCCTAAGATAGAAAAACAGATGGAAACCTGATAAAATATATTAAATGTTTTTTAGACTTCCGAAACTCTTACAAAAAGTACTGATTATACTTTAACCTAATTTTATTTT
>CAMCYR010000047.1 GCA_945885475.1 Chitinophaga pinensis
TGGTACCCTCGGATGTGTGTTTACAACGATTATGGTGGCTGGAACAACAAACAATTTACGGGCAGAGGTGAATTCTCTTTGGCATTTGGTGATTATACAGTAAGCATGACTGTTCCTGCTGATCACATTATCGCTTCAACGGGCGTATGTTCCAATTACAACGAAGTACTTAGTGCGGAGCAATTAGAAAAGTGGAAAAAAGCACAAACATCCGATAAGCCTGTTGAGATTGCAACACTTTCTGATGCGAAACTCAAAGAAAAAAATCCCGATAAAACAAAATTCAAAACATGGAAATATACTGCTGAAAACGTACGTGACTTTGCCTGGGGCAGCTCGCGTAAATTTGTTTGGGATGCAATGTCCATAAAACAAGGAGATAAAAACGTGATGTGTATGAGTTATTATCCGAAGGAATCTTACGCTCTTTATAGTAAATATTCTACAAAAACAGTTGCACATACCATTCGAACGTATTCTAAATACACCATTGATTATCCATATCCGACAGCAATAAGCGTTGAAGCTGCAAACGGTATGGAATACCCCATGATCTGCTTTAATTACGGAAGAACAGAAACAGACGGAACATATACAGAGCGCACAAAATACGGAATGCTTGGTGTGATTATCCATGAAGTGGGACACAATTTCTTTCCGATGATCATCAACAGTGACGAACGGCAGTGGAGCTGGATGGACGAAGGCTTAAATACGTTTGTCCAATTTTTGACGGAACAAGAATTTGATAACAACTACCCATCCAACCGCGGACCGGCTCATAAAATTGTGGACTATATGAAATCCAGTAAAAATGAATTGGAACCCATCATGACCAACAGTGAGAACATCAATAATTTTGGTGCAAATGCCTACGGAAAACCTTGTACAGCATTAAATATTCTACGTGAAACAGTAATGGGACGCGAACTGTTTGATTTTTCCTTCAAACAATACGCTATTCGTTGGGCTTTCAAACATCCTACTCCTGCTGATTTTTACAGGACAATGGAAGACGCTTCCGGTGTCGATCTCGATTGGTTCTGGAGAGGTTGGTTCTATGATACCGATCCTGTAGATATTGCATTGGACAGCGTAAGTATATTCACGGTTAAAAACACAAAAGAAGTTCCTGAAAAAATGGAAGTCATAAAAAGAAAGGAAATCCCTGTTGAATTTGAACATGTTTCAAAGATCAGAAACAAACAAAGTGGAATGAAATTCTTGGTAGATACTGACACGGCATTGAGGGATTATTACTATTTCAACAAAACCAAAACAGATGATTTCCCAGCAAAAAAAGAGGTCAATAAAAATGAGAAATTAAAAGTAATGACAGATGATGAGATGAAGGCTTTTGAAAATAACTTCTACTATGAACTTACATTTTCAAATTTAGGAGGGTTGGTCATGCCAATCATCATACAATGGAATTACGAGGACGGCACTTCTGAGATCGAACAGATCAGTGCTTATATATGGAGAAAAAACGAGAACAAGGTCACGAAGGCATTTGTTAAATACAAAGAGGTGAAATCAATTTTGATCGATCCATTCAAGGAAATAGCCGACATTAACGAAAGCAATAACTCTTGGCCGAAGATGACTACAAAGTCAAGATTCGAAATCTATAAAACAAAACGAACAGGCCGAGGTGGTGACAATAACGAGATCAACTTTATGCAAAAAGCGAAAGAGAAAAAATAAAAAAAGAAAAACGGTACAATAATAATTGTACCGTTTTTTTATCTGTCAGCCACCTCTTAACTTGTATGATCGTTCACGATCAGCCATTTGCCATCTATCAATTTCCAAAGTAGCGTAAAATATCCTCCAACATCTCCTTTTTCTCTTTTCAAATTCCATTTACCGATCACATAGCAAGATGTTCCGGACAATTTCTCAACATTGATAATAGAGAAACTCAAAATTCCCATCGTCGCTTTATCAGGGTAGCTTTTTTTGTAATTTTCCAAAGTGCCTTTCCAACCAAAAGTAATCCCACTCTTCCCTATAAACTTAAGACTATCATTATTCCAATATGAACCCATAAAACCATCAATATCACCTTTGTTCCAAGCAACTTCCTGATCTTTCATGATTTTTGTAATGATTGATTTTACATCCCTTTTGTTTTGAGAATAGGAGTTCATTGTAAAATAAATTAAAACGAATATTAGAAGTAATTTTTTCATCGTATTTTTATTTATAAGGTATTTGCGAGATGTTGGCGAGATGTTACTGTTCGTTTCGTTATTCCACCAGACAAATTAATTTAAACTCCACATCACATAAGGAGCGGTTGGATCGTATCTGGCAGTGAAGCTTTTAAATTTAAAATCTATTTCTTTAGCCACCTATTATTACAACGGTTCCTCCACCTTCAGCATCTTTTACAGGTGCTTTATCAGTAAATGATCGAACATTGTTATCAGGGGTTCTGTCAATCAATTTATTATACGGATCGATCCCTGCTTTAACAGGCTCTTCTGTCAATAGAATTTCAAATTCCATTTTGTTTTTATCAATCTTACGTTTCTGAAGGTACAATTCTGTTTCTGTCTTTTTACCCTTCTGCTCCTTGCTGCCGAACACACCAATATCTATCCAATCTCCTATAGCTACATCTTTCATTTTGCCCAAACTATCTGCTTTCATTTTTTTACAGTCTATAGAAATCTTTACCAGATATTTCCCATCCTTTGTTTTAGTATACGAACAGCTTGTTGTTTTATTTTCATACAAAGTGATTGTTTCAAACATATCATTGATGATATATTTTAAACTGTCAGGAGTTGCGGCTTTAATAAAACTCAAAAATTCTAACGAGTTGGTATAGGGTGGCTCCTGATATCCTGCCTTTTTTATATACTTCGCCAAAGCGGCATTCAAAGAGTCTTCTCCGATATAATCCTTCAAGGCATACATAATAATACTTCCTTTATTATAATGAATGTATTGTTGGTTTTCTACCAATATCAAGGGTCGTTCTTTCTTTCCTTCCATTGCTCTACCTTGCAAATAATTATTCATTTCATACTTCAGAAATTTCTTCATTGCTTGTTTACCGAATTCCTTTTCCATCACCATCAATGCAGAATACTGACTCATACTTTCTGACATTACTGTTGCACCCTGAACATTTCCTCCAATTACCTGATGCGCCCACCACTGATGCGCCACCTCATGAGCCGTTACATAAAATGGATAATCGATGGACTCGGAATCTGTAGTATCTACCTTAGCGATAAATCCGATTCCTTCAGAAAAAGGAATGGTATTCGGAAAAGATTGCGCAAATGTAGCGTAACGTGGAAATTCCAAGATGCGGACTTGTCGGTGCTGATACGGACTAAAGTTCTTTGTATAATAATCCAACGATTTTTTTATCGCATTGATCATTTTATCAATGTTATATTCATGGCCTTTATTATAATAGATCTCGATGGCAACATCTTTACCGCGAGCAGAAGGGTTTTTCCATTTGTCACGCTTCACTTCATAGCGTGCAGAGAGGAAGGAATAGAAATTCAAGATCTTACAATCCATTTTGTAATGAAAATATTTACGGTTGCCCTTCTCCCATTCCTTAATAAGGTAACCGGGTGCAACTGCAATCTGATCTTTAAGTGTGCTGAGGGTACATTCAAAATCGATCCAATCCGAATCGCTTGAGATGTAATTATTCATCCGTGCAAGCGAATCGTTTACATTTGCCATGCGTTCCTTTTTGCCCAAACCATATTTTTTACGATTAGAATCATCGGCTAGCTCTGCTCCTTCCGGATAACCAAATCCGGGCAAAAAGGAGCTGTTGAAAAACGAACCATTGTATACGATCGCAGTTCCAGCATCCGAACTTTTAAATCCTTTCGGAAAATAATCTAAACTCATTTTCACTTTAATGGAGTCACCCGGTTGAAGTGCCTTAGTAAACGTATATATTCTGAAACCATTTTCTTTATCGTCCAAGGAAAGTGTTGCCCCTCGATCTACTGGGAAGTCCATTGAAATCAAATTTATTTCGGAATACAGATTCACTAATAAACTATCGACAGGCTTTAGGGTTTTATTTTTAATAAAATAATAACCGTTCATTTTAACACCTCGTCTTCTTGGATAGATATCCACATTCCAATTAGCGGCTACAATCCGGGGCTGCGGTGTTTTTGAAAACCGCTTGTATTTTTTTTCAAACTCTACCTGTGCTTTTTCCTGATCTTTTACTGAAATATTTTTATTTAGCACATTGGTATTGTAAAAAATAAAACCTCCGAAAAGGAAAAAAGAAAAAACACTTAATGTCATTGCTAATTTCGCCTTAGTCGAAAATGATTTTTTTGCGATACGCAAACGGATCTTGAATCCTTTTTCTTTTCCACGGATCCACATCAGATTTGAAAAGATGATCAGTATCATCGAGAAACTGATCCAATACGACTTAAAAATAACAAAGGAAAAGAGCTGGTGTCCGAAACCATTCATATCAGAATAAACGAGACGTGGTCCGCTGCTATTAAACTGATACAATCCATTGGTCCACCCCATGCTACTCGCTAAGATCGGAAGCACGACGATAAGAATCGCGGAGATAAAATACCCGACAAACTTCTGATTAAAGATCACCTGCATCGACATCGACAATACACATAGAAGGATCAGTCCGATCAATTTGAATCCAAACAGATCCTTGATATATAACATCACTTCTATGTTGTAAAATTCATTGTATAGTTGAATACATATTCCTGTAAACATAATTATCAGAAGCAATGTAATTTGCATCAGAATCAATCCAATCAGCTTCGATAAAAAAGAAGTCCATGAAGAAATAGGCGCTGCGCCAACCAATTCATCGACCTTCGAATCCTTTTCACGCCACACAACAATACCTGAATAAAAAACAATCAGGATAGGTGCAAAAATCATAAAAATAATACCACTTATCTGGAGTACCTGATAGGTGACCATGAGCGTTGGCGTTCCATAAATAGCAGCAGAAACTGGCGAAACCAATGTTAAAACAAGTACACACAGCAATGCAATAATCAAAAAGAAAATGGTTTTGATCACTTTAAAATATTCAAATTTTGCAAGAAACCAGATCTGAAATAAACTAAATCTAAAGTTAAATACCTGTGTTACCTTCGGTAGATCGGATAATGAAAGTAATGGCACAGAAGCGATTGATTTTATTTCCTGCTTTTTTCTTCTGAACAAAGAAAATCCAACTGGATTATTAAACTGGGAGAACTGAAAACGATAAAACGTCAATGCGCTTATCCCAAAAGCGATGGCAACCCACAATAGTCTGTTATAAAGTAAGGTGCCACTGACCGGGATCGATAAAAGATTTTGTTCCTCAGCCGACCAGTATTTGGTTGCATTGCTGAATGCCTGATCACCAAAGGGATCAAGCATTGCCGAGATATCCTGATTTTCAATATCTGCCAGTAAAATCGGTGAGATTCCTTTTAACACCAACAGAATAATTGCTCCTACATAGGCGGAGATCATATTACGGGAAAAAGTAACAAGTGAAAAGAAAATAGCGCCGACTAATAATGTATTCGGAATTACAAATACCACGAATGGCTGAATATAATTCATCAGTTGAAATCCTCCCAATCGCTCTGCTTCGATGCCTGGTATCGCGCATCCTATTATATGTCCAAAGGCCGATCCGGTAATTACAAAAAGTGCAATCAGGAAAGAGGCAAAGAATCGCCCGAACATATATCCGAATTTTGTTATCGGATTGGTGAATAAAAGGGGATGCATATTATACTGAAAATCTTTATATATTGCCGGTGCGATAATCGTTATCAGAATAATTATTCCAATCAGATCGGTGTTAATTCCATTCAATGTTTCAGCAATTGCTTTTGCAGAATTGATCGTCACATTTGTTTCTGGCGATGAACCGATCAAACCTCCCAATACTACTGTCACCAGCAAAGAAAGAGCGAAGAATACAAAAAAGAAAATATAAGTACCCGGCTTTTTCAGCCAAAGTTTTAATTCGAAGGAGAAAATCTGTAAAAACATATTTTAAATTAATTCGTTACATTATTATTTGAGTACTGTGATTTCTACTTGCCGCTGCGAGGGGAGTCATGAAGCAAGCAGAGCACTGGTTTCTTCTCGACTCAGCACAAGCTGCCACCATTTAAATTTTAGTTCGTGATTGTTGCAAAATAAACATCTTCTAGATCGGCAACTAAAGGCACAAAGGAAGGATCGGGTTGTGTATTTCCAAATACATGGATTTGAATTTTACCTTCTACCACTTTCGTGGAAATGACACGGAATCCTGTTTTATGCTCTGTTAATTGCTCTTTATCGATCAACTTCATCCAGATCTTTCCTTTCATATCTTCTATCGCCTGATTTGGTTTTCCGTAAAGCAAAACTGTACCTTGATTCATGATCGCCATATTCGAACACAGATTCCGGACATCTTCAACAATATGAGTAGAGAGGATCACGATAATATTCTCTCCGATTTCACTCAATAAATTATGAAAACGATTTCTCTCCATCGGATCTAATCCTGCTGTAGGCTCATCGACAATTACCAATTGGGGATTGCCTAAAAGCGCCTGAGCAATTCCAAACCGCTGCCGCATTCCTCCCGAATAATCACCAATATTTCTTTTTCTTGCGTCAAATAAATTCGTTTGATTCAACAATGCTTCGCAAATCTCTTTTCTTTCTTTGGGATTATTGATTCCTTTCAGAATAGCAAAATGATTTAGCATATCCCATGCAGAAACTTTAGGATAAAAACCAAAATCCTGCGGTAGATAGCCCAATACTTTTCTTACTTCTTCTTTTTGGTTTAACACATCCATATCACCAAGCATGATTGTTCCACTGTCGGCTTCCTGCAATGTTGCAATGGTTCTCATCAAAGATGATTTGCCGGCTCCATTCGGACCAAGCAGTCCGAACATGCCGCTACCAATTTCAATATTAATATTATTCAATGCCTTCAGGCCATTGGCGTATGTTTTTGAGAGGTTTTTGATTGATAAATTCATATCACTTTATGGTGTTATTTATTTTTTAGACTCTAAGACGATTTAGTTAATTATTTGTTAGAGCGATACAATTGAAAAAAAGAGTTTTTTGTCATTATTCTTAAGTATTAGTGCAACCTTTATTCCCGATTTAGCATCTAAACTTAAGATTTTGTATGAATGTGCTTAACAATATTTACATATCTTCTTGTCTAGCAAAAATATTGAAATATCTTTGTATACATAACATAAAACGATAATAATGAAAAAGATCCTACTTACCTTATCCGCAATGGCTTTACTTATTTTAGCAAATGCGCAAGATAAAAAAACTGAAAACTGGCCTAACGGTAACAAAAAAAGTGAAGGTAGTATTATTGGAAATTCTGTGGATGCTTCTTCTCCTAAAGAAACACAGGCCCGTCAGGCAGTAAATGTGATCAAAGACGGAAAATGGATAAATTGGTTTGAAAACGGTACTATCCGCAGCGAAGAATATTACAACAAAGGAAGTATGACTGGCAATTGGAAAGTTTGGTATGAAAACGGACAGATAGAGTCGGACATCAACTTTATTTCAGGTAAATCAGTTCATTTTCATAAAAACGGCAAAAAACAAAGTGAAGGCGGAATTGCCGATGGAATGATCAATATTGGAAAATGGAAAGGTTACCACGAAAATGGCAACTTGAATTATGAGGGATCTTATTCATCGAAGGGACAGAAAGAAGGTGTTTGGACCTGGTACGATGAGGCAGGGAAAATAACGACCGTTCAAACATATCTGAACGGAGAATTAGTAAAATAATAGCTTCTTTTTAAAAGATAAAATGCTCTTTATGAAAGGGCATTTTTTTTTGATGTACTATAGGGAACAAATAGTGTCCTACAGATTAGATTGGATCAGGAACTTGCTTTTGGATTGACTATTACGAAGTCGGCCCTAAAAAAACAGCAATGATCTTACTTCCCTATTTATACAAAACAAAAAAAGTCCTTCTATTTCAGAAGGTCTTTACTTTTAACATTCATTATCACAATAATTAAAAAGGTGTAAGAGCAAAAGGGAAGTCTATTTCTTAGTCACACCATTATTCATTTCATTCATGATCAATACCGTCTCATTTAAATAGATATCTTTCTTAATTGCTTTATACCAATCTTTGTGTTTATTCACTTTTACGGTATCGCTCTCCGGGAATGCATCTGCCTTTAAAGCGACTACTTCTACCCCTTCTATTTCTTTATCAAGCGCTTCCATTTTTTTTGCCTCTTCTTTATATGCTTTTTGTTCTGCAACATATTTGTCGAAGTTCAAGGAAACCATTGTATCGTCTTTTTGTTTTTTCAGTCGCTTTGCTGCATCGTTCAGGATCGTAAAACCGGAACTATTTTTTACCCGTTCTAAACTGTTCTCTTTAATTTTTGTCACTGAATAAGCCTGTTTAAGTGGTTCGTATTTAGCAGGGGTAATTTCATCCCAAGCCATTGGATAATCTTGCTCCTTTTCGCCCTGATCCAACAAATAATAAGGATCCGGCAAAACGATATCAGGAATTACACCTTTTAATTGAGTCGCACCTCCATTGATACGATAGAATTTTTGCGTCGTAATTTTCACCGAGCCTAATGATTTCAGGTTTGAATATGCGGCAGGTAAATAATTATCAAGATCATAAAAACGCTGCACTGTCCCTTTCCCAAAGGATGATGGAGATGTTCCAACAATCAATCCTCTATTATAATCCTGGATAGCGGCGGCCATAATTTCGGAAGCAGAAGCGGAATTCGCATTGATCATGACCGTTAAGGGGCCATCGTAAACAATTCCAGCATCTCTGTCTTCCAATATCTGTGCTGGTGTAGATTTTTGCTTGACCTGGCAAACAGGTCCTTTTTCAATGAACAATCCGGCCATATCAACAACATCGGGCAAAGAACCTCCACCATTGTAACGAAGATCTAAAATGATTCCATCAACATTTTCAGCTTTCAGTTTTATCAATTCTTTTTTTATGTCTTTTGAACAACTGCGTCCGCCATTCGTACCGTTAAAATCAGCATAGAATGAGGGCAGCTTGATATAACCGATATTTTTCTTTCCCTTTAAGATCACCGATTGCGCATAGGTATCTTCGATTACAACAATATCTCTGATGATTGGAATAACCAACATACTGCCATCGGCTTTCTTCGCTGTTAAACGAACCTCCGTACCTTTTTTACCTCTCACCAGCAGTACCACATCATCCAATCTCATATCTACAACATCAACTGGTTCTTCAGTACCTTGTGCAACTTTCAGAATAAGATCTCCCGCTTTTAATTGTCCTTGTTTATAAGATGCGCTGCCCGGTACAATACTACTCACCTTTATATAACCATCTTTTTCTTGAAGCTGTGCTCCTATGCCTTCTAATTGTCCAGTCATACCGATGTCAAAATTGGCTTTATCCTTTGGAGCAAAAAATTCGGTATGTGGATCATAGATTCCTGCAATGGCATTAAAATAAATAGCAATACGGTCGTTACGGTCAAAATCCTTCAGCCGTTTAAAGTAATCGTCATTACTTTTAAGGATCTTTTTTCGCGCTTCAACTTCTAGCTCTTCTCTAGATTTTAATTTTACAGTATCACTTTTTTCTTTTGCCTTTTCCTGATTATCGATCATTTCGACCATCCGCGAAAGTGTTTGATATTTCAATGATTTTCTCCATTCTTCTTTTAGCGCTTTTTTATCTTTTGCATATTCGATCTTTTCTGCATCGAGTTGAAGTGATTCCTCTTTTGTAAAATCGAATGGGTTAGATAAAATATCGGTATAGTACTCTTTTGCTTCTGTCACTCTGCTATTGATAATATCAAAGGATCTATTAAAAAAAGTAAACGTTGCTTTATTGATATCATCATCAATCAGCTGATCAAACTTTTTCAACTCATCCACATCCGATTTCACCAAAAACTTTTTATTGAAATCCAAGCGCTGCAAATAGAGCTTAAATACCTTTTCAGAAAATGAATCATCAATTGCCTGAGGAGAGTAATGTAAACTGTTCAGATTTTGGATAAGAATCTGATCAATTGCTTGCTCTTTTTCAGATTTGACAATATACGTTGCAGAAATTAACGCAATGGCAATTGCCGGAATCAGAAATAATATTTTTTTTGATTTTAACATACTTTTTTCAGATAACGATTTGTACGAATTTAAGGATTTGTATTTAGTTATTAGGTTTTTTTTGTTAAACGGTTATTTGAAAGTTGATTTCATTAAGTTACTTTCTTTCTTAAGATCAAATAAGTTACCAAATTCCATAATTTTCAATTCAAATTGTGTTCCAAAATCTTTTGTTTGTCTTTTTGGCTCTTTCAATGTAACCGTTTTGAAAGCTAAATTACGACTCTGTAACGCTCCGACCATCTCTTAGTTGCCTTGAATAAATATTATTTAACATTTTATAACAGAATGTTATTTTGCTATACATTTACATCACGAAACTGTCACACCCACAATTCTAACCAAAAAATTTTCTAAAAAATGTCAAAACGACTATTAGTGCTCATCGCAGGACTTGTTGCGGCTGCTATGCTTGGCTTAACCGTGTTCAGCAAAATGAAATCATCTTCAACTGAAAAGGCTACCAATCCAGCATTTGGGGCATACATCAATGCATACACATCCGGAATTATTTCGAATGAGTCCACCATCAGGATCTTACTGAGCAACGAGATTGAGACACCGATTGAAATTGGTAAAGCGATTGAAAAAAAGCTATTTGACTTTACTCCTTCTATCAAAGGAACTGCTGTTTGGTTAGATAGCAGAACGATTGAGTTTCGACCTGAACAGCCCTTGCCTTCAGAAACACATTATGAAGCGGAATTTTTTCTTTCAAACATTTTAGATGTTCCATCTGATTTTGAAACCTTCGAATTCGACTTTCAAACCATGCAGCAATCCTACGAAGTGTTTGTTGATAGAATGACGACCACCGATAAAAAAACATTGCGCACACAACGTTTAGAGGGTACACTTTCTACTGCTGATGTAGCAAATCCTCAGGCAATAGAAAAAACAATTGCCGTTTCTCAAAATGGAAAAAATCTTGCAATCACTTGGATCCATGAAGGAAGCAGAACAATTTCCCGCTTCACCGTTGAAGGTATTCAACGCAGCGAAAAAGCTGGAACAGTAGAATTAACATGGGACGGCGAAGCTTTGGGTATAGACCTGAAAGGCAAAAAAGTAATTGATATTCCAGCGCTCGGTGACTTTAAAGTGGTGGACGTTAAAGTAATTCAAAGTCCCGAGCAATATGCTGTGCTTCAATTTTCGGATCCGATCTCCGAAACAGAAATACTCGATGGGCTCGTTACGTTATCCGGTGGATCTGCATTAAAATACATCATTGAAGACAATGAGATCCGTATATATCCTCAAATACGTCAATCTGGACCACGCACCATTGCTGCCGAACTAGGAATAAAAAATATTTTGGGACTGCCATTAAAAGAGCGCTATGTGATGGAAGTGATGTTTGAAGAAATCAAACCGGGCGTTGAACTGATTGGCAAAGGGGTGATCCTTCCTAATTCTAATGGCTTGATCTTTCCTTTCAAAGCAGTAAGTTTAAAGGCCGTTGATGTAAAAATCTTAAAGATCTACGAAAAAAACATCCCTCAGTTCTTGCAAGTAAATAATTTAGAAGGCAACCGTGAACTAAGACGTGTTGGGAAAGTAGTACTTAAGAAAACAATTCAGCTGACGCAAAAAAGTGCAATGGACCTGGGCAAATGGAACAATTATTCGTTCGACCTTGCTCAATTGATAAAAGCGGAACCGGGCGCGATCTACAAAGTTATCATCTCATTCAAAAAAGAATATTCTACTTATAAATGTGACAGCGCTGAACCTGATGCTTCGGAAGAAGGCATGCAAGAAGTAAATGATGGAACAGATGAAGATGATGAGCACGAATGGGATTATTATGGCGATTACTACTATGATGATTATGAATATTACGACTATGATTATGACGATCGTGATAATCCTTGCAAAAGTTCCTATTACAGAAGAAAAGAAGTAAGTAGAAATATTTTGGCATCAGATTTAGGTCTGATTGCAAAACGAGGTACTGATGGTTCAATGCATTTTGTTGTTACCAATTTAGTAACAACAAAACCAATTCCGAATGCAACTGTTGAATTATTAGATTATCAGTTACAGGTTTTAAAAACACTTAAAACAAATGCGGAGGGAATGTGCGAAGCCACATTCAAAAAAAAACCATTCTTAATGCTTGTAAAAAGCGGTGCACAACGCGGCTATTTAAAATTAGATGATGGTTCTTCTTTATCATTAAGCGCGTTTGATGTTTCCGGTGTAGAAATTCAAAAAGGATTAAAAGGATTTATTTACGGTGAACGCGGTGTCTGGCGTCCCGGTGATACATTGTTTTTGTCTTTCATTTTAGAAGACAAACAAAATACACTTCCTAAAAATCATCCTGTTCAGTTTGAATTGCTAAATCCGCAAGGACAAGTTTTCAGAAAAATGACTAGGACAAACGGATTGAATGGATTCTATGACTTTACAACTACCACAGAAAAAAACTCTCCGACTGGAAACTGGACTGCAAGGGTAAAAGTGGGTGGTGCATGGTTCACAAAAAACATCAAGATCGAAACGATCATGCCGAATCGATTGAAAATTAAATTATCCTTCCCGGGCGATCAACTTTCTGTTGCTCGCAAAGAAGACAACGGAACGCTCGAAGCAAAATGGCTGATGGGCGCCATTGCAAAAGATCTCAATGCCAAAGTGGAAGTAACATTAACAGAGACAAATACCACTTTTAAAAAATACGAGGATTATAATTTTGATGATGCTGCAAGAAATTTCACATCCGAAGCTCAAACAATTTTTGATGGAAATACGGATGTGAACGGCAAGGCAATTGTTAAACCAAACTTAACAGTGAACGATGCGGCACCAGGTATGCTGAGAGCAAATTTCAAAGTACGCGTTTTCGAAAAAGGTGGTGCATTTAGTGTCGATCAATTTTCTTTGCCTTACTCTCCTTATGAAACCTATGTCGGAATGAAAGTACCTGAAGGAAATAAATTTTCCGGAATGTTAGTGACTGACACCAATCACATTGTAAAAATTGTAACGCTGAACAGCGATGGCAAACCCGTATCAAAAAGCAAACTGAAAGTGCAAGTGTATAAAGTCGGATGGAGATGGTGGTGGGATTCTTACGATGGGGATCTTGCAAACTATGTTGGAAATGAATACAAACAGCCTATTCAGGATCAGGTGATCTCAACCGTTAATGGGAAAGGACAATTTACCTTGCGTATCAACCGACCAGATTGGGGCCGCTTTTATGTTTGCGTTACAGATGAAGAAAGCGGTCACAGAACCGGACAAACCGTTTACATCGACTGGCCGGCTTGGATCGGCGCATCTCCGAAAGGAAATGAAGGCGCAACTTTACTTTCATTCAGCACCGATAAAAAACAATACAATGTAAATGAAGATGTAAAATTAACAATTCCTTCCGGTGGTGAAGGCCGCGCGCTGATAAGTGTTGAAAGTGGTTCGAAAGTGATCAAAGCATTTTGGGCTGAAACAAAAAAGGGTGAAACAAATTTCATGTTTAAAGTAACTCCCGACATGAGCCCGAATGTTTACGTGAACGTAACGCTGATTCAGCCACATGCGCAAACGATCAACGATCTGCCGATCCGTTTGTATGGTGTTGTTCCAATATCAGTGGAAGATCCTTCCACACATTTAACACCCGTAATAAAAACTCCGGATGTATGGAAACCGGAAAGAAAATCTGCGGTTACCGTATCAGAAAAAGATGGTAAAGAAATGACCTACACAATTGCTATTGTGGATGAAGGCTTATTGGATCTTACCCGTTTTAAAACACCTGATCCATGGGGCGCGTTTTATGCGCGTGAAGCCTTGGGCGTCAAAACCTGGGATCTTTTCGACTTAGTGATGGGTGCTTACGGAGCTGAACTGTCGCGCATCTTAGCGATCGGTGGTGATGGAGACATTAACAACAAAGGAGGCAATAAAGCAAACCGCTTTAAACCGATGGTAAAATTTATGGGTCCGTTTTTCCTTAAAAAGGGACAGACCGTAATACATGAATTTATGATGCCACAATATGTAGGGTCGGTAAGAACTATGGTTATTGCAGGTTACAAAGGCGCATATGGTTCAGCAGACAAAACAACACCTGTTCGTGATCCCTTAATGATACTTGGAACATTACCAAGGGTGGTTGGTCCGGGCGAAGAAGTAGATCTTCCTGTTTCGGTATTTGCAATGGAGAAACAAGTGAAGAATGTAAAAGTAGAAATACAAACCAACAATATGTTTACAGCAGTTGATGGAAAATCTAAATCAATTACGTTTGCAGAAATTGGCGACGAAGTTGTAACCTTTAAATTAAAAGTAAATACAATACTTGGTATCGGCAAAGTAAAGATTATCGCCACCAGCGGTTCGGAGAAAG
Organism: Chitinophaga pinensis; assembly: GCA_945885475.1. Classification (GTDB taxonomy): domain Bacteria; phylum Bacteroidota; class Bacteroidia; order 2-12-FULL-35-15; family 2-12-FULL-35-15; genus 2-12-FULL-35-15. Next base: position 14,561 of record CAMCYR010000047.1, read on the forward strand.
CGGTCTACGAAATAGAGATCGATGTCCGGAATCCGAATCCGAAAGTAGTGAACGTGATCGAAACAATTGTTGAAGCAGGTAAAACATGGGACAGTCCGTTTGCCCCGGCCGGCATGATTGGCACGAACAAAGGGATCCTTGAATTGTCCAGCATCCCTCCTATTAATTTAGGTGAACGTCTGAAATATTTAATTGAATATCCGCATGGATGCATTGAACAAACAACATCATCTGTTTTCCCTCAATTGTTTTTATCGGACATTATGGAACTGAACAGCGATTTTAAAATTGCCATCGATAAAAACATCAAAGCGGGAATCGAACGCTTGAAATTATTCCAAACGGCAAGTGGCGGAATGAGCTATTGGGCAGGACAATACGATGCTGATTATTGGGGAACGAGTTATTCTGGTCACTTCTTATTAGAAGCAGAAGCTAAAGGATATGCATTGCCATCTGGATTGATCGAAAACTGGAAACGTTACCAACGTAATCAGGCAAACTCCTGGTCTCCGCGTTCAACAAATCAGGTGTACTATGCATACAACTATGACCTGGATCAGGCATACCGCTTGTACACACTCGCTCTTGCCAAATCACCAGAACTAGGCGCAATGAACAGACTGAAAGAATACAAAGAACTTTCAGCTGCGGCAAAATGGCGTTTAGCTGCTGCATATGTGAAGGTAGGACAAGCGGAAATTGCTAAAAAATTGATCACCGGCTTACCATACACTATTACGCCATACCGTGAGATGGGTTACAGCTATGGCTCAAACGATCGTGACGAAGCGATGATCCTCGAAACATTAACATTGCTGAATGAAAAAGTAAAAGCAGGACCGGTTGTAAAATCAGTTTCTAAAGCATTAAGCAGTGGTTACTGGATGAGTACTCAAACGACTGCGTATTGTTTGATCGCAGTATCAAAATTTGCTACAGCAGGCGGTGCAAGCAAAGAAATGAAATACAATGTAAAGATCAACAACAATGCCCCTATTGCACTCAATACCAAATTACCTGTTAAACAAATTGACATGCAATTGAAAGGTGCAAACCCAGGAAATATTTCAGTGACCAATAACGGAACAGGAATTTTATTCGCTCGGGTGATCTTAGAAGGAATTCCTGAAACAGGCGACCAGACAGAAGTTGATAACGACCTGAAAGTAAATATTAACTACACCACTATGAAAGGATCATCAATTGATGTTAGTAAACTGGAACAAGGAACAGACTTTATTGCAGAGGTTGAGATCTCGAACCCGGGTACCAGAGGTGAATATTTACAGATGGCATTGTCGCAGATCTTCCCAAGTGGTTGGGAAATTCACAACACGAGAATGGATGAAGCAGAAAGTGTGATCAAGAGTGATTATCCTACTTACCAGGATATTCGTGACGACAGGGTGTATACGTATTTCAATATTTCTCCTTACAAGACAAGTACGTTCCGCATTGTATTAAATGCTGCGTACGTTGGAAGGTATTATTTACCTACAATTTATTGTGAAGCGATGTATGACAATACAATTAATTCACGGAAGCCGGGTAAGTGGGTTGAGGTTGTGAAGGTTGGTGGGGAGTAGATGTGAGATAGCAGATTTAAAGATAGTAGATAGCGCGCTAAGATTATTGCGGCTGTTAAGCCGATTAGGGAGTAAATAGATATGAGATTATAGATAGTAGACAGCTCCGCAAGATTATTACGGAGCTGTTATTTTTTTTATATGAATGAATATAATTAAGTCGGGAAATGGAAGTAAAAACAGGATATAAAATTATTGAATAATAATTTTTTTATTAATTATAGTTTTATTCTTATCAACAATTTGTAAAAAATAAATACCGGCTTTCAAAGCTCCTTTTTCAAGAATTAATTCTTTACCAGACGTAATGCTTCAGCGCACACAAGATGCTTTCAAAAACGAAATTCCATAAAAAAAAAATTTTTATTTAGGGATTGAAAAATGAAAAAAATGAAAGGTTGAAAAATCAAAATATGAACAAAACAACCTCAGTTCAAAAACTTCGCAAAAAATTGGAGTATTTTTACATAACAACAGCTACTCCAAAAAATGGCCCGATTATATTGAAAGAGACGAAAAATAATTCAAAGGATATTTCAGCTAATGATTGTCATAAATTGAATACAAAGTCGGTAACTGATTCCTGAAACAATCAAATATTGTGTATTTTTATATGAAACAAAAAGAAATATACAAACTATGAAATCTCATTCCATACATGAAATTCAAAAAGAACTTAAAAGTTTTGATCAAAAAGAATTACTTGAATTATGTATCCGGTTAGCCAAACACAAAAAAGAGAATAAAGAGTTGCTGTCCTATTTATTGTTTGATGTAAATGACGAGAAAGAATACCTCGAAAAAGTTACAATAGAAATTAATGTTCTCTTTGATGAGATCAACAGAAAATCAACCTATACGACAAAAAAGGGGCTTCAAAAAGTGGTGAGAAATCTAAGTAAATTCATAAAAAATTCGAGTAAAAAGGAAACAGAACTTGATTTACGGATTTATTTTTGTAATAAAGTAAGAGCATCTCGTATTAATTTAGATGCAAGTAAAATTATCAGTAATATCTATTACAGAGAAATTGATAAAATCAAAACGGCTTATTCAAAATTACACGAAGATCTTCAATATGACTACAAGGAGCGATTGGAAAAGTTAGCGATTGTATAAGAAATGTAGATCTAAAATAGTTTCGGTGCTATTTATACTGTTTACTAAGGCAAGGCTTGAATAATCAAATGAACTAACCCGATTCGCTTCCACAACATACAATCGATTGTTCACTCCATCAAATTTCATTTTCAAGGCAGTATAACCACTCAGGTATGAAGTAACACTATTGATAGAATATTGATACTTGTAGATGATTCCGTTTGAATGACCTAATAAATAAGTATCCGAATCAAGTTGTAATACACACGATAAACTTCCGGAAGCTAAGGGGAAAGGGTAAGGACTCCATAAATTATTATTTATCCGGTCAAACAACTGAACGGTCGCTTGTCCGCCAATATTACCAAACACAAATACATTTGAACTATTTTTTTCACACAATTGAACAACATCCTGCGTCAGGATACAACTTTTCTCTTGACTACCATTGGGAAAATAGGTTACTAATTTTTTAGTTGTTGAGAAGATCTCCTTTTCTTCCGCAATCAAATAACCTTCATTAAAACAGATACTTTTAGCATAATATCCCGCAATAGCATTCGCAGAATAAAATACAGAACCTGAATAATCATACCCGAAAATACTTCCAGCATAGCGGCAAACATAACTGTACCTATCGGTATTAAAGTAACCCGTAAAATAAGGATTCGTAGAGATTATGGGTGCAACAGTAAATTTAGGACTATTATAAAGCAAGGTGTGACCTGTAAAATTTCCAGAAAAATTCCCGCACACAAAAGCTTGTTGGTAATAACTGCTGATAGAAGAAGAAAGATAATCTCCCGAGAAACTGTGAAAAGGAATTATTGAAGAAAAAGTACTGTCTATGGTTGACAAATTTGTTTGTGTGCCTGTATTTTTACTCAGCAAAAATATTTTTTTCAACTGCTTTGGTACTTCTATTAGATAAATTTTCTGAAACACATTGGAATTATTTTCTCCGTCTGTTGCTGAAATTTTAATGTAATATATTCCAGTCTCCAAATGAATATTATCCAAGAGGTATTGAAAGTTTAAAGTCATTGATGGGGAGGTAAAAGGAACAGGAACCGATACATGTGCAAAATTTTCATTTGCATCCAATAAACTAACAGAAACAGAGGTCAATCGGGTGTCGTCTTTAATTGACGCATTTACGTTAACGTAATCATATACGTTAAAAGATTGGTTTTCGACAGGAGTGTTGAAAGTAATTACCGGCCCCGTTTCATCTTTATCCTTTTTACAGGACATCAGCCCGGTCAGTATTAAAAAAATAAGAATGAAATATATTTTATTCACAGCCGTCATACCATAAAGTTAATCAATTAGTACAAAATAAACCATATGACTTCATAATTATTGTTAATAAGATGTTTAAGGCCTGTTTAAAAATATTTTTTCATAATAAATCTTTCAAATTTTGGTAAATTTGTCCTATGACTGATTTTACTACCAAAAACGATATAAACTCCAGAAGAAGAGTGGGCAAGACTGCTGTAAACCAACAATTAATGGACATTGGGAAAATGCCTCCACAAGCTGTTGAACTTGAAGAGGCTGTATTAGGCGCATTAATGCTCGAAAAGGATGCTCTTACAAATGTTATCGATATTTTAAAACCTCAAAGTTTTTACAAAGATGCTCATTCTCGTATATTTCATGCAATTGAACAATTATTTACTCGCTCAGAACCTGTAGACATTCTTACCGTTACTCAGGAATTAAAAAAAACCGGTGAATTAGATCTTGTAGGTGGAGCGTATTATATTACCCAATTAACAAACCGAGTTGCATCAGCAGCAAATGCAGAATACCACGCACGTATTGTAGCCCAAAAATTTATTCAACGTGAATTAATTCGTATTTCAACAAAAACAATTAATGATGCTTACGAAGACGGATCCGATGTTTTCGACCTCTTGGATAATGCGGAAAAAAATCTTTTTTCGATCGTTGAAGGTAACATCAAGAAGAATTATGATAAAATGAGTACGCTCATTCGCAAAGCTATTGAACAAATCGAAATCACCAAAAATAATAAAGGAAATTTTTCGGGTGTACCTTCCGGATTAACTACTCTGGATCGATTAACTTCCGGTTGGCAAAAATCTGACTTGGTAATTATTGCCGCACGACCAGCAATGGGTAAAACGGCATTAGTCCTTACAATGGCTCGCAACGCTGCTGTAGATTTCAACAAACCGGTTGCTGTCTTCTCATTAGAGATGTCATCATTACAGCTTGTTACACGTTTGATAGCGAGTGAATCCGAACTATCTTCGGAAAAGTTAAAAAAAGGAAATCTTGAGGATTATGAATTCCAACAACTTAACGACAAAATCAGAAAACTGTCTGATGCACCATTATTTATTGACGATACACCAGGATTGTCGGTATTTGAATTACGTGCAAAAGCCCGAAGATTGAAAGAGCAGCATAAAATTGAATTACTAATTGTGGATTACTTGCAATTGATGACTGCGGGTGGTGAAGGGAAGGGAAACCGTGAACAGGAAATTGCAACAATTTCCCGTTCTCTCAAAGGATTAGCTAAGGAATTGGAGATACCCGTTATTGCCCTGTCTCAATTAAGTCGTGCCGTTGAAACCCGCGGTGGCGACAAACGACCGCAACTCTCTGACTTACGTGAATCGGGTGCAATTGAGCAGGATGCTGATATGGTAATGTTTATCCATCGTCCGGAATATTACAATATTACTGAAGATGAAAATGGTGCATCAACTCTTGGAGTTGCTGAATTGATTATCGCGAAACACAGAAATGGACCTGTTGATTCTGCTAAAACAAGATACATCGGTCAGTTCACAAAATTCACCGATTTAGATATGCTGGATCAAAACCTCGATTATTCGGGATCCCCATCCAGACTTTCTCCTGCAACAGATTTTGATTCACAGTCTAACTCTGTCATTCGAGGTTCCAAAATGAATGATGTTGAGGAAGATCACCCATTTTAATTAAAAAAATGAAGCGTTTTAATTTTGTTATAATCCTGATTATTGTAAGCACACTTGCAAAAGCCTCTTTTATTCTTATCCCTATGGATTTGGATCAAAAAGACCATCTAAAAGCTTATGGTGTTGCTTATTGGGTAATTAAGCAGGACGTAGAAGTTCATTGGCTTTTGAATTATCGTGGTGGTAGTTTCATGATAAAAGATGCAAAAGAAATTCAAAATGAATGTACGGCCCGTGGGGTTTCATACGAAGTAATTGCCGATTCTAAATCGACATCAATTCTTAGTGAAATCGCAAATCCGGAAGTTAATATGGAAGACGTAAAATTGGAAAAAGCTCCGAAAGTGGCAGTGTATTCACCAAAAATGAAGCAACCATGGGATGATGCAGTTACCCTCGTTCTTTCATATGCAGAAATTCCATATGACATAATTTACGATGAAGATATAATGAAGGAGAAATTACTGACTTACGATTGGCTTCATCTTCACCACGAAGATTTTACGGGACAATATGGAAGATTTTGGTTTGGATATCGAAATGCATCATGGTACCAAGAGCAACAGCGGAACCTTGAAAACAGTGCAATAAGTTTAGGATTCAATAAAGTTTCTGAAATGAAGTTGGCCGTTGCAAAAAAAATACGTGACTTTACTTCTGGTGGCGGATTCCTTTTTTCAATGTGCTCTGCACCAGACAGCTATGATATTGCGCTTGCTGCAGAAGGAATAGATATTTGTGAGTCTATGTTTGATGGTGATGGAACGTCTCCGAATTACAATCAAAAATTAGATTATTCAAAAACATTCGCGTTCACAAACTTCACACTAAGCACAAATCCCAACGAATACGCAAAATCTAATATCGACACATATTCTACGCGTAAACAAAAATACGGTATTAGTAAAACCAATGACCTCTTTACTCTTTTTGAATATTCTGCAAAATGGGACGTTGTTCCAACGATGCTTTGTCAAAATCATGAACAGATAATCAAAGGTTTTTGGGGGCAAACTGTTGGTTTTGACAAATCATTCATAAAACCAAACATCCTAATTTTAGGGGAGAATAAAGCGGCAAACGAAGCACGTTACATTCACGGCACATATGGAAAAGGAACGTTCACTTTTTATAGTGGACACGATCCAGAAGACTATGAACATCGTGTGGAAGATCCTCCTACGGATTTAGCGTTACACCCCAATTCACCGGGCTATCGATTGATACTCAATAATATTCTATTTCCTGCTGCAAAAAAGAAAAAGCAAAAGACATAATTAAATTTTATATTCCTTTTTTTATCTCAGTAAATCCGAGAAAAATTTGCGTAGCAATATCAATTACTATTAGTCGTCAAATCGCCAGGAAATCCCTAATTTGAATGCTCTGTCATTCATAGGATAGCCAGGAGTTATTTGATATTTATTCTCCATCCAACCGCTATTAAGATGATCTATTTTAAAAAATATCCTAACTGATTTTATCTTTGCATTTATAAAAAAATCAATGAAGGGATAATTCCCATACTTTTTATTATCCTGAAGATAGAACTGAGATGTCGCCGGCATATAAGAATTTGAATAATACTCACTCACAAAAAATAAAGAAGCGCCAATTTGAATTCTTAATGCTTTCTTCAATAAACTATTTTCATAGAACAGTGAGTGTTCGAGTACTAATTTAGGCAAACGAATAATTGTAGAATCTGGCACATTTTGGTAACGGATACTATTATTCAGATGCCAATTGAAAAAACTGAAATTTTTATACAGATCGGCAGAAAAAACGGGGACTTTACCATTGTATTGTCTCGATACGGCATAGTTGTCAAAATAAACAGAATTAGTATATTCTTTATAGCCAATAGCAAAACTAAATTTGTATTTAGGTATAGAAAGTTTCACATCTGCACCATTTTCCTTTATTTTCTGAAAACTATTACGCCATCTAAAATGATTGGAAGAATAATTAACATAAATAAAATCGGGTGAATAGTTATGGGAGGAGAAATTAAACGCAACAGAAGCTAAACTATCAAAAAGCATTTTTTTAAACGATACAGACAGATCATAATCATTTTTATTGTACCCAAACAAGTCGTAATTTCCTCTAAAACGCCACCAACAGCCACGATTGGAATATGTATTGTATAGTTCCCCACCAAAAATAATATTATTAAAAGTTGTATCTATTTCTCTCTGCTGAACTCTAATAAATTGCTGCTTAGCATTAAATCCAACACCTATTAGATCAAGGAATCCTCTATGTTTTTTATTGTCTAGCCTATTCCATGATAATTCATTTTCAAATTTCAAATTATACGTGGGATCATTTGTAATAATTGAATCATAAAATATATTCGAATAAAAATCATTTGTAGGATTCGAATCTTTATATTCTAACAAATTATCTTCGTATAAAGTAGACAATAACAATCTAGAAGAGGGATTAACAAGCGCATTGGTTAAACTATCACCAATTTTCTTTCCAAAATTGATATATTGATTTACAAAT
>CAMCYR010000048.1 GCA_945885475.1 Chitinophaga pinensis
AAATAAACCTTTATACATTGAACTGGATAAGATCTACCGTCAAGCGGACGATACCTTCATCTCTATTCTGAATAATTTACGAAGTAATCAGGTTACTCAAAAAGACATCGAAACACTGAATTCTTATTATAGACCGGATTTTAGATCCGATATTAATGAGAACTATATCCATTTAACAACACATAACAGTAAAGCAGACAATCTCAATCGTGAATCACTAAAAAGTTTATCGGGGAAATCCTATTTCTTTAAAGCAGAAACGACAGGTGATTTTAATGAGTTCGCATATCCAGTTGAAGACAACATGGAGTTAAAAAATGGCGCACAGATCATGTTCATCAAAAATGACCCGACAGGCGGGCAACGTTTTTTTAATGGAAAGATCGGCATTATCACATCCATCAGCGATAAACTTATTGAAGTTAGTTTTGATGATTCGACCAAGCCCGTTAGCATCGAGAAATACGAATGGCAAAATATTAAATATGCACTGAATGAAACAACCAACGAGATAGAAGAAAAAATAAACGGAACATTCACACAATACCCTATAAAACTGGCATGGGCAATAACCGTTCATAAGAGTCAGGGACTAACTTTTTCGAAAGCCATCATTGATATCGGGCAGGCTTTTGCTCCCGGACAAGTCTATGTTGCACTATCACGATTGACGAGTCTGAATGGTTTAATTCTATCATCGCCTATCAATACAAACAGTTTGAATATCGATAATAACATTACTGAATATTCAAATAAAAAAGAAAGCACCGAAGCATTAACGACTATTTTTGAAACGGAATCCTTTTTATTCTTTCAGAATTATGTTGTTCAGTGTTTCAATTTTGCCACCTTGGACCACGTTTTCAAAACACATATTGAAAGTTATCAGAAGGATGAACAGAAATCATCCAAACAAAAACATTTCAACTGGGCTTTCGAACTAAAAAAAGAGGTTGAAGCGGCTAGAGTTGTCTCAGACAAATTTTTAAATCAACTTAATTTCATTTTTCAAACCAAACAAGCCGATTACAAGGAACAACTTAAAACACGCATAGAAGCGGCGAAGAACCACTTCAGTCCGATTCTGAAAGAATTTTCAAAAAAAATCTTAAAACAAATAGAACTTTTAAGTGCAGAGAAAAAAGTAAAAGCGTATCTAGAAGAATTAGCAGAATTGGATGCCTTATTTTTCAAACAACTCCAGCTGATCAATAAAGCAGAAGCAATGGTAAATACAGCTACTGAAAATTCAGAATTCTCAAAAGATAAGATCAATACAACAGAGCAAAATATTGAACGGATAAAAGAGTTAAGCTCCATCACTTCTAGTACAGAAAAAAAGAAGCCAAACTCTAAAAAAAGTGCAACAGAGAAAAAAGAGAAGGTGGATACAAAGAAAGTAACGTTTGATCTTTACAAACAGGGCATATCAATAGAAGACATCGCAAAAGAACGTAAAATGGTTGCTCTTACGATTGAAGGCCATTTAGCGTATTATGCAGGCTTAGGATTGATTGATGTGAAAACGTTTGTGGACGAAGAAAAAATGAACAATATCATTACCGTCTCAAAAAAATTGGATACGTCCTTGTTTGGCCCTATAAAACAATCGCTTGGCGATGAATATTCTTATTCCGAAATCCGCTTTGCAATGGCTTATTATCAAAATTCAAAAAAATAAAACGGCCTAAATTTCAGTACGTTTAGCTTAATAAAAAAATACTTCTATTACTATTCCCTTTTGATAGTAGTGACTTGAACTCAAAAGATATTCAAGGTGAAACAGTTCAAAGATGAAATCAATTGAAATTTTTCAGCAAAAAAAGCGCTACTCTATGAACTGATTTTTTAGTTATTCAAATAATGATACTTTTTTAAGTATATTTGAAATGAACAAAAAAAATCTTTATGACGGCAACAAAACATCCAAAAGGACTACCATTTTTATTTTTCGCAGAAATGTGGGAACGCTTCGGCTACTATCTAATGATTGGCATTTTCACACTTTTCCTTCAGGATGATGAAAAGAATGGCGGTTATGGGATGTCACTTACTGAGTCGTTTGACATCTATGGAACATTTATCGCCTTGGTTTTCCTTACACCATTTCTTGGCGGACTTTTAGCCGATAGGAAATTCGGATACAGAATGTCTATTACGATTGGAGGTTTAATGATGGGAGCTGGCTATTGTTTACTCGCGGTTCATAACATCACTGTTTTTTATATCGCCTTAACCCTTATCATTTTCGGGAATGGTTTTTTCAAGCCGAATATTTCTACACTTCTCGGAAACCTTTATAATGAAGAGCCATACAAGTTAAAGAAAGATGCAGGTTTTAATATTTTTTATATGGGAATTAATATCGGTGCATTCATCTGCAACTTTTTTGGTGCCGCACTTTACAATTTCTTTGGCTGGGGACACGCATTCATGGCTGCAGGAATCGGAATGTTTATCGGAATCATTATTTTTTGGTTAGGTGTAAAACATTATAAGCATGTAGATATATTAAAACCAACTAAACCTGAGGATGCTTCACTTTCAAAAATAGTTGGTTTAACAATCTTGCCGGCCTTGGTTGCAGGAATTGTGGGATGGATGATCCCCGGTGATATTTTCGGAAGCGACTCAACTGATGCATTTATTTTCGGATGCTTGCCGGTGATCTATTTTTATTATAGTTTATATGCAAAAGCTTCTGCTGATGAAAAACGTCCCATCGCTGCGATGCTTGCCATTTTTGCTGTTGTAATAGCATTCTGGGCCGTATTCAAACAAAATGGAACGGCATTAACAAAATGGGCAGAATCTTATACCGATCGAACAATACCTCAATCAATGGAGGGCAGTGTCGGTAAATTGCAGTTGCTCTCAGAAATAAAATACCAAAAGGATACTTTTCCTCAAACAGATTTTCATTTCCGGAAAATAAAAGATGCTTCTGGAAAACCGGTTAAGGAGTACGCCTATAATCCCTATTTTAAAAATATTGATCCGGAACAAATTCCTGCTGAAGGAGGATCGGTGAAATTGATAAACACGTCCATCTATCAATCGGTGAATCCCGGCTGGGTGATTATTCTTACACCAGCAGTTGTCCTCTTTTTTAGTTTTCTGCGAAGAAGAAAAAAAGAACCGAGTACGCCTTCAAAAATTGCTTGGGGATTGGTGATTAGTGCTGTCAGTACGTTTGTGATGGTTGCTGCAGTGTACTCCGGCAACAACGGTTTAGAAAAAAATAGTGCTTGGTTTCTGATCGCCTCCTATGGCGTAATTACTGTTGGTGAATTATTTTTGAGCCCGATGGGCTTATCGCTTGTATCAAAAATGAGTCCGCCCCGATTAACGGCTCTTATGATGGGAGGCTGGTTTTTATCCACATCTATTGGAAATAAGCTTTCAGGAATTTTAGCGACCATGTGGGATAAATACGATAATAAAGCCTACTATTTCCTCTTTAATTTTGGTCTGCTAATTGTAGCTGCTGCGGTCATATTTTTAATGTTAAAGTGGCTTAACCAAATTTTCAAAGAACACAATGCCGGATAAAAAAGCAATGAACAAAATCTTCTCCCTAGTAATAGCATTATTATTTGCAGGCAACACGTTCGCTCAGAATAGTGAATCCGTTGCTATTGATACAGCTGATGCGAGTAATGTCTTATTAAAAAACGGGAACATTAAGTGTGATTCGGCTGTGGTTCATCTAAAACAAAATGACACAAAGGGCGCCAATAGATTTTATTCAGAGGCGATAAAAGAATATAAAAAAGCCTTAAAAATAAATCCGAATTCGTACGATGCGAACTATCGGATGGGAATTGTACTCACCAAGACAAAAGACTATAAGGGCGCGATTCTCTCTTTCGATAAAGCATTGAGTATTGATGGAGAAAAAAGTGATGGATTCCGTGAAAGAGGACTTGCTCAGTTTGGAATGAAAAACGATTCCATGGCCATGAAAGACTTTAACAAAGCTATTGATAAAAATTACGATGATTACGAGGCGTATTTTCAACGTGCCATGCTTAAATTAAAAAGTAAGAAAACCCAAGCTGCACTAGAAGATTTCACACATGCTATTGAATCGAAACCGGATTATAAAGATGCCTATATGAAACGTGGGCAGATTTATTTTAATAATATTAAAGATTATGTTCTTGCTTTAAACGATTTCAATAAAATGATTGAAATGGATCCTGAAAATATGGAAGCCTACTTTTACCGGGGGAAAACAAATTTCCAAGGAGCGGCATTCAAAAACGCTGATAAAGATCTGAGCCGATACATTGATATGGAACCTAACAATGTGGATGCATTAATTACACGTGGCGCCTGTAGAATTAACCTCGCAAATTATTCAGGAGCGGTTCGTGATTTTGATGACGCCATAAAAATTGAACCTAAAAATGTAATAGCACTAATGAATCGCGGAACAGCGAAAGGTGCTATGAAAAATTATACGGGAGCCCTGGAAGATCTTGACCTCGCCATCAAATTAAAGTTTGATTACTCATCCGCCTATGTAAATCGCGCATTGGTTAAATATGCGAGTCATGATAAAAAAGGAGCATGCAAGGATCTTGAAAAAGCGGACGCTCTGAACAACGAAAAAGCGAGTAACCTACTGGATCAATATTGTGGGGAAAGAAAATAATTTTGCATTTCCATGCCATCCAGCGCTTGTCTGAACAAAAAAGTCAATAAGCATCCAGCACTTTCTCCTCCTCTCCTCCTCGATATATTGTTGTTGATATATACCTATCAGTCGAATAACTGATTTTTATAAATCCTGTTTTTTTATCATCCTGAAAAATAGAGTTGAATTTCTTTTTCTTTAATAGTTTTGAGCGCTTACTGCCTGAACCGCTTACAATATAGCGATTACCCTTTTCCTTGAAACATTGTAAATTATGTTCATGTCCGGAAACGAAAGTAATATTTTCATACGTATTAAGAATAGTCAACATTTTTTTACGCATTTTTCGATACCGTGGCTGCGCCATGTCCTGAGAATATAGCCTATTGATTCCAAGTAATCCAAACAGCTGAAATGGACTGTAATTCACTAAAAAACGAAAGGGCTGCTTTGTTTTCGCATGTTGTCCGTTGGAATACAAGGGATGATGTGCCGCTACAATAACCTGCTCCCTATTGATTTTTGAAAAATTCAAAATACTATCGAAACGTAAATAAAAAAGTTCTTCCGTTTGTTTTTTTGTCCCTGTTGTATTCTTCTTAAAAGCATGTAAAAACCACTGCGAATCGATAATGATCAATCGCAAATGATCCTGTAGCAGCATTGTTTCCGGACCTGGTAATCCATTTTTAGGTAAAAAGGTTCCGGTAATTCTATTGGCAACAGTTGTTTTATTTTTTAAATAGTCTTCAACATATATTTCCTGATTTTTAAGTGTCTTTACACCATCACGCTTTTGCGCATTCCAATCATGATTCCCGGGAATAAAAAAAACATTTCCCTGATAGGCATTCAACACGTTTAACTGCGATTCCAAATGAAGTGCGGAAACTTTATCACCAGCAATTAATCCGGAAGGATAGACATTGTCGCCCAAAAATAAAGTAGTGCTTTGAGGATTATCATTCAATTCATGTTGAAGAAGCATCAGCGCTTTTCCGGGAATAGTATCTTCACCGGCATCACCAATCAGATAAACAGAATAAATAGAAGATTCCTGAGCCAGAGCAGAAAAGAAGCAAAAGATAAAAATAAATTTCAAAACATATTTCATACAAACATTTTAAGAAAAAAGCTGAAAAGCACAATAATAACGGTGCAAATAAAAGAATATTTTATTACCTCGGCACCATTTTTAAATTTAAAAACCAAATGACATGCGGTAAATAAAAGCGTAAATAAAGTCGGTAGAAGTGCGGGGTACAATAGAAAACTTTCCGAGAAATTACCTTTCAGCAACTCGATAAATGAACGTTGCATACCGCAACCCGGACAATCCATTCCCGACAATGCCTTGTAAGGGCAAGTCATAAAATGATCTTCGAGCCAATGTATAAATGATTGCATAGTAGGAAATAAAAAAGTCCCGACATGCGGGACTTTTTACGAATAAAAGAATAATTATCTTCCCATCATATCCCAAGGCATACCGGAAAGAACTGTTCCAATAATTGCGATATAAACAATAAAGAAAACAACATAACAAGCGGAAAGGCACAATCCAACGATTGCACAAATTTTACCAGCTTTCATATTTTTTAATGACGCTTCAGAGTATATTCCGGGATTCTCATCGTATAATTTCTTTGCTTTCCCAGCCAAAACCAAAGCAATAATTCCTAAAATAAGTCCGATAATACCATTACAAAAACAACCCACAATTGAAATGATTCCCAGTACCAATACGGCTGTTGAGTTTGGCAACTGCTGAGGTCCGGCTGCTTGCCCGAATTGCTGATTAAATTGTTGATTTACGTTTTCCTGATTGGGTGTTCCCTGATTTTCCATAGATGAATTTAATTAAATATTAATCGAAAATACTAAAGAATTCGGAGATAGGCAAAATTATTTGTTCAGTATTAGGCTGTGAATTTTTAAAATCTGAGGGATCAAGAGTTGCTGCTCATCATTGTAGATTAAAAACTCGGAGCGTTTTATTTTTTCATCATCACTCAATTGATTCTGAATGCGCACAAGTATATCTTCCTTCGGTAAACCGTCCCGTTTGATTGTACGGTTAATCTTTAATTCCAAAGGAGCAACGACGGTTATTACGGAATCTACTTTCTGGTAAGCACCACTTTCAAACAAAATGGCCGCTTCTTTCAGAATATAAGGTGCTGTTTGTTTCTTGATCCAATGCTCGAAATGCAGTGCAACAGCGGGATGCATAATCGCATTTAACTTATCCAGTTCTGTTTTATCATTAAAGACAATAGCCGCTAATGTTTTCCGATCTACAGCACCCTGCTGATCTAGTATAGAATTGCCGAATACATCCAAAACATGAGCTTTCACCACAGCATTTGATTGCAACAGTTCTTTTGACGCATCATCAGAATAATATACAGGAATGCCTAAAAGCTCAAACAACTTACAAGAAGTGGTTTTCCCACCTCCGATACCGCCAGTAATTCCTATTTTCAGCATGCTATTTACGAATAATGTATTCAACCTTTTCGTTACTTAATTTCACAGAACGAACACTGATAGGCGTTTTCAAAACGAGGACCTTCAGCTTATTACTTCCTTGTTCAATTTTAGAATAATCGACAGCCAATTTAAAATCCGGCGCTGCAATTTTACCGTAGTCATCAAATGCAACCTGGTATTTAACAGAAACTTTATCAGGAAATGTTTTTAAATTTAATCCATTGGGAAGATTAACCACTTCAACCGGCAGCTCCAAAGAAGCCTCGGTAAATTTTTTAACAGTTACTTTTGCTTGTATACTGTTTTGTGAAAATGTAACTTTTTTGAACGCAGCTGTTTTACTGAGCTCTATCTTCAATGAAAGATTTTTATTTACCTTTTTCAGATGAAGGGGAACAGTCGTCACAAACGAAATCAATGCAATATCTTCAGCAGTGCCAGAAATATCAATAAACTCCGGTTCAACTTTTAAGGGATTCGTTTGTTGATATTGTTCTTCAAACTCCAATGTAAGGTTAGCTTTTACGGGAACGGTTTTCGTAATTTTTTTATTGTAATTAATAAACACAGTATCCGGATTCACACTTAGCACCTTGATCCCGTTATAAAATTGTCGGGTTATTTTATCCAGGCGGTCATTAAACTGAATGAAGTAATTGTTTTTTAGTCGGGTTGAACGTGCATCTTTTATATCAATGCTTATCGATTCACGCTGTTGTTTTAATTTGAAAAGCAGCAATCTGAAACCACTCGCTTTGATTTCGAAATCAACAGATTCAGGAAGCCGGTTCGCAACGAGTTTATCAGTTGGAAGATTAATATACTGAACCGGATATGTCACAGAAATGGTATATTCCTTCGAAAGAGAAAGCAGGAGCCAGATGAAAACGGAGATCAATAAACAAAACAAAAAAGTGATTACCCGTTTATTAAAGTGAGCAGCATCTTTCGGATTTGATTTATTAACGTTTAAAAAAAAGGACTTCATGAATTGGGTTTCTTTCACAAATTTACAAAAATCATTTTACTAAGCATGTGATTTGCGATTCAATGCTTGAAGGTATTCCTCATAGATAAAAAAAAACGTTGAGCAATTATCTTACTCAACGCTCCAGCAACACACAAATGTTACTTATTTTTGTTCAGCACCGATCAATGATGATGAATCCATAGAAACGGCATTCTTTTCAACTTTCAACTTCACACCACCTTCTACAGTAATCATAAAAGTAGTATCCTGAACATCGGAGATTTTACCATGAATACCACCAATTGTAACGATTTTATCACCTACTTTAATATTCTCACGAAATTTCTTTTGCTCTTTTGTTTTCTTCAATTGAGGACGAATCATGAAAAAATAGAACACCACGATGATTAATACCAAAGGGATAAACTGACCTAGCTGCTGCATAATTATTTGTTTTTAAATTAATTTATTATTGATAATCTACTATTATTTGCAATTAAAATATATTCAAAACTACTCTTCATCAGGGACTTCAACGGTGGCGCTGATTGTTAATACTTTTGTGCTAGGTGTACAATTTGTAACAAGGGTAACGGTTTTTTGAACCAATCCGGATTTTCCACTGCTTTCGAACTTCACATCCACTTTTGCTTCTTGTCCGGGTTTAATTGCCTCTTTAGGATAGTTCGGGATCGTACAGCCACAACTACCTTGAGCAGAAGAGATCACCAAATCGGAACCACCATTGTTCTTAAAAACAAAAGAATAAGAAACGGTTTCCCCTTGTGTAATTCTCCCGAAATCATGTTTTTCATCCTCAAACTCCATTATAGGTGAACTACCGGCAAGAGCTGTTTTACCTGAAGCGGTAGAGGGAATATTTATTACATCAGAAGAAATTGCTCCATCCTCTTTTTTAGGATCTTGTCCGCATGCCGCCATCAAAAAAGTAACAGCAAGTGCTAAAAATAATTTTGTCTTCATTCTTTTCAAAATATTAAAATTTTCAATTTCAGTTCAGAAAGTGGAAATTATTCCATTAATCCACGTCCCATTTTATTCAATAAATTTCCTGCTTTTAAATCAGCAACAATTTTATCCAGAATTCCGTTAATAAATATTTTACTTTTAGGCGTACTGTACATTTTTGAGATCTCAATAAACTCGTTTAAAGTTACTTTCACGGGAATACTTGAAAAATGCAGAATCTCTGTGATCGCCATTTTCATAAGCAAAACATCCATCATTGCAATACGCTCTACTTCCCAATTTTTTGTTTTATCACCGATCATTTTTTCAATCTCATCATTCCGCATTGCTGTTTCACGGAAAAGATCTTTAACAAAAAGCATATCCTCTTCCTTGTCTTTGTATAAGGGCATTAAAGAAAAATCAGGTGCAGCATCCTCTTTAAATGATTCGATCATTTTAACTACCATTGGATTTACGATGTAAATATCATCGCCCCAATGTAGATTTTTCTCTTCATACAAATGGTTCAACAACTCATGATCAGCAATAGTTTCCTTGAACATTTCAAGCGCGAAATTGCGGTGTGAAGCATATGAATCGTCAGAAACATTCATGAATTCAATGAATTCAGGTGAGGCTTTGATCGCGTTAAACACTTTTTTTACTAATTCAAATTCATTGTTCCAGCTGATCCTACGATTATTTATTTCGCGTTGAATATGAATATTCTCGGACAGTTGAGTAATAAATTTATTCTCAATGAACTTTAAATTCGGATTCAGATCTTCTTCTGTCGGCAATCGTTTAATTTTTGCATCTTCCATTACAACCGTTGCAATATGTCGCAATTCGATCATGAAAGCCAATTGATTAATAAACAGATCATAAATCTTATCTATCCCGGCAAATAATTCCCGCTCACTTTTTGCTAAATCTTTTGTATCGGATTGAAAAAAACCATACAAAGCCTGCATCACCTTAATTCTTAAATACCTTCTGTTTAACATATAACGCTTATCGTATCAATACTTATTTTATTCTTGTATGCGGACAAAACACATTTTTCAAAATTGAAAAAGGCGTAAAAAATTTAAAAACTCACTTTGATCTTTCCTATGTCTGACAGTCTTTTTTCAGCCAAACGATTTGCGGCCATGTATGTTGGGATATTCTGTTCTTTCGACACTTTAAAAATATTCAAGGTTGTGTCGTAGATCTTTTCTGCATGCGCCATTGCCCGTTCACGGTTATACCCTTCTAATTCGTAATACACATTGATGATACCTCCGGCATTCACTACAAAATCAGGAGCATACAAGATATTTTTTTCGATCACCATTTTACCATGTACATTCTCATCAGCTAGCTGGTTGTTTGCTGCACCACAAATGATGGCACATTTCAAACGATTCAAGGTATCTGTGTTTACGGTTGCACCTAAAGCACATGGAGCATAAATATCCATATCCATGTCGTAAATTTTACTTCCATCGGTGATCACCTCAGCTCCGGTCTCTTTCGCAATCGCTTTTAAACGCTCTTCATTGATGTCAAAAATCGACAGTTTTGCTCCTTCTTTCACCAAATGCTTCACCAAACTCTCACCAACGTGCCCGATTCCTTGCACAACCACTTTTTTACCTGCCAGACTATCATTCCCCCACTTTTCCTTTGCAGATGCTTTCATAGAAAGATATACTCCATATGCGGTAACCGGAGAAGGATCTCCGCTGCCACCCATATTTACAGGTAATCCGCTAACAAAATCGGTTTCCATCTTAATGTATTCCATGTCTTTTGTGCTTACACCAACATCTTCAGCAGTAATGTATTTTCCAGACAAACTATTTACAAATTTCCCGAATCTGCGCATCAATGCTTCATTCTTTTGTGTTTTGGAATCACCAATGATCACTGCTTTTCCACCGCCAAGATTTAATCCGGCAACGGCTGATTTGTATGTCATCCCTCTTGAAAGGCGCAACACATCTGTTAACGCTTCCATCTCATTATTATAGGCCCACATGCGTGTACCACCTAAACTCGGTCCAAGGATTGTATTATGTATCGCGATGATCGCTTTTAAACCTGTATCATTGTCATTGCAAAAAACTACCTGCTCGTGATTGTTTAAGATCATTTGCGAAATCACCGGATTTTCTGCCAATGGAGATTTTTGAATATCCTGCACTTCTATCATAATTTTTGTTTAAGAAATTATAGAATTTGTCTTTAATTTTTTGAGTACTTTTGAAACGGTAAAAATACCGTCTGCATTTTATTTGACCGCAAAATTATATTTATTTTCCGTGTGAACAAAATTAAACGGACAGAAGCATATTTTTAACAGATAAAAATTCAGCTGATCAATCTTAATAAACATTTTGGGTTCATTAAAACATATCAACAAATACCTCTACAAGTATCGATTTCGCTTACTCATGGGTATTTTCTTTGTCGGTATTTCAAATTATTTTGCAGTAAATGCTGTTCCATACATACGGCTAACAATCGACTACCTTAAAACATCATTAATTGCTGGTACTTCAGCTGCCGACAGCTATCATCAGCTTTTCATCTATGGCATGTATATGCTTGGTTATGCAGCTTTAAGCGGATTTTTCCTCTTTCTGATGCGTCAAACAATCATTGTAATGTCGCGTATGATCGAATTTGATCTGAAGAATGAAATTTATGCGCACTATCAGAAATTGGATACTGCATTCTACAAGCGGAACAATACCGGTGACATGATGAACAGGATTAGTGAAGATGTTGGAAAAGTGAGAATGTATGTCGGGCCCGCGATCATGTATATCCTGAATACCTCATTTTTATTTGCGCTAACCATCACCGTAATGTTTCAGGTGGATGTGAAACTAACGCTATTCGTGCTGATTCCATTACCATTACTTGCAGTCTCCATTTATTTTGTGAGTAATTTGATCAATAAAAAAAGTACAAAAGTGCAGGAGCAATTATCAGGAATTACAACCCAAACGCAAGAAGCATTCTCGGGCATCAGAGTATTAAAGGCCTATGGAAGAGAGAAACATTTCATTGATGATTTTGAGCGCCAAAGCAATTCCTATAAAAACGAAACAATGGGTTTAATAAAAGTGGAATCGTTGTTCCAGCCTTTTATGATTCTACTCATCGGATTAAGCACACTTTTCACGCTTTACATTGGAGGAATGCAGGCGATAAACGGAAAAATCACCTATGGTAACATTGCCGAATTCATTGTGTATGTGAACCGCCTTACCTGGCCAATTGCATCATTGGGATGGGTAACATCACTCATTCAGCGCGCTGCAGCATCACAAACACGTATAAATGAATTTCTGCATACACAACCCGAAATAATAAGTAAATCAGAAGAAGCAGAAGTTATAAAAGGAGATATTGAGTTCAAAAATGTACGTTTTGTTTACCCCGATTCGGGCATACATGCTTTAAAAAATGTATCCTTTAAAATACCGCTGGGTTCCTCCATCGCGATTATTGGCAGAACCGGCTCGGGCAAATCCACGATTGCAAACCTTATCTGCAGGCTTTACGATGCAACTGAAGGTGAAATCCTGATTGATCATAAAAATATTAAAAACATCTCCTTATCCTCATTGAGAAGTCAGATCGGATATGCACCTCAAGAAGTCATATTGTTCTCCGATTCCATTTCACACAACATTGCTTTCAGTATCGATGAAAACGAACAAAAGGAAGCTGCAATATTACAGGCAGCAAAAGATGCCGCAATTTATTCGAACATCATCGGATTTAAAGATCAGTTTGAAACCATCGTGGGTGAAAGAGGAATAACCTTATCAGGCGGACAAAAGCAGCGGATTTCGATTGCCAGAGCCATCATAAAAAAACCACAAGTAATGATCTTTGACGATTGCCTCTCAGCAGTAGATACAGAGACAGAAGAAGAGATCCTGAACAACCTGAAACGGTTAATGAACAAGAAAACAAGTATGATCATCAGTCACCGTATTTCCACAGTAAAAAATGCAGACAACATCCTTGTGCTAGATAAAGGAGAAATAGTTGAACAAGGAAATCACCAGCAACTAATTGAGAAACAAGGGATTTACTTCGATTTACACACGATGCAACTGCTGGAAGAGGAAAAAACGGTATAAGCCTACTCCGTATACCTCACTAGCCCTTCTTTTCTCTTCATACACAAGCTTTGAAAAGTTATTAACAAGGCTTGTTTTAGCAAGTTTTTTTCTAAACATTTGTGATAATGGAATTATAAAAAACGTTAAAACAACACATTAGAACAATGGAAGAAGGATTTGATAAAAACGGAATTGACAGAGAAGAAATTTTCTCAAAATCTGTTAGAGCAGGTAAAAGAACATATTTTTTTGATGTAAAAAGCACCAAAGGAAATGATTACTATTTAACGATTACAGAAAGCAAAAAACGCTTTGGTGATGACGGAAAATTCTTTTATGAAAAACATAAATTATTTTTGTACAAAGAAGATTTTGAAAAGTTTGCGGAGGGCTTGAATGAAGCAGTAGATCACATCAAATCTATTTCTCCTGAGATTGAACCAAGACCAGAATCTACCTATACTCCGAATGATGCTCCGAAAATAGATAATACCTTTTCAGATGTGAATTTCGAGGATCTGGATAAATAATTTTTTTCAATAAAATTAAAATCCCTGTTCTGTTGTAAAACGGACAGGGATTTTTTTTAAGGAAAATTCTACTGCTTGAATCTGATAATTATTGTTCCTCCGCTTCGGTTGGAACGACAAACACAACACATATTATTTTCCTTTTCTTGAAGGGAACATTTGACGGATACTCGCAAAACCGTATTTAGAATTTTCGGTGAATACACCCTGGCTCGTATTTTTAATTTCTTCGATCGAGTAAAAAGCTGTCGGATTATATTGCCGGATCATCAATACGACCTCTTTCACATTTTTACGCTTAATGATTGTAAAGATCATTTTCACAGGACCAACCGCTCCCTGTGCATCAACAACAGTGATTCCATGATTCTCTGTTTTTAATGCCGCTACTAATTCATCACAGTTTTGATTGGTTATTATGCGGATCACTTGCAAGCCCAAAGCCAATTTTTCTTCAATCCATAAACCAACAAATGTTCCGGTAGCAAAGCCACCCGCCCATGCTAAATAGCAAGCCCAATTGTTTAAGTTTTTCATTACTTGCGCCACCACGATGATCCATATCAATACTTCAAAAAATCCAAGTACGGGAACAATTTTTCTGAAACCTTTTGAAATAAAGACATGACGCAGTGTTCCTAAACTAACATCACAGATGCGCGAGAAAAAAATAATGATAGGAAGAGTAATCCACGCGTGATAATCAAACTGATTCCCAAATATACTTTCAAGCATTTATTGTAAATTAAAATCTATTTTGTAAAAGTAAGTGCAAAAAAAATCCTCTACCCAAGCAGAGGATTTATTAACTAACAATGAATTGTTTATTTGCCAATAATCATTTTATTTGTTTTCCTTCGTTTATCCGCAGTTAAACTGTAATAATAAATACCCGGTTTAAGATTCTTTTTATTAAATAGAACAGTGTGTTTCCCTTCCTGCATCGTTTCATTCACAAGCACTTCCAGCAATCTACCATAAGCATCCCACAACTGCAGATTTACCGCAGCTTTGCTGTTCAGCACAAATTCAATTGTTGTTGTTTCAGAAACAGGATTAGGATAATTCATCAATTCAAGATCCGATTTAGAGTCATTAATGTCTTTTACAGTCACAATATCATTTACGCTGGTTATGTTGGTAGAATAAATTCCGCTTGCATGCGTTGCAACTACAACCAAACCATCAGAAGCACGTGTTTCAATCATATCACAAACAGAATTACCAATCGTGGCAGTTCCCTGTTGCACCCAAACAGTAGCTGTGCCTTTTAATGTATCCGTGGCATACAATCCCGTGCTGGTTGCCAACAAATAAACCGTCCCATCAGCAACATGCATGATACTTGCCCAACGAACGGACGGACCAGTTGCGCTTGAAGCCTCCAGATTTCCTCCCGCTTTCGCCCATGTTGTTCCACCATCCTGTGTATAAAAAACACTATAGACGCCGTAATTCGAAAACGTAACCATCGCTTTATTTCCATCCAAAGGATCTGCAGCAATACAACTTACATTTGCAGAGGGGAAAACAACACCAACTGTTGTAGATGTTATATCTACAGGTGTCGGTGTTCCAACATTCGCATTGTCCACACGATAAACCCGTTTTGCATCCGTTCCATAATAAACTCTGTTGAGAGGAGTTTTACAAGCAGTTACAGCTGTAATAACAGAATTGCTGGTTGGAACAGAATCCACAAACTTCACCCAATTCGTTGAGATCGAATCCCAATTACCAACCATTGGTATTCCAGAGAGATCATCATTGCGCCATAAATATTTACCTCCCGCCAGATACATATAATTATTATTATTCGGATCGAGGGTGTATGGATTTATGAACTCCGGATTTTTCAATCCGATAGGATCAATTCGTGCAAAACTTGTAATTGTTCCAGCCCCATCCAATGTTGCTTTCATCATTTTTGCATTTTGAATAGAAAAATAATAATTGCTTCTTCCATCGGCAATAGCGCAATAAGAACCATCACCACCTCTTGGTTGAACCCAAGGAGAAGTAGGAACTGCATTATTGGTAAACCAACTTCCATTGTCCTGTGCTCCTCCAATTATCACATCGTTACCGGCAGTTGCGTGATCAATAGCAACGGTATAAAACATAGAAGTTAGATAGCCATTGTTTAAAGGTTGCCAAACCACAGCAGCAGCTGTATCATTCAATGTTTTAAAAACTCCACCATCGTTATAGCTGAACATAACATCTGGATCAGAAGGCAAAAATGCTATTCCATGCTGATCGGGATGATGGTTTGCGTAGGAATTAATGACCGGCAAAGCTGAAAATTGCTCATACCCGCCAATAAATGTTGTATTGATTGAATCCTGAAAACCAGTTGTAGAACGATATAAGTTTGTTCCTCCAATATATACCGTATTGCTTGCACCTGGTTTTACTTTCACCACCATATCGTAAGAACCTTGTACCTGCCAACGATCAAATTGTCCACCTGTATTTGGCAAATTCATGGATAGATCTTGCCACACTCCTCCTGCGCCAGCGCCAGATCCAGAGATATAGGTGTATTTCCAAAGACTATTCCATTCAGGATCTCCTAAATAATTGAAGGTTACTTTACCGAAGCCGGGAGTGTTCGCTAAAAAGTAAACTTCGTTTTCGTTGTTCGGATTTATTCCCGATACAATACGATTATAAACAGTAGGAAAACCTGATGGAATAATATTCGTAAAAGCCGTTCCGCTATCCGAACGCCAGATTCCTTTTTTCAAACCATCATCACTCAATGTAGCATATACGACACCTGTTGTTGTAACCTCTACATCTGAAAAATACGAAGAAGGTGATCCACCTAAAACGGTTGCCCAGGTGGTACCACCATTCAGACTTCTCATTACTCCACCATAGATGGCAGCATACACTTCAGCGATAGAATCATTTGCCGACACATCAGTGGCAACATTCCAAACCAATTGCCAACCGGTTGTAAATCCACTCGGTCCGCCACCTGCTGTTGAAGCAAGTGATTGCCAGGATACACCACCATCTGTTGACTTAAATACGCCATCACCCAAATAATAAGCACCACCACCACTGGCAGACGCTCCATAGGCTTCACCGCTTCCATAATACCACACATTTGTATGAGTGGCACGTTTATCTTGCACCAAACAGGTTGCATTCTTTAATTGGGATAGGGTATTTGACTGAGCCCAGGTAGTTCCTCCGTTTGTAGAAAACCACATTCCACCGGAAACAGAACCTGCCAACAATCTATTTTCATTGCTCACATCTACTCCAAAAGCCCGTGTTCGTCCACCCAAATTCCAAGGTCCACGATTGGTCATTGTTAAACTCATCATGCCTCTGTCTATTTGCAAATCGTTTGGCAATGTAGCAGCAAAAGCTAATTCAAGCTGACGGATATTATCTGGAATTCGTCCTGTTGCTGGGTCTGCCAAACGCTTTACTTCCCAAGCCATACGCTCAAGTGCGTCATTTTCCATCCCTTCACGGGACGCAGTAATTCCTTTCTCTGACTTTTTATTATTAAATGCCGTTCCGCTTGATGCAATAAAAGCAATAGCAGAAACTGAAAATACAAGTACTGATAAAAAAGTAAAATTTGATTTCATGGGATCTTTAGTTTTATATCTTCAAATGTAATACAATTTTAAACAGTTTTAAAGTTTGGCGAAATACTAAATTTCAATTTCTACCAGATAGCCAATATGACGTTTTAATTGCACTTAAAATTTCTTTTTCATCTGTTCAACAATCTCAAATGCAGCAGGACAAACATAGGTGTTCTTTACAGTTAGATCGAGTAATTGATAAAAACGTTTTCTGTCGGTATGCGGATATTCACGGCATGCTGTCGGACGGTCTTCATAGATGAGACAATAATTTTCGGAATCTAAAAAAGTACAGGGTGCTTCGTTCAAAACATAATCTCCATCTTCATCCTGATGCAGGTATTTAGAGATGAAATCAGAGGGTTTTACTCTTAATCTTTTTGCAACTCTGTCAATATCTCTATCATAAAAAATGGGACTTGTTGTTTTACAGCAGTTCGCACACTTCATACAGTCGATCTTTTCAAATGCTTCCTCATGAAGTTGATGAACGATATCATCCAGATTATTCGGTTTTTTTCTTTTTAACACCTCAAACAATTTTTTTGTGTTTGTTTCCGCGACTCTCGCCAGTTGAGGAAGTTTTGATAAGTCCATGGTTTATTTTTAAATTGAAATATTTCACAAATATACGCTGAAACAATTCATTTAGATTTTAGTAATTTTGCTTTTACAAATGAAAAAACTACTCCTTCACTTATTTGTCGTTCTGAATTTCTTCTGTACAGCACAAGATCAGAAAAAAACAGAGGTACACGGGCACCGAGGATTCAGGGGTTTATATCCCGAAAATACATTAACAGCATTTAAAGCAGCAGCAAAGGCAGGTGCAGATTATATTGAAATGGATATAATTATTTCAAAAGATTCGCAAGTAGTTGTTTCACATGATCCCTGGTTCAACTCTAAAATCTGCAGCCAAGCCGATAACAAAAAAGTAAAAAAAAGTAAGCAAAGAAACTTGCATGCAATGACCTATGCAGAAATAAAAAAATACGACTGTGGAAAAAGGGGAAACAAAAAATTTCCGGAACAGATAAAAATAGCAGCATACAAACCATTGCTAATTGAAGTAATTGAAACAATGGAGCGGTATACGAAAGAAAACAACCTTCCACCTATTAAGTACAACATAGAAATAAAAAGCAATTCTATGGGCGATGGTAAATATCATTTTGATCCAGTAATCACAGTGGCACTCGTTTATGATATTATTGAGAAATTTAATATGAACGATCGCATCATTATTCAAAGTTTTGATGTTAGAAGTTTACTTGCAATTCATACCCTGCAACCTCAATTAAAAACAGGACTGCTGGTAGCAAATCTACGAAGTGTAAAACACAACATTCGTAAATTAGGATTTACTCCATCTTATTATAATCCGGCTGCCCCGATTTGCAAAACAAAAACCATTGAGCAGTCGCATAAGATGGGGTGTAAAGTAGTTGTTTGGACAGTGAATTCTGAAAAAGATATGAAGCACTTTATAGCTATAAAAGTAGATGGAATTATTACAGACTTTCCGGATATTGCGATCAAAATAAGATCCACCTCCTATTGATTTGCATTGAAATCGAGAGTATTAAGCCCGCCAATTCCATTTTTTTGGATACTAAGCAATATTTGATTAATTTCGGGACTCAAAATTTTGTTCTTCGAAGAACAAATAAATTTAATATAGTTTAATTATGAAGGTAGGCATTCCATCGGAAATTTCTCCAAATGAATTAAGAGTTGCTGCAACTCCAAAAACTGTAAAACGATTGCAAAAGCAAGGATTTGAAGTTTACATTCAGCATAACGCAGGGATAAAAGCAAATTTTTCTGATACAGATTTTGAAGAAGCGGGCGCAAAAATAGTTGCCACTGCAGCCGACATCTATGGCAATTCAGATATTGTACTAAAGGTTAAGGAACCAGCAATGGAAGAAGTGGATCTGATGAAAGAAGGATTAGTTATGTTGAGCTATTTATGGCCGGCACAAAATCAACCTTTACTTCAAAAATTAGCAGACAAAAAAGTAAACGCGATTGCAATGGATGCTATTCCACGCATTTCCAGAGCACAAAAAATGGATGTATTGTCATCGATGGCAAACATTGCAGGATATAGAGCAGTGATTGAAGGTTCTTATCATTTCGGAAGATTCCTTAACGGACAAATCACAGCAGCAGGAAAAGTAGAGCCGGCTAAAGTATTGGTAATTGGTGCTGGAGTTGCAGGTTTAGCGGCCATTGGTGCAGCAAATTCCTTAGGCGCAATTGTTCGAGCATTTGATACACGTAAAGAAGTTGCAGAACAGATCGAATCGATGGGTGCGCAATTTTTAACGGTAGAAATAAATGAGGATGGCGCAACATCTTCAGGTTACTCAAAAGAAATGAGTAAAGAGTTCATCGAAGCGGAGATGAAATTGTTTTTAGAACAAGCGAAAGAAGTAGATATTGTAATTACCACGGCACAAATTCCAGGCAGACCCGCACCAAAATTATGGATGGATTACCACGTTGATGCCATGAAACCAGGTTCGGTAGTTGTGGATTTAGCAGCGGCAACAGGTGGAAACTGTGCATATACAAAAAACGGTGAAGTATTCACCACCAACAATGGAGTCACAATCGTTGGTAAATTAAATCAACTTCCTACGCAAGCTTCCCAATTATACGGTAACAACTTATGTCATTTACTGGATGATATGGGGAAAGCAGAAAAATGGAAAATTGATATGGAAGATGCTGTTGTGTCAAGAGCAATGGTAACCTATAACGGGAAAATCAATTGGCCTCCTGCACCGCTTCCTGTAAGTCCGACAGCCGGTGGAAAAGTAAAAGTAGTGCCACCTACAGCAGAAGAAGTAAAAGCTTCCGATGCAGAAAAAGCAAAAAAAGCATCTACATCGATGATGGTTACTTTAGGAGTAGTTGGAGGATTGTTGTATTTGGTTGGTCATTCTGCACCGCCTGATTTTATTCAACATTTTACAGTATTTGTATTGGCCGTATTTGTAGGATGGCAATTGATCACCAATGTGTCGCACTCCTTGCATACACCATTAATGGCTGTAACCAATGCCATTAGCGGTATTATTGTTATTGGCGGTTTATTACAAACAACTGACGACATTAGCAACCCTATGACCATACTGGCGACTATTGCTATTTTGGTGGCCAGCATTAATATTGTTGGAGGGTTTGTGGTGACACACCGTATGTTGAAAATGTTTAAAAAATAAAGAAAGCGAAAGTGTCAACGATACAAAATAATAAAATAATAAAAGAAGTTAAAAAGAGATTATGGCTATAGGAATTCAAACAGCAGCATATTTATTTGCAAGTATCCTGTTCATTTTAAGTTTAGGAAGTTTATCCTCTCAAGAATCTGCAAAACGCGGTGTATTTTACGGTATCATAGGAATGGCAATTGCTATTTTAGCTACAGTACTTGGAGAAGGCGTTGCCGGACAAGTTTATATTATAGTGGCTATTGCCATTGCTTCGGTAATTGGTTTAATGTTAGCACGTAAAGTTGAAATGACATCTATGCCGCAATTAGTGGCGATTCTGCATAGCTTTGTTGGATTAGCGGCTGTGTTAGTTGGATTTGGTTCTTATCTAGATCCTAAAACACAATCACTCCACGGTGCAGCACATACCATCCATTTAGTTGAAGTATTCATCGGTATTTTTATTGGAGCAATCACGTTCACAGGTTCTATTATTGCATGGGGAAAATTAGAAGGAAAAGTTCGAAGCAAAGCCTTGATGTATCCAGGCAGACATGCTGTAAATGTTTCATTATTACTGGCATGTATTGTTTTGGGTGTTTTGTTTGCATCTGCAGACGGTACAAATGGATTGATCTATTTATACATTATGACAGTCATTGCTTCCTTTATCGGAGTTATGTTGGTGATGGCCATCGGTGGTGGAGATATGCCAGTGGTTGTAAGTATGTTAAATTCATACTCGGGGTGGGCAGCATCAGCAGCAGGTTTTATGTTGGGTAACGATTTATTAATTGTAACTGGCGCATTGGTTGGAAGTTCTGGAGCCATTCTTTCTATTCATATGTGTCACGCGATGAACCGTTCATTCTTCTCCGTAATTTTAGGAGGATTTGGAAATGCTCCAAAAGGAGAAGCAAAAGCAATTGAAGGTGAAGTCACCTCTTTAAATCATGAAGAAGTTGCCGCTTTATTAAAAGAAGCAAAATCAATTGTGATTGTTCCGGGTTACGGAATGGCTGTTGCAAAAGCACAGTATCCAATTTATGATATGGTACAAACATTACAAAAAGCAGGTAAAAAAGTACGATTCGCGATTCATCCTGTTGCCGGCCGTTTACCGGGACATATGAATGTATTGTTGGCAGAAGCAAATGTACCTTATGATATTGTATTGGAAATGGATGAGATCAATGAAGATATGCCCAACACAGATGTGGTGATGGTAATTGGAGCAAACGATGTGGTCAACCCAAGTGCACAAGACGATCCTGCAAGTTCTATTTACGGAATGCCCGTTATTGAAGTATGGAAAGCAGAAAAAGTGATCATTATGAAACGCTCAATGTCAGCAGGTTATTCCGGGGAAGATAATCCTTTGTTCTACAAACAAAATTCTGAAATGTTATATGGAGATGCTAAGGTTAGTGTGGAGAAATTGTTGGGATTCCTTAAAGGGTAATCACTTCCCCCTTAGAAAAGGGGGCTAGGGGGATTGAACTGGAATCATATTAGTTAAAACGCTTCGATAATTACGGAGCGTTTTTTTATTGGAATAACTAATTTAAAATTTTCTTAACAGCTATATCTTCTTATTTAAAACAGAAAACAGAAAAATAAAAAACTTACCTCTTTAATTATTGGAATTCTTATCCTAAGTGCTGCTGCAATTTTTACGATATGGAAAACGAAATGGTTTAAAAATGAAACACCTGCAATTATTAATACTGATTTTCAATTGGAACCCGAATGGACTATACTTTTTCACTTTAGTTGATAAAGCAAATGCAAAAACCGCTGCAGGAAAATTTATTAAAGGAAATTAAATTCCATTGTATCAAATTTTGCCGAAGAATTCGACAAAGAAAAATGATTGTTTTTTAAGCAACTACGTCTTCCTTGCTAAAATCATAATTACTATAATCAGTAATTACATTATAAAGTGTATCGCGTTCAATAGGAGTCCTTCCCACGTGTTTGATCATCTCAACAAGCTGCTGAGTAGACAAGG
>CAMCYR010000049.1 GCA_945885475.1 Chitinophaga pinensis
GGTGTAACAGCTGCAGCAGGAACATCTCCAGTAACCATTGTAGGAAGCAATACAATCACGGTTGATTTTGGAACATTCACTTCAGGATCCTTGTCAGTAAAAGCGAACAGTGCATGTGCTACCAGCGTAACAGCTAGAACACTTGCTATCTCAAAATTAGCAGCTACTCCGGGATTAATCAGTGGACCTACCAATGTGTGTGGTGTAACTACTGCAACCTACTCAGTAGTAGCAGTAGCTGGTGCAACGGGTTATAAATGGACAGTGCCTGCTGATCTGACAATTGTTTCTGGTCAGGGTACAAACACAATTAACGTATCCATTGCAACGGGACCTGGTTCAACAGTTTCAACTTCCAGCTTATCGGTGAGGGATACAAATGAATGTGGACAAAGTGCAGCAAGATCGTTGACATTATCAAACTGTCATTCATACAGCGCCTTTTCAGCTGATAATGATAATGGTGATGTAAGTAGTGTTGAAAGTAGTTTATATCCGAATCCAAGTGCTGGTAACTTTACTGTTCAATACGCGTCAGCGATCAATTCAGAATTGATAATTGAAATGTATGATGTATTAGGTAAGTTGGTTTTCAGTGAATTAGAAACAATCGTAGAAGGAGAAAATATATTCCGCTACAATCAGGCTGATTTACAAAAAGGTTCTTACTTCATACGATTAACAGATCAAAAAAATAATATGAATGAAACGAAGATATTAATTATTCAATAAAATCGAATAGTTATCCATGAACTGCTCTTTGGAGAGAGGGGGCAGTTCTAAAAGGTAGATTGACTGGAGGCAATCTGAAAATAAAAAAGCAGCATTTATGCTGCTTTTTTTATTTTCAAAAGTGTACAAAAAAAATAGTTTAGTCTGTTTTTTTGGGAAATGATTTTAAAAAGCTTAACAGTAAAAACTGGTGTTTTATAGTAAGTTATTTTTTTATTGTATATTTAGAAGCTAAAATAAAAAGCTAAAAGATATTTTATGGCAGTAAAAAAGTCGAAAAACGAATTGCGAATCCACATTGTTGATGACGATAAACTATATAATTCATTTTTATCTCATCTCATTTCTCTTAATCCGGATAATATAGTAGAGAGTTATGCAACGGGTGCAGATCTTTTAAAGAATCTATATAAAAATCCTGAAATAATTATTTTGGATTATTATCTTCCAGATTATAATGGCTCCACATTGCTTGCTAAAATAAATGAAAACAATCCAGAAATTGCTGTTGTTGTCGTTTCTGGGCAAGATGATATTTCTACAGCCATTAAACTTCTGAAGGAAGGAGCGGCAGATTATATTGTGAAAAATGATGATACAAAAGAGCGCCTTTGGATGTCTGTCTCCAATTTGCGTGATAAAATATCAATGAGAGAAGAGATCGTTGAACTTAAAAATGAGCTTGAATCCCATTATGATTTTTCAGAAACAATAGTAGGGACGCATGAATCAATGAAAAGTTTGTATTCACTTATTGATAAAGCCTGTCGCTCATCAATTTCTGTTTCAATTTTAGGTGAAACAGGGACGGGAAAAGAAGTTGCTGCTAAAACAATTCATTATAATTCGTCTAGAAAAAAAGGGAAATTCGTTGCTGTAAATGTTGCATCAATCCCAAACGAATTAATTGAAAGCGAACTGTTTGGTCATGAAAAAGGATCTTTTACAGGTGCTGTTGCGAGAAGGATAGGTCGCTTTGAGGAAGCAAACAACGGTACACTTTTTTTGGATGAAATTGCAGAGATGGAACTTACGATGCAAGCTAAATTACTGAGAGTTCTTCAAGAAAGAGAACTCACAAGAGTAGGGGGGAATGATGTTGTGAAATTTGATGCACGTATTATTATTGCAACGCATCGAGATTTGGCAGAAGAAGTTAAAAAAGGAAATTTCAGAGAAGATTTGTATTATAGACTTTTAGGACTTTCGATCCAACTTCCACCTTTAAGAGAAAGAGGTTCGGATATCGTTTTGCTAGCGAAACATTTTATCAAAGTGAACTGCGCAACAAATAAATTGAGTCTATTTAAAATAACAGCTGAAGCACAAAACAAACTGATGGATTATCATTTCCCTGGGAATATTAGAGAATTAAAATCTATGATTGATCTTGCATGTGTCATGTCGAACAATGATACAATTGATGCCGAGAATATTAAATTCGGTAAAAGTGCTTCCAATAATGATTTTTTGTTGAAAGAAATGACGCTTGAAGAATACAATAAAAAAATGATCCTAACGTATCTTGAAAAGTACAATAACAATGTAATGTTAGTTGCTCAGAAACTTGATATTGGAAAGTCAACGATCTACAGAATGTTAAAGGAGAAATAATTTTATAACAAATCCAACATCTTTTTTTTATTTTTTAATCAAGATTTGAAATGGAAATTTTGAAACTATTTTTTTATTAAGTGGCATTATCATAAAAATATATTCTTCTGATTTTGTTCTTCTTTATAGCCTGAACCTAAAACCGAAAAAAAGAGCATACGTGCTACCTATAGCTTTTCGGCTTTTTAATTTTATATACTCGCGCGACTTCGTAAAAATAATTTGTTTTGAAATCTTGTCAAAAAAAATAACCCTTTCATCTTTTCTAGCTGAGTATGCACTACTTTTATATGTTTCTTTTTTCGAAATAGTTTTTGGTGTAGAAATTAATGGTATGTTTTTTTCTTCTTTATAAAAAGCAGGCGGAAGATTTTTTTATTAAGGATACAGACGTTCTCATGTCAGATTAACACAGATCTGTTTTTTAAAACAAGTCCAAATAAATAGTTGACTTCATAATTCATATTGTTTTTTTTGTAAATTTTGCATCTACTATGATGAAGCCGCGAATCGTTGTAGACAGTAAACACCTCGATATTGCCGTTACCCGACTTTGTTATCAATTAATTGAAATCTTAAAAGTAGCTGTCAAAAAATATGAGTTTTTTTTCATGCAACCTTTTTTGTATAAATTGAATCTAACTATTTAGTTTTATTATTAATAAAAAAATGATACATCATGAAATCTACTCAAAAAATTTTCGCTTTGCTCCTTTTAGTTGTTTCATTTGGTTCTTGTAAAAAAGATGAAACCAAACCAGCCGATACTAGTATTGCCTCAGCTTCGTATGCCGTTGGCGATGATCTCCAGGGTGGTATTGTTATTTTTGTAGATGCTTCAAGTCAACACGGTTTGATTGCTGCAACTTCTGATCAAGGTTATCACATTAATTGGGCAACAGCAAATGCTAATTGTAATTCATATACTACTGCTACTTCTGTTGGTGGTTGGAGGTTACCAACAAAAACGGAATTAGAGTTAATGATGCCACTAAAAACTACAATAGGAGGATTTCTTAATCTTAATTATTGGAGTTCTACAAAAAGTACTGATGGTACTTCTGCGTGGACGCTTTATATGGGAACATCAGGTGGAATAACATCTACACCATGGAAATTATTAAGTAATTGTACTGTTTGTGCAAGAGCAGTTAAAGAGTTTTAAAAATCGCTTTCTTATTAAGCCCTTAAGACAATACGTTTTAAGGGCTTTTTGTTTTTAATAAGTATTTAATTTATTGCACGTTCGATTTTTTTATTAACTTTGAGCTCTAGTATGATGAAGCCACGAATCATTTTAGATAGTAAACACCTCGATATTACCGTCACTCGGCTTTGTTATCAATTAATTGAAATTCACAACGACTTCTCAAACACAGTTATCATAGGGCTGCAGCCCAGAGGAATTTATCTTGCAACCAGGATCCATAAAAAACTTCAAGAGATATTAAAGAAAAAAGACATCAAATGTGGTAGTTTGGATACCACTTTTTACCGTGATGATTTTCGCCAGAAAGAACTGGTTCCCAATAAAACAAACATCGATTTTATTATTGAAGGCAAAAATGTCATCCTAGTAGATGATGTATTATTCACCGGCAGAACCATTCGTGCAGGATTAGATGCGATGCTGGCTTTTGGCCGGCCAAACGATGTTGAATTATTGGTGTTGATCGACCGCAGACTTAGCAGGCATTTGCCGATACAGGCTAAATATGTCGGTAAAACCATTGATTCGATCACATCCGAAAAAGTGAAAGTGGAGTGGAAAGAAACAGATGGAGCAGATAAAGTAACATTATTATCGAACGACTAATGACAACACTAAGTACAAAACATTTACTTGGAATAAAAGATCTTACGGCAGATGATATTCATTTGATTTTGAAAACAGCCGAAAATTTTAAAGAAGTCATTAACCGTCCTATTAAAAAAGTTCCTTCTCTAAGAGATATTACCATTGCCAATTTATTTTTTGAAAACTCTACCCGCACAAAATTATCTTTTGAATTAGCCGAAAAACGATTGAGTGCTGATGTTGTGAATTTCTCATCCGCTTCTTCTTCCGTAAAAAAAGGTGAAACATTAATTGATACTGTAAATAATATTCTTGCCATGAAAGTGGATATGGTGGTGATGCGGCACCCCAATCCCGGTGCAGCTGTTTTTTTATCAAAACACATTGAGGCCAAAATTATTAATGCCGGCGACGGTGCGCACGAACACCCTACACAAGCATTGTTAGATGCATTTTCTATCAAAGAAAAATTGGGTAGTATTAAAGGTAAAAAAATAGCCATTGTAGGAGATATATTGCATTCCCGCGTTGCATTGTCAAACATTTTTTGTCTGCAAAAATTAGGTGCAGAAGTGATGGTTTGCGGACCAACGACATTGATGCCAAAATACATTCATAGTTTGGGTGTAAAAGTGGAGCATGATCTGCGAAAAGCATTGGAATGGTGCGATGTTGCCAATATGCTCCGGATTCAATTAGAGCGACAAGAAATAAAATTCTTCCCTTCTTTGCGTGAATATACCATGCTTTTTGGACTCAATAAAGAACTTTTAGATTCTCTGTCTAAAAAAATAGTGGTAATGCATCCCGGACCAATCAATCGTGGAGTAGAGATCACAAGTGATGTTGCAGATAGCAGTCAGAGTATCATTCTGGAGCAAGTGGAGAATGGAGTAGCAGTGAGAATGGCCGTTTTATTCCTGTTAGCAGGCAGAGCCTAAGTATTGAACCCCGTTTTTATTACGTTTTTACATTTGCTTTTTACTACAAAAAATTCATATATTTGTTAAAATAAATCATGTAATGAGTTTTCAAATAGATAAGACAGAAAATTACACACTAATTAAACTACTTGCAGAGAAGTTAGACAGTAATCTGGCTCCTTCATTAAAGTCTGAATTAGTTGTTGTTAGTACTGATGGGGCAAAGAATATCATTATTGATTTAACAGATACCCGCTATTGCGATTCTTCCGGATTAAGCGCGCTACTAGTCGCCAACCGCCTGTGTAAGAATAATCATGGTTTATTTGTTCTCGCCGGTTTGCAGGAACCTGTAAAAAAACTGATCTCGATTTCTCAATTGGATACAATTTTAAATATTACATCAACTGTAATTGAAGCAAAAGAAAAATTTTCTATTCCCGATTAAACAATAAATTATTAAACTTAAGTTAAACTAAAATTATAAAACTATGATTAAAAAATTACTTTTCACTTTCGCAGTCGGTACATCACTTGCTTTCACATCGTTAGCACAAATTTGTATCCCAAACGTTTCTTGTATTCCTGCTGGAACAAATTATGGAATTTGTCCTGATAGTGCTACTGGTCTTGCAACTGGAACAGTTGGTGTTCCTTACACTCAAGTAATGAGTATGATGGTTCCTCCTGATGGAACAGATTTCGGTCAGCCTTTAGCTACGATTGTATCTATCGATATTGACAGTGTAGCTGGTTTAGCTCCAGGCTTATCTTATGCTTGTGCTCCAGCTGGATGCAGTTTTCCTGGAAATTCAAATGGATGTATCTATATTGCAGGAACACCTTCCGTTGTATGGAATCAGCAGATTACTGTTTATGCAACTGGATATGCAACCGTATTTGGATTCCCTGCAAGTTTACCGCAAACCAACCAACAATACAGAAGTATTGTTGTTGCAGCAACAGGTATAGAAACATTGGATTTAAATAAATTTGATGTTGCGCAAAATTCTCCAAATCCTTTTAGCGAAAGTTCTGAAATTCGTTTTTCAACCGTTAATAATGGAACTGTAGATTTTAAAGTATTCAATATGCTCGGTGCTGTTATTTTTGATAGCAATTACAAAACAACAAAAGGTGTAAATACAATTAAAATTGACTCGAATTCATTTGCACCCGGAGTCTATATTTACTCCATCACAAACGGTGATAAAACAATTACAAAACGAATGATCGTTGCGGGAAAATAATGCAAAATTTTGAATTAACTATTCTTGGTTGCAGCAGTGCAACACCAACATCAAAACGTAATCCTACCGCTCAGCTACTTAACATAGCTGAGCGGTTTTTTTTAATCGATTGTGGGGAGGCAACACAAATTCAATTAAGGAAATTTAAACTAAAATTTCAGCGCATTAACCATATTTTTATCAGTCATTTACATGGCGATCATTATTTAGGATTGGTTGGCTTAATCTCCAGTATGCACCTTTTGGGGCGAACGGTCGACCTTCATCTCTTCTGTCCGGCTGAATTGCAGGAAATTATTGAAGTTCAATTTAAGCATTCACAATCGTACATAAATTTTAAGATCGTTTACCATCCGCACAAATATGTAAACAACAATCTGATATTTGAAGACGAAAGAGTGGAAGTAAGGACCTTGGTGCTGAATCACCGTATCCCTTGCTGTGGATTTATTTTTAGGGAAAAACAGCTGCTTGCCACTATTTCAAAAGAAACCATCCATAATCACACCCTGTCTGTTGATCAAATTGTTGCAATAAAATCGGGAGCAGATCTTGTTAAAGAATCTGGTGAGATCATTAAAAATAAGGATCTGCTGAATGCTATTCAGCCTCCCAGAAGTTATGCATACTGTTCTGATACCTGTTATGATGAACGGATTGTTGAATTTATTAAAGGAGTGAATTTGCTTTATCATGAGGCTACTTTTTTGCAGGAAATGGAATCAAGAGCAAAGGAAACCTTCCATACTACAGCCTTGCAGGCCGGAACAATCGCCGCAAAAGCAGATGTAAAACAATTGATGATCGGTCATTATTCGGCCCGTTATAAAGACTTAAATCCATTGCTGGAAGAGGCTAAATCTGCTTTTCAAAATTCTATATTAGCAATAGAAGGGGAGCGAACGCATGTTCCTCATTAATTCCTCTTAATAAGGGGGAAAATACTCCTCCTTAGTATACGTTTAGTTTCAAAGCAGCAGCATTGAACACGAAGGAATTGATCGGTTTTCAATTCAAGCTTTGTATGCCTTTGTGCTGCAGTATCTAATTTTAATAGCGCTGTTATTCGCCTAATTTTTGTTTGATTACTTTCTTAAAAAAAAATGTTCCAAAAGTTTGCAGTAACCATTTCTATTCGTACTTTTGATCATTATTTAAAATCAATCTAAATAAAAAATTGCAAAAAATCAAAATTATATTAGCCGATAGCCATTTTTTAAGCCGCAAAGGCTTGGCAATTTTGCTTGAAGAAAATGTAGATTTTGTATTGCTTTCAGAAGCTTTTAGTACTTCTGATCTGGTTAACCAATCAAAGTTTTATCAGCCCGACCTGATCATCATTGATTATACCTCCGCTAATTTTAGCTTGGAGAATTTACCTCAAATTGTAAAAAAGTATCCCAACACACATTTGCTTGCCATTACAGATCTTCAGAGTAATATTTCTATTGCAAAAGCTTTGAATGTAGGTGTAACAAGTCATCTGTTAAAAGATTGTGAGCAGGATGAAATCGTTGAAGCGATTTATAAAACAGCCAAAGGTGAAAATTTTATGTGCGGAAAAATTGCAAGTGCTGTCTTGATTGATAAAACATCTTTTAATGAATATACCTGCGAAGGTTTAAATATCAGTGACCGCGAGATGGAAATCATCAAACTTATTGCTGAAGGACTTTCAAATAAAGAAGTAGCTGATAAACTGTTTTTAAGTACGCATACCGTTACGACTCACCGTAAAAATATCATGAACAAACTTGGCGTAAATAATACAGCCGGATTAGTTTTATTTGCCGTCCGCGAGAATTTAGTTTCTCCGAATCACTTCCTCTTCGCAAGTAATTAATATTTTTCTTTTTTTCTTTCTTTCTTTCTTTTTCCCTCTTAACCTTTTTCCCCTATTACCTTTTTCCCTTATTACCTTTTTCCCTTCTTAACTTTTTCCCATCTTTCCCTATTACCTTTTCCCCCTTATTACCTTTTTCCTTATTCCCTTATTACCCTCTTTCCTTTTTACCTTTTTTCCTTATTACCCTATTACCTTCTTACCTTTTTCCCTTCTTACCTTTTTCCCATCTTTCCCTATTACCTTTTCCCCCTTATTACCTTTTCCCTTATTCCCTTATTACCCTCTTTCCCTATTACCTTCTTTCCTTTTTACCTTTTTTCCCTTATTACCCTATTTCCTTATTACCTTTTTCCCTCTTAACCTTTTTCCCCTGTTAACCTCTTTCCCTTCTTACCCATTACCTTTTTCCCTTCTTACCCTATCACCTTCTTCCCCTATCACCTTCTTCCCTTATCACCTTCTTCCCTGCCTCCAAATTTTAATATACCCCTTTTTAGGTATTGTCTGATTATATCGTCCAACATACATTTGTCTTGTTATTTAAAATCAATCTAAATTGAACTTATGTTAAAACAGATATTTACAAATGCATTTTTTGTTGCATGTTTCAGCAGTTTTGCTCAGCAGGCAACCATTCAAGGTATTGTAAAGAATAATTTGGATAACGCTCCAATGCCTTATGTGTCAGTGACTATGGATGGTGCTAAATTAAATTATTCAGATAGTAAAGGGCGTTTTCATTTCAATGATGTTCTAGTAGGGGAACACAAAATAACTTTTTCTTTTTTAGGTTATGAAAAAAACGAGATTATAGTAAAGGTGACTTCTGAAAGTGAAGCAATTGATTTGCCTGATCTTAAATTGAAATCTAATTCTATTTTAATGTCAGAAGTTGTTGTTACTTCTCCAGCAACTAGTTTTTCATATAAATACGAAGGTTCTAATGTCATAATTTCCTCAAAAGAAATTGAATTATCCAAACCCATTGGCACAGAAGAAATACTGAAAAAAGTTTCAGGAGTTAATATTTCTGGAGATATGGGTATTTCTAATCGTTTAAATGTTGGAATAAGAGGTTCTTATCCACGGAGATCAGCAAACTTGCTGCTGTTAGAAGACGGAACACCAATTGCTCCTGCACCTTATTTGTCCCCGGAAGCTTATTATAACCCTCCAAGCGACAGATTAGATGGTATTGAGGTTTTGAAAGGAGCCGACATATTAGCATATGGTAGCAATACCATGTATGGTGCAATCAACTACATTACAAAAAAGCCACCATTAAAGCCAACCTTGGGAGTTAATTTAACGATGGGTGAAAATGGCTATCATTCTGAATACATTACTTACGGAGGAACATGGAATAATTTTGGTGCAGAATTGCAGGTGCTTAATAAACAGTTTGACGGTTTTCAGAATAACTCGCAATCATCGATATTTAATACATCTTCGAAATTGTATTGTGAATTAAATCCTCGGTCTTCCGTTTATTTAAAATTAAATTATCATCAGGAAAAATCTAAAGCAAGTTATAGTGCCCTGACTCCGTATTCATATACTATTGATCCACGCCTAAATCCTTTTGATGCTGACGATTTATATACGAAACGCTATGCTGTAGATTTAATTTATAATTATAAGTTGTCAAAAAACAGTTTGCTTTCCACGAAAGCGTATGTATCACAATTTCAACGCGACTGGTGGAGACAGGAGAATACTTTAATAAAAGCATCCACCGCTCTTTCATATTTAGGTAACGATATTTATGCCGATAAATATTCGTATTTGAATGGACAAACTTTTGGAAATGATGATTACATCAGAGTGGGAAAAATTGTGAATGGAAATGAAAGTACTAGAGCGCGTAATCGTTTTTACAGAGTGGGTGGTCTTCAGGAAAGTTTAAAATATAGTATTGAAAAAGAAAACTTTAGAATGAATTTGGAAATTACTGCGAAAGGACATTGGGAAACATTTAGCAATTTGGAGATTAAAAGTGACTCATCTCGGTTTTCAAGAAGCGGAATTATAGATAAAGACCAGTATTATAATCTCTCAGCGTATTCAGGATTAATAAAAGATAAATTTTCATATAAAAAATTATCGATAACTCCTTCTTTACGTTACGAATGGGTGACATTGCGGTCATTTGACAAGTTAGCAATATCAAAAATGATTGATAATGATGGTAGCAAAAATTTTGGAAGTCAAAGTAATGTTTACTCTAGTTTTGTTCCTGGTACAAGTGCTTCATACGAGCTCGTATCAAAAGGTATAAATAAGTTAACTGTATATGCCGGTATTTACAAGGGTTACACAGCTCCTACAGCCGAAAACGGATTTTTAAATGTGGAGGATGGAATTGTATCGGCTCCTTCGGATACGAAACCGATTAATAGAGATCCGGAAATAAGTTTAAATTACGAGGCTGGACTTCGAGGTTGTTTATTAAAGGATTTTACATGTTTACAAGCAACTTATTTCAATAATAATATATCAAATTATTATTCGGCAGGGAGAAATGAAGCATTTCAAACGCTTGGCTCTGTTAATATTTATGGAATAGAAAGTACCTTAAATTTTAATTTGCATAAATTACTAGACAATGAAAAACATCAGGTTGTCATTAGTTTTTCCGGGACAATGATGAAAGGAAAAGTGCTAAGTGGACTATTGAAAGATTCAGATTTATTAAAAGCAAAACACACAGATGCCACCAAAGCAGAGCTGATTAGTAAAATAAATGCAGAGCGAAATGGATACGATGTTTATTTTGCAAACGCAGCAGGTCTGGATAGTTTAGTTACGGATGAATTAAGTATCAGCGATTTTAGTAAGATCAAAAGGCTTGATTATGATTTTGGTAATGACGGAATTGCTAATAATACTGTTCCCTACTTACCAAAGTACATCTTGAATGCTGGGATTTCTTATACTTTAAAAGGATTTAATTTGGGTATCAATATTAACTATGTTGCAAAGCAGTATACGGATTATTTAAATTTTGAAAATGAGACTGCTGAAGGGGCAATTGGTAGTTTACAAGCTTTTAAAACAATTGATGCAAATGTGGCTTATTCATTTGAAAACAGCAAAAATAAATATTTAATGGGCTTAACATTGTTTGTTGCCGCAAAAAATATTACTGATGAAGTATATAAAGCCTCTCGTTTACACAGATTATCATCAGGAATTATGCCTGGTGGATTTCGTCAAATCAATGGCGGGCTTAAGTTTAATTTTTAATTTTTGTTTACTACTCAAAAAGCGTCCCGAACCACGGGGCGCTTTTTTTATTTAGGCTTGCCCTTCAAATTTGTATATTTGAAAAAACTCTCAAATTGATATGATCCTTATAGCAGATAGTGGCTCCACAAAAACCGATTGGCGTTTAATTGATAATAATAAACAAATTCATCAATTCGCTTGTCAGGGAATGAATCCGTATTTTCAAACGACTGCACAAATTTCTGAAATTTTAAAATTAGAATTAATTCCTCAGCTAAAAATAAACTATTCTAGTCTTGACTTTTCAATTTTTTTTTACGGAGCAGGTTGTAAGGTTGCCGACAAAAAACAAGTTGTATTCGAAGCGTTAAAAGAACATTTTCCCTCGGCAGTTATTGAAATCAACTCGGATCTTTTGGGAGCAGCACGTTCATTATGTGGTAAAAATCGTGGAATTGCTGCAATTTTGGGTACTGGTGCAAATACCTGTTATTGCGATGGGGGAGAAATAGTCGAAAATAGGACGTCCAGTGGTTTTATTCTCGGCGACGAAGGAAGTGGCGCTCATATCGGGAAAACGTTTGTTCAGGCATTTATAAATGATGAATTGCCTGAAGAACTTGCCGCACGATTTTTTGCCCGGTTCAACCTGAGTAAAGATGATATTATTGACGCTGTTTACAGAAAACCGATGCCAAACAGGTTTTTGGCTTCCTTCAGTAAATTCATTTATCAGAATTTAAAAGAGCAGTTTGTT
Source organism: Chitinophaga pinensis (assembly GCA_945885475.1). Taxonomy (GTDB): domain Bacteria; phylum Bacteroidota; class Bacteroidia; order 2-12-FULL-35-15; family 2-12-FULL-35-15; genus 2-12-FULL-35-15. Next base: position 12,149 of record CAMCYR010000049.1, read on the forward strand.
ATTGATCTCGTTGCTGGTTGTTTTGACTTATTTTTCGATAAATATATCTGTCGCTATCCAACATACCGCGAAGTGAAATTAAGCTGCACGGGCTCTGTTGCATTTTACTATAGCAATATCCTTCGAGCTGTTGCTGCAAACAAAGGTGTAAATATGGATATGATTTCTGAAACGCCCATCGCCGGACTTACCTTGTATCACTTAGAAGAGTAGTTCATATTTTCTTGCACGATACGCTCCCTTCGATCGCACTCGATTGACATTTGAGTAGGTGTGTTCCTCTTAACGCTTTGTCAGTTCAAGTGTTCTGCAGGTACGTATCGAGAACAATTTGAACCAGAAAGACTTCTTGAAAGATAGAAGAAGCAAGTTCTTATTGATGTAGGCTATTCTTAAATGTTTTAGACTGCAAGAGCTGTTGAACTTCAATCATATAAAATAATCATATAAAATGTGTAAAAAAAAAGACGCAAAGAAAAAAAATCTTTGCGTCTCAGTGCTGCTTCAGCAAGTAGAAGGGAAGCTTATTTTAAATTGTGATAAACCGTTTGGATATCATCATCCTCTTCTAATTTACCAACGAGTTTCATCACTTCTTCCACTTGCTCGTCGTTCAGTTCAACTGTTGAATTTGGAATACGTTCCAATTCTGAACTGATGATGTTGAATTTTTTTGATTCAAGTGCTTTTTGCATGTTTCCGAAATCGGTGAAAGCGGTATAAATTACGATTTCTTCTTCATCGCTTTCTATCTCATCAGCACCGAAATCGATCAATTCGAACTCTAATTCTTCAAGAACTAGGTTTTCGTTCTTAATACGGAAAACACCTTTTCTGTCAAATAAATAATCCAAAGAGCCCGTTTTACCTAATTCTCCACCATATTTATTAAAATTCATTCGAACATTGGCAACTGTTCTTGTCGGATTATCTGTCGCACATTCAATCAAAATGGCTACTCCATAAGGTCCTTTTCCTTCATAAACAATCTCTTCTAAATTTGAAGAATCTTTTGATGTTGCACGTTTGATAGCAGCGTCAATGTTTACTTTCGGCATATTCAAGCCTTTCGCATTCTGGATCGCCACGCGTAAACGTGAGTTACCAGCTGGATCACCACCTCCTAATTTGATCGCTATTGCAATCTCTTTTCCAATACGTGTAAAGCCTTTCGCCATTTTATCATAGCGGGCAAACATTTTATACTTACGCTTTTCAAATACTCGTCCCATAGTAAAAAATTATAAATTATAAATTAACAATATTATTGTGACCAATAGCTCAACAGAAGGTTACAAATTTAAAAAAACTTTAAGAATTGAGCAACTTTAAATAGCTTGTAAAATCCCATGTTTCCCCATAAAAGCAGCCATCGTAGTAATATTCCATATCCATATTCAGATAACAGCAAAAACCGATGAGAAGTATAAAAACTACTCTTGAAAGCTTTTTTTTCATTGCTAGTTCCAAGAAGTAGCAAAAGGGGACAATTAAAATAGCATAATATTCAATGAAACTTCTGGACCCAAACGAACAGCCATACCACCAGCACCACCAACTTGCAAAAATATAACTGATTAACAAAAACAATCCACCGTAAAAATAACCCTCGAGTTTCTTGTTTTTGATCAGTAATATAATTCCTATTACTGCTAATACTAGTAATGGTGAATAGCAGAATAAACCATTGTTAGAGCTAAACCATACTTCTAACAATTTTGGATTAGCTAAAAAATCAAATCCTTCATTTTTGTAGGAGTAGTAGAAAAATTGTCCAGTGGTACGATGCCAATAAATCAATTGAGGAATGAATACGCACAGTCCTATAGCAATTGAAATGAGAAGAGTTATTTTCTGTGATAAAATAAATTTTATTCGATCAATGATTTCATGTCTGCTAGTAAGTGAATAAAATAAAGGGAATAAACCAATTAAAATATTTGTAGGTCTCGTTAGTACAGCTAGAAATAGGCAAAGAAAAAAAAGTATATAGTTTTTCAAACTTGGCTTTTTCAGGATTTGTGGACTTAAATAAATAATCACACAAAATAAAAAGAAAGAATAAACATGTGACATGCCTGGAGCATCAATGCTGTAATAATATAAATTCGTTCCCGCCAAAAATAGAAGAGGAGCAGCAATAGAAATGACAGAGGAAAAATAGCGAGACAAAAATTTGCTTAGGAAAAACAATCCCAAACAACAATAAAAAATTCCAGCAAAAAACAATCCTAAAGAATATATTCTAGAAAAACCATCTGCTTTATAACCCAATGGTTTAGCAAGTGCATGACTAGCTAAAAAAAACGGCATTTGAAGTACAGCTACACCGCAAGGATATTTCGTAACTACTTTATTTTTTTCTATGTCTAATTTAAATCCATTTCCCGTTTGAGTCTCAATGCTGTCAGGGAAATTTATAGCATTATTCCCATAGATAAACCACATGGGATTATAAACGTAATATCCAGCAGCATCCGCCCAAATAACACCATGATAAGATTTTGCTTTATCCTTGCTGTGTTTGTTGAAAGTTAGGAAAATACACAGTGGGAATAGGATACAAAGAAATATTTTAGAGTTTAAAAAATTCATTTTAAAACTATTTATGAATTATTAATTTCTCTTTTGCAGCATAGTTGTCTGCAACAATATTTATTAAGTATAGGCCTGTTTGAAATTGCTCGGTATTAAGAATGATGGCTTCATCAACAGAACGCGCATCAAATGATTTCGAAAAAATAGTTCTTCCTAAAATATCAGAAATACTGACGATAAAATCAGATTTAATTTTTTCATTGATACGAATTGAAAAAGCCTCATTTGCTGGATTTGGAAAAACATCTATAGAATTTGAAGAGTTGGCATAGGATGAACCGATTCCTGTGAGAACATTGACTACCGTTCCACTCGAAACGCCAACACTGTCTGTTTTAATTAAATAAATATGTTCAAATGTAGAAAAGGAAACTGAACTTCCACAAATAATAAAGCCACCATCGAATGTGTTTTTGATGCAATATCCCTTATCCATCCGCATTCCTCCATAGGTTAAGGAACGAACAAAAGAGCCAATTGGATTTTCAAGATAAAAAGCAAAATCAGATGCACCCGCTCCGTAACTGTTGGTGTATCCCATTGTTGCAAATCTTCCGTCGGCAGTTTGACTTATCGCATTTATTCCGTCATTTGCAGCAGCACCATAAATTGTACTTGCGCCAATCAAAGATCCACTTGTAGTTAATCTGATTATTATTCCTTGAAAACCTAATGCAAGAGATTTGGTTTCTCCACCAATAATATATCCAGCGCCTGTATTATCTTCCAATACGTCATAAGAAAAGTCATCCAACAAGCCTTGGTATGCATATGTCCATAACATATTTCCCATGTTATCCGTCTTAACAATAAAAATGTCGCCATTCAGGTCTCCGACACTTTTTGAAAATCCAGTGAGAATATATCCACCATCCGATGTTTGTTTTACACTTTTTGCTTCATCATCATTCAACCCTCCGAATGTTTTTGTCCAAAGAGTGTCGCCAGCGGATGTTGTTTTTACTAAAAACATATCCTCGCTTCCGGAACCATTGCTGTATGTTCCTCCAGCAATAATATAACCACTGTCAGCAGTTTGCTCAATAGAATAGGCAAAATCCCAATTCGTTCCTCCATATGTTTTTGTCCAAATTGTATCGCAATTTTTATCCGTTTTTACAACATACATATCGTAACCACCGAAACCAAAACTATTTGTATATCCTGCAATTACTAATCCACTATCAGTGGTTGATTTAACTGAATACGCTTGATCAATATTAATTCCACCAAATGTTTTTTGTCCGATTGCAACTCCCAAAGAATTTGTTCTCAATAAATACATATCCGTGCTGCCGCTGCCGAAACTTGTTGTTGTTCCTACAATTGCGTAACCTGTATCATACATTTGTGTAACAGAATATCCATAATCATATCCAGTACTTCCGTATACCTTCTCAAACTTCACCTGAGCAAAGCTTGCACACGACAAAATCATCGCCATAAGAAGCACTGTATGTCCTTTTAATTTTTGTATCATTTGATTACAATATTGCACGTCTGATTTTTATCAAATCGTTCATTAGTTTTTCAAAATGATCAAGGTGAAGCATATTTGCTCCATCTGATTTTGCTTTTGCAGGGTTTGGATGTGTTTCCAAAAATATTCCATCAGCACCTACTGCAATTGCCGCTTTTGCTATTGTTCCTATTAATTCTGGTCGTCCGCCTGTCACACCACTTGTTTGATTTGGTTGTTGTAAAGAATGTGTAATATCCATCACTACTGGAACATTGTTTTTTTGCATTTCAGGAATACCTCTAAAGTCAACCACCAGATCTTGATATCCTAAAAACGTTCCTCGCTCCGTAAGCATAATATTGCTATTTCCCGATTCTCTTACTTTGTCAACTGCAAATTTCATTGATTCAGCCGAAAGAAATTGTCCTTTTTTAATGTTGACATGTCGCCCTGTTAATGCTGCTGCGACTAGTAAATCGGTTTGTCGGCATAAAAATGCTGGAATTTGTAATACATCAACATACTTTGCTGCCATAGCAGCATCTTCGTTTGTATGAATATCTGTAAGTGTAGGGACATTAAAGTGCTTTCCTACTTTCGCAATAATCTCTAATCCTTTTTCATCACCTATTCCGGTGAACGAATCCAGGCGTGAACGGTTTGCTTTCTTGAAAGATGCCTTGAAGATATAAGGGATACCAAGTTTATCGGTTACTGATTTTACTTTCTCTGCGATCTCAAAACAAATTTCTTCCGTTTCAACAGCACATGGGCCGGCAATTAAAAAAAAATTGTTTGTGTCTAAATGTTTTAAATTCGGAATATTGTTTAATGACATAATGTTTATTTGAAATTTTTAATAAGTGAAATGTATGCTGATTGTCCCAATGCTTTTTTCGGAGCGATAAAGCCTTCCAAATTATTGCTTCCGGCATAGATGATGATTCCCTTTCCTAAATTGGCAAATGCGCCTAATCCATAATTGAACTTTCCATAACCACCATAACCAACCGTTGCAGATATGGCAAGCTTAGGATTGAAAATAAAATTACCTTTTAGGTATGCTAACAAATGATAGTTGCCGTTGAATACATACCTAATTCCTTCGGTCATTTCAAAATGACTACTGAACTTTGTTTCGTATGTCAAGTTCAGAACGGTTGGAAGGGTCACCGAAAAAGATTGTTGTTTGAATGGCGCGATTGAATTGATAATACTGTCCTGTGAGGTATTTGCAAATGTTGAATCCTGCAGATCATAAATACTATTTACTTGAAAACCTGTATAATGAAAAAGTGAATCCTGATTTAAGAAAAGTGAACTGCTATTGAACTTTATTACGCCAATATCTGCTACAGAAACGCGCAATTTAGAATCACCGAAACGGGTTTTAAAAGGTGCCTCAAAATAAATATCAAGACCGGCACCTATTCCGTTGAATGCACCTATTCCTTTGTTTGCTGTATCGGATTGTGCTACCTGCATTTCTGTGTTGAAGTCAATATATTGTCCGTCTTCGCTGGTAAACAGTTCTGCTTTTTGAGCGAAGATGGATGAATATTGTTCTCCCTTCAAAATAGAAACAGCAATTCCCCAGCGGGCAGCACTATCGTATTTCGAGGAAAACAATCCGATCTGCAACTGTTGATAGCGAAGGTAGTTTAGGTTGAAGTCGTTAAAGTCAGCCGTTTTGCCTGCATAAGGTGCATTTCCATAAAAGGCTACTTTGTATAGATCTTTTGAAAAACGGGCATCAAAATGTGCTCTGTCGCGCAAACTGAAAAATAAACTGATGTTCTTTTTGTGAAAGATAGAATCGAGTTTGATTCCGACATAAACTCCATAGTTCAGATCAGCACCAATGGTATTCATGTTTTCGGTTCGCTTCAACACATCATTTTTTAATTCTGCGTCAATATAACCGCCTTTATAGAATTTGGATACGAATGCTGTTGTGAAAGCATTTGAGTTGATGCCGTACTCACCAACCAGTCCGATACGGGTTCTTGCTGAATCAGGAAATTCATCAGAAAAGATGGCAGCTATCTGCGCTTCTGATGTGAACTGATTTATTAAAATGAAAAGTAAAAATAGTATCTTCTTCAAAACGTTATTTTTAATGGAGTTGGATCGTATAATTAAAATCCCCGACTAGTTTAATGTCTATGGAATATTCACTGTAAATCTTTATATATTGTGGTTGTGAACTGGTGTTGAATTTTACTTTCATTACCACCTTCTTTGTATCATACAGTGTATTCATTTTGTCTGCACTAATCGGAACTGTAATCTTTGTCAGTTTTTTACCGATCACCCTTAAGCTTGAATTGATAGGTGCTTCCACAATTGTATTGGCATAGCCGAAGATCGAATCTCTAATGGTGTTGTTCTCGTTAAGTAAATACATCTGTAATTTTGCATCGAATGGAAAACCGTTGTTTGCAAACAAGGTAATGCTGCCGTCATTTATGTTTTGTGTCCCATTCGACTGAGAAATATTTAAATCGAGCGTATCGGCTAAGGTTAAATTATTAGCAACGATCGATAATGGAATCTCCATATTCAGTTTCGCTTTTAGCAGTCTGTCGGAATAAATAAAATCATTGGAGCCTGAAATATTTCCCAAGGGATTTGTAATCACTTGCATGGAATAACCAAATTTATCAGGCAAGTTTTCGATCATCGGCTTTATATTTGAATTACTCGTGTTTAGAGGGAAATTTGCATACGTTGGATAAATAAGTCCGCCACTTTCTGAGGCACGGTTGATATTGATCGGACTGCCGATCAGGCTGTTTGATAAATTGATGGTGTTTCCTGTTCTTGAATTAACGGATGTAATGTTGTCGATATACAAGCGTGCATCTAATCCAATCGGGTTCTCAATGCTGAAGTTGAAATCCACATCTTCTAATTGTATTGTTCCATCTACAATTCTGTCGAAAAGTGTGAAAGAGCTCTCGCTTACTCCTGTGCTATAGGTATTATTTCCGAAATACCCTTTTGCATAGTAGGGAACAAGATCGAAAAAAGTATTGTCAATTATTAAACTATCAGAAGGCGTTACTAAAACAGTATCTAAAGCTGTCGTACTTATATTTGCAGCCAATGAAGTATAAATCGTATTGATCTGAGTTCCGGCCGGACCTGTCAGATTGATCGTGTATCCTGCAAGGTCAAATGTCTGATTGTAAATTCCGGGAGCAGAACCTACGCGGGGCGGAACAGTAATGTATCTTGAAAATGGAACTCCGCCTAAAGTTGCACAAGGAATAGAATACAAATAATTGGTGACTTCACGAATCTTGCTTTTTACTTTAAATGTTACGAAACCCGATTTTACAATTACCTTTCTTAGCTCAACTCCCGGAAGCGCATACGTAGTGGAAGAGGAGGATGGAAACGGAATTACTTGACCCGGTACTAGCGTAAAAACTCCGGGAATAGCATAACCATTGTGAATAGTGGTATCAGCAATGTTGAACAAAGTATCCATGTTAATCTTATAGAGTTCACTGCTAAAAACAATTTTCATTGAACTATCAGCATTTGTCTGCAGAATCGAGTCGGGGAGAATGTTGTTGATGGTCATTGAAGCGTCAATCAGGGGAGCCAGTAATTGGGTGTCCCACGATGGTTGTTCCATTTCTTTCCTGCAGGATGAAAAAAGAAGTGGAGAAGCCATCAAAATTAAAAAGACTTTTTTTCTTATGTTTATTGCCATTTGGACTGATTTTGCTTTGATAAAAATACTAAAAAAAGTGCATGGAAAATAAAAAAAAGTAGGACATCTAAAATTAAAATAGCTGCGCTGCTTCATTTCAAAAGAAAATAGAATATCTTTGTAACGTTATCTTGACGTTAAATTATGTTTACAAAACGATTTAATATTTCCTGGATTGGTTCATCCTTAGTTATGTTTGCATTGTCATATATCTGGCATGGCTTGTTTTTAACCGATTTTTCACGTTTATCTTATCCTAAAGAATTATTTCTTGTTTTTGCATCCTTCGTTTATCTAATCATTGGATTTATAATGGCAAAAGCAATTGATGTAAAGTTTTTGGAAAATCATTTTAAACGTAAACCAATTATTAAAGGTGCTGTTGCAGGTGCTGCTCTAGGTTTTACCTTGTTTATTATTTCAACGGTCGTGGGTGTTTCATTCAGCACCGGTTCAAAATTGGAAAATTTATTGCTGGATGTTTGCTGGCAAGTTATCGAACAATCGTTTGGTGGCGTTGCTGTTGGATTAGCACACTTTTTTATATTCGATCCTACTTCAATTATTGAAGACTAATAATCGTATTTCTTTCCCCAAAGTTTTTTGAGGTATTCTTTCATTTCATTTTCCCGTGCATTGTTCCCTGGATCATAAAATTTTGTTCCACTTAGTTCATCGGGAAGGTATTCCTGTGCCGAAAAATTATTTTTGAAGCCATGTGAATACTCGTAATTTTCACCGTAGCCAATCTCCTTCATTAATTTTGTTGGTGCATTCCTTAAATGAAGTGGTACTGGGAGGTCTCCACTGGCTCTTACCATTTCGGATGCCGCATTAATTGCCATATATGCAGCATTGCTTTTCGCAGACGATGCTAAGTACGTAACTGTTTGCGATAAAATAATTCTTGATTCAGGATAGCCGATCACGTTCACAGCTTGAAAACAATTATTTGCAATTACGAGGGCTGTTGGGTTTGCATTGCCGATATCTTCGGAGGCAAGGATCAATAATCTTCTTGCAATAAAGGATGGATCTTCACCGCCCTCAATCATTCTTGCTAACCAATATACTGCTGCATTGGGGTCGCTGCCTCTTATTGCTTTGATAAATGCGGAAATAATATCGTAATGATTCTCTCCAGATTTATCGTAAACTGAAATGTTTTGTTGAACAATGTTGTTTACCTTTTCATTTGTAATTTCAATCGTTTCACCGCTAATGCCATTCACGACCAATTCGAAAACATTTAATAATTTACGCCCGTCACCTCCCGAAAGCCTTAGCAGTGATTCATTTTCCTGAATGATGATTTTTTTTGTTTTTAGAAAACTATCTGTTTTCATTGCCAGCTCCAGCATTTCCAAAAGGTCGTCTTTGTCAAGGTGCTTCAGGATATAAACCTGACAACGGGATAAAAGGGCTGAAATAACTTCAAAAGAAGGGTTTTCTGTTGTTGCGCCAATCAGTGTTACGGTTCCCTTTTCAACGGCTCCAAGCAATGAATCCTGCTGTGATTTACTGAAGCGATGGATTTCATCAATGAATAAAATGGGGTTACTCTGACTGAATAGTCCGCTTGATTT
>CAMCYR010000050.1 GCA_945885475.1 Chitinophaga pinensis
AGTGCTTGATAAACTGTGTATGCCAGCCTAACACATAACACAGGTCTAGCGCCATTTGGGCCTATTGCTTTGTTAGACAAATTAGTGTACATTTGGAAATCAGGCTTCGCAATTATAAACATAGTAAGAAACCCAAACGAGCGCTAGGCATGGAAACGATAACGAAAAATTTAAAGGCAAACGAATGCGGAATTTTTTGATTGAAATAAATTTTGATTGAAATAAAAATGAAGCTGCTTTTTATGATCGCTTTTTGTTTCTCTCTTTTGAAGAATCAAAAGAACAAAAAAAAGCAAGAATTGAGTATGCAATGGCAATCGCAAAAATACTACTAATCAAGACTTGAAATTTCATACGAAATTAGTGCAGTTCAAATTTTTAAAAATCGCTTTTGCCTTCTATTTAAACTACTATTCTTTAAAAATGAGCAATGCCTCTCCTCGACTGTATCAAATTAAAATTACACGCTATTCATAAACATTACACCCTTACACCAACTAAACAAACATCATCCACTTGCTCCAACTCCCCTCTCCAGGATTCAAATCTGTTGTTAAGAATTTCTTTTTGCTCATCCATTTTTTTATTCTGAAGTGTTAAAATAAAAGACTTCAGCTGCTGATATTTAAATTTCTTTCCTTTATCCCCACCAAATTGATCCGCGAAGCCATCTGTGAAAATATAGATTGTATCTCCTTTTTCTAATTCAATGGTATGCCCGGTAAAAGGTTTGCGATAATCAAACTTACCGATAGGCTGTTTATCTGCTTTTATTTCTTGAATTTCGCCTTTACTGTGAATCCAAATAGGGTTGTTTGCTCCCGCCCATTTCAACTGATTCATATTCAGATCCAGGCAACACAAAGAAATATCCATTCCGTCTTTCACTTCACTTTCACTTTTTTCAAACGTTTCTTCTACTAACTCGGTTAGTTTATCAAGTATCGCAGCGGGCTCTGTCAATCCAAATTCTTTTATTGTTCTATTCAAAGCATTATGTCCGACTACACTCACCATCGCCCCAGGAACACCATGTCCGGTGCAATCTACAACAGCATAAAAGATCTTCTCCCCTATCTTCTCCATCCAGTAAAAATCTCCTGAAACAATATCTTTCGGTTTAAATAAAATAAACGAGTCGGACAGAAATTCCTTCACCAATTTATCGGAAGGCAAGATTGCTGTTTGAATTCTTTTCGCATAGGTAATACTATCGCGAACTTCTCTGTTACGTTCTTCAATAATTTCCTTTTGTAAGGTAATCTCAACATTCGCTTTTTGCTTTTGTCTGTAACTTCTAAAAATAAACAATGCTAGTAAAAGCACAAGGAGCAATCCGGTAGTAACTGATCCAATAATAATTTTCTGTTTTTTACTCTCAGCAGCAGAGATTGCCTCCTGCTTTTCCTTGTCCTTATTCAACAATTCAATTTGCGATTGTTTTTTTTCAGAATCGTATTTGCTACTCATTTCTGCCATGGATTTAGCATTTTCAGAAGTAAAAATACTGTCTTTCAAGGTCGAAAAGAGTTCATGATATTTAAAGGCCTTTTCGAACTTACCGGCATTGGCATTGGCTTTCGCATATGACTTGTATATTTCAATCAGATCGGGCTTCAAATTCAATTTTTCGGCAATAGAAATCGCACTTTCATATTTCTTTGAAGCATTTACAATGTCATTCTTTTTTGAATATACATTTGCCTGACAATTATATGAATAGAGTTCAATTTGATAATTTTTTATTTCAATTGCAATGTCCTCTGCCTTTTTAAAATTAATCAATGCGTTTACTAAATCACCCATATCTGAATACAATTCTCCTAAATTAACCAGAATCATTCCTTGTCCATTTTTATCTCCAATTTCTTTTTTAAGTTCATACGCCTTTTTAAATTCAACTTGTGCTTTTTCAAACTGTTTAGTATCTTTATATACAGCACCTAAACTCAATGTAATTGCACTCATTTGATATTTATTATTCATTTTTAAGGCCATTTTTAATCCATCCGTAAAATATTTTTCAGCTTCTTTATAATTTTTCATATAGAAATAAACCACACCAATGTTTCCATTGGCCATAGTGATTCCTTCATTGTCTTTTATGATCTCATTCAGTTTTAATGATTTCAAATAATAAGTAAGACTCTGCTTGTAATTTCCCGACAAATTAAAGCAGCTGGCAATATTATTATATAATTTACCGATTGTAATTGTATCGTTAAACTTTTTGAATGCTAGATCCAATGCTTTCTGATAACTATAGATAGCGCTATCATATTGCTGATGATAATAGAAATAAGTACCATAATTATGATAACTCCGCACAATCAACTCATAATAATTTATTTCTTTTGCCAAAAGCATTGTCGTATCAATATAACGTTTCGATTGCTTAAAGTCAGATAGTCTAAGATAAATTCCGCCCAAATTAGTATACCCCTTCACTTCCCCTTTTTTATAATTTATTTTTATAGCTTTTTTAATTGCCTCATTTGCATATTCAATAGCTTTCTGAGGATCAACAGTAGAAGAAGCAAGGCTTAAATTTAGGAGCGTTTTTACTTCCGAGGTATCTTTCTGTTTTTTGACAGCTACTTTTAAGGAATCGATATCTGCTGGCGTAAAAATTTTCTTGACTTGTGCATACGAGCCGATAGAAAATAAAAGAAAAGCAAATGCTATTGAAATCTTTTTCATGATTGAAGTATAAAAAATTAAGTTTGCAATGTAGGACAATTTTTCGGACAAAAAAAGCGCCCCACAGTACGGGGGCGCTTTTTCTAAAAACCATGGCGTGATTTTTAGATTTTGCAGGTCGCGTAAGACCTACAAAATATTATTCAGACTTTTTAGTCGATTTTTTTTCAGTTGCTTCCATATCTGCTTTCAGATTCGAAAGAACATCCATATCGCCAAGTGTTGTTTTTTCAACACTGTCTTTTACTTTTTTAACAGCTTTCTTTTCTTCGTCTCCTGCAGTTTTCTTTTCAGATGCAACAGCAGCTTTTTCAGCAGCAGTTACTTCTTCATTGATTTTGCTATGAGAAACGATTATTTTTTTGCCTTCTTTATTGAACTCAAGAACTTTGAAATCCAATACTTCTTCAATTTTCGCTGCAGCACCATCTGGTTTCAACAAGTGACGAGTCGGGCAAAATGCTTCAACACCGTAAGGCATAGAAACGATCGCACCTTTTTCCATAACACTTGTAATTGTTCCTTGGTGAACTGAATTTTCAGTAAAGATTGTTTCAAACACATCCCATGGATTTTCTTCCAATTGTTTGTGTCCTAGACTTAATCTGCGGTTTTCACCATCAATTTCAAGAACAACAACATCTATTTTATCACCAATTTTAGTGAATTCAGACGGATGTTTGATTTTCTTAGACCAAGAAAGATCAGAAATGTGGATCAATCCATCAACACCCTCTTCTAGTTCAACAAAGATACCGAAGTTAGTGAAGTTACGAACTGTAGCAGCATGCTTTGTTCCTTTAGAATATTTAGTGATAACGTTACTCCATGGATCAGGCATTAATTGTTTGATACCTAATGACATTTTACGCTCTTCACGATCAAGCGTTAAAACAACAGCTTCTACTTCCTCACCCACTTTTAAGAAATCGTGCGCGGTACGTAAATGCTGGCTCCAGCTCATTTCAGAAACGTGAATCAAACCTTCAACACCTTGAGAAATTTCAACAAAAGCACCGTAATCAGCGATCACAACTACTTTTCCTTTTACTTTATCACCAATTGCTAATTCAGCTTTCAAGCTATCCCAAGGATGAGCAGAAAGTTGTTTTAAGCCCAATGCAATACGTTTTTTCTCGTTATCGAAATCAAGGATAACAACATTGATTTTCTGATCCAATTTAACGATTTCTTCAGGATGATTGATACGTCCCCAAGATAAATCTGTAATATGAACAAGTCCGTCAACACCACCTAAATCGATAAACACACCATAAGAAGTAATATTTTTAACAGTTCCTTCTAATACTTGTCCTTTTTCTAATTTAGAAATGATTTCTTTTTTCTGTTGTTCTAATTCTGCTTCAATTAATGCTTTGTGAGAAACAACCACATTTTTGAACTCATTGTTGATTTTCACAACTTTAAATTCCATTGTTTTACCAACATATACATCGTAATCACGGATCGGTTTCACATCAATTTGTGAACCTGGTAAGAATGCTTCAATTCCGAATACATCAGCGATAAGACCACCTTTTGTGCGGCATTTAACATATCCTTTAATAATTTCATCGTTATTAAGCGCTTGATTAACTCTTTCCCACGATTTCATGGCACGTGCCGTCTTGTGAGAAAGGATCAATTGTCCGCTTTTATCTTCTTGCGATTCAACATACACTTCAACAACATCACCGATTTTCAAATCAGGGTTGTAACGAAATTCTGTTAATTGAACAACACCATCCGATTTGTAACCAATGTTTACAACTACTTCCTTGCTGTTTTTTGCAACTACTTTACCATCGATGATTTCGTTAGCTGCAACTGATTTTAGGGTTTTTTCATAAAGTGAATCGTATTTTTCACGATCTTCTTTTGAATAGGTTTCACCTTTACTTCCTACTGCATTCCAATCAAATGCTTCTAATGATACGGGTGCTTCTAATGTTTCTGCCATTTTAAATTTTTCCCGGATGAAATTCCTGGAGGCTTTTTTTTGTATCCAATTAATTGATTATCAATTTAATTGAAGAGGTTAGTACTAAATTTGTTTGATCCTTATTTTTAAGGGATACAAAGATACAAAATTCTGTTCTTGCGACAAGAATAAATTTACTTTTTTTTATTGTTGTAAAAATCAAGTAATTTTACCTAATTTACAACTTCATTAAAATTACATAAATACCTATAAATAAGCAAACTAAAAAATATTTTATTAACACTATTAAAATAATAAATTAGGAAATTATTTTGAAATGGTTCCGTTTAATCAACCAATTTTTGTCAGTTTTTGCATGTCTTTTACTACACATAAACGCAAATTCTCAAAATGATAAACAGGTTAAAATTCAATACTTTTAGCCTTCTTTTGGAACATCTGATTTATTTTACAAACAAATCGCTTGACATTCAAAGCTTTTGCTATTTTTGCCCCCTCAAAACAAACGTATGTACTCAGACTTATTAGTAAAAAAATCAACTATTCCAGGATCAGGAAAAGGCTTATTTACAAAACGTGATATTAAAAAAGGTGAACGTATCATTGAGTACCTTGGTGAAATTGTTACTGAAGCCGAATTAGATCGCAGAGCCGAAAATGATATTTACGGATACGCATTTTATATCAGTAAAAGAAAATGCATTGATGCCTATTACACTCCCGATGAATTAGCACGCTACGCAAACGATGCCAAAGGCTTGACCAAAATCAAGGGAATCACCAATAATTGCTGCTACGCTGTGTATAAGAATTCGGGCTGGATCAAAGCTGAAAAAAACATCAAGGCAGGTGCTGAATTATTTGTTTCTTACGGAGCTGAATATTGGAGAGACATTCGAGATAACATTAAATTGGATTTAGAAAGACAAGCGGAGAAGAAAAAGAAGTTAAAGAAAAAGAAATAAGAATTTGCTTAAAAAAAAGAGTAACCCTGCGCAGGAATGTATCGAGAACAGTTGGAACGACAAAGACTTCTCGATACGCTCCTTTCAGTCGCACTCGATTGACAATTGAGTCCGCAGGAATGTATCGAGAACAGTTAGAGTGTTCCTCTTAACGCTATGTCAGTTCGAGTGTTCCGCAGGAACGTATCGAGAACAGTTGGAACGACAAAGACTTCTCGATACGCTCCTTTCAGTCGCACTCGATTGACACTGAAGTGGTGCTCCTTTCAGTCGCACTCGATTGACAATTGAGTCCGCTTACTCTTTTTTTTTAATATAAATTGAAGATTCAACTTTAATTTAATTAGTTATAAATTTCTTTTTTAGATGCTTTCAAGGTATTCATTAACAAGGAAGCAATTGTCATTGGTCCTACTCCACCCGGCACAGGCGTGATATAAGATGCTTTAGCAGCAACTTCATCGTACTTCACATCACCCACTAATTTATATCCGCTTTTTGTTAATGCAGATTCAATACGCGTAATTCCAACATCTATTACCACAACTCCGTCTTTCACCATATCTGCAGTTACAAACTCTGGTTTCCCTAAAGCAACAATCAAAATATCAGCTTTCAATGTAAACTCTTTCAAATTGGCTGTGCGACTATGGCACATCGTTACCGTACAATTTCCGGGAACGGTATTTCTTGCCATCAGAATACTCATCGGAGAACCAACAATATGACTCCGCCCAATAACAACACAATGCTTACCAGCTGTATCGATCTTATAACGCTCCAGCAATTGCATTATTCCATAAGGCGTTGCAGGAAGGTAGGTCGGTAAATTCAATGCCATTCGTCCGATGTTTTGAGGATGAAATCCGTCTACATCTTTTTGAGGTGCAATGGCCTGCACAATATTGTGTTCGTTGATATGCTTTGGAAGCGGAAGTTGAACAATGTAGCCATCTATATCCGCGTCATTATTTAATCCTTCAACAATGTACAACAATTCTTTTTCGGTAGTTGATTCAGATAAGCGGACCATGGTAGATTTAAAACCTATTTTTTCGCAGGCCTTTACTTTTGCTCCCACATAGGTTTCACTCGCTCCATCGCTACCAACCAAAATAGCAGCCAAATGAGGGATTTTCCCATTGTTTACTTTTATAGCCTTTACTTCTGCTGCAATCTCTTCTTGAATTTGAAGAGAGATTAATTTACCATCAATTATTGTTGCCATCGTTTTTATTTTGTAAATTTTGGTGTCATCTCGAGCAGAGCAGAGAAACGGCATCTCCTTATAGTAAACAGTCTTTCTAATTGGGAGATCCCGAGTCGTGGCAAAGCATGACGTTTATAAAGTTCGAAAGTCTCTCCGAACTTTCGACTTTTGACTTTCAAACTTTTAACTTACCTCCCCATACCGGGCATGTTTTTCATTTGCTGCATCATTTTCGCCATATTCTCCTTGTTACCCATCATCTTCATCATTTTACGGGTATCATCAAATTGCTTCACCAATCGATTAACATCTTGTATGGTTGTCCCGCTGCCTTTGGCAATGCGATCTCTTCTTTTTCCGTTCAATGAATCCGGATTTTCACGTTCAAAGGGAGTCATTGAATAAATAATTGCTTCGATGCTTGTAAAAGCATTGTCGTCAATGTCAACGTTCTTTAATGCTTTACCAACACCCGGGATCATACCAACCAGATCCTTGATGTTACCCATTTTTTTAATCTGATTCAGCTGCGATAAAAAATCGTTAAATGTAAACTGGTTTTTAGCGATCTTCTTTTGTATTTTCCGGGCTTCTTCAACATCATACTGCTCCTGAGCACGCTCTACCAAGGTCACCACATCTCCCATTCCGAGAATTCGATCGGCCATACGGCTTGGATGGAACACATCGATTGCATCCATCTTTTCGCCTGTACCAACAAACTTAATCGGTTTGTTTACGACTGAAAGAATTGATAAAGCGGCACCACCGCGTGTATCACCGTCTAATTTGGTTAGAACAACACCATCAAAATTTAAGCGTTCGTTGAAGGTTTTTGCAGTATTTACAGCATCCTGACCAGTCATTGAGTCGACCACAAAAAGTATCTCATCCGGCTTAACCGCATCTTTTACAGCTGCGATCTCGTTCATCATCTGCTCATCAATCGCTAAACGACCGGCAGTATCGATGATTACGACAGAGTTGCCATTTAACTTCGCATGCGCAATTCCTTTTTGAGCAATAGAAACAGCATCTTTATTTTCTCTGTCAGAGAACACATCCACCCCTATTTGTTCAGCTAAAACGTGTAACTGATCGATTGCGGCAGGACGATAAATATCGCAGGCAACCAATAAAGGTTTTTTACCACGTTTTGTTTTTAAGTGATTGGCGAGCTTTCCAGAAAAAGTTGTTTTACCAGAACCTTGCAAACCACTCATCAAAATTACAGTAGGATTGCCTGTTAATTTAA
The DNA here is from genome assembly GCA_945885475.1 of Chitinophaga pinensis. Taxonomy (GTDB): domain Bacteria; phylum Bacteroidota; class Bacteroidia; order 2-12-FULL-35-15; family 2-12-FULL-35-15; genus 2-12-FULL-35-15. Next base: position 8,073 of record CAMCYR010000050.1, read on the forward strand.
TATCGGTGCTGGTTTCACCCATCAATGCACTCAATTCATCGTGCGTGATCTTAGTCAGTAATTGACCGGGAGAAATAGAGGTTAATACGTTTTGTCCAAGTGCTTTTTCTTTTACGTTGTCGGTAAATTGTTTTGCAACTTTATAGTTCACATCGGCATCCAATAAGGCTTTTCGAATCTCCTTAACTGTTTCCGATACGTTTATCTCTGTAATTTTACCTTGTCCTTTTAGAACTTTAAAGGCCCTATCGAGCTTTTCGCTTAAATTATCAAACATATTTTTTATATTTTTTTAAGAATGCGAATTTAATGAAAAATAAGCTCATGGATAACGAAACAGAATGATTTTTACAAATCCTGTTAAATAGAAAATTCTCCTACATAAACCTTTAATCGGAGTAAACGACTGCTTCAATGTTTAAAAACAAAAAAATCTGTGAGCGCAGTACCCACAGATTCGTTTAATTTATTTTTTTTCTGACAGAATTAATTCTTTCTGCACGTCAATAAACTCTGGCTAACTCCGATCTGATCGATCTGCTCTACCACTTCAAAACCTGCTGCACGAACGCATTTCAGAAATACTTCCGAATGGTACATCTGACTGTTTCCATTGGCGATAGTCGTAAAATATAAAGACGTTTGTTGTAAAGAAAATGCTGCTGCTTCAAAACGTTGACGATCCCAAAAAGGCTCCATAATAAATACAAAACCGTCATTATTAAGTGCTTCGTGACAACGTTCTAAGATAGAAATGATTTCCTTTTCAGAAAAGCAATCAAGGAACTGACTCATCCAAACAGCATCATATCCTTTCGGAAGTTTTTGCGTTTCATCCAGAATATTTGTTCCATGAAAAGAAAGACGATCCGACAAACCATGTTTTTCGATGTTTGCTTGTGCCATAGTGACTTGTCCGGGCAAATCCACAATTGTTATATGCACATCCTTATCAAATTTGGCGCAGGCGATAGACCATTTACCGGTATTCCCTCCAATATCCAATAATTTTTGGGGCTTATTCTTAAATACAAGGGGTAATACTAATGGAAAAGCATCATCTGAATAAAAATGATCAAAACCAAACCACGACTTTTGAGCAAATTCAGGAAGATGCGCAAGGGCTTCATAAACAGTTTTCCAGTTACCAAACACTTTTAAACCTTCCGGCTTTTCATTTTTAATAGAATCTTCTAAATTAAAAAGACCTTTATAGCAAACATCCTGAACAAAGTCCATATTCACGCGTGTCATCTGGTCGTTTAAAATAAAATGTCCTGTTTTAGAAAGTGTATATTTCTGTTCATCATCAATTAAAACAACACCAATCCCCAAACCCGATTCAAGCAAAACACGCACACCATAATGAGGCAATTTTACTTTTTCTACAACATCCTCAATCGTTAAACCTTTTCTACCCGAATCCTGAATACTTTGAAGAATCCCGCTATCACGCAAAACGCGGGTTGCCTGAAAAACCATTGGTGCATGTGCAATCCATTGTGCATATTCAATCGCTTCTAAAGCTGTTCTTGTCTCTTTCTTAAAAAAATCCATACAGGTAATTTTCTTTTTTTGCCAAAGATAGGATTTGAATTTTAAATAGAAAATCTTAAGCGTAATTTTATAGAAGGATCAAGCAACGCGCTAGACACAAAAAATCTTGAAGAATAAAAAGAGTATTATCGGGAGAAAACGGTTAATTTATTTCAGATCAAACAAGTTATTCACGCCCATGCTTCTACTAACCGTAAAGCCTTCAGCATATTCGTAGCCTGCATCACGACCATAAACGCTCATTTTTCCGCGCACTACTTCAAAGAAGTTTTTTACAGAGATCGGTGTTTCAGGTTCGGTTGAATTTGGATCATGGAACTGAGATTTGAATGCCTGGATAGCCTCCATTTTTTTATCCACAAAGGCCGTTACATCAACTACAAAATCAGGTTTTAATTGTTTGTCTTGAATATAATGATAGACCACTTTTGGTCTCCATGCTTGTTGTTTAAAACCATCGTAAGCCGTTTCCACTTTTGTCAATCCACTGTAAAAACAAGCTTCAGCAACCAATTCTGCTGATCGCGCATGGTCAGGATGACGGTCGGAAATCGCGTTACAAAGAACAATCTCGGGTTGGTATTCTCTTATTTTTTTTATAATCGCAATTTGATGATCCTTGTCATTTTTAAAAAATCCATCAGCCATTTTTAAATTATCACGAACGGAAATCCCTAATATTTTTGCTGCTTCAGAAGCTTCCTTTAAGCGAAGCTCACCGCTTCCTCTTGTACCTAATTCACCACAAGTAAGATCAAGTATTCCGCACTTTTTGCCCATTGCTATATGCTTCAATAGCGTACCCGCACAAGACAATTCAACATCATCGGGATGAACACCAATAGCTAGAATATCTAATTTATGCAAAGGCGATAAAGGGGCGAATAAAGAGGTATCGTTCACAGCTATGATTTTTTATTTTCCTTTAACCCAGTTAACGATCTTGTCACCCATAGGATTCTCATTTGAATAGAGGACATCAACGAGATTACCTTTCTCATCAATCAAATATTTCTGAAAATTCCATTTTACAGAAGAATCCATTTTTCCATTCAATTCCTTTGATGTCAGCCATTTGTAAACAGCATTCATGTCATCCCCTTTTACATCAATTTTCTCCATCATCTGAAAACTCACACCATAATTTTTTGTGCAAAATTCTTTAATCTCGGTATTTGATCCAGGTTCTTGACGACCGAAGTTATTGGCTGGAAATCCGATAATCACAAAATTCTGATTCTTGTATAATTTATATAATTTCTCCAGATCCTCGTACTGACCGGTATATCCGCATCGGGATGCCGTATTGACAATCATAACTTTTTTACCTTTCAGATCTGCGAAATTAAAAGTAGATCCTTCGATAGTCTTCGCTTTCAATGCATAAAAAGAAGCGGAATTGATTTTAAACGTAAAAGCGGTAAGCGCGACTAAAGTCACAAACAGAATAGCATATTTAATCTTCATAGTTTTATAATTTTTAAGGTTTTCAAATGTACATAGAAACAAGCAATAATCGATTTTGTTTAACATTTTTTTTGATTCTTTTTAGCAATAGTAGTGTATCTTTGATGCAAATTACGATACCTCGTTTATGAAAATTCAATTTTGGGGAGCAGCGCTTCCAGAACGATGGATGAAATTGACTTAAACTAGTTGTTTTATATGCTGGCAAAACAAATTAAATATCTGATATTAAAGGAGCTGAAGCTTGAAATGCGAAATAAATATGCACTTGGTGGCATTTTATTGTACGTGGTCTCCACCATTTTTGTGAGTTATTTGTCGTTTAAAAAGATAGTAACACCTGCTACCTGGAATGCCTTATTCTGGATCATTCTTCTGTTTGCCTCCATCAATGCGATTGCAAAAAGTTTTATTAGTGAAACCAAAGGCAAGCTGCTGTATATGTATACCTTGGCGAGTCCGCAAGCGGTTATTCTTTCTAAAATAATTTACAACTCGCTATTACTCCTGCTTTTATCCGGATTGTGTCTGCTAACGTACAGCCTGTTTGTAGGGTATATCATTCAGGATCTACCTCTTTTTCTGATCACATTACTTCTTGGTAGCTTTGGTTTTTCGTCACTATTAACTATGGTTTCAGCAATTGCTTCCAAAGCCGGAAATAACTTCACGCTGATGGCAATATTAAGCTTCCCTATCATTATTCCTCTATTGATGATCCTCATTAAACTATCAAAAAATGCTATTGATGGATTAGAGCGCTGGGACCTAAACTATTTGCTTGTTTTAATGTTCTTAAATGTGATAATTGTAGCATTGTCTTATTTATTATTTCGCTACCTTTGGCGCGATTAAAAAAACAAGGTATCAGCAGAATACGATTGCTCTGTTTCGGTCGGTATCACAAGTATATTGTTGTTCCGATTTAAGAAGAACATTCTAAAAAAGTAGAATAAAAAATGAAAAAAAATTGGTGGAAAATAATTGCAGTAGTTTTTGTGCTTTACACACTTATTGCAGGCTTTTTGATTCCTGTTCCTGCCCAAGCCATTCTGCACGAAACCATCCGTAATCTTTATTTTCATGTTCCAATGTGGTTTTCCATGATGACCATTCTTTTTATTTCCGTTTGGCATAGCATTAAATACCTAAATAAATCAGATATACAAAGTGATATCATTGCAACACAAGCGGCACACGTAGGAATGTTGGCGGGTGCATTAGGACTGATCACCGGATCTTTTTGGGCAAAATATACCTGGGGTGCTTGGTGGGTTGCAGATACCAAACTAAATGGTGCGGCCATTACAATGCTTATTTACCTTGCCTATTTTGTATTAAGAGGTTCGATCGATGAGGAACAAAAACGTGCACGCATTGCTGCCGTCTACAATATTTTCGCGTATGTGATGCTGCTCGTTTTTCTGATGGTACTTCCGCGTATGAGCGACTCGCTGCATCCCGGCAACGGAGGTAACCCCGGTTTTAACAAATATGATCTGGACAGCAATATGCGGATGGTTTTTTATCCTGCTGTGATCGGATGGATACTTTTTACAGTGTGGATATTTACGCTTAAAGTAAGAATTGAAAAACTTAAAAGAAAAAATTTAATAGATGAATAATTCAATAAAAAAAATACTGCTTTCATTTTTAATGATGATCGTTATAGCAAGTGCAAGCGCTCAGGAAAATGAATCTATTGAAATGGCAAGCGGACTTTATCAGTCCGGAAAGATCTATGTGGTTGTGATTGTTATCTCCCTTATTTTTATCGGTATCACCGGATATTTAATTTCGCTTGACAGAAAGATCAGTAAATTAGAAAAAGAAGCTAAAAACAAATAGAATATGAAAAAGGTTCACATACTTGGCATCATCCTCATTGCGGTAGCAATTGGCGCTATATTCACAACATTAAACAATACAAGTACTTATGCTGATTTCACAGAAGCGGCAAAGGATCCGGGAAGCGAATTTCACGTCGTTGGAAAATTGAACAAAGAAAAAGAAGCCGTTTACGAACCTAAAGTAGATGCAAATCTTTTTACATTTTATATGATCGATAACAAAGGCGTTGAATGTAAAGTTATATTGCATAAAAATAAGCCTCAGGACTTTGAACGTTCCGAACAAATTGTATTGATCGGACAAATGCAAGGACAAGCTTTTGAGGCTTCTGATATTTTAATGAAATGTCCTTCTAAATACAATGACGGCAAACCGGAAGAAACAGCAAGCAGGTAAACTTCAGAAGCATCTTTATTGAACGCTAACTCTTTTTACAGATTTGCAAATGATTAAAAATTATTACAGTATAAACATATGGAATACATCGGTGAACATTTAGGAATTGGTAAAGTTGGAAATGTATTTGTGATCCTATCCTTTGTGCTTGCATTGTTAGCAAGCATTTCTTATTTTTTTGCGGCAAAAGACAATGACGATTCAGCATCGTGGAAACGCATCGGAAGAATTGCATTTCGCTTACACGGACTGTCTGTAATGGGAATTGTGAGCACCTTGTTCATCATGCTCATGAATCATTATTTTGAATATGAATATGTTTGGCACCACAGCAACAAAGAGATGCCTATGCGTTACATACTTTCTTGTTTCTGGGAAGGTCAGGAAGGAAGTTTTTTACTTTGGACGTTCTGGCATGTTGTTCTTGGTTTGTTGTTACAACGTACCGCAAAAAACTGGGAAGCTCCTGTTATGGCTGTCATTTCATTGGTGCAGGTATTTCTTGCTTCCATGTTATTGGGAATCACCATCGCTGACTATCATTTAGGAAGCAATCCCTTTACTGTTCTTTTACGTGAGCACCCCGACTTTGCCAATATCCCCTTGTTTTCCAGTCCAAATTACATCGATAAAATTGATGGACGGGGATTAAATCCATTGTTACAAAACTATTGGATGACCATCCACCCTCCTACTCTATTTCTTGGTTTTGCTTTAACCGTTGTTCCTTTTGCCTATGCCATTGCCGGATTATGGAAAAAGAATTTTACGGAGTGGCTAAAACCTGCTTTACCATGGACATACGCTGGTGTTACTGTTTTAGGTGTTGGAATTTTGATGGGTGGCGCCTGGGCATATGAAGCTTTAAGTTTTGGTGGTTTTTGGGCATGGGACCCCGTTGAAAATGCATCACTGGTTCCATGGTTGACACTTGTTGGTGCTGCGCATCTTATGCTCATTAACCGTAACAAAGGACAATCATTATTTACCGCTTTTTTCTTGTCGATACTCACATTCATTCTTATACTTTACTCAACGTATCTTACACGAAGCGGTATTCTGGGTGAAACTTCCGTTCACTCATTTCCAACTGCTGGTATGGCCGGACAATTACTCGTTTATCTTTTTTGTTTTCTGATCATCGGGATTGTTTTGCTCGTTATAAACTGGAAACATTTCCCAAAACAAGATGCCGAAGAAGGTCTTTGGTCGCGTGAATTCTGGATGTTTGTGGGTGCAATTGTACTCCTCGTTTCCTCTTTCCAGATCCTATTTTATACTTCGATGCCGGTATGGAACAAGATCTTTGGAATGAACAAAGCGCCACTAAAAGAAGTCGTGACGTTCTACAATAACTGGCAATTGCCCTTTGCATTTGTTGTTACCTTGCTAATTGCTGTTGGTCAGTTTTTTAAATATAAAAACACGGATATAAAAGTATTCTTAAAAAATATTTCGCTTTCATTTTTCATATCGTTGGGCTTAACCATATTAATGGTTTTCGTTTTAAACTATAACAGCCGCTACTACTCTATTTTGTTATTTTCTTCCATTTTCGCTGCCGTAGCAAATGCGGATTATATGTTCAGAGTGCTTGGCGGGAAAATAAAAAAGGCCGGTGCATCCATCGCACATATTGGTTTTGCCTTGGTATTATTAGGAGCTTTGATCTCTACTTCTAAAAAAGACATCATCTCACAAAACACATCCGGAAAAAGTGTGGAGAGCCTCGGTAAAGACTTTTCCAACAACAATAATATTTTGCTTACACAGGGTGATACACTGAAAATGGGCAAGTACTTTGTGACCTATAAAGGCAAACGACAAGAGGGAATTAATATTTATTTTGATGTCGATTATTTTACAAAAGACGAAGCAGGTAAACTGATAAAAGAATTCTCCTTAGCTCCTTTGGTTCAAACAAATCCCCGTATGGGAAATGTAGCGGAACCTGATACACGTCATTATTTAACGTATGATGTGTATACACATGTTACATTTGCCGACCTTGAAACGCTCTTAGAAAAAAAACAAAAAACAGCTGATGAATATGCTCCTGCAAAAAACTTTACATTAAAAAAGGGAGATACTATTTTTTCATCCAACGCCATCATCATCTTCGATTCCCTTTCAGTAAATGTTGACAAAACAAAATACCAGTTGGCTGAAAATGATGTTGCAGTGCAAGCTCATTTTCAAGTAATGGACATCGTAAAAAAATACAATGCAAATCCTGTTTATGTCATTCGAAACAACAACATACAGCCGGTTGAGTCGAGAGTTGATCCATTAGGATTAAAGTTCATGTTCTGGCAGATCAATCCGGAAGATGGAAAGATCCAAATTTCCTTACAGGAAAAGAAATCAAATGTGCGTGATTTTATTGTAATGCAAGCAATGATTTTCCCTTACATCAATATCCTTTGGATCGGATGTATCATTATGGCAATAGGCACAATTATGGCAATCGTTGAACGAATAAGAAGATCTTCATAAAACAACAACTATTGAAACCGGAGATAAAAATAACGATCATTGGTGCAGGCAATCTTGCTACACAACTCGGACTTACACTTTATAACGAAGGCTATTTTATTTCTCAGGTATACAGCCATAAACTCAAAAATGCAGTACTACTGGCTAAGAGAATAAAAGGAGAAGCTATCTCCGATTTGAAAAAACTTTCTGCTGATTCTTCCATTTACATCATTGCAGTAAAAGATGACGCGATCGAATCTGTTGCCGGACAATTAAATTTAAAAGATAAGATCGTTGTTCATACGTCCGGGAGCATTCCTATCGATGTATTAAAAAACTGCTCTAAAAACTATGGCGTTTTTTATCCTTTACAAACATTTTCGAAAGAGAAATCCGTCGATTTCAAAACGATTCCAATTTGCATTGAAGCGAATAACAGTAAAACGTCAACCACATTAAAATACTTTGCTAAAAGCATTAGTGAAAATGTGAAAAAAGTAAATTCAGAGCAGCGGAAGAAAATTCACCTTGCAGCCGTATTTGCCTGCAATTTCAGCAATTACATGTATGTTGTAGCAGAAAATTTACTCAAAAAAGAGAAATTATCACTCGATCTCTTAAAACCACTTATTGAAGAAACATCCTTTAAGATAAAAAACTATTCTCCAGCATCTGTTCAAACAGGACCAGCAATCCGTAAGGATAAAAAAACAATGGAGGCACAGATAAAATTGCTGTCTAAGGACAAAGACTTGCAGAAAATATACACATTGCTTAGCGAAAGTATTGGAAGGATTTCTCCACTGCGGTCGAAATGACAGAGGAAGGTCGAAATGAGAATGAAGGTAGAAATGAGAATTTGAGAATGTATGTGTAAGGAAGAAAGAGTAAGGTCAATGTTAAATAGCGTGAGTGAAATGAAAAAACTTTTTAGTGTAATAAAAAAGAATAGAGTAAATTAGTAGCGATGGAAAATTTCAAAACAAAACTCAGCAGAGTTAAAGCATTTATTTTTGATGTGGATGGCGTTCTTACAGATGGGTCGGTAACATTAATGCCTGACGGAGAACAAGTAAGGGTGATGAATGTAAAAGACGGTTATGCGCTGCAATTAGCCGTAAAAAAAGGATATAAAATTGCGATCATCTCTGGTGGTAAATCAGAAATGGTACGCAAGCGACTGCTTGGTTTAGGAATTACAGATATTTATTTAGGGATACATACAAAAATTGATGCCTACAAAGAGTTAATTGAAATTTACAATATCGCGCCTGAAGAAATACTGTATATGGGGGATGATCTTCCCGACTATGAAGTGATGCAACAAATCGGGGTTCCAACATGTCCGAATGATTCTGCTGTGGAGATAAAAGATATATCCATTTATATTTCCGATAAAAAAGGCGGAGAAGGTGCCGTTCGTGATGTTATTGAACAAGTGTTGAGGGTTCAGGGGCACTGGTTCAGCAAAGAAGGATTTGTGTGGTAAGTACCGACAAAAATTGCACTTAAATAATTAAAAAAATAATTTCTCAGCAGAAATAACCACGTTTAGCAAATAGTTTATGATTGCATTTTTAAAAATAATCCGGATTCAGAATTTATTGATCATCGCATTCACTCAGTATGCTGTTCGCTGGTGTATTGTGTATCCGATCATAAAACTGAACAGTACCTATTACACGCTGCAGCTTTCAGAAATCAACTTTTTCTTATTGGTATTATCCACCGTAATGATAGCGGCAGCAGGTTATATCATTAACGATTATTTTGATGTACGCATCGACAAGGTAAATAAGCCGGAGCGCATGGTAATTGACAAAGGTGTAAAAAGAAGGGTTGCAATGGGAGCGCATACTGTAATTAATGTGCTTGCACTGTTGATCGCTTTTTATGTTTCCTACAGTATAAGTTCATGGAGATTAACACTTATTCATTTTATTTGTGCCGGAGGATTGTGGTTCTATTCAACAACTTTCAAGCGTCAGTTCTTTGTCGGAAATCTGGTGATCGCTTTATTTACAGCGCTTGTACCGATCATTGCAGTTGTATATGATATGATACCTATTTACAGAGCCTACTTACCGATTGAACAAAATCTGAGTTTCAGATCTGTTTGGGAATACACACTTGCCTTATCCTTTTTTGCGTTCTTAACAACCTTATTGCGTGAAATGATCAAAGATATCGAAGATGTAGACGGTGACGAAGAGTTTGGTTGCAAAACCATGCCAATCGTATTGGGTATCCGCACTACCAAAAATAGTGCGATCTTCATTGCATTCGTAATGATCATCTGTTTGGTTTATGTTGAAACGCAATTCCTAAAGATAGGCGATACCGTTTCCCTGTTATATTTTATTGTGGCATTGCAACTACCGCTTCTTTTCCTAATCTACAAGATAAAGACGGCTCAGGAAAAAAAACAATTTCGCTTTGCCGGAAACTTTTCTAAATTTATTATGCTTATGGGAATCCTTTATCTGCTAGTTTTCGCCTACCCTATTTTACACAACTATCTGAATGCAATTTGAAGAACTGAAGAAATACACCTTGCTCCTGGCTTCTAAATCGCCCCGCAGACACTATCTTTTGAAAGAACTCGGCCTCGACTTTGAGGTACGCACAAAAGAAGTGGATGAAAGTTTTCCGGAGCAATTAAAGGCTGCTGAAATCCCGCTCTACCTCTGTGAAAAGAAAGCGGATGCCTTTGATGAAGAGTTAACTGACAATACCATCGTAATTACGGCAGATACAATTGTTTGGCTAGACGGACATGTTCTCAACAAACCTCAAAACTTCAATGATGCTGTAAGAATGCTGCAATTGCTTTCTGGTAAAATGCATGAAGTGTACACCGGAGTTTGTTTAAAATCGAAACACAAAACAACATCTTTCGTTGCGCTCACAAAAGTTTATTTCAAGGAACTTAGCTTGGAAGAAATTGAATTTTACATCAGGAATTATAATCCTTACGACAAGGCCGGAGCTTATGGAGCGCAGGAATGGATCGGTTACATTGCTATAGACAGAATCGAAGGTACTTATTTCAATGTAATGGGATTGCCGGTTAGAGAGTTGTATGAAGAGTTGTTGAAATTTTAAACCCAACAACTCTTCACTAAATTATATCTTAATTCCCATCACAAGATTTCACTCAGTTCGTGAGATCCCGATGTTCATCGGGATGGCATTCTCTAGCGTTAGCTTTTGACTTTGTCAAATTCTAACACCGATAATGCACACATCATCCATCTGAGGTTCTCCTTGCCTCCAATTCAACAAAGCATATTGCAAAAAAGAATGCTGTTCTTTCATTTCCATTCCTTGTAATGACAACAACAACTCTTTAAAACGCTTTTTATTGAATTTCTTTTTCAGCTCACCACCAAACTGATCGCAGTATCCATCTGTGAAAAAGTAAAAGGTATCCTCTTTTTTTAATTCAATTTCTTTCGAAACAAATATCTTTTCTACATCAGCATAAAATCCAATCGGATAACGATTTGCTTCAAACTCAATTAATTCATTGTCACGCAGAAGTATCATAGGGCGGAATGCACCTGAATATCTCACACTATTATTTTCTGAATCAAATACGGCCAAAGCCACATCCATTCCATCGCTTGTGATTTCTCCTTTTTTGTTGAGTGCCGCAAATAACTCTTCGTCCAAGGCATATAAAATTTCGGAAGGTTCCGTAATTCCTTTTTTTACGATTACCTCTTTTAAAATTCCATTGGCAATGATGCTCATCAACGCTCCGGGAACACCGTGTCCCGTGCAATCAACAGCCGCGACAAATGATTTACTTCCTCTTTGGTAAAAGAAATAATAATCGCCACTCACGACATCTTTCGGCTGGTACAAAACAAATGCATCTGAAAATGCGTTTTTTATTTTCTCTATGTCAGGCAAAATCGCTTCTTGTATGCGACTGGCATACTGAATACTGTCCAACATATCTTTATTTTGCTGCTCCAGTTCTTTGTGTTTCTCGATTAATTTCTGTTCCGCTTTTTTTCTGTCGGTAATATCATGTCCGATACCAATCAATGTATTTGAAGGTCCTTTGGATGTATTCCATAAGATCCATTTATCGCCACCTGTCGCTGTTTTTAATAATCGTTCGTATGGAAGAGACTCCACCATTGAGTTCTGTTGAAGTTGTTGCATAGTGAGCTCTTTAACGGCTTCCCGTTCAAGAATATCAATGCGGGTTAAGTCCCACCAACCTTCACCTAATAATTGTTCCGGCTCAAAACCAAGCATACGTTTTGTGGATGGACTTACATATTCAACTTTACCTTGCTGATTTACAACAACAAT
>CAMCYR010000051.1 GCA_945885475.1 Chitinophaga pinensis
AGTTCAAGAACAAACGATCGCTCCAAACAGGCTAAACGGCATCGCGTTTGTTCAGTCCTCACGCGCGACTTCTTAAGGTTATTACGTTTTAGCGATAGTTACGGTGCAGGACTCGAACCGGCATCAGAAAAAACCACATAACAAATCAAACCGTTAAGCAAGCGCGGGCTCCAGCAAGAGTCTGTGCTGTCTGAGTCTACACGATATCTATAGCTAAATAAAATCACCCAGACGAGTTCACAGAGTCAGAGCGAAACGGTGTAGATTTTTTGTGATTTTTTCGTAAGCCTTGATTTTTTGCTACTTTTTGATCAAGCAAAAAGGAGAAAAGAGTTTTTTTATTTTCTCTTTTTCTTTTCTCTTGAAAAGAAAAGAAACAAAAGTTCAAGAACAAACGATCGCTCCACACAGGCTACACGGCATCGCGTTTGTCCAGTCCTCACGCGCGACTTCGCAAGGTTATTACGTTTTAGCGATAGTTATGGTGCTGGACTCGAACCGGCATCAGAAAAAACCACATAACAAATCAAGCTGTTAAGCAAACGCTGGCTATAGCAAGAGTCTGTGCTGTCTGAGTCTACACGATATCTATAGCTAAATAAAATCACCCAGACGAGTTCACAGAGTCAGAGCGAAACGGTGTAGATTTTTTGTGGTTTTTTCGTAAGCCTTGATTTTTTGCTACTTTTTGATCAAGCAAAAAGGAGAAAAGAGTTTTTTTATTTTTTCTTTTTCTTTTCTCTTGAAAAGAAAAGAAACAAAAGTTCAAAAACAAACGATCGCTCCACACAGGCTGACGGCATCGCGTTTGTTCAGTCCTCACGCGCGGCTTCGTAAGATCATTCAGTTTTTGCTACAGTCATTGTAAAGTACTCGAACCGGCATCAGAAAAAACCACATAACAAATCAAGCCGTTAAGCAAGCGCGGGTAATAGCAAGAGTCTGTGCTGTCTGAGTCTAAAAGATATCTATAGCTAAATAAAATCACCTAGACGAGTTCACAGAGTCAGAGCGAAACGGTGTAGATTTTTTGTGGTTTTTTCGTAAGCCTTGATTTTTTGCTACTTTTTGATCAAGCAAAAAGGAGAAAAGATCACCTAACAAATGAAACCGTTAAATTAAATCGTATTTTTAAGCCCGTGAAAACCAATAACAGCAAAATCAAAAGGAATTTGATCATCTTTATAATGGCTATTCTGGCTATTGCAACAGGCTTTTTGAGGGATACCGTTTTTAAAACAATTAATGCCATTTTACGAGCATGGGATCTCGATCAGGATTATTTTCTCCCTCCTTTCATTTCCTTTCTTCAAAACCTGGAATACCAAACGCTGGTTAACCTAAAATGGCTGTTAACACTATTCTTTAGCTTGGTATACCTTAGCCTCTCCATTATCATCGTTAAAACCCTATTTAAAGGCAATAAATACCTCCGGATCACCGCTTTTACTTATTTGGGGGTATTTGTTGTTTCAGCAGGTTTTATTGTATCGGGTTACGTTTTTAAAAACAGCTCAGAAAAAATGTACGAATTTGCCAGATACCTTATGGGGATGGCTCAATCTCCGATCATTTTAATGATTTTAATTCCGACATTCAAGCTGATGGAAAAAGAAATCGATAAAACTACCAACACATAACAAACTAAATTTTACTTTTGTAAGCATACAAACTCTATTTTAATTATTATGAAAAAAGATACTGCCATTTTTAATCTGATTACTAAAGAAAAAAAACGTCAAACTATTGGACTGGAATTGATTGCTTCCGAAAATTATGTTAGCGAAAGTGTAATGAAGGCGATGGGTTCGGTACTTACAAACAAATATGCAGAAGGACTTCCGGGAAAACGCTATTATGGCGGATGTGAAATTGTAGATAAAGTTGAACAACTTGCAATCGACCGTGCGAAACAACTTTTTAATGCGGAATGGGTGAATGTTCAGCCGCACTCGGGAGCTCAGGCGAATGCAGCTGTGATGCTTGCAATTTTAAAGCCGGGCGATAAAATTTTAGGATTCGATCTTTCCCATGGTGGCCATCTTACCCACGGTTCTCCGGTTAATTTTTCGGGTAAACTATATGTTCCCAGCTTTTATGGTGTTGAACCAAAAACCGGTCGTATCGATTTCAACAAAATTGAGGCGATCGCAGTGAAAGAAAAACCAAAATTGATTATCTGTGGCGCATCATCTTATTCGCGTGATTGGGATTATAAAAAACTTAGAAAAGTAGCCGATAAAGTTGGCGCTCTCTTATTGGCGGATATTTCTCATCCATCGGGTTTGATCGCCCGCGGATTAATGAATGACCCTTTACCATATTGCCATATTGTAACAACAACTACGCACAAGACATTAAGAGGTCCTCGTGGTGGGATGATTATGATGGGTAAGGATTTTGCAAATCCATGGGGCGAAAAAACACCTAAAGGGGAAGTAAAAATGATGTCCCAGTTGCTTGATTCCGCGGTATTCCCCGGAACACAAGGCGGACCGCTGGAGCACGTTATCGCGGCAAAAGCGGTTGCATTTGGCGAAGCGCTTGAAGACAGCTATATGAACTATTGCATTCAGTTAATGAAAAATGCGAAACTAATGGCGCAGTGCTTTGTAGATAAAGGATATAAAGTAATTTCTGGTGGCACCGACAATCACTGTATGTTAATTGACCTTCGTTCAAAAAACTTAACGGGTAAATTAGCTGAAACAACGCTGGTAAAAGCCGATATCACTGTCAATAAAAACATGGTTCCTTTCGATGATAAATCTCCTTTTGTAACATCCGGAATCAGAATCGGAACAGCAGCAATCACAACGCGCGGCATCAAAGAAAAACAGATTCCTAAGATTGTAAAACTGATAGACAAAGTGCTGATGAATAGCGACAATGAAAAAGTGATCGCTGAAGTAAAAAAAGAAGTCAACAAACTAATGAAAGACTATCCTCTTTTTGCTTAATCAGTCGGGTCATAAACTATTAAATAACCTTGCCATCAAAAGGCAAGGTTATTTTTTTTATCCGGTTCGATTCAAAACAAAGCAAACACTGCAAATTATTAAGTACTTTGCACTTCTGAATTATTAGTTTATTTTTGTATCCTATTAAAATAAGATTTATTCAATAACGATTTCATAATTATGGCACAAGTAGAGTTGATTATGCCCAAAATGGGTGAAAGTGTTGCAGAAGCAACAATCATTAAATGGTTGAAAAAAGAAGGCGATAAAATTGCTGCAGATGAAACCGTACTAGAAATCGCCACTGATAAAGTAGATTCAGAGATTCCCTCTACAGCAGAAGGAACACTTATAAAACGATTGTTCAACGAAGGCGATGTTGTTCAGGTTGGGAAAGCAATTGCAATCATTTCTACCGATGCGAATGCGGTAGTTGAAACAGCTGAAGTTAAAGCACCTGTAGCTGAACAAACAAAAACAGTTCAACAAGAAGTAGCGTCAGCAATAGTAAATGAAGGAGCTTCACTTGAAAAAAATTCTTCTTCAGGAAAATTCTTCTCTCCGCTTGTGCGTAATATCGCCAAACAGGAAGGGATTGCAATGGCAGAATTGAATAGCATTTCCGGTACCGGTGCGAATGGAAGAGTGACTAAAAACGATATACTGGCCTACATCCCAAACAAAGGAAAACAAATGGCTGCTGAACAACCAAAAGTTGTTCAAGAAGTAGCATCAAATAATGGAGCAGCACAAGTACAATCAAAACCTGCGATTTCATTAAACCCGGGTGATGAGATCATTGAAATGGATCGTATGCGCAAACTTATTGCGGATCACATGGTGATGAGTAAGCATACTTCTCCCCACGTTACGTCTTTCGTAGAAGCGGATGTTACGAACATTGTTAAATGGAGAGAAAAAGTAAAAGGAAACTTTGAAAAAAGAGAGGGTGAAAAGTTAACGTTCACGCCCATCTTTATTGAAGCATTGGTAAAAGCGATCAAAGATTTCCCTATGATCAACATCTCTTTAGACGGAACGAAGATCATCAAAAGAAAAAACATTAATATTGGAATGGCTGCTGCTTTACCAAGCGGTAACCTTATCGTTCCCGTTATTAAAAATGCAGATACCCTAAATCTTGTAGGTATAACAAAACAAGTAAATGACCTTGCAAACCGTGCACGCGCAGGGAAATTATCTCCGGATGATATTCAGGGCGGTACGTATACGCTTACAAATGTTGGTTCATTCGGAAATGTAATGGGCACACCTATTATCAATCAACCACAAGTAGCAATTATGGCTGTTGGAGCGATCAAGAAAAAGCCTGCAGTTATCGAAACACCCGAAGGTGATTTGATTGGTATTCGTCATTTTATGTATTTATCTCATTCTTATGATCATAGAGTTGTTGATGGCTCTTTGGGTGGGAAATTTGTAAGAAGAGTGGCCGACTATCTCGAGCAGTGGGATACTACCCGAGAATTTTAGATCTATTTTTTAGAGAACGAATCAACTAGCACGTTAATTACATAGTACTTTCTCCAGTTATTTTAATTGTTTCCGTATTTATTTTTTCAAACAATAGCCTCTCCATTGTGCGAAATTCTGATTATAAAAATAGGTATAGACAAGCGTAGGATATTGTCGTGAATGCAAAAAGCTCATTTACATTTCAGTGAAACAAAAGCATTGGTTCATGGGAACGGAATATCAAAAGTAAGCTGTTGAAAACATTCAAATTACGAGCAATACCGACACATTAAGATAAAGGCTACTCCAAGATAATAATTCGACAATGTCTCGTTCTGAAAAAAGCAGAGCTAAATTTTTGCTTTTTTTATGGTTTTTTTAACCTATACGTTGACAAAATCGTGATAAAGAGTATATTTGCATCTAAATGACATATTTTCTAAACTTGTGACTTATGAAAAAAAATTATTTAATTATACTTTTTTTGATGCTTTCTTCACTTGGATTTTCCCAAGTAAGTAAAGGTGATTATAAAGACAATTTCATTCAAGGAAACTATCTGATCCTTGAACAAAATTATTCTCTAGCGCTAAAATATTTCAAAGACGCCTATCGGATTGATTCGTCAAACGCAAATATAAATTACAAAATCGGGGTTTGTTACTTAGAATCCGAAACAGAAAAAAACAAAGCGCTACCCTTTCTTGAAAAATCGGTTCAAAATGTATCTCACAATTACAATCCTGAGGATCCAAAGGAGAAAAAAGCTCCTGAATTAGCCTATTATTCTCTTGGTGTTGCTTACCGCCTTGCTTACCGTTTCAATGAAGCTATTACTTTTTTTAACAAATTTAAAGATATCGTTGGTACTCGTAATCAAGTTCTTACTAAAGATCTGGAAAAGCAAGTTGAAATAAATTTTAATGCGATTGAATTCACTAAAGATTCAATTAGTGTAAGTATTAAAAATCTTGGTGATAGCATTAACTCTATCTATCCTGATTACAGTCCTGTCATTTCTGCGGATGAATCCACATTAATTTTCACTTCGCGAAGATTAGGTAGCACTGGGGGAGAAAAAACAGATAACGACCAATTTCTTGAAGACATCTATTTTTGTAATAAAAAAACAGATGGCACATGGTCTTCAGCAAAATCAATAGGCACGAGCATAAATACGTTTGGCAGCGAAGCCAATATCAGTCTTTCGGCCGACGGTCAACAATTATATGTTTACAGAGATGTGAATGGAGGAGATATTTATTACAGTAATTTAGAAGGCGATACTTGGAGCGGATTATTACCTTTATCTTCAAACATAAACACTCCAGACTGGGAAACACATGCTTCGCTTTCGTTAGATGGAAAAACCTTGTATTTTGTAAGTAATAAAAAGGAAGGCAGTTACGGTGGAAGAGATATCTGGCAAAGTGTAAAATTACCAAACGGACAATGGAGCATTCCCATCAATGCAGGTCCCCAAATCAATACAAAAGAAGATGAAGAGGCTCCCTTTCTTCATCCCGATGGTGTAACGTTTTTTTTTAGCTCAAAGGGGCATAAAAACATGGGTGGATTTGACATTTTCAAATCTATAAAAGATAAAAACGGCAATTGGAGTTCTCCTGAAAACCTAAAATATCCAATCAATACACCCGATGACGATATTTTTTATGTTCAATCTACTGATGGTAAAAGAGGCTATTTTTCTTCTATAAGAAACAATGGCTTTGGTGGAAAAGATATTTACACGATCAATTTTGAGAAGGCGATTGCTGAACCACTAACACTTCTAAAGGGATATATAACTTTTGACGGTGCGACAAAAGGTCTTCCAAAGGTTGAAATAATAGCTACCGATAGGGAAACAGGATTGGTTGTTCAAAATAGCAAATCAAATGAACTAACCGGAAAATACCTGATGATCATTAAACCTGGAGTAGAAGGAAAAACGTATACTATCAGTTATGAAGCTGAAGGTTTTCAACCTATTAATGTGACAATTACAATTCCTCCCAACTCCTCTTACCAGGAAATCGAGAAATCTGTTTTATTGCATAGCTTAAATTTTGAAAGCAAAACACCTGGAACCATAAGTATTGCAGGCACCGTAAAAAATGTGTATGAAAAATCTATTGCTGGGGCTCAAATCGTTGTGAAAGACAATATTTCAGGCAAATTGATTGAAACCTATTATACAGCTTCAGATTCCGGATCTTATTCCTTTATTTTAAACCGTGGACAAAACTATAATTTGTCCTACGAAGCGAATGGTTATCTTTTTCAATCTGAAAATATAAATGTTCCTAAACAACCCGAATATTTGGTTTTGACAAAAAATATTGTTCTGGAAAAAGTTAAGATAGGTTCAAAAATAGTACTCAACAATATTTTCTTTGATTCGAATAAGGCAACTCTTAGGAAAGAATCCAATTTAGAAATTGAAAAGCTATTGAATCTGATGAAAGAATATCCTGAATTAACCTTTGAAGTAGCTGGTCACACGGATAATAAAGGAAACGATGCCACAAACTTACAACTTTCGCAAATGCGTGCCCAGGCCGTGGTAAACGCCTTTGTAAAAAAAGGAATCAATGTGAAGTACCTAGTTGCAAAAGGATATGGCGAAACGATGCCAATTGCGACAAATACACTTCCTAATGGGGAATCCAACAAAAAAGGAATGCAACAGAACAGAAGGGTTGAAATAAAAATAATTGAACCTAAGTAACTGAATTTCAGCTATTTAAAACTGTTGATTTCTTTTTGCCACCTATAGGTTTTCTATATCAAATTTTAATATATTTGTTTGAATTTTAGATAATTCTGCTTTGCTTAAAAGCTTAGCGGAATATTTATTTTAACACCGACACTATGCAAAAAATATTTTTTGTCTTATTTTCATTTGTCATCTTTAATCTTTCTATAAGTGCACAAGATAAAGCCAACTATAATCAGAAATTTACAGAAGGTAATTATCTGATTTTGGAAGGTAATTTCCCTTTAGCCTTAAAAAATTTGACGGAGGCTTATGCCATCGATTCAACCAATGCGAATATCAACTTCAAAATAGGCTTGTGTTATTTGAATTCTGAAACTGAAAAAAAAAAAGCACTCGTATATTTAGAGCGCGCTGTTAAAAACACGTCTAAAAACTACAAAGACCTTGAGCCTAGCGAAAAAGCTGCTCCGGTAAACGCTTATTTTTATTACGGACAAGCACTGCACTTCAGTTACAAGTTCGATGAAGCCATTGCGAATTACGAAAAATTCAAATCTTACTTAAAAGAAAAAAACCAAGTGCTGATAAAAGATGTTGACCGACAAGTTGAGATCAGTAACAACGCAAAATCTTTGGTGAGTGCTCCAATAAATATCATATTAAAAAATTTAGGTGACAGTATCAATTCCTCAGCTCCAGAATACAGTCCTGTATTATCTGCTGATGAGAAAACGATCATGTTTACTTCCAGAAGATCTACGGGCACAGGAATGGATAAAACAGATGAAGGTCAGTTTTTTGAGGATATTTATCTTGCATACAAAAAAAGTGATAGCACCTGGACAAGCCCCGTTTCTGTTAGTTCGAATATCAATACAACAACACATGAGGCAAGTGTCGGATTAACTGCTGATGCTCAAACATTATTAATTTACAAAGATATAAATGGTGGTGATATTTATTTCAGTACGCTGAATGGCAATAATTGGACCTACCCAGAGGCAATGGGTTCCAATATCAATAGCCCAAAATGGGAAACAAGTGCATGCTTGAGTCCGGATGGGAACACCCTTTATTTCGTGAGCGACAGAGATGGCGGTCTTGGCGGAAGAGATATCTGGAAATGCGTGAAATTGCCGAATGGAAAATGGAGTTTGGCAATGAATATTGGTGCTCCTATTAATACAATCTATGACGAAGAATCTCCTTTTATCCATCCAAGTGGTAAAGTTTTATTCTTCAGCTCGAAAGGTCATCAGACAATCGGAGGTTTTGATATTTTCTTTTCTTCCAAAAACGAAGAAACAAATACCTGGGAAGAAGCATTGAATCTAGGATATCCGATAAATACGACAGATGACGATGTTTTTTATGTGACTTCACCGGATGGCAAACGGGGCTATTACGCATCTTCTTCAAGATCTGAAGGATATGGTGAAAAAGATATCTATATTGTTTCTTTACCTGAACGCAAAGAAGTTCCTATTGCATTGATCAAAGGATTTATAGTTCCTGCAAAAGGACAGCCATTTCCTCCATTTTTGGAAATTCTCGTAACAAATAACGAAACAGGAATTGTTGCTGGAGTTTATAAACCAATGGTGAGGGATGGAAGTTTCACTATCATTATTCCTCCGGGAAGCAATTATACGCTTTCATATACAAATGATGGACAAGAGTTTTTCTCAGAAGTGATCGATGTTCCGATGAGTGCCGCATATCAGGAAATTAATAAAGAAATACTCTTAAAAGGTGTAAATTTAGACGGGCCTGCTAAAGATACAACTTCCAATGCAAGTGCTACTTCCGATTTAGCGTTTATCTCTGTAGATGGAAAAATTGTGGATGAGAAAAATTCTCCTCACACAAATCTGAAAGTGAACCTGATGAATTCAAAAGGTGAAATAATAAAATCAACTTCGACCGATGAATTGGGTTGGTTTATTTTCACAAACCTTCCACAAAACGATGAGTACTTGTTTTCTCTTGAGGAAAGTGATACACATGTTATTGGTAAAAAATCATATGCTGAATTCAAAGATAGCAGCGGTAAACTATTGAAATCAAAACAGATTGGCAGTAAATACGTATTGGCAAATGCAAATACTTCGGTTAAGTTTAAAATAAATCCGAAGAATGCAATCATTGTTTCCACTAATAACGAAAATACCGTTCCGAAGGATGTTCCCCATGAGCAACTTGCAAGCGTGAACAAATTGAATTTCGGAATGTATTTCAAATACAATGTAACACAAATCGATGTAAATGATGGACCGTTCAAACAATACATCGATAATTTAGCTGAATTGGCTGCGAAAAACGGAAGTATAAACATTAACTTAACTTCCTGCGCATCTCAAGTTCCAACAAGAGCTTATAAAACAAATAAAGAACTATCTATTGCCCGTTCCGAAAAAGCAAAAGAACAGATCTTAAATGCGTTGAAAGAGAAAGGAATAGATGCATCGAAAGTAGTTTTTGTTAAAATAAAATCATTCGTTTCCGGACCGCAATACAACATTGATTATTTAATAAATAAGGCGCAATATGAAAAACACCAATTCATTAAAGTAGCGGCATATTAATCCGATTTAAAAATTAGCCTACTTTTTGAACTTCAAAACCTCCAAATTCTATTTTGGAGGTTTTTTTAATTAATTGATAGGCTATTTCTTTCATAAAAAAAACATTTTTTGTACTTTGGTACCAAACTTGTTTAAAAAAGCTAAAAAAGATATATACGGTGAATAAATTTCCTACCATTTTTTTTAATAGAATACTATTTTTTGCATTTGCTTTTTTATTTTCCAACGCAGCAAAAGCACAGCCAAAAACCTCAAAAGTGATAGACCCCGCTGATGCGAAAGAACATTTTTCGCATAATAATTTTTTGTTTGCAATCCCCGCCTACAAGCAATTACTGAAACAAGAACCCAGCAATCCCGATTACAACTATAAACTAGGAGTTAGTTATCTGTATTCCAATATAAACAAAACACTTTCTATTCCATACCTTGAAGTTGCCAGCAAAACAGCGAAGTCAGAGAAACAAGTACTTTACCATCTGGGATTAGCTTATCAATATGCTAGTCGGTTTGATGATGCTATTAAAGCATTTAACACTTATAAAACAACACTGAAAGGAATTGAATTAGAGCAGATTGAACATCAGATTGAAACATGTGAAAATGGCAAAGAATACGTTAAACATCCCGTAAATGTTACGTTTCAAAACTTAGGCAAAGAAATCAACTCCGAGTACCCCGATTATTACCCCTTTGTAACTTCAAATGAATCCTTTATCGTTTTTACCTCCAGAAGAAAAGATAATGTCGGAGGACAGGTTGAAGTAGATGGCTACTACTCTTCTGATATATACATGTCGACACCGGTAAATGATGTTTGGACAAAACCTAAAAATATGGGTGCTACCGTAAACAGCCGCTATGATGAGCAGGCTGTTGGATTAACACCTGACGGACAAACTATGTTAATGTATATTGACCACATCGACAGCTTGGGGAACATTTATTCTTCTGTGAATAAAGCCGGCACATTTCAACGTATGAGAAAACTGAATAATAATGTGAATTCGGATTTTGAAACTGCAGGCTCAATTACTTCGGATGGTAACATCATCTTTTTTGCCAGTAAACGCGAAGGTGGATTAGGTGAAACAGATCTGTACATGGCTCGTAAATTACCAAACGGACAATGGGCAAAGGCACAAAACCTCGGAACGACCCTTAATACCAAATACAAAGACGATTTCCCTCAGATTGCTCCTGATGGTAAAACACTTTATTTTTCATCTCAAGGTCATGCCGGAATGGGTGATTTCGACCTTTTTGAATCCACTTGGAATGAAGAAGAAAACTCCTGGACTACTCCAAAAAATCTAGGTTATCCGATTAATTCTGTTGGCGATGACCGTTGTATCTCGTTTACTGAAAACAACAGAGTGGCCTATATCTCATCTTTAAGGGAGGGTGGTCTTGGAGACCTTGATCTGTACAGAATAAAATTTGAAGATACTGAGGACAAGACGACAGTTTTACAAGGTTATATAACAACATCTGACAGTGCGAAAAACATAAAGACTATTGTAACAGTAAAGGATCTCAAAAATAAAGATGCGGAAGAATTAAGCTATAATCCCAATCCGAATACAGGAAAGTTTATTATGGCTCTTATGCCAAGCAAATATGAGATTACCATTGAAGCAGGCGGCTACAAAAAATTAATAGATACCTTCTTTATTTTTGATATCGGTATCGGACAAAATGAAAGTAAAAAGTTTTTTACCCTTCAGAAATAATAAATCTATTTTAACACTATTTACTCCACATTTAAAATGATACAGCCTAATTTAACTCGTCCAATTGCATTTTTTGATTTGGAAACAACCGGTGTGAATGTCGCCTCCGACAGAATTGTTGAACTTTGTATTTTAAAGATTTCTCCTGATGGAACAAAAGAAATAAAAACCAAACGAATCAATCCAACGATTCCAATCCCTTTAGTTTCCTCCGAAATTCATGGGATCTATGATAAAGACATAGAAAATGAACCCACTTTTAAAGGTATCGCTAAAAGCCTTGCCGAATTTTTGAAGGATTGCGATCTGGCAGGTTACAACTCAAATAAATTTGATATTCCTATTTTGGTGGAAGAATTTTTACGGGCCGAAATTGATTTTGAAATAAAAGGAAGACGCTTTGTTGATGTTCAGAATATTTTTCATCAGATGGAACAACGAACATTAAAAGCAGCGTATAAATTTTATTGTGGCAAAGAAATTATCCATGCACACAGCGCTCAGGCAGATATTGAAGCGACTTATGAAGTATTTTTGGCACAACTTCAAAAATATGACGGAGTTGAATTTGAAGATAGAAAAGGAGTTAAGTCAACACCTGTAATCAACGACATCAAAGCGTTACATGACTTTACCAATATTAATAAAAATGCGGATCTTGCGGGAAGGATCATTTTTAACGATAAAGGAATTGAAGTTTTTAATTTTGGAAAACACATCGGTAAACCAGTAGAACAAGTTTTCCGTGATGAACCATCTTATTATTCATGGATGCTGAATGGAGATTTTCCATTGTATACAAAAAAAGTACTGACAGAAATAAAATTGAAAATGGCCTCCAACAGATAGATGATATTTTTCAAATCTATCCGGATTCAACCTTACTGAAAAAGTAGTCTTGAAAAAAAAATTATCGAAATACCCTATTTAAATTCTATGAAAATAATTTGTATTGGCCGTAATTATGCGGAGCACGCCAAAGAAATGAATTCTCCTGTTCCTACAGAGCCGATTTTTTTTCTTAAACCGGATACAGCTATCATCAGGGACAATCAGCCTTTTTATTATCCCGATTTTTCAAAAGAAATTCACTATGAAGTAGAATTGGTAATTAAAATAAACAAAGTAGGTAAAAACATTGATGCACAATTTGCGCATAAATATTACGATGAAATAGGAATTGGCATCGATTTTACAGCACGCGACATTCAGGCTAATTGCAAAGAAAAGGGATTGCCATGGGAAAAAGCAAAAGCATTTGATGGCTCTGCTCCTATTGGAAAATTTATCGATAAGAAAAAAATAGTAGATCAGAATAATATTCACTTCAAACTACTTCTCAATGGAAATTCCGTTCAGGAAGGCAATACCAAAGATCTACTTTTCACATTCGATACGCTGATCGCATACGTTTCAAGGTTTTTTACTTTAAAAACAGGTGATTTGATTTACACGGGTACTCCCGAAGGAGTTGGTCCTGTTGCTATTGGCGACAAACTCGAAGCATCGATTGAAAATGAAACATTGTTATCTTTTGAAATAAAATAAATAAACCAAACATACACATGAAAAAAATCGGCTTCTCTTCTCTTATGGTCCTTGCGATAGGATTAACAGCATGTACATCACAACAATTGAATCAAACAGTGGACGCTGCAAAAGTAGCGATAAACGCAAATGGAACAGGAACACCTGCTGCGAATCCCTTGACAAACGATGAAGTGATCAGCGGCTTAAGGGACGCATTGACAGTAGGAACTAACAATTCCAGCGCATTTGCTTCTAAGGTGGATGGTTTTTATAAAAACCCATCCCTATTCATCCCATTTCCTCCTGAAGCTCAAAAAGTAAAAGACTGGGCAACCAAACTGGGAATGAATGATCAGCTCGATAAATTTGTAATGACTTTGAACCGCTCCGCTGAAGAAGCGACAAAAGACGCAGCACCTGTTTTTGTAAATGCAATTAAAGGTATGAGCATTGGCGATGGATTTGCGATTTTAAAAGGTGCAGATAATGCAGCTACTCAATACCTAAAAGACAAAACAACAGCTGAATTGCGACTAAAATTCACTCCAATTGTCCAAAATGCGATAAATAAAGTGGAATTAACAAAATACTGGAATCCGATCATCAACAATTACAATAAAGTTCCATTTGTTGAAAAACAAAATCCGGATCTGACGGCTTATGTTACCGACCGAGCTATAGAAGGCTTGTTCAAGCTGATTGCGGAGGAAGAGTTAAAGATACGTAAAGATCCTATTGCCCGTGTTACTGATATTCTGAAACGTGTATTTGGGAATATCATAAAATAGATTCATCTAATAAAATCATTAGTAATTAATTTTTATCGATTCATGAGAGTTTTTTTGAAATTGTAAGACTTATTAAAAAAGGATTACATTTATCATCTAATACGTTAGATCTCTTAAATCAGTAAAAGATAGACAATCCTATTACAAAGATAAATCTAGTAGAATCAAAAGAAATGTTGACTTAGTAAAAGCAAGCGATATTGTTATGCGCATCCATTGTGCAATGCCAAGAATAGGGACACGGAAACTTTATTTTTTACTAAAAGAATTTATAAAAAAAAATCCCTCCGAACTTCGGAGGGATTTTTTTATGACTACTACTTATTAATAGGGATGAACCCACTCAATAGTTGAAAATGTCGGTTGAATAGTCATTACAGGAATCTTAGAATGATTGATGATTTGCTGTGCATAAGTTCCCATCAACCGTCCTGTGATATTTTCATCCTGATCAGTCATGATAACGATCAAATCAGCATTGATAGACTTTGCATAATCGTAGGATGTTTTCGCTTGATTTTTTCCATCTACTGTTTTGCGTGAATACGGCAAATCACATTTTTTAATGTATTCTTCTATCTGATCTAATTTGATTTCAAATTTCTTACGTTCTGTTTCGTCATCAGAATCAGCTAAACCAAGAATGTGAATTTTAGAAGCGAAATGTTTTGCTAATACGATAGCGTGATTTACTTTTTGACGTGAATGAGCTGAATCATCTATGGGCAATAAAATTTCTTTAAAACCTAATTTCTCTGAATGAACCTGAACGGAAATGATCGGACAGTCAGATTGTGTCACCATCTTAAAAGTATTACTACCAATAAAGAACTCCACAAACCCTGAAGTACCATGTGTTCCCATAACAACAAGATCAACGCTTTGTTCTTTTGAAATAGAAAGTATTTCATTAAAAATATTTCCAGTTGATAAAACTGTTGTTGACTTAACACCATATTTAGAACGAATAGTTATAGCGACTTCACCCAATTTTTTCTCGATCGCATTCATCAGATCACTCGGTGGGGAAACTCTTAATTCGGGAGCAACAATGCTAAACTGTTCCCAATGCTTTTCTACAACGTGCAACAATACTAATTCCGCTTTGAATAGTTGAGCAGTAAATCCGGCATGTTCTATCGCGAGCATAGATGTTTCAGAGAAATCAATTGGTATTAAAATTTTTTTAATGTCGAATGCTTTCATAAAAGAGAGATTAGTTAATTAATAAGGATTAGGAAATGTAGTTGTATCTTTTTTTGGTAAAGGTCGGATACTTAATACTGGAATGGTAGAATGATTGATGATTTCCTGCGCAGAAGAACCGATAAAATATTGGGTAAAATCAACTTCCTGCTGCGTCATAATCATGATCAGATCCCCTTCTACTTTCGTAGCGTACTCGATAATATTTTCGGCCAATGACTCTTCACCTTTTATACCTTTTATGATTTCGGCAGAACAGTCGATTTCTTCTTTCTCTAAAAATGCTTTCACTTGTCCTAATTGTCGCGTGATACGATTCACAACAAATTCATCTGTAGTAAATAAGACCGAAACGACACGGATAGTGGCTCCGCCAAATAATTTAGAGAGTTCGATCGCCTTGGTTACTTTCTCTCTTGTTTCTTTCGAAAGATCAAGTGGCAATACGATATTTTTACATCCCTTGCGATGATGTTTTCCTTTTATAGTAATAACAGGCACATTGGACTCGCGCACAACACGCAAGGCGTTGGATCCAATAAATCGTTTTCTTTTCCCATCATCCCCATTTGTCCCCATTATAATCATTGTAGCATTTATCAATTCAGCTACTTCAGCCACTTTTTCATAAATTGTGCCTTTACCAATCAAGGTATTGACACTAACTTTTTCTTTCTTTTCTACATCAGCAGCCAACTTATCCAATTGTTTCTGAACATTTTTTTTCAGCTCATCATGTTGCTGATTTGAGAAAAACTTCGAAAGCATCCCAGACTCTTCTATCACATGAAGAAGAGTGATTTCTGCATTATATTCGCGAGCGATATTATAGGATTGTTCTAATGCAATCAAAGACTGCTCAGAAAAATCGATAGGAACTAATATTTTATTGCTAGAGAGAATCATAATTTTTAAATACTTTTGGAGTATCCATAACAAATTAAACAATTAAATTCATCTTTAACAAATATAGTCAAACCTTTTTAAAACCTGATCCATATGAATAATATCATAGCAGAAACCGAACTTATCCTTAACCCGAATGGAAGCGTTTATCACTTGCAGCTTTTGCCTGAAAACATAGCAGAAAACATCATTATTGTAGGTGATCAGGGACGTGTAGAAACTGTTTCCCGTTTTTTTGACACAATCGATTTTAAAATTCAAAATAGAGAGTTTGTTACCCACACCGGAACCTACAATGGCAAGAGGATCATGGTTATTTCATCTGGCATCGGAACCGACAATATCGATATTCTCATCAACGAATTAGACGCTGCGGTTAATATCGACTTAAAAACACGTACGATCAAAAAAGAGCGGATCAGCTTAAATATCGTCCGTATTGGAACATCGGGAGCTTTGCAACAAGATATCCCCGTCGACAGCTTTGTTGTTTCAACGTATGGCTTAGGCTTTGACGGCTTATTGAATTACTACCTGGATCTGCCCAAAATAAACGACAATGAGGTTTCTGAAGCCTTCATCAAGCAAACAAATTGGGACAAAAATCTACCCTTCCCCTACGCGGTGAAAGGATCAGAAATACTTATCAACAAGATTGGCTTCGACCTTATCAAAGGAATTACCGCTACAGCACCCGGTTTTTACGGACCGCAAGGACGAAAACTGAGATTAAGCCCATGGGTAGAAGATTTTAATCAACAATTGACCGACTTCAAATACAAGGAAAACCGTATTACAAACTTCGAAATGGAGACCTCAGCACTTTATGGTTTAGGAGCCCTACTTGGTCACCAAACCTGCACTGTTTGTACAATCATAGCCAACCGCGTTGCAAAGAAATATAGTCAGAATTACCATGCTTCTGTGGAGCAATTGATACAACTTGTTCTTGAGAGATTAACAAAGTAAGGTTGAAATCTTCTTGGCTTTCACAATAAATACCTGAGTACGGCGGTCTACATTTGTGCAAATAGTTTATCAATAGTTATGAATAAACAAGAAGTCAATGCACTCATAAGCTTACTGGACGACCCGGATGAAACGGTATTCAAGCAAGTAAGCATAAAGTTTTTATCACTTGGTGAAGAGGTAATTCCTGTTTTGGAAGATGCCTGGGAGCATTCTTTCGATACCTTGATTCAGAACCGGATCGAAAATATTATTCACCAGATACAGTTCGACCTAATTAAAGATGCCCTGAAGGACTGGTCGCATCCTGAACAGCAAAACTTACTTGAAGGTGCATTATTGATTGCTAGATATCAATATCCAGATATAGATACCGCAAAAATAATTAAGCAGATCGATCAAATCAAACAGGATGTTTGGCTGGAATTAAACGAAAATCTGACTGCTCTTGAAAAAGTAAAGATCATCAATCATATTCTGTTTGATGTACACAATTTCAGCGGAAATACAAGCAATTACCACGCTCCACAGAATTCATATATCAACAATGTTCTGGAAAGCAAAAAAGGAAATCCACTTCTATTGTCTATCATCTATACAATAATTGCTCAGAAACTTGATATTCCCATTTATGGAGTAAACTTACCGGAACATTTTATTCTATGTTATGTTGACATTGAGCACATGGGTGTCCCTTCTTTAGAGGGAAACGAAGGTAGCAATGTTTTTTTCTATATCAATCCTTTCAGTAAGGGTGCTGTATTCGGACAAAAAGAAATTGATGCATTTTTGAAACAACTAAAATTAGAGCCGCTCGCCATTTTTTATGAACCGTGCTCGAATTTAGAGATCATCAAACGTTTGTTACGTAATTTGATCACCTCATACGAGAAGCTGGGTTATCCCGACAAAAGCGAAGAATTAAAAGGCTTATTGGGTTCTTTGGGATAAGTCAAGTTTTAGAATAAACCATTTCCTCTGTCCTCCTTTCGTGAAGAGGAGGCGTTTTATTTTACAATCTTTTTAATTGTATTCACTATAATCTTGAGATCAGTTAAAATTCCTTGCTCCGCAATATATTTCAGATTGAGATTTAACTTTGCGGGCATTATTTCATTGATGTAGACATCTTCCGGGTTTTCAGTATTTCCTAAAAGTTCATTTTCATTACTGTATTCAATACTCGCATAATCTGTAATACCTGGCTTTAGGGATAATACCTGCCTCTGTCTCGGAGTGTACATGTCAACATATCTTCTCACTTCAGGCCGTGGTCCAACCAAACTCATTTCACCCATAAGTACATTGATCAATTGTGGTAACTCATCAATTTTATATTTACGCACGGTGTATCCGATTCTTGTAATACGACTATCTGTTCCGCCCACAGTAAGCAATCCCGACTTATCAGCATCTGTTCTCATTGAGCGAAACTTGAATAGTTTAAAATCTATACCATCCTTCCCTACTCTGGTTTGCTTATAAAAGACACCACCTTTCGAATCAATAGAAATCAAGAACGCAATGAAAAGAAAGGGAATAAAAAGAACGATTAATCCCAGGAATGAAAAAAATATATCGAAGATCCGTTTGAGCATTTATTTGTTTCCGATCACTTTATTTACGGATTCAACCACCGCATAAACAAGGCGCTTCACAAGATCATCGTTTAAATCAAAAAAAACAGGTAATGAAATCTCTCTTGAGTAATTATCAAATGTGACCGGATAATTTTTGATATCGTATCCTAACTTTTTATAAAAACTCATCATTGGAACAGGAATAAAATGCACATTGACTGAAACATCATGGTCAAATATTTCTTTGATGATTGCATCGCGCTGAGCTTCTGTAATACCTTTAATACGAAGTGCATACAAATGATAACAGGAATTTTTATTTACAGATGTATGCTCCGGTAGTTGCGCCCATTCGTATTTAGAAAAAGCAGCATCATATTGTTTAAAGATATGCGCACGTACTTTTGTTGTACTGCTGTCGTAGCGTTCTAATTCAACCAAACCGATGGCCGCCATTATATCGGTCATATTACATTTATAGCCGGGTTCAACAATATCGTAGCGCCAATTCCCTTTTTGAGTTTTTGCCAGCGCATCTTTATCCTGACCATGAAGCGTTTTAATGCATAAAGATTTATATATGGCTTCGTTATCAAATGGAGCAGGTAAATTTAATGCTACAGCACCGCCTTCAGCAGTCGTTAAATTTTTGACAGCATGAAAAGAAAACACAGAAATATCGGTTAAAGAACCTGCTTTTTTCCCATTATAAGTCGCACCGAACGAGTGAGCAGCATCGGAAAGCACCAAAATACGACCGAGCAATTTTTGTTCTTCCGTTTGTGGTACAAAGGACGCTTGGTGTTTAACAACAAGAGCATTGATCTCATCATAATCACAAACATAACCGCCAAAATCGACCGGCATGATCACTTTTGTTTTTGAAGTGATTGCTTTTTCAATATTAGCAACTGAAATATTAAAATCAATTGCATTTACATCTACAAAAACCGGTATAGCGCCGCAATGCATTACCACATTTGCTGTTGCGGAATAGGTATATGCGGGTAAAATTACTTCATCACCCTCTTTCACTCCAAACCATCGAAGAATAATTTCTAATCCAGCTGTGGCACTGTTCAGACATAAGGTATTTTTGTTGCCACAATAGTTAGTAATCTCTTTTTCGAATAGTTTTGTTTTCGGACCGGTGGTTATCCATCCAGACAAAAGCACTTTCGTTACTTCATCAACAATTTTCTGATCGATATGGGGTGGAGAAAATGGAATCATTTTGTGAAATTATTTATACGTTAATCTTTACTATTGGAGTGATGGTCATTACAAAAACAAAGCATTGAATTAAAAAAAGCAAAAAACATAACTCCTGCTTGTGTTTCTAACATCGATTCAGGAATAAAATTAATAATAATTATCAGTAAAAAGAGAATATAAATTATATTCCGAGCCTTAAAAGCACTAAGAAAGGAAAAAAACAAGTGCATTAGTAAAAGACTAAATCCAATCAATCCC
>CAMCYR010000052.1 GCA_945885475.1 Chitinophaga pinensis
AGATGCTGTATTTGTACAAGCATTTGCATCTGTTCCTATAACGTTATATGTTGTTGTTCCCGTTGGAACAAAAGCCGTTCCATCAATAACACTATTATCCCAAACATATGTTGTTGCACCGCCACCTGTTAATGTTACAGCTGTTCCTGAACAAACTGTTGAGCCGGTTGAAGTAGCTGTTACTGTTGGTAAAGTATTTACGGTTACACTTACGGATGCAGTATTTGTACACCCGTTTGCATCGGTTCCAACTACGTTATAGCTTAATGACCCTGAAGGAACAAAAGCAGTTCCATCGACTACACTATTATCCCATGCATACGATGTTGCACCACCACCTGTTAAGGTTACGGATGTTCCTGAACAAACTATAGAGCTGGTTGATGCGGCTGTTACTGTTGGTAAAGTATTTACGGTTACACTTACAGATGCTGTGTTTGTACAACCATTTACATCGGTTCCAACTACGTTGTAGCTTAATGATCCTGAAGGAACAAAAGCCGTTGCATCAACTACACTATTATCCCATGCATACGATGTGGCACCGCCACCTGTTAATGTTACAGATGTTCCTGAACAAACTACAGCGCCGGTTGATGCTGCTGTTACTGTTGGTAGAGCATTTACGGTAACAGACTGAGTAGCTGTATAACATCCATTTATGGTATACGAAACAGAATAAGATCCTACACCAGCAGTTGAAGCGTTAAAAGAACTTCCAGATATTCCAGTTCCACTGAAAACACCACCTGCAGTTGCAGGCGTTAAAGTAGCGGAGGCAGAACCAATACAATAAGAAGAGGATAAACCTGTAAATGAAGCATTAACAACACCAAGATCGGTAAGAATAATTACTGTAGATCCAACGGTACCTGAGTAACCATCCAATTGTAAATAATAAGTTGTTCCCGGAGTTAAACAATTCACTTCCGTTAAAATTGATGCATAAGATGGAGCTCCTGCAGCATCATCGTTTGCAGCTAGAAGTGTTGCACCACCTGTTAAAATTGAGGCACAGTTTGGAGCACTCCACAATGCTAATTGCGTATCAAATCCTGGCGCTTGAATATTTACTCTTCCTGATGCAGGTGCTACAAATGAAAACCACATAGAATTTTCAGCTGCAGAAGAAAGATCACACCAGTTTATTTGAGTATTACAACCTCCAGCTAGAGGAATTGGTTCACCAATTTCGTTCGTGGCAGTAGTATTATCATAAGGCCCATTTGAACCGAAAGTCAATCCAATTGAAGAACATACATCATCCCCTAACATTTTTGTTGTAAATGACACAGGACCTGCTGCTGGGCTAAACCCTGCACCTGTTCCGGAACAATCTTGAATTACGTAATATTGGTATGTTGTTCCAGCAGTTAATCCGGAAACAGCAACTGGAGAAACAGCAGGGTTAACAATCGTTCCTGTTCCAGGAGCAAAACCTGTAGGGCCATATTCCAAAGCAAATGATCCTACACATGAAGTACATGTCCAACCAAGATTAGCAGAGCTTGTTGTAATTGCAGAAGCAGTTAAAGCAGAAGGTGGAGGGCAATTTGGCGTTAAAGCTACAACAACATTATCGATTCCAATATCGTCATCTCCAAAATCAGATGTTGCTTTAAAACGAATGACACTTGTTGCTGAAGCTACCACACCAAGATTTATGGTTTGTGAAGCCCATGAACCGGTAGTATATGTTCCTAAAACCGGACCGAAGGTCAGGCCGCCATCCGTGGATAGTAAAACTTCCAAAATATCTATACCAGTTGCATTCTGGTAATTAAATCCAAGAGAAACCGCACTTGTTGTGCTTAAATCAACATATAAATCATAGGTTCCAATCAAACCAGCCGCAGCACCATAAGAATGAAAACTTGCAGCACCTGTACTTCCGGACGGCGTCACAAGCCCTCCCGGTAAATAGCTCCAAGTAGCTGTTGCTCCTTCGTCTTGTCTTCTCCAGGAATTATTACCGGTTACAGGATTATTTTTCCAACTACTACTTACAATATCTTTGGTTGCACAGCCATTTATCCATGAGGCTTCAAACGTTTCTAAATAAGGAATAGTAGCATAGGTTGTTGGAACCATATTCACCACTATTGGTATTGATGTTGCAGAAGAAGCACTTCCTGTACACGTTACTATACATTGGTAATATGTTGATGTTGTTTGAGAAGTAGTAAATGTAGCTGAGGTACCTGCAACATTTGAATACGCAGTTCCATCCGGAGAGGATTGCCATTGATACGTAATTCCAGAAGCCCCAGTAGTTGCTCCCGTTAGACCTAATGTGAAATTCACTCCCGAACATATGGTAGCGGGACCGTTTGTAATACCAGCTGATGGCGCTCCTGAGCAAACCACAGGAGGTGTCCAAACATACGTTAAACCATTTGATGGTCTACCAGGAGTAGCAGCTGTTGAAGAATATGCCTGTGTATTAGTATTGGCAGCACCAGCAGTAGAAGCAGTAAACAGCACGGCAGTTGCATTAGTTCGATTGTTAAAATCGGTATTCACCGAACCACGTAATCCTATTTGAAGCGAATTGGTTCTAGTTAAAGTCCCTGCAGCATAGCCGGACGCACCATAAACAACAGAAACAACATTGGTCGATTCCTCTAAGCGGATTTGAAAGTTAACGAACGGAGCTGTTGAAGTTGACGTTGAATAAGTTGGTCTATAGTCTTTATACTGCACCACAAAAATACGATTAGGAGCAGTTCCAACCGCTTCATAACGAATAACAGAAGTTCTACCCCCCACATTAAACATACCCGACACATCAGCCCCCCAAGCAGAAACAGCAGCAGAATAGGCCTCCACAGAAGAAATTGGAGTATAATTTGTAGCCGTTGGAGCCGTTGCTCCAAAAGTAATATAGCCATTTGCTGATACATTTATAGCTGTATGTGCAACAGAATTAAAGTTAAAAGTAAAAGGCAAGGGGACATTATAAATCTGCTCGTCAGGAAACCCTGCATTTAAATATGTATTACTAGAAGCAGTAATTAATATCGTGCCTCCTGTTATTTCAGAATAGGTGCCTGCAGACTGGGCAAATGAATAAGCATTTACCTGAGCTTGTACTTTTGTACATAAAATTGAAAGAGCAAACAATGCAATTGTCAGTCTACTTTTAAACTTGTAATTTTTTTTCATATTTTGATTTTTTAGAATAGGGGTACTTTTGATGTAAATTTTAGTTTCGCTAAGGTAGAAAAGAAAATCGAATAAACAAAGAAAATAATATTTTTTTAATAAAACCGTAACAATAATAAGGGGGAAATACATTACAGCGATTTATAAAAACCCCTACACGTTTATAATAGAATAATATTTTCTAATAAAAAATTATACTACATCCTCCTCAACTTCTTTGTCCAGATGCTGCTGAACTACTTCAATGGCATTGGTAATCACATCGCTTAAGGCAGTAATAAATGTTCCGTCCTTCGCTATATTAATAGCGTGTTTGATAGCATCTGTTTCTTTCGGAATAATTTCGTAGGTCACTTTTTTGTTAACAGAAGTAATTCCTTCAATAATTAAGTTGATGATTTCTTCTTCTGTTCTGCCGCGTAAATGTTTTTCCTGACGAATGATGATGTGATCAAACATTCTTGCGGCGATCGTTGCACAATCTTTAATATCCGCATCACGTCTATCTCCAACTCCAGCAATAATTCCAATTTTATGCGTTGAGTTAATGCTTTGAAGG
Organism: Chitinophaga pinensis; assembly: GCA_945885475.1. Classification (GTDB taxonomy): domain Bacteria; phylum Bacteroidota; class Bacteroidia; order 2-12-FULL-35-15; family 2-12-FULL-35-15; genus 2-12-FULL-35-15. The sequence continues at coordinate 3,725 of CAMCYR010000052.1, forward strand.
AAGTCTTCTATTCCTAAATAACCGGAAGGATTGTGAGCAAAATCGATCATCACTTTGAATTTTTTGAAATCGAAAATGTTCATTCTACCGGGAGTTTGAGCTGCACTAGGAATGAATGTTGCCAAAGAAAGTTTAATGTCTTCGGTTTTAAATCCCCACAAATAGCTTGCTAAGGTTGCAGCGAGAACATTGGCAATCATGAATTTTGCTTTCCCGTTCAGTGTCAGCGGAACGTGAGTCGCTTTCTCTACACGCATCTTCCAATCACCTTTTTTTATCGTAATATATCCGTTTTCATAGATAGCAGCAATTCCACCTTTTCTGCAATGATTTACAATCACATCACAATGCTCATTCATACTGAAATAAGCGATCTTACAATCGAGCCCCGCAGCAATTTCTACACAATTTACATCATCAGCATTCAGTACAGCCCAACCATCCTTTTTAACGCTATTAACCACCACAGCTTTAACTCTAGCTAAATCTTTCAGATCATTAATATCAGCAATACCTAAATGATCTTCCTGAATGTTCGTTATGATACCGATGTCGCATCTACTAAATCCCAAGCCAGATCGAAGAATTCCTCCACGTGCGGTTTCTAGAACAGCGAACTCTACAGTAGGATCTTTCAAAATAAATTCAGTACTCATCGGTCCGGTAGTATCCCCCTTTTCAAGCATGTGATTCTGAACATAAATACCATCAGAAGTAGTGAAGCCCACTTTATACCCATTATTTTTTACAATGTGTGCAATCAATCGGGTGGTTGTCGTTTTTCCGTTTGTCCCGGTAACAGCAATAATAGGAATACGTGAAGGCTTTCCTAAAGGATAAAGCATATCAATAACAGGAGCCGCAACGTTACGCGGCAATCCTTCAGATGGAGCCAGGTGCATTCTAAATCCGGGAGCTGCATTTACTTCTAAAATAACACCACCATTTTCCTTCAACGATTGGGTAAGATTTTTTGCCATGATATCAATTCCGCAAACATCAAGTCCAATAACTCGGGAGATCCGTTCCGCCAAAAATATATTTTCAGGATGCACCATATCCGTTACATCAATGGATGTTCCGCCTGTACTAAGGTTCGCCGTTGACTTCAGATACACCACTTCTTTATCAGGAGGAATGGTATCAAGGGTATAATTTTTCTTTTCCAAGAGATCCATCGTATCTCTGTCAACTGAAATCTCCGTTAAGACATTTTCGTGACCATAACCTCTGCGTGGATCTTTGTTCGTTTCATCGATAAGCTGCTGAACGGTATGCTTGCCATCACCCACAATATTTGCAGGAACGCGTTGCGCCGCAGCCACCAATTTATTATCTATCACCAACATCCGAAAATCGAATCCGGTAACAAATCGTTCAACAATTACTTTACGGGAATATTTTTGCGCGAACAGCAATCCCGCAACTGCATCTTCCCATTTATTTACATTTATTGAAACTCCTTTACCATGATTTCCATCCAATGGTTTTAATACAATCGGATAACCGATTCGCTTGATTGTAATTTCGAGATCTTCTTCATCCACACAGATATCGCCTTTAGCTACAGGTATAGAAGCGGCATCCAACATTTGTTTTGTTTGTTCCTTATTACATGCAATATCAACTGCGATACTGCTCGTTTTGCAAGTAATAGTTGCCTGAAAACGCATTTGATTGACACCGTAACCTAACTGCACCAATGAATTTGTTCCCAGACGAATCCAGGGAATATCACGGGCAACCGCTTCATCAACGATACTTCCGGTACTTGGTCCAAGGCGCACATCTTCGCGGATTTCCCGCATTTTTTTCAAATCAGCTTGTAGATCATACGCTTCGCTGTTAACAAGTGCTTGAGCAATCATGACAGCAGATTCGGCAGCAAAAAGACCCACCTTTTCCTCTACATAACTAAAAACAACATTATAAATTCCAGGAGTCTTCGTTTCGCGTGTTCTGCCAAAACCCGTTTCCATTCCAGCCAAGGATTGTGTTTCAAGAGCAATGTGTTCAATCACATGTCCCATCCACGTTCCGCGCTCGATACGTTGAAAAAAACCTCCTCTAACTTCTTCCGAACAACGGTGTTCAATCATGGTAGGAAACATCGCTTCCAAGCGTTCTCTGAACCCATTGATCTTATTTGTAGGAAGAGATTCTAAATCTTCCAAATCCAATCGCATCTGAATAAGTTTTTTTCGTCTGACACTCCAAATGTTGGGTCCGCGTAGAGCTTGAATACTAAGTATTTTCATAGTAAAAAAGAATTAATTGTTGGTTGAACGACTGGCTTTTTTGTTTCATATCATGACTAACAAAGCGATGTAATGTAGAAGTATTTTTTTTAAAATCAAAGAAAAATTCCCTTTTGAAGAGATTATAATACACAATCGTCTTTTAATAAATAATAGTTAATTAGGCATTTAGATATTGTTTTAAAAGTTACTTTTATAATTAAGAAGTGGCTGCACATTTAAAGGAGATAAATATGGGTAGAGATTCTCAGGCATATTCCACTTCATACTTTATAACTAATTAATTAGAAATGAATCCAAAAGGAAAACTGATTTTAATTGGAGGAGCTGTTGACAAGGGCAGTTTCACAGAAAAGAATTTTGACAAACAAGTTGAAAAAAACTTAAACTTCTTTGAAACAGGTATCTTAAAACGTTTGATAATAGAATCCAAACACAAAGAGAATTCACACATAGAAATTATCACCACAGCTTCCAAGATCCCAAAAGATGTGGGTCCTGAATATGCTAAGGCAATGGAATATCTTGGCGCTAAAAATGTACATGTATTACACATTGAAAAACGTGAAGAAGCATTATCAGAGGAAAACATCGAGCGTATCAGAAAAGCGGATGTAGTTTTGTTTACCGGTGGAGACCAGCTGCGATTAACGTCTATTCTTGGAGGAACACCTATTCACGATCTTATGCTGGAGAAGTATGCCAACGAAGAGTTCATTTTTGCAGGAACATCAGCTGGTGCCGCCGCTGCTTCAAACAGCATGATCTATCAAGGATCGAGCAGTGAAGCATTGCTTAAAGGCGAGGTGAAAATAACAAGCGGCCTTGGACTCATCGATCACGTTGTAATAGATACACACTTTGTTCACAGAGGAAGAATCGGCCGACTGTTTCAGGCAGTGGTAAGCAATCCCCGTACACTAGGAATAGGACTTGGAGAAGACACTGGATTTTTGATCACGAATGGAAACTCAATGGAAGCAATTGGTTCGGGGCTGATCATTTTAGTGGATGGTCGTCATATTAAAGACACGAATCTGACTCAAGTTGAAATGGGAGTCCCTATTTCAATTAAAAATTTAGTTGTGCATGTGATGAGTCAGTTCGATCATTACGATTTAGAGAAGCATGAAATGACGATCTACGATAAGCAATTAGCTTAAAATTTTAATAAAATGAAAATAATCATACACGGAGGTTTTTTTAGTGAGTCATCACAAAGTATAGAAACAAAAACTGCGAAACAAAATGCTTTAAAACAGGTTGTTAAAAATTCGTATGATTATTTAAAGACGCATACCGCATTAGAAACAGTTGCATATGCTGTTGAACAACTCGAAAACGATGAATTATTCAATGCAGGAATCGGATCACAAATTCAAAGTGACGGAAAAATAAGAATGAGTGCATCAATGATGGATGGTGGCAGCACAAAATTCAGTGGCGTCATCAATATTGAAAATGTAAAAAACCCCATTCGTGTTGCCGAAAAATTATTTCCTACAGAAGATCGTGTGCTTGGCGGTGAAGGAGCGACAAATTTTGCACGAGCAAATAATTTTGAATTTTTCAATCCAGAGATCCCCCAGCGAAGAAAAGAATACGAAGCAAAAACAGGGAGTAAATCACAAGGAACAGTTGGTTGTGTGGCATTTGATCAAAAAGGGAATATCGCTGCAGCAACGTCAACCGGAGGAAAAGGATTTGAAATTCCCGGAAGAATTTCCGACTCTGCAACTGCCGCAGGAAACTATGCGAACTCTTTTTGTGGCGTAAGTTGTACAGGAATCGGAGAGGATATTGTTAGCACAGCAGTTGCAACAAAAATTGTAACACGTGTGAGCGATGGATTTACGATTGAAAGAGCCTTCGAAAAAACATTTGCCGAACTGAAAGAAATCGATGGATTTGCCGGAGCTATCGCCATCGATAACAATGGAACGATATTTCATTTGGATTCCCATCCAAGAATGGTGTTTGCTAGTTTTGACGGCAATTCGCTTGAGGTTTTTGAATAGTCCGATTAAGAAATCTATTCGTGAAACAAATAACAATAGTGCAGTAAATAAACGGATTATCGTTACTCATTATCCTGTTTAGTATTACAAAAAAACAATACTAAACTATTTATTTTTACTATTCTTTTTTTAAGAAAGACTGTTATTATCAATCTTCTTCTCTTAAATCAAATCTTTTTTAAACTTAAGCCAGTAGGCTTTACCATAGCTACAAAAGATTTCTTCACCCATCTTAATATCTCGATTAGAAATGATACACACATTATCATTTTCGTCTAAAGAAATAGATGAATTGATTTTGAATTTTGTCTTAACAAAACCCCGTGCATCATTTGCATATTTTGCAAAACAGTTCACGTTCATGGAGTCCATTATTTTTCCGTCAGGCAAATTAATGAAATAAGCGTCTAGCCTTTGTTCTGACCGCATCTGTGCTTCAGGCAACTCTAATATTTCGCCCTTAAATAAACTGATCACCTCATCCTTATAGATAGGAATGGCTGTATACAATCCTTTTCCTGAACCAAAAATTTGGGACTCCTGCACGTATAAATAATCCTTTTCCTTCGCATCAATCTTAAAGCTGAGGGTAGTGGAATATTTATTTGTATTTTGATTCTTCATGTTTGTCGTAAATTAAATAGGACTGTAATAAAAAAGCCTTCAGGCGTGTGCGTTCTTTATAAACGTTTTATTAATTAGTGAAAAAATAATTTGCGTAGTAAACCTTGAAACTTTATTCATCTTAAAACAAATAAGCCTTATTTATCGATGACGTTTACATTTTAAAAACTAATAGAAGGAAGTAGAGGAATATAATGTAAATCAACTTTAAATGGAGTCGGGTTTAAAATAGAAATTATTTAAAAAATCAATGAATGTATACTTCCTACCGCTCGTACTATTAAAGAAAATATTTCAATTTGTTCGACGGCTTTTGCATTTATTATTTTTTGATGAATCAGGCGATTTCAATATTCAACTATATTTTCAAACAGTAGTATAAACTCAAGATTTAATTTAGGAGCCTGAAAAAAAATTATGATTGATTGAATTGAAACAAAAAACAATTTTAATACGCTCTTACATTTTTGCCTTCCATATAATTAATGAACGATTTGTTCACCACCTTATTCCCACCGGCTGTTGGGTAATTCCCGGTAAAGTACCAATCACCTTTGTGGTTTGGGATAGCATTGTGAAGGCCCTCAATAGATTGATAAATAATATCAACTTCAGCAAAGATAGAATCAGGACGAAGCAATTCAGCAATTTTTACGGAGATTTGTTCGGCAGTAAATGGCTCATAAATTTCTTTTACCACATTTACGATCTCTTCTTTCGGAAGAGCTTCCTGTGCTTTCGCCTTTTCATAAAGTTCGTCCAGCAAATTATCCTTAAAATTATCTTTCAGCAATTGCACAGCAGCTTGAAAGGCAATAAAATCGCCCAGTTTAGCCATATCAATTCCATAACAATCCGGATATCTAATTTGCGGAGCGGAAGAAACAACAACAATTTTTTTAGGGCGCAATCGATCAAGAATTTTTAAAATACTTTGTTTCAGAGTTGTACCCCTAACAATAGAATCATCAACAATCACTAGATTATCTAAATTTTCTCTGATTACACCGTAAGTAGTATCATATACATGTGCAACCATATCATCTCGCTGTGAATCGTTGGTAATAAAGGTCCGCAGCTTTGCATCCTTAATGGCAATTTTATGTACACGAGGCTGTATAGAAAGAATTTCACTTAATTCGGGATCACGCACAGCGCTTCCCATTTGTAAAATTTTATGCCGTTTAATTGTATTCGCATAATGGTGTAATCCCTCAATCAGTCCGCCAAATGCAACTTCAGCTGTATTAGGGATATAGGAGAAAACTGTATTTTTTAAATCATAATCAACAGCTTTCAAAACAGAAGGGCAAAGTTGACTTCCTAATTTTTGTCTTTCTTTATAGATATCAGCATCACTTCCACGAGAAAAATAGATCCTTTCAAATGAGCAAGATGTCTTTTCCATCGGCTCAATAATTTCTTTTTCACCAAAAGTTCCATCTTTTTTAATGATCAAAGCTTTACCTGGAGCAAGTTCTTTTACTTGATCGATAGGTACATTAAATGCAGTTTGAATAACCGGACGTTCAGAAGTAACAACAACTATTTCATCATCCGAATAGTAAAAAACCGGTCGAATACCACTTGGATCACGCAAAACAAATGCATCACCATGTCCGAACAAACCAGCCATGGCATAGCCACCATCCCACTTTTTACTTGCATCTTTTAAGATTGCTTGTACATCTATATTTTCTGCGATCCGTGAAGAAATTTCCGAATTGGAATGTCCTTCTTTTTTATATTTTTTAAATAATCGTTCATTTTCTTTATCCAAAAAATGGCCGATTTTTTCCATTACAGTCACGGTATCCGCTTTTTCTTTCGGGTGTTGACCTAATTCAACTAATTGGTCGAATAATTCATCAACGTTAGTCAAATTGAAATTCCCGGCAACGACCAGGTTGCGTGTCATCCAATTGTTTTGACGTAAAAACGGGTGACAGTTTTCAATGCTATTTCCACCAAACGTTCCGTATCGCAAATGCCCTAAAAATAATTCTCCTGTGTAAGGAAGATTTTTTTTCAGCCATTTAGCATCTTGTAATTTTTCAGGACTTTTTTTATTGACTTCTTCGAAGCGGGAGTTAATTTTTCCGAAAATCTCTTTTATTGCACTACTGCCAACCGCTCTTGTTCTACTGATATATTTTGTTCCCGCAACAACATCAAATTTTATATTTGCAACTCCAGCGCCATCTTGTCCGCGATTGTGCTGCTTTTCCATAAGCAGATACAGTTTATTGACACCATAAAGAGGCGTTCCATATTTTTCAATGTAATAATCCAACGGTTTAAGCAAACGGATCATTGCTATTCCGCACTCGTGTTTTATTGCATCACTCATACTATTTGGAGGTTTTTAGAAACTGATGAGCAAATTTACACTTTTATTTCTTTGGTTTGTTATGTTGTACAAGCTTTAAACGCAAGGGCGTTTTTTACGAATTAAGTTGAAAAAACTTTTTCTACTATGCGTGGGATAATCGGGCAAAAGAACCTTTTTTTCAGGACGGGCACGAGCGGGCAGACAATAAATTCGGAAAACAACTGACGAATAATCATATCGGGAAACGAGGCAAAACAAGGATTGAGTTTGACAGAGTAGCTATTAAAAATGTCGGTTAGGAAAAAAATAAATCCCGAAGAGCTTGTCAAAAACTTCGGGATCTGGATAAAACTAAACATGAAACACTGTTGTGCTACTCCATCACAACAACAAGCTTTTTGTAATAAAATCACAGTCTGGAGACCATCAAATAATATTACAGGACAAATGTGATATAATAAAAATCAGATACCAAACCAAAAGAACTAACAAATAAGTTCTCGAAGCTATATTTTTTCTATACATATTGTTGATAATAACATAAACAAATTGATTTTAAACACCTTATTTTATTGAATAAATGAGAAAATTAAAAAATAGTATATGTAAGAAATTCGTTAAGTTTTCGAAGCCTTTTTTCGGACCATAAACAACTAATTACAACAATATTAAATCAGTTTTTTTATAGTTTTTCTTGTAGCAAATGATACATTTGTGCACCACCATCAAATTAATCAACAAATTATATGTCGATAAACTATTTGCATCAGCTGATAAAATCTTTGTCTGCTCCGGAAAAGGGGTATATAAAGAAAAACGCCATGCTTCATGTAATTGGTTTACAGAATAAATACATTAAAATTTTTGATGCAATTGACAAGCAGAAGGAGTATGATGAAAAAGAGATCATCAGAAAATTCAAAGGGGAACCGACTCTCAATAATTTTGCCGTAGCTAAAAATTATCTATTCAAATTCATATTAAAGTCGCTTGAATCCTATCACAACAATGTGAAAAGCGAACTCCGAAGTTCATTAAATCAGATCGAGATCTTATACAACAAAAACATTCCTACTCTTGCAAAAAAAATGCTCATCAAAGCAAAGTCGGTTGCGCTGGAGCATGAACTATATGAATTCATGGAAGAGTTGATTGATTGGGAAATTATTTTGTTAGTGGAAGAAGCCACACCGGAAAACTATTTAAGTTTAGTGAACAAACATTTTGAAGAATTATATGATACATTAGAAAAGAAGAAAATTATTATTGGTTACAAACATTTGTATCAAAAATTACGTGCAAAAGCTTTGTATACTGGCATAGCCAGGAACGATGAGGATGTTTTGCAATTTCAAAAAATTGCAGACGAGGAAATGAAGCAGGATAAAAACCTGCTGAACACATTCAATGCGCAGTACTACCGTAATTTAATGTTATCAAATTTTTTATTTACAATCAACGAACAAAGGCAGGCAAATAAGATTCTAAGCAAAAATGTGGAACTATTAGATAAAAACGTACACATGCTCGAATTAAAACCGTTTACATATATCGGATTATTACGCAACAAGGCTGTGAATGAGCTTTCTTTAATGATGTACACTGAACTGTTTGCGACATTAGAGCGAATGGATATTTTTGTTCAAAAATATGGTCATTTAAACAGGAATTACGAGTTACTTACAGAAAACCTGAAGTTATTTGTGTATTTACCAACCGGACAGTTTAAAAAGGCCTTGGCTATTGCAGAGAATGTGGAAAAGATTTATGCACAATTGCCGCATACAAAAAGTCTGCAAAAAGAAAAACAATTGCACCACTACGCTTTGGCCTACGCATACATTGGCTTGGGTGAATACAAACTTGCAAATCAAAACATAAACCAGCTTTTACACAACACAGACTTGGATTTTAGAAGTGATTTATTTTGTTTTGCACACATTTTGAGTCTGATAATCTATTTTGAAATGGATAATCAGGAAATGTTGGAAAAGCGGATCCGTTCAACTTACCGTATCTTATTAAAACGAAATAAACTTTACACATTTGAGCAGAAGATCATCTCCTTTTTTAAAAAGTCACAGAATGAAACGAGCAAGCTTATTTTGTTAAAAAAAGATTTTATCGAATTAAAGGATAGCATCGAAGAAATTACTTCCAGTAATATAGAGAAAAATGCCTTAAACCTATTTGATTTGATTTCATGGTTGGAAAGTAAAATAGAGCAAAAAAGTTTTATGGAAATTAAGCAGCAAAAATTCAAAAAACGCATGTCGAATGAGGCTTCGAATGCACATATGCATTAGTGCAGGCTTGTAAATTTTTTAATTATAAGATAGTTTGCGATTGACGGATAAAAAATTCAGAAAATCCGACTTCATTTAATTCGTTATTACCTATAAAAATTTTTCTCTTTTTAAATTAAGCCATTGCAAGGCGGCCCCGTTTAAAAGCAATTCTTTCACATCCCTCTCGTAAGGCATTTCTTTGATGAGTTTGCCGGGTTCTAATTCTCCTAGTGGAAAAGGATAATCTGTCCCTAATGCTACTTTATCTGCGCCAAACATACCAACAACATAGTCTAGCATTTGATCGTCATGCACCAGGCTGTCGATCCAGAATTTACCTAAATATTCACGTGGATTCACTTTATTATCAACCGCTACCAGGTCGGGACGACAATTAAATCCATGTTCAATCCTGCCGATGGTTGCAGGAAAAGAACCTCCACCATGAGCAAAGGCCACTCTTAAATTGGGTAAGCGTTCGAAAATTCCACCAAAGATCATTGAACAGATTGCCAAAGAAGTTTCTGCAGGCATACCCACCAACCATGGCAACCAGTATTTTGGCATTTTATCTTGTCCCATCATATCCCAGGGATGGACAAAAACAGCCATATCTAATTTTTCACATGCTTCAAAAACCGGAAACAAATTTTCATCATTCAAATTCCAATCATTTACATGCGATCCGATCTGAACACCTGCTAAACCAATTTCTTTACATCGTTTTAATTCTTGTATTGCGAGTTCGGGAGACTGCAATGGAATGGTTCCTAATCCGACAAATCGTTTTGGGAAACGTTTAACGATATCCGCAATATGGTCGTTTAAGAACATTGAAAGCTCAAGACAGTCTTGCGGTTTTGCCCAATAATTAAACATTACAGGAACGGTAGAAAGCACTTGTACGTCAACATGATGGTGGTCGCATTCGTCTATCCTTTTTTCAGCGCTCCAGCAATTGTCTTCAATTTCTCTAAAAAACTTACCATCATCAAGAATCATATTTGCACAACACGGTTTATGATGCTGCAGTTGGACGAAACCACCATAACCAAATTTTTCTTTCCAATTCGGAATATGTTCAGGAAGAATATGTGTATGGATATCTATTGTTAAAATTTTAGCCATTTTTTAATTTTTATCCGCGGAGAAAGCAAAATAAGGAACTTGCGGAGAGGTTATTGTAAAAATTCGGAGACTATTTTTTCTGCTTCAGCAAATGCGTGTTCTAATGAATCGTTCAAGATAATTTTATCGAACTGATCGGCAGTCTGTAACTCCACTTCTGCCTTTCCAATCCTTCGAGCAATCGTTTCTGTAGTTTCTGTCTCACGCATTTTCAAGCGTTCTTCCAGATGCTGAATACTTGGAGGCATTACAAAAATTGCAAGAGCCTGATCTCCGTATTGTTTCTTTAAATTCAGTCCACCAACAACATCCATATCAAAAATGATATGATGTCCTTTTTTCCAGATTCTTTCAATCTCCGTTTTTAATGTTCCATAGAAATTATCTTTATAAACTTCCTCCCACTCAACAAATTCTTCGTTTTCAATTTTCTTTTTAAAATCATCAACTGAAATAAAGTAATAATCCACCCCGTGTGTTTCATCTTTGCGCATAAGTCTGCTGCAAGCAGAAACAGAGAATTCTAGTTTAGGAATTTTATTGAGCAGGTGATGAACAATGGTTGTTTTACCCGCACCGGAAGGAGCTGAAAATATGATAAGTTTACCTTTCATTATAAAACATTCAAGAGTTGTTCTTTTATTTTTTCCAATTCATCTTTCATTTGCACAACTAATTTTTGAACTGTAGCATCATTGGCTTTGGATCCAATAGTATTTATTTCACGACCGATCTCCTGCGTAATAAAACCAAGTTTACGGCCACTTGCAGGCTCATTCATGGTGTTTATAAAATAATCAATGTGCGTCTTCAAACGTAATTTTTCTTCTGTTATATCTAACTTTTCTATGTAGTAGATCAACTCCTGCTCAAAGCGATTCTGATCAATCTTCTCTTTCTCAATTGCTTCAGCGAGACTATTTTTAATACGCGTGCGGATGTTCTCAACACGAGGTGCATCCATAATAATTACTTCAGCAAGTAATTTATCGATCAAACTTATTCGGTTTGAAAACTCATTTGATAAAGTAGATCCTTCATCACTCCTGAATTTCTGAAAAGCTTCAATTGCACTATCGACGGTAGTTTTAACCTGCGTCCATTCCGCTTCATCCAAGTCAAGAATTTCGCGTTCAGCTTTCATAACATCAGGCATTTTTACCACCAATGCTAACAAATTCGGGTTCTGTTCATCTAATTCTTCTGACAATGATTTTAATTCATTGTAATATATTTTTGCTAATTTTCTATTGATCGATACAGGAAGTAGATCAAGGGTGGATTCTGTGAAAACGGATATATCAACCTTCCCGCGTTCAATTTGTTTAGAGATGTCAGCACGCAGTTCCAACTCCTTTTCTTTATATAAATATGGCAGTCGCAGATTCAAATCTAGTTGTTTGCTATTGAGAGAGCGAACTTCAACAGTTACTTTTTTCCCGGGAATTTCAGTTGTAGCCTTTCCGAATCCGGTCATTGATTTCATTTGCATTTTGTTTCCATTATATATGAATAACAAATGTACAATTTTTCCTTTATTAACAAGGGCTGAATAGAAAGAAGAATCAATTCCCTTTTTGGAATTTTTTTATGGGAATACTTACCAGATATACACCAAAAATAATGAGCACAGCCGCAATTGTTTTTCTGAGGTCCAGATGATCATTTCTGTAAATATAAACTGCAATCAATGTTGCCAAAAAAGGTTGTAAATAAATATAAATACTTACTACGGAAGGGCTCAATGCTCTTAATGCGTAGGTATTAAGGATGTAGGCAAAAAAAGTAGTTGCAACAACCACAAATGCAACATCACACCAAATTGCAGGCGAAAAAGTTTCCCAGTTAATTTCCTGAAACTCTGAAAATCCAAATGGAAGAACATATATGAAACCAAAAAGGAACACCCACTTTACAACAGTAAACGTATTGTATTTATTCATCAGAGGTTTAACCAAAACGATATAAAGTGCCCAGGAAAATGAATTGATCAGAATGAGCATATCACCAAAGATTGTATCTGACCCGATAGTAAAATTATTGCCATACACCAACATAATCAATGCGCCAATGGCTCCGATAAAAATACCGATGATCTTTTGAAGAGATATTTTTTCTTTTAAAAACAGTGCCGCAATGATTATTACAATAATCGGATTGGAGGTCATAATAATTGCGCCATTAATCGGCTGGGTAATACTAAGTCCTTTTAAGAAAAGTAATTGATTGAGAGCAACGCCAAAAACGGCAAGCATTGCCATGTAGGGAAGGTCTTTTCTGTCTACTTTTTCTTTGATAAAAAAAGTGCCAACGAACCAAAATAGGATAAGCGCTCCCGAAACACGCATCAATACAAAAGCAAAGGGTTGAATATGGGAAGGCATCACTTCTTTTGCAATGGAGAAGTTAGCTGCATAAATAGCATTAACAATAACTAAAGAAAGGTGTGCTTGCAGGGTTTTATTCATATCCTCAGTCCTGATTTCTCACCTTTTCCCGGGAGGGGGGGGGGTTAATAATACTATGATGTACAGTAGATTAGTGTAACATTATAATTCCGCTTTGGCAGCAGCAACTGTACTTTTAGAATTTCCGATAAATATAGTATCGTTTATAATAATTACGGGGCGTTTAAGAAATGTATATTCTTCCAAAATATATTTTTTGAAATCCTCTTCGGTCAATTTCGCTTTATCTAGGCCCAGCGCTCTGTACTTCATTGCTATCTTACTGAACAGCGCTTCATAGCTACCAGCTAATTTTTTCATTTCTTTTAATTGCTCAGCTGTGATTTTTTCAGTCTTTACGTCTTGAAATAGAAAACTTTTCTTTTTCAGATCAAGCTCCGAAATTATTCTGGAGCAGGTAGAGCAGGTACTTAAATAATATATTTTTTTCATTCCCTTTTTTATTCTACTGCAGAAAGCTTAATCATGTTAGCCTTACCCATTTCACTCAATGGAATACTTGCAATATTTATTACAATATCATTCACATTTACCTTACCACTTTTCTTTAAGATAAATTTAATGTCTGCAATCGTATGATCAGTACTGATATTTTTATCATAATAGAAACCACGGACACCCCACACTAAATTGAGCGTAGTAAGAATATCGTAGTTGTCCGTAAAAACGAAGATCTCTGCTTTCGGTCGTTGGCTGGCCAATTTAAAGGCAGTATAACCGGAATGTGTCATTGTTACAATTGCTGCGGCGCTTGTTCTTTGTGCCATTTTTGCAGCCGTATAACAAATTGAATCAGATAGAAAGCGATCGTTGCGCAGATCAACTTCAGGTGCTTCATTTTCGCGGTTATAAATATCACTGTTCGCTTCAACGTGCTCGATGATCTTGGTCATCGCCTCCACTACTTTTACCGGATGATTTCCAACAGAAGTTTCTCCGCTTAGCATAACCGCATCAGCACCATCCATCACACTATTTGCGACATCATTCACTTCGGCACGAGAAGGACTGATATTAGTGATCATACTCTCCATCATTTGCGTTGCAATGATAACAGGTTTTGAAGCTTCTAAACATTTACGAACCAACATCTTTTGGATAACAGGAACTTCCTGCATCGGCACTTCAACACCCAAATCGCCACGGGCAACCATGATTGCATCTGTTTCCTTAATAATATTATCTATATCTGAGATCGCTTCTGGTTTCTCAATTTTGGCAACCACTTTTGCACGTACATTCTGATCAAAATTCTGGATCAAATGTTTCAGTTCAATAATATCGGCAGCAGACCGAACGAATGAAAGTCCAACCCAATCTACGCGTTGAGTCAAAGCAAAATCGAGATCCCTCAGATCCTTTTCTGTTAGACACGGTAAAGATATTTTTGTATTTGGCAGATTCACACCTTTTTTTGAAGATAAAATTCCACCGTGGCTGACAATTGCTTTCACTTCATCTTTCCCATTTGTTGCAATGACATTTAGTAATAATTTACCATCATCAATTAGAATATTTTCTCCGGCTTTTACGTCCTTTGGAAATTGTGGATACGTAATATAAATACGTTCGGCCGTACCTATACATTCAGCTGTTGTAATAATAATTTCGTTCCCAGCAACCAATTCAATACCATTATTTTCTACAACTCCGATACGCAGTTTCGGTCCTTGAAGGTCTGCAAGAATTGCAGTATGCGTTCCTAATTTCTTGTTAATAGCGCGAATAGTATTAATCTGATCGATTACGACATCGTATGAGCCGTGCGAAAAATTAATCCGGCAAACATCCGCTCCGGCAAGGATCATTCCCTCAATAACTTCTGCTGACGAAGAGGCCGGCCCAAGTGTTGCAACAATTTTTGTTCTTTTCATAAATTAATTTTTATTTTTCCCACAGATTACTCAGATTTTCACGGATAAATTTCTGTTATTATTCTGTACTGTGTGTTGTATTTATTTTTAATTGTTTCATCACATTAATAATTTTCAAAAATATAATTTGTGATTTCCCACAGATTACTCAGATTTTCACGGATAAATTTCTGTTATTATTCTGCACTGTGTGTTGTATTTATTTTTAATTGTTTCATCACATTAATAATTTTCAAAAATATAATTTGTGATTTA
>CAMCYR010000053.1 GCA_945885475.1 Chitinophaga pinensis
TGGATTCCTGACTATGCCGGCGTTCAGAATTTATCCGGCGACCTGACACAAAAAAATCCGATACCGAAAAATGCTTTTTTCATAGGCCCATTATCTCGATTTGATTCAAAGAAAGCTCTTAGCGCATCAAAAGAATCTATAAATTCTGAGACCAAGAGCTTTGATATTATGGCAATTATTTCCGGACCAGAACCACAACGGGGAATGCTAAAATACATGTTGATGCAAAAATTACAGGAAACGGATTACAGATGCCTGATTGTATGTGGTGAAACCGAATCCAAATGGGAGATTGAACTGAATGAAAATCTATGCATGAAATCTCATTTAGGAGCAGAGGCAATGCAAGAAGCCATTTTAAACTCGAAGTTAATACTTGCACGCAGTGGCTATTCCACCATCATGGACCTAGCGATGCTGGGTAAAAAAGTCATCTTTATTCCAACACCGGGACAAACAGAACAAGAATATTTGGCAAAACTATTTTCAGAAAGAAAGGTTGCGTACTCTCAATCACAATCAGCCTTTCAATTAGAGAAGGCATTAGAAATTTCCGAAAATTACAGGGGATTTACTGTGATTGAAACTTCGGTTGAATTTGAAAAAAGGATAGAACAACTATTGCTTTAGATCGTTCAGATAAAGCCGGCAAGTATCATTAATCGATTGTTCCAAGGGAATAAACTGAAAGTTAGGAAATGTCTGTAGTATTTTATCATTCGAAAAACTACTTTTCCTGTTTGCGGATAAAGATGTTTCCTTTGTGATCAAAGGTGTTGATCCGGAAATGAACGCCCTCAACATTTCAGCCCTCCAGGCAAAACCGGTTAAAAACGTTCCGGCTTTAATACTCGCTTTGCCTTTTCCAAAAGCATCATGGATCAAATCGAAATAATGACGAAAGGAAGCATTTTCAGCATTTAATAGAAAACGTTGATTTGAAATAGAACTGTCCATCAACTTTATCATCAAAGCCGCTACATCACGAACATCTATAAAACCATTTGTTCCTGAAGAATAAAACTTAATTCCTTTATATGCTTTTGTAAACATGTTTGAACTGCTTTGTGACCAATTTCCGCCACCAACAATTAAAGAAGGATTTACAATCACTACATTCAGCCCCTCTTCTGCTCCCCGCCATACTTCACGTTCAGCGCCATATTTACTAATTGAATAGTTCGAGTTTTCCGGAGATGATTTCCAAGGAGTAAGTTCAGATATTATCCCCCCTCTTTCTGCTCTTCCAAGCGCTGCAATTGAACTTACATGGCAGAATTTTTTAATTCCTTTTTCCAAAGCAGCATTCACCATATTGGATGTTCCTTCCACGTTGATATTCATCATTTCTGCCTGATGCTTTTTTTCAAATGAAACCATTGCAGCACAATGATAAACCTCTGTAACACCATCCATAGCCTCCATCAGCGAATAAACATCCAGAAGATCAGCATCTACCCATTCGATCTTATTCAATAATAATTCAGGATCGGGAGTATAATATGAAAAGACTTTTTTAACAGTTGAAACATTGCTGCTCTGGCGTTTTAGAACACGCACATTTTTACCCGACCTAGTGAGATCGTATAACAAATGTGAGCCTACTAATCCTGTTCCGCCTGTTACTAAAATCATGGTGCAAATTTACTCATTTAAATTGGACTGGATTTATACTATATTTGTTGCGGTAAAAAGAATAAATGATGAAAACGAATTTTGTTGAAGAACTTAAATGGCGCGGGATGCTGCAGGATATTATGCCTGGCACCGAGGATTTATTAAATAAAGAAATGGTTACCGGCTATATCGGCTTTGATCCTACTTCCGATTCGTTAGGAATAGGGAATATGGTTCAGATCATGACCCTCTTGCATTTTCAGCAGGCAGGACATAAACCAATGGCTTTGGTTGGTGGTGCAACGGGAATGGTAGGCGACCCTTCAGGGAAATCGGCTGAAAGAAACCTATTGGATGAGGAAACATTAAATCACAATATTGTTTGTCAGAAAAAACAACTGGAAAAATTTTTAGATTTCAACTGTGGTGATAATTCAGCTGAAATTGTCAATAATTACGATTGGTTCAAAGGATTCAGCTTTTTGGAATTTATTCGCGATGTAGGAAAACACATTTCAGTAAATTACATGATGGCAAAAGATTCTGTAAAAAACAGGTTGGAAAACGGAATGAGTTTTACGGAGTTCAGTTATCAATTGGTGCAAGGATATGATTTTTACTATTTATGGAAAAACAGAGGCATTAAATTGCAAATGGGTGGTTCCGATCAATGGGGAAATATTGTTACCGGGACAGAACTAATCCGGAGAAAAGGAAGCGGTGAAGCGTTTGCAATAACGACACCATTGATAAAAAAAGCAGACGGTACAAAGTTTGGAAAAACAGAAGGCGGGAATGTTTGGTTGGATAGAAATAAGACATCTCCTTATAAATTTTATCAATTCTGGTTGAATGCAAGTGACGATGATGTAAAAAACTATATCCGTATTTTCACTTTATTCACAAAAGAAGAAATTGAAAAACTTGAAGCGGATCACAATGCCGCTCCGCACTTGCGTTCATTACAAAAAATAGTAGCCAAAGACATTACCATTCGAGTGCACTCGGAAGATGATTACAATGCAGCTGTTGAAGCATCTCAAATATTATTCAGCGGATCGTTAGAAGATCTTGCAAAATTGTCAGAAGAATTATTTCTGGATATTTTTGATGGCGTTCCCCAATTTGAAATCTCAAAAACTGAATTAGGAACCGGAATTTCAATTATTGATTTACTGGCGGAAAAGACGCAAGTATTCCCATCAAAAGGAGAAGCAAGGAAAATGATTCAAGGTGGTGGTGTACAACTCAATAAAACGAAAGTTGACGATCTTGATTTAAAAATTGAAACGACTCATTTAATAAATAATAAATATATCCTGATTCAAAAGGGGAAGAAAAATTACTACGTCATTAAAGTAAAATAATTTACTGAACCAATAAATTACATCCTCTTATATCGCTACTATCGAAGCGGCCAAGTACTTCAAAGGAATTATCTACATATAATTTCCCAAGATCCTGCGTGGCAATAAAAGAGCAAGAATTGATATTTGCAAGATCGATTACATTGATGCCTCCGGTTCTATTCGGTAGTAAAAATGAAAATGGATCGTTGGTATCTCGGATAAGTATTTTCATCCAGGGCGGACACATAAATCGTCCATTTCCATTTGAATAGGCCTGAGATAATAACTCTGTCATTCCATATTCACTATGTATCGCATCCACTCCAAAACCCTTGCACAAAATGGAATGTAACTCTTCCCGCACCATTTCTTTTCGCTTCCCTTTCATTCCACCTGTTTCCATGATGATGGTATTTTTTAAAACGAATGTCTGTTTCTCTATCAGATCGAGCAAGGCGTAAGTCACTCCTATCAAGATCGTTTTTTGTCCGCGCTCCTCCAATGACTTGAGTTTTAAAATCAGCTCATCCAAATTATTCAGATAAAATCCGCTATCGGGATGTGCTGTCCTTTTGATAAGATCATCGGCCATGTAGATCAGTGATGAGCCATCGCGCTCCAGATAAGAAGGAAGTAATGAAAGGATACAATAGGTTTCAATTTCCCCGTAGAACGTCTGAAATCCCTTCCGATAGCTTTCTTCGTATACAGAAACGTCCCTCACAAAATGTCTGCTTTGAACACTACCGCTGGTTCCGCTGCTGGTAAAAATAGCGCTTGTTTCGCTGTTTTCTGCACTCGAAGTGATGACTGTATGTGATTTAAAAAAATCAATTGGTAAAAAGGGAATCTCCTCCGTTTTTTTAATAGACTCGGGCTTACAAGACAAACCAGATAAGTATCTCGCATATACTTCATTGTGTTGAGCCTGATAGCGAAAAACAGATAAAGCATGCGTCTCGAATTGAACGGGAGAAATTACACCAAAGATGCTGTTTCGTTGAGGTTTCAAGGGCAAATATGTAATATTTTAAGGGTTCCTGCGTTTTACTGTTGCTTTCAGCAAAAATAATTATTAATTTTATGATTACATTCAAAAGAGATGAAGGATTTCAAATACATAACGATTATAACACTTTTCAGCATCCTATTGCTGTCATCTTGTGTGAAGGAAAAAGAATTCCCGACGACTCCGATAATCAAGTTTCTATATTATTCGAGTTACTCGAACGACTCGGCAGATTGTGTTATCGCCTTCACTGATGGAGATGGCGATATCGGAATTTTCGATTACGATACCGCTTCTTCAAATGATTTCACAATGAAATACCTTTATAAAGATACTATTGATAATATTTTCAAACCATTTGATGCGAATCCGGCAACACCTCAGATGGATACTTTATTTTATTCTTACAGAGTGCCGAATTTAACGCCAGATGGGCAATACAAAGCGTTGGATGGTGAGATAAGAGCGAAGTTAAGAGCCGCTCCGATCTATTACCCATTGCACAAAACTGTAAAATTTGAAATTACACTGCGTGACAGAACCGGAAATATTAGTAATAAGGTGGAGACAACTGAAATAAGTGTTTCACCATAATTTTTTTGCGCATAAAAAAAAGGGATGACATAACAACTGTCATCCCTTTTTTATTGTTGTAATTATTAAATGAACAAACTAAAGATCCAATAAAACAAGGCACCCAAAATCCCACTGATTGGAATAGTAAGAATCCAGGCCCATAACAAACTGATCGTTACACCCCACTTTACAGCGCCAATTCCTTTGGTTGCACCAACACCAATAATGGCACCGGTAATGGTATGCGTAGTAGAAACAGGAATTCCCATTTGCTCAGTAAGAAATAATGTAGTTGCACCAGCAGTTTCTGCACAGACACCTTCCAATGGTGTTACTTTAGTAATTTTGGTTCCCATTGTTTTTACAATTTTCCATCCACCACTCAATGTTCCAATACTAATTGCGACATAACATGAAATAGGCACCCAGTCGGGCATTGATTTAATATCCACAATTGAGCCGTTTGCAACCAATGCTGCTGCGATAATACCCATTACTTTCTGCGCATCATTTCCTCCATGACCAATACTAAATGCAGCGGAAGAGAGTAACTGTGAACGTTTAAACATGGACGATGTTCGCTTTGCTGTGGGTTCTTTTATTTTTTCATTATAGATGAACATAAGCGCAAAAAGAATCAATGCACTAGACAATCCCCAACGAACTATTTTATTATCCGCTTTTTCAATTTCCTTTTTCAGATCCGCCTTCATATCAACTTTCATTGCCTTGGTAAAATCTTTTACTTTATCAGGACTAATAGAATATTTATTAAGCATAGCTGCAACCATTCCTGTTGAACCTAATTCAAAATACTTTTTGGTGATCGGTTTTAAACTATCAACAATGGCTTGTGCAGCGGCATATTCAAGTTTAAATGCTGGATTTAATTTGGATCTATTTTTAAGTTGATCAATTTTAAAATATAGATTCAACTTATCATCCAATTTACTAATTGTAATGTCTTTCAGATCTACATTATTTACGATATCGTTCACAACAACGTCAGATCCCTGAAATTCATAATTTGATAAAAAAGAAGAACAGGACTGTGCTTTTTCTTTTGCAATTTCTAATTTATGGAGTTGAGTTGAATCATGTTTTATTTCAACAGCATAGGTATACTTATCCACTTTAAAAAATTTATTCATGTTTTCATTCAGCTTGTTTTCCTGAAAACCAATAAATAAGAGCCACAGGGCGATGGCAGATCCAGACAGTATTCCAACTTTTAACCATGTTTTATTTTGAATAAAAACCAAAGTATAAAAAATAGAAATGACCATTCCAATAACCGGCGCGAGTAAAATAAATAATAAGGTTTTACCAATTTTATCACTATCAATTATTTCACTAATCGGCATCATTCCTTTACTCAAAAAAGCGAAAGCGATAGCAGCTCCAGCGAAACCACCTATAAGTGTATGAGAGGAAGAAGACGGAATTCCATACCACCAGGTTAAGAGATTCCAGATAATCGCTGCGATTAATCCACTGCAGATAACAGGTAAAGAAATAAAATCTGAATAAACTGTTTTCCCAATCGTATTTGCTACAGCATGATCTTTGAAAATCATAAAAGCAACAAAATTAAAAAATGCAGCCCACAAAACCGCTTGAAAAGGAGTCAACACTTTCGTTGAAACAATTGTCGCGATTGAATTTGCGGCGTCATGAAACCCATTAATAAAATCGAAAATAAGAGCAAGGGCTATTACAATAATTAATAAACTCATGTATAATAAATTAAAAATAAAAAATAAACAAGTTTAAATTCTAAGCGTTTTTAATCAATATGGTATTGATTACATTCGCAGCCGTTTCACATTTATCGGTTGCCGTTTCGAGCATCGATAAAACATCTTTCATCTTGATTACTTCAACAGCATTTTTTTCTACTTCAAAAAGTTTAGCAATAGCCATATCGAAAATATCGTCTGCATGATTTTCAATGCTATTAATGCGCACAGTTGCTTCTTTAATTTTAGAGATATTTTTAAGATTGCGTAATTCATAAATGGCAACTTCTAATTCTTCGGCACCCTTCAAAATCAACTCCGATAAGTGTATAATTGCCGGTGTCATTTCCTCCACTTTATACAATTCCATTCTTTTTGAGGCGCCATGGATACAATCAACGATATCATCAACAGCTGAAACTAAATTGTGTATATCTTCACGATCAAAAGGAGTAATAAATATGGCACTCAACTCATTGAATGTTTCGTGTGTGATATTATCACCAACATGCTCCAAGCGTTCGATTTCACGAAATAATTCTTTTCTCTTTTCGAAACTTTGGGAATTTACTAATTCTACTAGCACTTTAGAAGTTGCAGTTGCATTTGCAGCGGCCTTTTCAAAAAGCGGAAAAAATTTTTTGTCTTTAGGTGTAAAGTATTCGAAGATATTCATCTTTTAAAGTTCATTTTAGTTCATATAACTTTATCTAGTCCAAATGTATTTCCGAAATTGCTCCTATATGTTATTCCAATGTTAAGTTTATGTAAATATTTTGCTTGTCAAAAAGCAAAAAACACTTCTTATTATCCGAAAGGAATATAGACTGCAAATCAAAATAAAGACTACTTAAAAAAGCCTTTAACTGAAGCAATCAAAGAGCATTCAGTAGTAAGTTGTTTTGTAAAAATTTTAGAGTGGAATAGTTTATTTTACTGTACGAAAATCAGGATTAAATGTAAAGCCCAATTGCAGGTATTGTTTGGATTTAGTTCCTACTGTTTGTAAGAGATACCCTACTTGAATATTTGTAGCAGCGTTTAATTGATAACCAAGCGCTCCAAACAATCGGTTTCGGTCAAATGGAATATTCGATAGATTTATAAATACTTCATTATATAAACTAATAAATAATGTATTTTTCTTTACTTCATTATTATTTAAGGGTAGTGTTAATCGTAATAAGTATCGTAATCGGTTTCGATAATTTGTATTATCAGAAGATGTTATCCAGCGTTGTTCGAATCGGTAGCGATGTTCGAAATAGACCCTCCCGGTATTACTCTTTAAAATGACTTGTTCCCAAATTCTGTTTTCATCTACTGTTTGATTTTTAACTACCTTTTCATCGTTGGGATAGTTTGTAATCCAGCCGTAACCTGCTGTGAATACTAAGGCTGGATTATAATGAAAATTAATGCCGCCTCTAATAAGCAATTGCTCGGTATTGGGATTGATTTCATAACTACGAAATTGAATTTCAGAATGTAAGCTCCATTTATTATGAAGTCGCGTTTGATTAAATAACATTCCCCATGCCCCTGTTTCAGCAGTATTTATTTGACCAACAAGTGTCAAATTAACAATAAGAAAACAAAAAACGCCAACTTTAATCTTCATGACAGTCGAAATTCTAAATTTTAGCTTACTAGGAAGACCGATAAGCTATCGGATGATATGCTTTTTTATGTGGGCCCAAAAACAATCTCGCATACATTCGCAATGCTGCAATTTCAATAAATAGAAAACTAACCGATGAAAAAAGAATTAATAGATATTCATTCTTATGAATATGACTGAACATAAGATCAATTCCAATAAAAGACGGAGTAAAAGGCAAACCTACAAAACCTAAGCATGACAATAAAAATAAAAATGCGATACGGGGGTGTTCATAGATATGACCGCTGAAACTATTCAGATCAATGCTCTTTTCGATTTTCTTTAATTTAAATAAACAGATAAAGCCTGTAATTGCAGAAAGCAACAAACCACTCACATAGATGAGAATTTCTACATACTCATATTTATCGTTCAGGAAAGCAATCGATAAAATAAGATAAAACTGACTAGCAATGATCAACGTCCAGGCTTTCAATGCATTTTGTCTTTCGGAAAAGGCTTTAATAACAAGAATCATGGCAATAAAACCAAAAAACAAATGTAATAGATCATCCAACGGCTTCGGAATTTTTTCCTCAAATGAAAAACAAAATAATCCACCAAAATAAACCAGAATCAATATTGAAAAAATAATTTTAGAATTAATAAAATTTAACTGACGACCTAACTTTTTTAAGGGCAACCATAAACAACGAAATTGAAGTACATCCATATTCCATTCTTTAATGCTCAATAAATAAAAGCTATTGCTTAATTTACGGATAAATGAATTAGTAGTATTATAATTTTGGGGAACATAACTAAAAAACTGATCATGTATAAAATATCCTAAAACTGAAGGTGATACTAATAACTGATAGGTTCTCAAAAAAGCATTGCCGGTAAAATGGACCAAAGCTAATACATGCCAACCCATGGCAACTTCTATAAACATGAGACCGATTTGCGCAATTGAGCCATATGCAATCTGCGTTTTCACCGAAGATTGAACTCGGGCAATTAGTGAAGCTGTTATCGCAGTTAAAGAACCAATAGAAATGACCAACACTTTCATACTTATTAGTGTTTGCCAATAGGGATAAGTGCGTAATAGTAAAAAAACGCCCAAATGAACCGAGAGTGAACCATAAAATATCGCACTTGAAGTGGTAGGGCCTTCCATAGCTCTTGGCAACCAGGAAGAAAAAGGGATCTGCGCAGACTTTATGGTTGCAGCAATAACAAACATTACAATTATAAAGATTGTAAAATAGTTGTGTTCATTTATATGAGTCGCGACCAATTGCAAGTCGTTCAGTTTATTAAACGTAATATTTTCATGCCACAAATGATGACTCATCCACAAAGAAAGAATAAGACAAACATCACCAAGTCTGTATAAGGAAATGGTTTTCAATCCATTTTTTACAGGAAGGTATCTGTCGCGGTAAAATACAATTAATAAGAATGAAGTGATTCCCAAAAACTCCCAACCCACAAATAAGGTTTCGAAATTTCCAGAAAAAATCACTAATGTATATGCAAAATAAAAAAGTAAAAGTGTATTAAAAAAGCGCTTGAAGCCACTATCACGATGTAAATAAAAACGACTATAAACCGCAACCAGGAAAGTGATGCTTGCTCCTACTAAAGCAAAAACAGCAGTAATTTTATCGAAATAAAAATTGATAAAGATCTCAATGCTGTCTTCTTTATAAAAAGTGAGATGTCGGATATCTAAAACAGGGGATCTGTTGATTATCCAAAATCCAACAAAAACAAGAAGCGCCAAAAAGTGAACTCCGACAATGGTAGATGCAATACTTGCGATAAATTTCTCTTTTTTATCAGGAATAAATAAACTTACCACATATCCGACAAAAGGCAACAAAATAAAAAACTGAAGTAACTGTTCCATTTATAAATTAGTTATAAAAATAAATAGGTAAATTTTCTTGTGTAGCGTGAGCAATATGATTTGTCTCCATTTCTTTTGCATCCTCCAACAATGCGTTCACATCTTTAAAGAAATGGATACTATTAGCAAGTGGTTGATAAGGAACAAATGCTCCTTTAACAAAATAAGAGATCTCACTTGTCTCTGGATTAACAGCTGCCAAATGTACCCATTCATTGATAAACCATTCGTACATTTCAGGAGTTGATTGAACTGTTTTCAAAACAACATCCGGGAAATGTTCAACAATTATCATTAATCGCACAGGATCATGTACTTCGATCATCTGCCACGGTAAACCAGGACGAAGATCTCCATCACTGCTATTTGCAACACCAAAAAGTCCCATCACGTTATGTGGTAATTTGGTTCCTGCACCTAATTTATAATTATCAACTCTCGAAAAATAATATTCTAAGTTAATCCCTCCGCAAACAGGACCTAAGGGTTTCATAATACCTGTTAAAAATTTACCTTCCGGATCTGTTTTATAATCATAGGAATTTAAGAATGCTCTTCTGTCGAGAAACAAACCTTTGGTCAAGTCTCTTTTCCCAACAACACAAAGAGTATTAGTACCGTGACCTAATTCAGGTCGAGGTTCAAACAAGGATACTGAACGTTCTTTAATAGCTCGTCTTACTTTCTTAATAGGCATTTTTGTATCAATCGAAGCAAATCGTCTAGAACGTTCTTTCGCATTCAGATCCAGCGCATTCTCAAATGCAATAGCATTTTCTTTGTGCTTCTGCGCATTAACTGTATTCAACACATTCAGATCATAAAATTCAATTTCATCTGCAGCAGTATCGTGCAAGCCACCCACAAATTGAGTGGAAGTTGGAATGTCGATTCCCTGTTGTTTTAATGCAAGTCTTACCTTTTCATTGTTTGCCATCGATGCAAACACTCTTGCATTAACGGATCCGGGGCGACCACTACATGCACCGCAATCATGCGCGCCATGATGAGGATTATTGGCGCTACTGCTTCCATGCGCAATTACATATACAAGGGGAGCAAAATTTTTAGTTAACGCAATACCATTTAATAAACTTGCAACTCTTGTTGTCATTTCATCAACTGTAAAACCAATCTGCAAATTATTTTCACGATCGGAAGTAGATACATTTTCAACGGTTAGTTTCCCTTTGCTGTTCATATGAGCAAACGCATTCGAAATTGCAGGTGCCATTGAAGGCTTGAATACATTTCTTACCAATCGGATTGCAGCCCAAAAACCAAGTGTAAAAGAACTGATGAATCCAGTGTGAAACGAATGGGATTTATTGGTGTAAAACAAATCGTGTTTTCTTTTTTCAGTAACATCAAATTCTTTTATTAAATAATTTGGAGTTACGGGAGCCGGACAAAGTTTATCATAAAATTTCGCATTGTGAGCCTGAAAGAAAAACTCAACACTAAAAAAGCCGGGTGTCCCGAATGTTTCACAACGATTATCAATACTCTCAATATGCCTTCTTAAGCTACATTCTCTTTCATCAATGCAAAACATTGCCTGAAAGTTTTTGGGTTCCGTTGAACTGATCTTGGAGCTATTTTGTTTACTTTCACTTAACTGCTTGACTCCAGCCAACACTTCATCATAATAACTCCACTCGAATGCATCCTGACAGATCTTAAATACTTCCTGTAACTCAGTTGTTTCAATATCAGCAAATAGATCAACCGGAGGAAAATTTATACTCGTACAAAGTGGTTTCCAATTGGAACCCAAAACATAGTCGAGATTATCGATCTCTAAAAGCAATTCGAAAATAATAAGATCTTTCAACGAAATTTGCTTCGGACTTAAAAGTGTATCGGGCTTATCCTCAACAGCAGAAACCAATCCACTCCAACCACGGTGACTAAATTGCTGATCGAAAAGATATTGCTCAAAATAAACTTCATTACCAATCAGAATGTCCAACAAACCGGAAACAGACAAATCTTGCTGAAACAATAATTTTTGGGCTCTGGATGTCTTGAACAAACTCGTAAAACTATTTTTCTCTAAATCTTTTAGAGAGTCCAGAAAACTTTTTCCACCAACAGGAAATTCCCAAATTGCAACTCCCTGATCCAGATAACTGCATAGTACGCGAAATAAAAGGGGTTGAACCATTGTGTCAAGATCTACCTGATGGGCAACTTTCCAGTTTGCCCTTAGCAGACCTATTCGAGAGGAAATATGTTCATCATATTCTTTAGACAAAATATTACTTTTCCATATCGCTAGGTGTTCTGACCCTTTTTTATCACAAATTACTTTATCTAGAATCTCTGCTCTTATCCGGCCAACTTCAATCAATTTTCTGTAGTCATGCAATTCCATTGCTACTTGAAAACCAAATATTTCGGAGGCCTTAAAAATAGCATCATAAAATTTCATACCCTGAAAGGCATGCAAAGAATTATGATGAATAAAATCCTTTAAAGGTGTTTGAGAAGGCAGATAATGCTTTAGTTGATGTAAAACATGGACTTCATTAAATGAAGCATGGGACAAATTATGTTTTGATGAAGAATCAGAAAGTGCAGAATTTATCGAACTACTATTGTGTGATGTGATTGTCTGATTCATTTTATTGAACTTTAAGTTGGATATCTTTTCTGATTAATAACTCATCTGGGATTTCACATCTGCTTTATCGGAGATCAGGGTGTCATCATAAAAACTAACGACACCCGTTTCCAAATCATGCTTGGCTCCGATTATAGCAATTTCACCTTTTTCAATCATCTGCTCCAAAATATAGCTTCTATCAATAATTGTTTTCACTGATCGTTTTACATTAAGTGTAGCAACATTTTCAACAAATTCTTCGTTGCTCGCATTCCTTTGTGAAGCATCCAAGGTTAATTTTTCTTGGTAAACTGCAGGCTGTATTTTTGATAACAATTCGGTAAGGTTACCCATTTCAACTTGATTACAAGCACCTTTCACTGCACCACAACGAGTGTGTCCCATTACGACAATTAATTTTGAGCCCGCTACTTTACAAGCAAATTCAATGCTTCCAATAATATCGGTATTTACTACATTTCCAGCAATCCGGATGGAGAAAACATCTCCCAAACCCTGATCAAATATTAGTTCGGCAGATGTACGGCTATCGATACAACTTAAAATTACGGCAAAGGGCCATTGCCCCTCCCGCGTATCATTCACTTGTTGCAGCAGGTTTCTGTTTGTATTTAAATTATTTACAAATCGATGATTCCCTTCTTTTAATATTTCTAAAGCCCTTAGGGGTGTAATAGATGCTTGTGTTTCTTTTGTATGTGCTTTCATGTTTTATAAGATTTATATTTTATATTATTTTTTAATGACCTGACACTCCATTGAATTCAGGAATGTTTTTTAATTCTAATTGTATATTTCTAAGTGCAGCTGTATTTTTGAAATCATGAATAATTTCAAGAACATCCATATCGATGTTGTGCGATTTTGTTCCATCAATCAGCACTTTTGAATTTTCTGGGAGATGATCCAACGTCAATGCAATACTTCCCTTATTTAAGAATGTTACGTCTTCTGCGAGTGCTATAGTTATTTCACCAGCCCCCTGACTATCATCTTTATGATAAAAATATGCTCGCTTATAATTATTTCTTAAAATAAAGAACATCGAGAATGCCATACCAACTCCAATACCTTTTAAAAGGTCAGAAAACTGAATTGCAATAACGGTTACCACAAACGGAAGAAATTGATCCCAACCCAATTTATACATGGAAAGAAAAAGAGGAATTTTGGCAAGCTTATAACCCACTAATAAAAGCAAAGCAGCCAAACAAGCCAATGGGATTTTATTTAATACAGCAGACAATCCAATGACACTGATCAATAAAAACATTCCATGAAAAATGGCAGATAATTTTGTTTTTCCACCTGCATTTACATTGGCCGAACTTCTTACGATTACGGCTGTTAGTGGCAAACCACCAATAAGGCCAGAGATCAAATTCCCTAAACCTTGTGCTTTCAACTCTTGATTTCTCGGAGTTACTCTTTTGTAGGGATCAAGTTTATCAGTTGCTTCACAGCTTAATAATGATTCAAGACTCGCTATAATGGCTATGGTAATTGCTACAACATAAACGTGATAATTTCCAAAAGCCGAAAAATCAGGCAAGGTAAATTGACCTATAAATTCGGTAGGAGAATTTGCTACTGGAAGTTGCACTAGTTTTTCACCGGATAAATACAAATCAGGGCTAGCGATTCTAAACCACTCATTGATCAGCACACCAAGAATTACAACTAATAAAGCTCCTGGAACAATTTTGAAGAAAGCATATTTTTTTAAAAAAGCTTGTTCCCACATTATCAATACAAAGAGCGAAATAGCAGCAACAATAACTGCTCCAGGATGAATGTGGTTGATTGAATTTAATATTTCGGAGAATGTATTCTGTCCATCTGCCTGAATAAAATCAAAATCGCCTTCATTATCTTTGTCGTAACCGATTGCATGCGGCAACTGCTTCAGAATCAAAATAATTCCGATAGCAGCAAGCATGCCTTTAATCACACTCGATGGAAAATAGTAGCCTATAATTCCTGCTTTCAAAAAGCCTAATGCGATTTGGATCAAACCAGCAAGAACAACAGCGAGAAGAAAAATTTCGTATCCGCCTAATTGTGCAATTGAATTGAATACAATTACAGTAAGTCCTGCAGCAGGTCCACTAACGCTAAGTGGAGAACCACTTGTAAAAGCCACGACAGTTCCTCCAATAATTCCTGAAATTATCCCAGAAAACAAAGGTGCACCGGATGCTAGTGCAATCCCTAAGCAAAGTGGCAGTGCCACTAAAAAAACAACTAAGCCGGCAGGCAAATCATTTTTCAAATATTTAAACGTTAAACCTTTAGGAATACTCATAGATTATAGAAATTAAATGGATAAAATTGACTGTAAATAATAATTAAGGAAATACTCACAGGAGTATTTTGTAATATTTATTCAAAATAAAAATATTATTTGGTATTTAAAGAAAATAAATACGTCAGGAATTAGATAAAAAATCGATCAGGCGGACAATAAATAGTATTGCTAAAATCAGATGTGGTAAAAATCTGGTTGGTTTTCCTAGTGAACATCAAAGAATTAGCAATGGCAATAGAATATTCTTTGCATGAAAATAAATATTCAGAAAATTTTTTTCCCTCATCCTTTTCATCTGATTTTTCAGATTCTGATTTCTCTTTCTCACAGTCAATCTCTTGTGAAAAAACAATCGAATCATCACATAGATGAAGACAATCGCTGATTGCTTTGCAATTAGATACGAAAATCAGCAAAAATAAAAGGCCATATGTAATTATTTTCTTCAAAAACACTATTCTATTTTTCTGCAAATATGCATAAAAAACATAAGTTTTTAAGTTTCACACAATGATTTTAATATTATTTAACATAAATTTTTTCGAAAATGTTTAAAAAACATCAACTTTTATACTTTAGGAATAATTATAGATCGAATCTGTAAATCGGCTGAAGATCAATTGTTTCATCTACCATAACATGCAGATCTTTGATCAGTCCGTCATCAAATCCGTAAACCCAGCCGTGTACCTGCAATTCTCTGCGCTTCCATGCCTGCTGAACAATTTTTGTTTTCCCTAAATTGCAAACTTGCTCCATGACATTGAGTTCAACCAGCCTGTTTTCACGAAGTTTTGGATCAGAAATCAATTCAAGTTCTTTACTATGTTTTTCGTAAACCTCTTTAATGTTTCGGAGCCAATTATTTACAAAGCCGTTATCCCTATTGCTCATTGCAGCAATAACGCCTCCGCATCCGTAATGACCACAAACTATAATATGTTTGACATGCAATACTTCAACGGCATAATATAAAACGCTTAATAAATTCATATCGGTATGCACAACAACATTTGCGATATTCCGATGAACAAATATTTCGCCTGATTTGGTACCTGTGATCTCATTTGCGGGAACGCGACTGTCGGAGCAACCGATCCATAAATATTCAGGATTTTGACCCAAAGAAAGTCCTTTAAAATAATTGGGATCTTGTTTTAATTTCTCTGCTGCCCATTTTTGGTTACCAACCAAAAGCCGCTCGTAGCTTTTCTTTATTTCTTCTTTTTCCATACGATAAATCTATAGTCACAAATTTAACAAAAAACAAAGGGAATGATTTACTAAAGTAAACTTAATCTTAAATTAATGTAAAAGAAGAACGAGCAAGGTAATTTAGCACTCTTATATTAAGAAATGCCACCTAACGATTTTAAAATATTATTAATTGATTCGGATGAAGAAGCAATTTCAACCGTAGAATCGTCTTTAAAGAACGAAGGCTTTTCAGTTATCTGCTCAACCAATTCACGTGATGCCATTCAACTAGCTGCAACAGAATTACCACAATTAGTTCTCCTTGATTTACTAATGAATGAATTAGACGGAATTGACATCTGCTTAGAATTGCGCCAAAACCAAGCATTAGAAAATACACTCATTGTTTTTCACACCGAAAGAAACGAAGATTATTCGCAAATTGCAGCATTTAATGCAGGAGCTGATGACTATATCATAAAACCGGTGAAACCCAGAGTTTTAATCAGCCGATTAAAAGCACTACTAAAAAGACATTCCAGCCATCAGATAGAAATTGACAAAACGCCTTTAACCGGTCTGACAATTAACAGAGAACGCTACTTAATTTATTTAGAAGGAGTAGAAATCATTTTGCCAAGAAAAGAATTTGAATTGTTATCACTTTTATCAACTTCTCCCAGAAAGGTATTTACAAGAAAGGAAATTTCTCAGTTAATCTGGGGATATGAAATTTATGCAAAAAACAGAACTATAGATGTTCACATTCGAAAATTAAGGGAAAAATTGGGCGATAAATATATTAAAACAATTAAAGGAATAGGATACAGTTTAGAAATTTAAACCATAAAAAAACCGAAAATTAAATTTTCGGTTTTTTTGTGCTTCTACAACAAACAAATTAAATAGCACTGTAGATCTTTTCGCTAGTCAACTTTCCATTTTCGTCCCACATTGACCACTTACCAACTTTTTCTCCCATGGCATAATTCATCTCATAGCGCTTCAGTCCTTTTGCATCCCACACCAACCAAAGTCCGTCTTTTTTTCCATTTACATAAAATGCTTGTGCAATTTTATTTCCTAATTCATCCCAACGAAGCCATTGTCCGTTTTTTTCATTATCTGTAAAGGAACCGGTTTCCATCACATTCCCGTTTTCATAATAATAAATTATCAAACCAGTCGCTTTACCTTCTGAAACATCAAAAGTGGATTTCTTATTCCCGGATTCAAAAAAGAGTTTATACGAACCAGAATATAAACTCCCTTTTTCCGAATAATACAAACCATCCTTTAGAATTACATTTTGAGCCGATACTCCAGAAGCTAAACCTAAGCTTATGATGAGTGATAAAATGATTTTTTTCATGGCATTAACGTTTTTATGTGTTTACTCTTCTACGCAAAGTAATGCATAAATGTTTTAATATTATGCTTACATACCAATAAATATTTTTTAATGTTAAGTTAATGTAAAATTAACATTGGACTTGAGTAAAATCAGCGCTAATTTTGGCAGTAAAAAAGCCGCAGAAGGTCAGTTCAGCGGCTTAAAAATGAAAAAAAGGGATTATTTTGATTGCAGTTCGATAAGAATTGACTTGTACGAGAAGGGATCTATGTTAACTTTAGTGTCGTTATAAGAGATGAATGTTACAACTACTTCCGATTTTACAACAAGAATGTTTGCAGAAAAGTTACCGTTTAGGTCAGAATAAACAATATTATCAGCAATTTTAATTTCCGCTCCGGCAATTTCTTCTCCACTTATCTTATCAACTACTTTCCCTGAAACAAGCTTCGTATTAGTTACATTTTTATTGTCGATACCATTTCCGGCGACCACAAGATTTGTTATTAAACTAACCACTAATATTAAAATACTTCTTTTCATTACTTGTTTATTACACTACAAAAATACAGCACAAACTCGAAAAGGTAGTCACGGAAAACTTAAGATTATATGAACAATATGTTATGAATGTAAATTTCAGGTTATCAAAAAAGCCAAGGTTCAACACTTGGCTTTTTTTCAACGCAGAACCAACTCCTCTCTAATTATTCTCAATAATCTTTATAACAGATACTTTATTGTCAATCATAATTTTAACAAAATATATTCCAGATGTATAACCTAATTTTTTTGCTCCAAAATCATACTTGTAATTTCCAGCCGATAGCACAGTATTTAAGATGGTCTGAATTTTTTCTCCTAAGACATTATATACTTCAACAAGCACATTTGCATTTTCTAAAATGTTAAGTTGGATAGTCGTAAATTCAGAATATGGATTAGGATAGATATTTACTTCATTTGAATTTTGTAACGAAGCGATATCTGTAGTCGTAACAATCCAAGGAGCAGAAATTTCTTCGCAACCGGCTGCGTTTGATGTAAGCACTGTATAGCTTCCATTAGCTGTAACTGAATACGTTTGTGATGTTTCTCCAACAATAGGAGAACCATTCAAATACCATTGATAGGTTGTAGCAACTGTTGAAGTGAGCACTGAGCCACTTTGCGAAATCACAGGAACAGCTGGTAAAGAAAATATTGTAATGAGTGTATCTAGCGATGTTGCTGAGCACGAACCATCGTTTACCACAACACTATAATTTCCTTGGTCAAAAGCGCTATAGTTGATCGATGTTGCACCAGAAATAGGAGCGCCATTAAAAAACCACTGGTATGTTAAACCACTATTTGCGGTAAAAACAACAGAATCTCCATCACATACAGATGTTGGTCCAGCTGCAGTGAATGTAGCATCAGGCAGAGCATTCACTAAAACGGTTTGATCCGTTGACGTTGCAGAACAACTACTTGCATTTGTGATTTCTACTGAATAATTTCCAGAAGCATTTGCAGAATAATTAGCAGCAGTTTCACCTACAATAGGCGCTCCGTTAAACAACCACTGATACGTATTTCCTGCAGCAGTGCTGAAC
>CAMCYR010000054.1 GCA_945885475.1 Chitinophaga pinensis
CACCACGACCACCAACTTTCATGCGCTCAGGGATTTTATAATTCCATTTGATCTTAAATATATATTGTTGTCCTGATTTCAATGCTTGTGGCATATCAATGCGCATCATTGTATAGTTAATGGTATAAGGAATTTTTTTACCTGCAGCATCTTCCACATAAATGATATTTACTCCACCATTTTTCAGTTGTTTATTTACATCTAGTCCTTCCAATTGGATATCTGTGACCGGTTGACTGATCTTACTAGCATTAAAATAATTGGACTCGTTAGTTGGGTTGTGTTCGTTTTCATCAAGCTGTAGCCAGAGGTATGAAAGAGCATCAGGGGAATTATTTGTGTACGTGATTTGTTCTTCGCCTTCAAGTGTTAATGTTTTTTCATTCAGAAAAGCGTCAATAACATAATCGGCTTTTTGCTGCCAGTATTGATTTCCCGGGGCACCTGAAGCGGAACGGAAATTATTCGCATCGGGTAAGATCGTTCCCAACTGTTCGAATTTATTTCCGTGATTCGATTTTGGATTATTTTGTATGTTTTGAGCGTAAAAGTTCTGTGTGAATAAAAGAGCTAAAATTACTGATTCTGTTTTTTTCATTATTGCGCAAACGTTTTTTAATTTTCAATAAATCTAAGGAAAAATTATTTATCTAGGTATCCAATTATTATGAATTGTTAGTTTAGCATATTGTTTTTCTTTAAATTTGTTAAATGGTTAATCTTCTTAATTTTAAAAAAATCAAAGCTATTTTTTTGTCTATCATACTGATTCTTTTGTTTAGTTCGTTTATTCCACTTCATAAATACTACTTAAGTTTAACAGAGGTGACTATCAATAGTGAAAAACACACATTAGATGTAAGTAGTAAATTATTTATCGATGATCTTGAATCAGAATTAGGAAAAATAGAAAATAAAAAGATCGACTTGTCAATTGCCCTCAAAAGCAAGGAGGTAGAACAGCTACTATTCAATTACCTGAATAAAAATTTCAAGATCAACGTAGGAGGGAAGCTGCAAAAGTTGGAATATGTCGGGTATGAAATAGAGAATGATGCGATTTGGTGTTATATGGAAGTTGCTCATTTTAAAGAAAAAGGAACGATTTCTATTTTAAATACGTTATTGTACGAACATTTTCCTGAGCAGTCGAATTTAATTAATATTACTTGGGAGGGAGTAAGTAAAACAGCGAAGTTGAGTAATCCTGAGAAATTAGCGGAGTTTATTTTTTGATAGAATAGTATTCCGTTTATCTATGTGTTTTAGGAATTATGCTTTTTTGCTTTTTTTCGTTCTTTTTTAACCAAGCAAAAAAGAACAAAAAGAAAATTGTAAGCGGGAATCATTTTTCTTCATCGATTACTGTTCCTATATTTTTTTAAGGTTTATTGTAAAAGGAAAGGCTCTGAATATATTCAGAGCCTTTTATATAAAAAAAATCGCTTACAATTCTTCTTCATTCACAACACCCATTGCACAAAATTTATCGATGCGTTGAGCTACTCGTTTTTTAGGATCTAATTTTTCAAGTTGTGCCAGATTTTTCAATATGACGTCCTTTACAATTTTAAAGGTTTCTTCATGATTTGTATGAGCTCCACCAATCGGTTCAGGGACAATCCCATCAATAAGTTTATTCCCTAACATATCATTTGGAGTGAGTTTTAGAGCCTCGGCAGCGCGTTCCTTATTGTTCCAGTTTCTCCATAAGATAGAAGAACAAGATTCAGGAGATATTACAGAATACCACGTGTTTTCCAGCATTAATACTTTATCGCCAATGCCTATTCCCAATGCACCACCGGAAGCACCTTCACCGATAACGATACAAATAACAGGTACTTTCAATTGAGACATTTCTAATAAGTTTCTTGCAATTGCTTCACCTTGTCCGCGTTCTTCTGCTTCCAATCCTGGAAAAGCACCAGGAGTATCAATCAACGTAACAATAGGTTTGTTGAATTTTTCAGCCAATTTCATCAAGCGTAATGCCTTGCGGTACCCTTCAGGATTAGGCATGCCGAAATTACGGATTTGGCGCATTTTAGTATTTATACCTTTTTGCTGACCGATGAACATAACAGTTTTGCCATCAATACTTCCGAAACCACCCACCATCGCCTTATCATCTTTCACGGTTCGGTCGCCATGCAATTCCATGAAAGTACCTTCGGTTATATAATCTATATACGCCAACGTATATGGTCTGTCGGGATGACGTGAAACCTGCACGCGTTGCCATGGTGTCAGATTGCCATATATTTTCGTTCTTGCTTCTTTGATTTTTTCTTCCATCTCAGAAGTGATTTTGGAAACATCCATACCACTTTTTGCTGCGGCTTCTTGTATTTTCTCCAATTGAGTTTGTAATTCTTCAATTGGTTTTTCAAATTCTAAATAGTTCATTCGTTCCTGATTTATTAGGAGGCTAAAATACTAAAAAAGCTTGAATAACACATCTCAGGAAAGAGGGCTTGATTTCAGGTGCTTTCTAGGTCTTTTTGTCTATAAAATCAGCCATTTAGTGGAAAAGGTAAACTAAGCCAATTATCAGAATGACGATTCCCGTTGCTGTTAATCCGTAAAGGGGGAAATCGAGCGAATTAGAAACATTTTAGATGATGAAGGATGTTGCTTGTGAATCAAAAATAGAGATGAATAACACCTGAAATTTCAATTTGAGTTTCTGTCGTACTTCTTTTTTTGTGCTACATACGCTTGATCTGTCTTATAATAATCTCATAATGAGAAACATCAATATCATTTAAGGTAAGTTTCTCTTTAATAAATTTCAGGCTTTTCCCTTGATCAAAAAGGATCAATGCATTCTTCATGTGTTCTTTAAAAGCAGAATCTTGATTCATGAGGAAAGAAAAATTAGTTTCATAACACATATAAAATTATAGTCGAGCTAGCAATAGGATGTTCGTCTCAAAAAGCTGGCGTTACTTATCGGATCGCGCTAGATTTTTTTATTAGTTTTTCTTTGTGTAGTTTCGTAGCAAAGTGCTAAACTGTATTTTATTATGATCACCTTTCCTAACGCCAAAATAAATATCGGACTCAACATCATCGAAAAACGGGATGATGGATTTCACAACCTACAAAGTGTTTTTTATCCTCTAGGTTTAGCCGATGCATTAGAAGTAATTGAAAACAAAGATGAAGGTGCAGCGCGTTTTACTTTTTCATCTTCTGGAATAGAAATTCCTGGTGATGCAACTGATAACCTTTGTTATTATGCTTATCATTTGGTTTCACAAGATTATTCTCTTCCAAATGTGAAAGTGCATTTGCACAAACACATTCCTATTGGTGCAGGATTAGGTGGCGGTTCATCCGATGCAGCTTTTTTCATCAAACTATTGAACGATAAATTTGAATTGGGAATTTCCTGGGGTGAAATGCACAACTATGCACGACAGCTGGGTAGCGATTGTTCCTTTTTTGTAAGTAACAAACCCTCGTTTGCTGAAGGAAGAGGGGATGAGTATGAATCCATGAAATTAGATTTGAGCAAGTATTATGTTGTTCTTGTTTATCCGAAAATCCATATCAATACGGCAAAAGCCTATAGCGGAGTAAAACCTAAAATGCCTATTCGGTCGCTAGAAGAGGATGTTTTGAATTTGCCAATAGAACAATGGAAAGAATTTATTCATAACGATTTTGAAGATTCTATTTTTCCACAGTTTCCTGAAATAAAAAATATTAAAGAAAAATTATATTCAAAAGGTGCCATCTATTCATCCATGAGTGGAAGTGGCTCAACAGTTTTTGGGATCTTTGAAAAGGAAACCGATCTTAAATTTGAGTTTGAAGAATGCTTTGTTTTTGAAGGGAGATTTTAGCTTCGTAATAATCATTCTCATTGAATCCCCCTGGCCCCCTTTTTCAAAGAGGGAATTGCTTCGTAATAAAGTTTATTCCGAAACGAAAGGAATTTACTTCTGCGCTTTATTAAGAAGATACCACGATAAAAATCCAAATAATACGTTGGGAATCCAAACGGCAACAAGAGGAGATACAAGTCCGCTGGCAGCAAAGGTGGTACTCACCTGCATAAACATAATAAACGTAAAACTGATGAAAATTCCCAGTCCTATATGCATCCCGATTCCTCCGCGTATTTTTCTGCTGGCAATGGAAACCCCAATTAATGTCAACACAAAAGTTGCAAAGGGGAAAGCAGATCGTCTGTATTTTTCGATTTCGTAAGATTCGATATTGTCTGAACCTTTGAGTTTCTCCGATTCAATATAGTCATTAAGTTCATAGTAATTCATTGTGCCTACAGTATTATCTTTTCTTCCGAATTCTTTTGGTGTGAAGGCAAACGTCGTGTCGATTGTTTCTCCTTTTTTTACAAACTCATCCATTCCATTGATGTAGCGTATATAATAATTATTGATGGTCCAGCTACTTTTTACACTATCCCATTTGATTGTTTCAGACATTAATTTGTAATATAGTTTTCCCTTACTGAATTTCTCGATAGAAAATTTATAACCCGTATTTTCATCTGTATTATATCTTTCCATATAAATATAGTTTCCAGGAGAAACTTGTTTATGAATATTTCTGTCCTGATTATGGAATTGGTTACGGATATAGGTATCCTCAAATTCAATTTGTTTTTTTGTGGCATGTGGAATCACAAAATTATTGAGGTATAGAGATAAGACTGCGATAACAGTTGCTGAAAGTAGATAAGGGTATAATAGTCGGGTGTAACTGATACCACTGCTAAGTATGGCAACGATCTCGGTACGAGTTGCCATTTGAGAAGTAAAAAAGATGACTGCTATGAATGTAAAAAGCGGACTAAAGAGATTGAGAAAAAAGGGAATGAAATTGAAGTAGTAATCAAACACAATGGCCTTCAGAGGTGCTTCTTTCCCAATAAAGTCATCGATCTTTTCGGAGATATCAAACACCACCACAATAAGGATGATGAGTCCCATTGAGAAGAAAAATGTCCCCAAAAATTTACGGATGATATATCTGTCAAGCAGTTTCAAAGTTCAAAGTTAAAAGTTAAAAGTTGGGAGCTGAATTATAATTTAACTGCCAACTATCGACTAAGTTCTATAATCTAACTCCTAGTTGGAGTACCATTTTATTTTTCCATTCTCTAAACGTTCCTGCAACAATTTGATTGCGTGCCTCCGCAACTAGCCACAAATAAAAAGCCAAGTTATGTATACTGCATATCTGAGCCGCTAATAATTCCTGAGAATGAACAAGATGTCTAACATAAGCCTTTGTATAAGCCTTATCGACATAAGAAGTCCCGGTTTCATCCAGTTGAGAAAAATCGTTTTTCCAC
This sequence comes from Chitinophaga pinensis, assembly GCA_945885475.1. Classification (GTDB taxonomy): domain Bacteria; phylum Bacteroidota; class Bacteroidia; order 2-12-FULL-35-15; family 2-12-FULL-35-15; genus 2-12-FULL-35-15. The sequence goes on from CAMCYR010000054.1 coordinate 5,333, forward strand.
TTCTCGTTTTTCATGTTCATGATCCCATTTTGGGTGTAAAGTAGTCCATGACGAGCATTACGAGTTGGCATCACACAGTCGAACATGTCAATTCCCAGATCAATGGACTCCAAAATATTTATAGGAGTCCCGACACCCATGAGGTAACGCGGTTTATCAACCGGTAAGATGTCGCACACCACCTCGGTCATTGCGTACATATCCTCAGCAGGTTCTCCAACGGATAATCCTCCAATGGCATTGCCTTCACGATTCTGAGCGGCAATAAATTCAGCCGACTTTTTTCTCAGGTCAGGGTATACACTTCCCTGCACAATGGGAAAAAGAGTTTGTTCGTATCCGTATTTACCTTCAGTCTCATCAAAACGTGAGCAGCATCTTTTCAGCCAGCGGTGAGTCATATCCAGCGATTTTCTTGCATACTCGTACTCACATGGGTATGGCGTGCATTCATCAAAAGCCATAATGATGTCCGCACCGATCACACGTTGTATGTCCATTACGTTTTCGGGCGTAAAAAAGTGCTTGCTACCGTCAATGTGAGACGTAAATTTCGCACCTTCCTCTGTTAGTTTTCTTGAATTAGAGAGAGAATATACCTGATACCCGCCACTATCTGTTAATAAGGGGAGGTTCCATCCGTTGAATTTATGCAAACCTCCTGCTTCCTCAATCACTTTCAAACCCGGACGAAGGTAAAGGTGGTACGTGTTGCCTAGAATAATCTGAGCTTTTATGTCTTCTTTTAGCTCATGCTGATGCACACCTTTAACGGTTCCTGCAGTACCAACAGGCATGAAAATAGGTGTTTGGATTGTTCCGTGGTCGGTTACAATTTCTCCTGCGCGTGCCTTACTGTTTTTATCTTTGTGTAAAATACTGAACTTCATATCATCGGAAAACGAATATTTACGAAACCTACGAATGGCTGAAGCTGTCGATTGCTCTCGCATTTTCGTGTTTTTCGTTCGTGTTTTCGTAATTAGTTGGTTAAATTGTTAATTACTTTGTTTAAATCATCGCAAAGATAAGAGAATACCATAGAACACTTAAATCTATTTTTGTTGGAATTAGAGATTTAAACAGGATAGGATATAATTATGGATTGGTCGGTATTTACAACGTTTTCTTTTGGTTTGGTTTCATTCGCGGTTTTTGCTAGTGCGCTGTTGATTCAATTGTGGTATTATTTAGGTTTTTTCAGTCGTCTTGCTTTCTATAAAAAGAAAACGCTTCCTGAGAATACTCCACCAGCCTCTATCGTTATCTGTGCGCGCAATGAAGATGATAATCTGGTGGAATTTTTACCCCGGATATTTGAGCAGGACTATCCCGAGTTTGAAGTGGTGGTAGTGAATGATTGTTCCTGGGATAATACATCTGATTTTTTGAAAGAGTTCGGGCAGAAGCATCCCAACTTAAAGGTTGTTACGATCAAAGAAGACGACACTTATTCGCACGGTAAAAAAGTAGCTTTGATGATGGGTATAAAAGGGGCGACACATGAGCATATGTTGCTTACGGATGCAGATTGTAGACCAAACAGTAAAGACTGGTTGCGAAACATGATGCAGCATTTTAGCACTGAAACTGAAATTGTTTTGGGCTACGGAGCGTATGAAAAACAAAGTGGTTTTTTGAATAAGATCATCCGCTATGATACATTTATGATCGCGCTGCAGTATTTATCTTTTGCCTTGGCAGGTAAAACGTATATGGGAACAGGAAGAAACCTGGCGTATAAAAAATCGCTGTTCTTTAAGATGAAAGGCTTCGCTTCCCACTATCATATAGATTCGGGTGACGATGATCTGTTTATAAATGAAGCAGCAACAAAACAAAATTCCAAAATAGAAGTAAGTATCGCAAATCATACTGTTTCGAGAGTAAAGAAAACATTCAAATCTTGGTTTAGTCAAAAACGAAGGCACGTCACAACGTTTAAGTTTTATAATAAAGGAAGTAAGTTTCGTTTAATGACAATAAGTTTCAGTCAGTATTCGTTCTTTATTTCTTTTGCAGTATCGTTGAGCTTTCAATTTCAACCAATACTTGTATTGTCCCTTTTTGCTTTACGATTGTTAATACAAATTATTATCTTTAACAAATCGATGAAGCAATTGGCAGAAAAAGATTTGTTATTATTAGCTCCATTCATAGAAATTGTATTGTTGTTTGTTTATCCTATGATCACGATATCTAATATTTTTATCAAAAAAAATAGCGCGAGTAAATTATGGATGAATCTGAATTTGACCCGAATCTTTCTGTAAAAGCCGTGCACGACTTTCATTTGATTCGTTCTGCATTAGATAAAGGAGATCAAAAGGCGTATGCCGAATTGATGGGCCGTTATCGTGATTCGGTATATTTTATGTTGCTCAAAATGGTTAATAATAAAGATGATGCAGACGATCTCACCATTGAAGCATTTGGTAAAGCATTCAAAAGACTAGGTCAGTATACACCTAATTATGCTTTCAGTACCTGGTTGTTTAAGATCGCATCCAACAATTGTATTGATTTTATCCGAAGAAAAAAGATGACTACCTTTTCCATCGATCGTACATTTGAAAATGATGAAGGCGGGGAGATGAGCATGGATATTAAAGCGGATGGCTTAAATCCGGAGGAGAATATGGTGAAGAAGCAGAAAGTGAAGCATATGCGTGAGGTTGTTGAGAAATTAAAGCCTCGCTATCGTATTTTGGTAGAGATGCGTTATTTTGATGAATTATCCTACGAAGAGATTGCTGAAAAATTAGATCTGCCATTGGGTACTGTGAAAGCTCAATTGTTCAGAGCAAGAGAGTTTTTAGCAAATATATTAAAGAACAGCGAAGGGAAAATATGATGGGTAACCAAGTGACTGGGTGATTAAGTAACTAAGTAAAATTCCAGTTTAATAATCAAAATCCAACAGCCAATTACTCAATTCCTCATTTACCTTTTCACCTAATTACCTAGTCACCTTGATTTCAATTATCCTCAAATACTTTCCAAACATTACTCCAACTCAACAAGAGCAGTTTGCAAAATTGCAAAGCTTGTATGAGGAGTGGAATGCTCAGATAAATGTGATATCTCGAAAAGATATTGATCTGTTATACGAACGTCATGTATTGCATTCCTTAGGAATAGCAAAAGTGATTCAGTTTAATCCCCAAACGAATGTATTAGATGTTGGTTGCGGAGGTGGATTTCCAGGTATTCCGCTCGCAATATTGTTCCCTGAAACTAATTTTTATCTGGTAGATTCAATAGGTAAAAAAATAAAAGTGGTAAATGAAGTAGCGCAGGCCTTAGGTTTAAAAAATGTAAGAGCGGAGCATACACGTGCAGAGGATGTGCAGGACAGGTATGAGTATATTGTAAGCAGAGCTGTTACCGAATTCCCGGCATTTTATCGCTGGGTTCAAAATAAGATCAGCAGAAAACAATTCAATACATTGCCTAATGGAATTCTTTATTTAAAAGGAGGGGATCTGACAGAGGAGTTTAAAGATTTTAAAAAGCGTGTCGTCTTTTATGATTTGAAAGATTTTTTTGAGGAGGAGTTTTTTGAAACGAAAAAAGTTGTTTTTATGCCTATTGCTTGATGCGATTTTAAAACAATAAAAAAAGCTGCAATTTGCAGCTTTTTTTATTGTTTATATTCGCGTTCCTTCTATAAGATAGCTGAATGCGTTTAGCTTAACTGTGTCTGAAGATTGCTCAAGCTGCGATACATTCCTTTCTCTAATTGCATTAGTTCTTCATGCGTGCCACTTTCTCTTACAGCTCCTTTATCAATCACTACTATCTTATCCGCTTTGCGGATAGTAGAAAGTCGGTGTGCGATCACAAAAGAAGTTCGTCCCACCATTAATTTGTCGAGTGCTTCTTGCACAACTCTTTCTGATTCAGAATCGAGTGAGCTAGTAGCTTCATCTAAGATTAAAATGCTTGGGTCTTTTAGAACGGCTCGGGCAATAGCGATTCGCTGACGCTGTCCTCCCGAAAGTTTGATTCCTCTTTCTCCCACAATTGTTTCGAATTTTTCAGGAAAAGTTTCGATAAATTCAAGAGCGTTTGCTTTTCTGGCCGCTTCATTTATTTCAGAAATACTTGCATTGGGTTTTCCGTAGGCAATATTTTCTTTGATCGTTCCGCCAAACAAAAGTACATCTTGAGGAACAATGGCCATGTTATTTCGCAATTCGGTCAATGAATAACTTTTCGCATCTTTTTCATCAATGTATAATATTCCTTTTTCAGGATCATAAAAGCGAAGAAGTAAACCAATCAGCGTTGATTTGCCGGATCCGCTCGGTCCAACAACAGCAATGGTTTCACCTTTTTTAGCTTCGAGTGTAATGTTTTTTAATACTTGTATTTCTTTCCTGGAAGGATAAGTAAATGCCACATTCTCGAAACGAACATTGCCTTCAACACGTGTAAAGTCTGCATTCGGACTTGTTATATCGAGTGCTTCCGGATGTTCATCTAATATCTCAAAAACTCTTTCAACCGAACCGATTGCTTTTTGTAATTGTGCATACAATTCGGCAATTCCTCCAAAAGATGCTCCTACAAAGGCTGAATATAAAATAAAAGAAATTAAATCACCCACTCTCAATTGATTACGCTGTGCCAAATAAACACCGTACCAAATAACAGCGACAATAGATCCGAACAAACAGAAGATAATAAAAGAAGCAAATCCTCCACGGTATTTTCCGCCTTTTATAGCGTTTGTTACAATCTCTTCTGTGCTTTTTCTATAACGTGCGTTTTCAAAAAATTCGTTGGCAAAGGCTTTCACATTGGTGATGCCTTGCAATGTTTCTTCAATAACTGTATTGGATTCAGCAATCTTTTCCTGAACTTTTTTAGATGTTTTACGAATAAATCTTCCGAAAATTACAGCAGCAGCAGCAACCACAGGAACGATTGCAAGCATTAATAAAGTAAGCTTTGGCGAAATAAACAAGAGCAAAATAATACCTCCAACAATCAGCATAAATTGACGTAAGAATTCAGCAATGGTGGTGGTTAAAGTATCTTGAATTTGAGAAATATCAGCAGACATACGGCTATTTAAGTCACCCACACGTTGTTGAACAAAAAAGCTCATTGGCAAGGAAATTAAGTGCGCATAAACCGCCTGACGAAGTGAAGCCAGCGTGTTTTCGGTATAGTTCACAAACAAATAGATTCGGAAATAAGAGAAAACAGATTGTAAGCTGAGCACAATGATTAAGTAAAGGCCTATATCATTGATGTTTGAGAAATACTTTTGTTGAAACTCTTGAACTGCTCCACCCACCATTTTTCCGCCTTGAATGGCTGAAGTTGGATTTTTAGGGTCGATTACATTCACTAATCCGCCTAACATGGTTGGGAAAAGTAGAGCTGTAAAGGAGGTTAGAAGTAGGAACACCAGTCCCAAATAAAGCTTCCATTTGTGTTTTCCTGTATATTCAAATATGCGTATGGCCTTCTTTAAAGATGTTTTGTTTATCTTTGCTTTTGGTAAATCGTCCGTCTCTTTTACTTTTCTAGCCATATTTTGATAAAATTGTGTACAAATGTATGATTTTTTGTTGCTGTCCTGCTTATTTACAAATAATCCATCTGTTTTTTTTAAAGTAGGATGAAACGGTTGAATACCTTATAAAGGGGTCATTTTTTATATTTGAGCGTCAAATTCAAAGAAAAAGTTTGTAGAAATGAAAAAACTTCTATCTTTGCATTCCGAATTTAAGAAAATTAACTATTAATTAGTTCTTCATTTTGATGGAGAGCATAACATAAGCAAAACGATGAAAGCATTACGTACCTACCAACCGTCAAGAAAAAAGAGAACAAACAAACACGGTTTTCGTGAAAGAATGGCCTCAGCAAATGGACGCAGAGTACTTGCTTCCCGTAGAGCAAAAGGAAGAAAAAAATTAACTGTTTCTGACGAAAAAACTCATAAATAAATCAATTTGAAAATGATTCAATTTGAAAATTAGATAATTAAATGCTTCTCCAACGAGAAGCATTTTTTTTGCCCTAAGGGCTCTGTTTTTCTTGAAAACTTGTTAATAGAATTTTTAAATAAAAGGCGCTTTTATAAGTATTTTCGTAAGCCGTAAAAGGTGAGTGCTTATAACGATAAATATTTCTCGCCCTTCGACTCCGCTCAGGGTGACAAGGCTCGAAATGACAGTTCTAAGAGGCATTTTACCAATTAACCAGTGAACCAATTAACAAATGAACTAAGATATGCCAAGAGATAATTCTATAAAATCAGTTTTAATAATCGGGAGTGGACCGATCGTTATCGGACAAGCATGTGAGTTTGATTATTCCGGTTCACAAGCAGCTCGTTCCCTTAAAGAAGAAGGGGTTAAGGTTACCCTGATCAATTCTAATCCGGCTACCATTATGACGGATAAAGTTACTGCTGAGAATATTTATTTGTTACCAATGGAGGTGAAGTCTATTGTGAAGATTTTACAAGAGAATCCGGATATTGATGCTGTGTTGCCTTCTGTTGGCGGACAAACAGCTTTGAATTTGGCAATGAAGTGCGATGAAATGGGCATCTGGAAAAAATACGGTGTTCGTATGATTGGTGTGGATATTGAAGCGATTGAAGTTACTGAGGATAGAGATAAGTTTCGTGCACGCATGGAATCCATTGGAGTAGGAATGGCTCCATCAAAAATATGCCGTTCGTTTTTAGAAGGAAAAGAAATTGCTCAGGAATTTGGTTTTCCGTTAGTAATTCGTCCGTCTTTCACATTGGGTGGAAGCGGAGGTGCAGTTGTTTATGTAAAAGAAGAATTTGATAAAGCAATTGACCGCGGTCTGCATACATCTCCGATTCATGAAGTATTGATCGATAAAGCCGTTATGGGCTGGAAAGAATATGAGTTGGAATTGTTGCGTGATAGTAACGATAATGTTGTAATCATTTGTTCGATTGAGAATTTCGATCCCATGGGTGTTCACACTGGGGATAGTATTACAGTTGCTCCAGCAATGACATTGTCTGATAGCACATTCCAAAAGATGCGCACGATGGCCATCAAAATGATGCGTAGTATCGGAAATTTTGCGGGAGGTTGTAATGTTCAGTTTGCGGTTAATCCAGATGATTCAGAAGATATTATTGCTATCGAAATTAATCCACGTGTTTCTCGTTCATCGGCTTTGGCAAGTAAAGCTACAGGTTATCCTATTGCAAAAATTGCTGCTAAATTGGCTATCGGATTTAATCTCGATGAATTAGAAAATCAGATTACCAAATCTACGTCAGCTTTTTTTGAACCTACATTGGATTATGTGATTGTAAAAATTCCCCGTTGGAATTTCGATAAATTCAAAGGAGCAAATCGTGAGCTGGGTTTTCAAATGAAATCGGTGGGCGAAGTAATGGGAATCGGACGTTGTTTCCAGGAAGCATTACAAAAGGCTTGTCAGAGTTTGGAAATTAAACGTAACGGTTTAGGTGCTGACGGTAGAGAAGTAAAAAATCAAGAAGAATTATTAAAAAGTTTAGAGCGTCCAAGTTGGAATCGTTTGTTTCATATTTACGATGCTATCAAATTAGGAATCTCTATCAAAACAATTCAAAAATTAACGCGCATCGATCCTTGGTTTCTGAATCAAATTGAAGACATGATTTTGTTGGAGAATGAAATTTCGAAGTTTACTTTACCTGAATTGTCTCGCGATTTATTATACGAAGCAAAACAAAAAGGATATGCTGATAGACAAATTGCTCACTTGCTAAAATGTTTGGAGAGTGAAGTTTTTAATCGTAGAAGGGAGTTAAATATTAATCGTGTTTACAAATTAGTAGACACTTGTGCGGCAGAGTTTGAAGCGAAAACACCTTATTACTATAGCACATTCGAAGATGAAAATGAATCCATTGATTCTGGTAAGAAAAAAATTGTTGTGTTAGGAAGCGGTCCAAATCGTATTGGGCAAGGAATTGAATTTGATTACAGTTGTGTGCACGGTGTGTTGGCCGCAAAAGAAATGGGTTATGAAACGATTATGATTAATTGTAATCCTGAAACTGTTTCTACTGATTTTAACGTGGCAGATAAATTATATTTCGAACCTGTTTTCTGGGAACACATTTACGATATTATCTTAAATGAAAAACCCGAAGGTGTGATTGTGCAGTTGGGTGGACAAACAGCTTTGAAGTTGGCAGAAAAACTAGAACGCTACGGAATTAAAATTATTGGTACCGATTATAAATCATTGGATTTAGCGGAAGACAGAGGAAGTTTCTCTAATCTATTAAAAGATTATGGTATTCCTTATCCAAAATTTGGAGTGATTGAAGATGCTGAACAAGCAGTAGAATTATCAAAAAAATTAGGTTTCCCTTTATTAGTTCGTCCTTCCTATGTTTTAGGTGGACAGAATATGAAAATTGTAATTAATGAACAAGAGCTCGAGGAACATGTTGTGAAATTATTACAAGATCATCCGGGTAATCAAGTGCTGTTGGATCATTTTTTAGAAGGAGCGATAGAAGCAGAGTCGGATTCGATTTGTGATGGAACGGATAATTACATTATTGGAATGATGGAACACATTGAGCCAGCAGGAATTCACTCAGGTGATTCGTATGCCGTTTTGCCTCCATTCGATTTAAGTGACAATGTGATCAAGCAAATGGAACAGCATACAAAAACAATTGCGATTGCCCTAAAAACAGTCGGATTGTTGAACATCCAATTTGCAATTAAAGATGAGGTGGTGTATATCATTGAAGCGAATCCCCGTGCATCACGCACTGTTCCGTTTATCGCTAAAGCGTATGACGAGCCTTATGTAAACTATGCAACAAAAGTAATGTTAGGTGCAAAAGTGAAAGACTTTAAATTCAATCCCCGTAAAAAAGGATATGCCATAAAAATTCCGGTGTTCTCGTATGAGAAATTCCCTGAAGTAACAAAAGAGCTTGGACCAGAAATGAAATCAACAGGAGAAGCAATTTATTTTATTGATGATCTGACGGATGAGTTTTTCCACACGATTTATAGTGAGAGAAATTTGTATTTGAGTAAATAGGATTTTTACCACAGATTACACGGATTTACACGGATTATTTTATAATCCGTGTTTTTTTATGATGTCAAAAAAGTTCTGTGAAAATCTGTGTGATCTGACGAATTTTTCTACACGATATATAGTGAGAGAAATTTGTATTTAAGTAAGTAGGGTTTTTACCACAGATTTACACGGATTATTTTATAAGGCGTGTTTTTTTATAATGTCAAAAAAGTTCTGTGAAAATCTGTGTGATCTGTGGTGAAATTAAGGTCTCAAAATAAAATCACCTAAAGCACTCGTGTAATTCCCAAATCCCATTGTTTGCGGAACGGTGCTGTGTCCTGCTCCAACAATACGGTATGCTTCTTTGTATGTTCCTTGGTAATTATTATATATAATAGCTCCGTGAGTATCAATATTTAAAAAATCATCATCTTCACCATGTATCCAAAAGAATGGCTGTGTTACTGATTTGATTTCTTCTCCGTTATTAATTTCAAGAGTTGTGAAAAAATCTCCAGGCATAGCCAATCCAGATCCATCTTGGATCATTGTTTCAGCGGAAGCAAAGGGTGCTTCCAAAATTAATTTTTGAGGTTTCATACTCCAGTTTTCAGCACTTAATTTTGTTGCCGGAGCGGTTCCCATGCTAAAACCATACATGATCAACCGGTCGTTGGATAAACCCTTGTTCTTTAACCATTTTAAGGCTGCATCTACATCCGCATATAATCCCTTTTCGCTGGGCTTTCCGTCGGACATCCCGTAGCCACGGTAATCGATCATCATAACGCCAAAACGATTTTTACTTTTAGTATTGGCCAATAATTTTGCACGTTGCCAATAAAAATCCATGTGGTCTTTATTTCCATGGCAATACATAATCACAGTATCGGAAGCAATTTGTGCAATGTCGCCAATATAAATTGCATAGATGCTCGTTGCATTTGCTTCACCTGAGGCTTGCGAAGGCAATGTGAATAGGTGAATTATGCTATCGTCAATATGATAGGAATTATCCAAAATAAAATCAACTTCTCCTGAATAGTTATCGAGTTTGTAAGATTCTAATTTTGAATTATTGTATAAGTTTTCATCTAACGTTAAGCAGCCAGAAAACAATAAAATTACTGCAGCTAATAAAATATTCTTCATAGTATTCCTTTTTTATTAATATGAATGAAAGCGGATGTTAAAATTTGCGTGTATACCCTAAGTAGATACCAAAGGCGCCTTTTGTATTGAGTGGTGTAACATAATCGACCACAAGTTTTTCATTTGATAAGTTGGGTGCAATTATTTTTGCTTCGATGTTAAAGTTCCATTTTTTGCCTGAAAAACTATGTCCGACCATCGGCATGAATATCCACTGATTTTTTTGTCTTAAATCATACTTGCGTTTAGTTGAAAGTTCAAACCAATTGTCAATACCAACATAAATAAAGTTCTTGCGTGTTCCGTATTCCCAAAATGCATTTACCGCAAGTTGAGGGTAGAGTTTTTTGGCATCTTTGTTTTTGTAAACCACATTGATCATAGGGCTGACGCTGAATGCAGGAAAATATTTTTTTTGTTGAAGCAATTGTTTTGTAGCACCAAGTTCCACTTGTAAATTTCCATAAAGGGCAGAAGTGATGTTTATTGAAGCAAATCCTGTGGTCGTACTATCGAATCCATAACCGTAGTTGGCGGTAAGAAAAGGAATTGGTATCGTGGCTGTGCCGTATTTGATCAATGGGCCGCCTAAAGAGATGTTGGCTGCATGTTGTTTTTTATTCAAAGGTTTTACAAATCTTGCGGGTGCGCATGAAAAGAGTAAACAGATTGACAGTAGTGGAATTAGTAGTGGTCGCATATATTTATTTATCATGGTAAATGTATTGATATTTAATAAAACTCGTAAATTTGTATGCATTAAATGAGAGACGTTTTTTATACCATATTAGTTTTTTGGGTTTTGTGGCGCATTTTTAATGGCCTAAATGCAATGCGTTCAAAACAAGCGAATCAATCTACTGCTGCAAATACTTCAGCTCGCCAAGCTGGAGAAACCACTGTAAATTTCGCACCATCTAAAAAGAAAACGGTTGGAGATGGTGAAGGGGAGTATGTGGATTTTGAAGAAATAAAGTGAGAGATGGCCACATCATGGGAAAAGCGAGACTCGCAAAGATGTTCTAATTAAATTATTCTTTGGTCATTTTGCGCATCAATTTGTAAAATAATGCTGGGAAGTAATGTTTGACATAAACTGAAAATAGTTCATATTTTCCTATATATTTATGATCGCGATTGCTTTTGATTGCATTGATAATGCTTTTTGCGCAATCCAATGCAGACATACCCTTTTCTTGCGCATCGCTTTTTATTCCGTAAGCGCTTCCATCTTCTCTCAATAATTTTGTGCTAACATCTGTATTTATAAAGCCAGGACTTGCGATCAATACTGTTATATTGTCTTTGTAAAGTTCCTGCCTAAGGGATTCGAAATAGCCATATAAAGCATGTTTTGAAGCGGCATATGTCGAGTAGAGTGGCATTCCATATTTTCCCATAATACTGGTTACAACAACCAGCTTTCCGCTTTGCTGCTGTTTCATTATCTTCGCAACCGCCTTTGTTAAGTTTATAGTTCCAAAAAAATTGATTTCCATCACTTTTCTATCTATTGCAGTAGGCGTATTCAAGGCATGCGTGCGATGCCCCATTCCGCTGTTGTTGATCAATATATCGATACGACCAAATTTCGCGAGCACATGTTTTACTTTGTCTTCACTATTTTCGGTGTGTTCCAGATCTAAAGGCAGAATCAGATAATTTGCTTCATCGATATTGCAATTTTTTGCAACACGCATTAGTTCCTCTTCTCTACGAGCGGATAAAATAAGCTTGGCACCTTCCTTGGCGGCAACAGAAGCAAGTGCTTCACCTATCCCGGAAGAAGCTCCTGTAATCCAAATTATCTTTCCGTTTAAATTCATATCATTCGTTCAATTCGAGGTTCACTTAATCCCCCTGCTCTACTTTTACAAAGGGGGAATTTGTTGTAACTAACATTTCCAAATTAAAAAATTTCCAAATTACTTTTTATTCTTATCCTGGAAATCTAAAGAGGTAACACCAATTAATTTTAGAATTTTCTTAGCATTTATTTTCAAGGTTTCCTTGATCTCTGTAATAGCAGTTTTTGCAGCACTTTCATCGGGGCGCGATTTGAAACGTGAATCACGGTATACAAAATCTTTTCCTGCAGGAGTGTAATAGTAGCAGTAAAATGATTTTCTGCTTTCGTCTTCTGGGATATTTATTTTTGCATAACCATGGTAGGATGTTTCATCGGTAACCATAATTGCAGCCTGATTAAAATAAGGCATCACTTTCGACATGCAGTTTTTTACATCCTTGTCCCAAAATTCCAACGCTCCGCCATATTCATCCTTCCAGTTTTTGTTCAGGTAGATCAGTAGGTTGATTCTACGGTGAAGTTTTTCAGCTGTATTCATATTTACATCCACATGCACATCCACAAAACTTCCCGGTCCACCTTGGTGAACACCTGAACCTAAGGAATCATAAGTGGAACTTAAGCTTTCTATACCCGTTACTTTGCTCATCCATTCATACATTTCAGGAGAGTTCAGAAAATCACGTAATTCATTAAATTGAGGATGATATCTGTCAAGGTGATATTCTTCGGACTTATTTTCATTGATGCTCTTTCGTTTTACCTTAAGTGCTTCCAGTTTAGGGAAGTTAGAAAATAAGGTGTTTGCAACATCGTTCATTAAAAAGTCGGGCAAAGCAACATGCTTGCAAGGAATTGCAGAATCAAATTGAGCACGTACCTCTTTTATTTTCTCTTCGCTTAAATAAGCTGGATTGATAAGGTTCTTCATATTATTTATAGGGATTATAACCGTAAAAGTACATAATAATTGCTGATTTTTTAACCTATTAATAGGTATAAAAAGTATTTTTTAACAGATTTTAATGGCTAAGAAATCGTTTGGGAAATAGCTTTTAACTTATATTTGCAGCTATTGATCCCTTAAAGGGATTCCCAAAAAGAAATAAAAACATATCTATGAAAAACTTCAACTTTAAATCACTTCTGCCAATTATTACTGGTGTTGTTATTTTTATCGTTCTCACGTTCGGCTATTTTACTCCATTAATGAAAGGAAAGGT
>CAMCYR010000055.1 GCA_945885475.1 Chitinophaga pinensis
TTGCTTTTTCAGCCCTCATATTCTGATTCCAATTACCAAAATATCATCGACTTGTTCCAATTCGCCTTTCCATAATTCGAATTGATCGTTAAGAATATGCTTTTGTTCTTCCATAGTATCATCCTGCATCTCGATCAACAACTCCTGAAATTTTTTATACTTGAATTTCTTACCTTTAGGTCCACCAAACTGATCTGCATAACCATCAGTAAACAAATAGACCGAATCACCTTTTTCCAATTTTATAACATGGTTAGTAAATACTTTCAAATGCGCATCAGTCGTATCAGCCCCAATCGCCTGCTTATCGGACTTCACTTCAATAATTTGTTTTTGGCGAACAATGTATATCGGATTATTTGCTCCGGCATATTGCAATTCCATCCGATCGAAATTAATGGCACACAATGCCATATCCATACCGTCTTTAATGGAATTAAGAGTTTTGATAATTTCTTTATTCAAAAAGCACAATGCATCAGCGGGTGTTTTTACAGCAGCAACAGTAGTAGCTTGATTTAAAATGGTACTACCAATAATGCTCATTAATGCACCAGGAACACCATGACCAGTGCAATCTACAGCAGCCATCACCACAATCCGTTCTGAAGGATGCCCATTTTGAGGACTCGTATTTACCGCGGCATGCCAATAGAAATCACCACTCACAATGTCTTTTGGTTTAAAAAGTATAAAATAATCGCTCAACACTTCCCCAATCTTTTCTTCAGGCGGCAAAATTGCTTGCTGAATGAGTTGTGCATAATTGATACTGTCGCGGATATCTTTATTTTTTTCTTCAATAATCTCATTTTTAATCTCTAGTAAATTATTAGATTCAGCCAATGCTAAACGTGCAATGATCTCTTTTTTAGTAAGGTTTGTTCTAGTATGAATCAACAAAATGGTAAACAAGGCAACAGAGAGCGTGAGCATCCCACCATTGATAAGTATCTCACCTAAGGCCAAGTGACCAAAAAGAGTAAAGCAAATAATGTTGGCAGCTAAGGAAATGCCGACTACCAAATAAGAATAAATGGGGCGCCACAATACAAACATTCCGGCCCCTATAAATAAGGCAATGTAAGCGAACGTGTGTTTCTGCAATTCTGAAACATTTAAAACACTGAACATATAAGCATTCTGAACCGAGATACCGATAAAAGGAATAAATGCAATGATCTCGGGGTATTTAAGAAATTTGTTTTTCATCAGCACAACAATAAGTGTCAGTACTGCTACAGTAATACGAAAAATCAGAAAATCAGTAAAATGATGGGGACTATTAAAATAATCACCTATGGCCCATATTGGGTTTAAAGCAACAGCGACCCAAGCAATTAGCACGTGGTATTTAAAAGCTGCTGCTCTTAATTCGGTTTTCCAATCAACGGGAGCAATTTGACTGATTTTTGCCATAAGAATTATTAATGCAATCAAATTTACTGTTTAATAAATTTACAAGCAAATCTTTTACATCCAAATACAACTTCAGTAGGGATGAGCAAACAGCAAATGATATAAAGTACGCTCCGAATGAACTTCATCAATTAATATCTAAAATTTATCACTTAGTCGCGTTAAACTAGGCAGGTACGTTTAATAATTTCTATTTTTACAACAAATTAAAATAGATGTCCGGAATTAAACATACAGAATGGTTTGAAAGTTGGTTTGATTCGCCTTACTACCACCTACTTTATAAAAACAGGGACTTTTCAGAAGCGGAATTGTTTATCGACAACTTAATCACACTACTTCATCCTGAAAAGGGAAGCCGTTTCATGGATCTAGGCTGCGGCAAAGGACGTCACTCTTTTTATCTCAATCAAAAAGGTTTTGATGTAACTGGATTGGATCTTTCGGAGGAAAGTATCCTCTCTGCAAAACAATCTGAGAATGAGCATCTGCATTTTTACGTGCACGACATGCGTAAACTTTTCAGAACCAATTATTTTGATGTAATCGTAAATTTATTTACGAGCTTCGGATATTTTGATCAAAAACGAGATGATCAGGCAACCTTCGATGCTATTTGTAAAGGACTGAAACCTGAAGGAATATTTGTAATGGACTTTATGAATTCGAAAAAAGTTATTTCAAATTTATCTCCCTTCGAAACAAAAATCATTGAAGGTATTGAATTCAAGATCACTAAAAAAATTGAACATAATTTTATTGTCAAACAAATTGAATTCTTCGACAAAGGAAAACAGTATTGTTTTCAGGAGCGTGTAAAAGCATTAGTACTAAGCGATTTCGAGAAATACTTTGAAGCAAATAAACTTAAAATAGTACATTTGCGCGGTAATTACAATCTGGAGGACTTTAATGAAATAGTTTCGGACAGGTTAATCATTGTTGCGAAAAAATTATGAAATCGTTTCTTACATTGTAATGGCTTAACATATTAAATTCGAGTAGAAAAAAACATCTTCAATATGAATTATTTAATGTACATCATTCTCTTTTTATCTGTTATCCTCAGCGGAACGAGTGTGCTATTCATAAATATCAGCAGTAAAAACTTAAAACTGCTGCTCTCTTTCAGTGGTGCGTTCTTGTTTGCAATCAGTGTACTTCACCTAATTCCTGAAATTTATTTATCGGGGACACCCGACATCGGCATTTATATATTGATTGGATTTTTTGCACAGATATTATTGGAGTTTTTCTCTGAAGGAATTGAACACGGTCATATCCACGTGCACAAGCACGACGATCATCACACCGCATTTCCTTACGCAATGATGATCGGCTTATCTATCCATTCATTTTTAGAAGGAATGCCTTTGGCGAATATGGCAACAGATGCCCACAATTCTTTATTGACAGGAATTGTAATGCACAACATTCCTATTGCTATTGCGCTTATGACAATGCTTTTACAATCACACATCAGCAAGAAAAAGGCAATACTTTGGCTTATCGTATTTGCATTGGTTACACCATTGGGGACCTTAATCAGCTATGCCATCGGACAAAACCTACTGTTTGATCTTTCCATCTATTTTGACAAGATTATGGCAGTAGTGATTGGAATTTTCCTACATATCTCCACAACAATTTTATTTGAATCGAGTGAAAATCACAGATTCAACCTTATTAAGTTTGCAATGATCTTATTGGGAGCAGTTACAGCAATAGCAATGATGTAGTTGCATTTTAAATACCTGTATACATCTAGATCGCTATCCTTTAGCGCAAAGTGGAAAGGATTTTACGAAAAGTACATTAGCTCAAATCATCTTAATTCAATCCGGCCAAAACTTCTTTTATCTTATCGAAATCAGGAATTTCAGCAGCATTTTCGAGTACTTCAGCATATCGAACAATTCCGTTTTTATCGATTATAAATGCAGAACGTTTGGAAACCCCATTCATGCCGATAAATGATTCATACAATGAACCATACGCCTTTGACATCTCTTTATTAAAATCGGAAAGCAATGGAAAATTCAATTTTTGCTCTTCCTTGAATTTAGCAAGCACAAATCTGGAGTCCACAGAAATACCAAACACATTCGCATTCGCAGCATTATAGGATGCGATATCATCGCGCATCGAACACAATTCCTGAGTGCACGTTCCGGTGAAAGCCAAAGGAAAAAACAATAACAATACATTTTTACCTTTTTGTTGCTCTAATGATACTTCATTTTTGTCACTGTCTATAAGTGTGAATGAAGGAGCCAGTTGTCCTATTTCTAAAGCCATACTTTTTAAATTTATTTTATTGAACAATAAATATAACTAATTGTTTAATGTATTAACCGGTATTGATGGAGCATTTTTCGTAAATTTGTGCCGAAAAATTTGTTAAACCTTTAAAAACACATAAAACCATGTCATTAGTAGGAAAAAAAGCGCCATCATTTAAAGCGCAAGCAGTAGTAAACGGAGGAGAAATTATTGCAGACTTCTCCTTGGATCAATATATCGGCAAAAAACATGTGATCTTCTTTTTCTATCCGAAAGATTTCACTTTTGTTTGCCCGACAGAATTACATGCATTTCAAGAAAAAATAGAAGAATTCGAATCGCGCAATGTTGCGGTTGTTGCTTGTTCAACGGATACAGAACAATCCCACTGGGGATGGTTGCAAGTTCCAAAAGCACAAGGAGGAATTCAAGGAGTTAAGTATCCGATTGTAGCGGATACTACAAAAACAATATCTATGAACTTTGATGTTCTATTTGGCGAGTACGAAGTAGATGACAACAACCAACTGATTGCAAACGGGCCAATGATCGCTTTCCGCGGCTTGTATCTGATTGACAAAAACGGAATCGTTCGTCACCAACTGATCAACGACCTGTCGTTAGGACGCAACGTAGAGGAGGCACTTCGTATGGTTGACGCATTGCAGTTCAATGAAGAGAACGGAGAAGTTTGCCCTGCAAACTGGCGCAAAGGCGATACCGCAATGAAAGCAACGCACGATGGTGTAGCGAACTATTTAGCTGAAAACTAATTGTTAACATTTTTTAATACGAACAGAAACGTCCTTCAGTAATGGGGGACGTTTTTTATTTTATCTTTGATCATAAATTTAAAAACAAATAAAATGAACAAAAATATTTCACTTTTTCTGAATGTGATTTTAGTGGTTGCTGTCGGCATCTTGTATTATTTATATTTTTCCTCAGGCTCAACTGTAACCGAAAAAAGTACTGCAACAGACTCTACAATAATTGAAAAACCAATTGTAATGGCACCTTCTGAGATCAAGGCATCAAAAATCGTATTCGTAAATTTGGATGTTTTAAGTGATGGATACGATTTCCTGAAAGATGTAAGCGCTTCTGCTCAGGCAGAGCAGAACAATTTGCAAAATCTATACCAGACAAAAGGTGAAAAATTGCAGCAGGACTATATGGAGTTTCAAGAAAAAGCAAACAAAGGCTTATTGTCAGAAAATCAAATAGCAACAGAACAGGAAAAATTTGCAGGAAGAAAAGATGAACTCGATCAACTACAATCAAAGTCAGAAGCATTGGGAGAAAAAATTCAGGCAAGAACAGAAGAAGCAAGAAAAAATCTGACAGATTATATAAAAGAATATAACAAATCAGGCAACTACAACTATGTATTAGCATACAGCGAAGGACCATTAAGCCCTGTTTTACTTGCAAACGAGAGTCTTGATATTACAAAAGATATTCTAGAAGGAATAAATACACAATACAGAGCAAAGAAAAAGAAATAACAGATTCTATTGCGGGTTTAAAACAGATAAGTAAATAATATAAACAAATGGACATAAATACAACAACAGGAAATTTAATACATAAGATCAGACATGTAGAAATATTTCACGATACATTTAAGATTGGAAACAGATATACACCAACAGCTGAAGTTGGTGAGAACGAATATACATTGCGTTACAACCTTATCAAAGAAGAAAACGAAGAATATTTAGAAGCCTGCAAAAACAACGATTTAGTTGAAATCGCAGATGCATTAGGAGATCAATTGTATATCTTGTTCGGAACAATATTGCGCCACGGCTTGCAACATAAAATTGAAGAAGTATTTGACGAGATCCAAAGAAGCAACATGAGTAAATTGGATGAAAATGGAAATCCTATCTTCAGAGAGGACGGAAAAATCATGAAGAGCAATTTATATTTCAAACCAAATATCAAAGATATACTGGACAAGTAGTCATTTATACAAACACTTTATAAACCATTAGCAGTCCTGAAATCATTAAAATAACACCGGCTATAATGCTTATAATCCGTAATACTTTCTCACTTAAAAATTTACTTATTTTATTTGCTGAATAAGCTTTCAGAACATCCGTAAAAAAAACAGTTGAGAGAGAAGCTATAAAAAAGAATACGATGTGAATAAAAGTATAATTTTTATTGGAGCTCACGGTAACCACAAAAGCCATCCAAAAGCCAATAACAACAGGATTTAAAAGATTTAGAAAAAATCCTTTAATGATGTACAAAGGAATACTTACCGCTTTTACTTCCAGATCTTTGTCCTCAACTTTTTTTCGTTGAAACACACTAAAAAAACCAAACATAACCAATACGGTTCCACCCACTAATCCTATATACAATTTATTTTGGGGATTATCAAAAAACTGAGCGACTCCTACATATGCAAGAACAACACAAAGCACGTCACTTAGAAAAATACCGAAAGCAAGTCCGAGGGCCGGCCTAAATCCACGTTTGGTGCTGGTTTGTATCAAAGCAAAAAAAGAGGGCCCAAGTGAAAGCGCCAATGCAAGTCCCAATGCTAATCCCTGAAAAATGGCTTTAAAGATCATTTTTTTTACTTATTTATTTTCAAATATGTTTCCCAATCCAGCAATTGATTCTTTTTTAAAACACGAGGGAATTTATACGAAGAACCAACCTTTCCTTTTGTCTTCATATAGTCATAAAACATGCTGCAAGGCAACACATCGACAATTACGTCTTTTAAGGCAGCTATTCGTTCTACTTTATAATCATCGTTTAACTCCATCAAGGTTTCATCCAAGCGTCTTTTTAACACCTTAACATCAACAAGATCATCCGTACCGATAAACCAGTGATGAGCAAACATCGTATCGTAATTTATTCCTGCTACAGTAAATTCTTTTATATCAATATTCAATTCAGCGGAAACCAATTCAACAGCACGGTTCATATTATCCTGCGAGAGGTGCTCACCACATAAACTTAAAAAGTGTTTTGTCCGCCCGGTAATGATGATCTCATTTTTTTCTACAGAAGTAAATTTTACAACATCACCAATCAAATAGCGCCAGGTACCAGAGCAGGTTGTAATAAGAAGCGCATATTCCTGCCCTTCTTTCACCTGATCGATATGCAATGTTTCTGGATCTTCAAGAATATTTCCATCCTCATCGAAATTCTTTTCATTGAATGGAATAAATTCAAAAAACAATCCATTGTCAAGCATCATCTTCATTGATTCGGACTCTTGTCGAGTTTGAAAAGCGATATAACCTTCAGAGGCCAGATAGGTATCTAGATATACGATTGGGCGCGATAATAACTTTTCAAATCCTTTTTTATAAGGTGCGAATGAAACACCGCCATGGATGTAAACATTTAAATTCGGCCAGATGTCATGAATCGTTTCAACGTTATAATCAGCAATGATCTTTTCGAATAAAATTTGAATCCAGGCAGGAACGCCACAAATAATACCAATATCCCAATCTTTCGCTTTTTTACTGATCTCCTCTAATCTTGCTTCCCAATTTCTTTCACGAGCAATTTTTTTACCGGGCTTGTTGTATCCTTGAACGTAAAAAGGAATGTTGCTGGTGGTAATGCCGCTCAAATCACCCTCATAACAATTACCATTGTATTTCAAATCGGTGCTTCCACCAACCATCAGAACACCTCTTTCAAAATGCTCTTTCGGCAAACCGCAATGTACCTGAGAGATCATGAGACGAAGACTCACTTTCTGGATAACTTTGAGCATGTCAGTTGTAACGGGAATATATTTACTGGACGATTCGGAAGTACCGGAGCTGAGGGCAAAATACTTTATCTTTTTAGGCCAGCAAACATTCGCTTCTCCTTCTTTTGCACGGTACCACCAATTTTTGAACATCGAATTATAATCATGTGTTTTTACTGTTTTCTGAAAAGCACTGATCACATCATCTTCACCCAATATTTTTGAAAAATTATAATATTCACCAAAAGCTGTAAATTCTGCTTTAGCAAGTAATTTCTTCAATACTTTTGTCTGTTGTTTATAACCGTCTTTCTTTCGAATTTGGGGTAATCTCTCCCTTAACTCAAACGACCGCTTTATAACGGAACCAATGATTGCCATCCTTTGAATTGATTATATCTTTTTTCACTAAATTTTTACTAAAATAGCAATTTAAAAATTAAATTTCATGTTTTTTATCATATAATTGTCACAAAAAAACAAGCACCTTTTCCTTTGAAGCGATATTTAATTTTTTTAATTGTATGTTCTCCTGCATTTTTATATTCGCAAGAATGCTGTTTAAAGAATGCACATTCACATAATGACTATAAACATAGGCAGCCACTTTCCGATGCATTATCTTTTAAATTTAAAAGCATTGAAGCAGATGTCTTTTTAGTGAATGGCCACGTTCTTGTTTCTCACATATACCCTATTTTTAAAAGAAAAAAACTGGAAGAGCTCTATTTAAAACCATTGCTAGACAGTTGCAAAAAACACAATGGTAAGGTATATGCCGATTGCAAAGAATCTCTTATCTTACTTATTGATATAAAATCAGATGCAGAAAAGACCTATACTGAGCTGAAAAAAATATTCGGAAAATACAGATCCATACTTAGCACTTACGAAAATGGAATAATGATCGAAAGAGGTGTAACTATTATTCTTTCAGGCAATAAACCTTTCGAACAGCTGCAGCGTGATTCAACGCGATATGCTTTTATCGACCAAAATCTGCTCTCCATTCAGCAAGAAAAAAACAATTCAATCTACCTGATGGCCAGTACAAAATATTCAAACATTATACGGTGGAAAGGAGCTGGTGAATTGCCAATTGTAGAAAAAGAAAAATTGAACATTTTAGTCAACAGTGCACACAGACAGGGAAAAACAGTTCGCTTGTGGGCTTCTCCTGAAAATAAAAAAGTTTGGCAAGAGCTGTTGGATTGCGGAGTAGATCTTATAAATACGGATGATCTGCAAACCTTAAGCGACTTTTTAATAAAAAAAAAATAAGTGTTATTGCTCTTTAATTTATTTTTTACTGTACTTAAAATCGTGATTATTTTTAATCGATTTTAAGGATTCAAAGATCAGCTTAATCACATTTTCAACATCGTCTTTGTGAACGCTTTCAACTGTTGTATGCATATAACGAAGCGGTAACGAGATTAAAGCAGATGGCACACCACCCATGGAATATGCAAAAGCATCTGTATCGGTCCCGGTAGCTCTCGAAGCGGCTGCACGCTGAAAAGGAATTTTTTTGGAAACAGCAGCTGCAATAATCAATTTCAACAGATTATTCTGAACAGCGGGTCCGTAAGTCAGAACAGGACCCTTACCACAGGCCAAATCACCACTGGACACTTTACTCATCATTGGAGATTGCGTATCGTGGCAAACATCTGTTATGATTGCGACATTAGGTTTTATCGTATGTGTGATCATTTCTGCCCCGCGCAAGCCAACTTCTTCCTGCACGGAATTGGTGATGTATAAGCCAAACGGAAGTTTTATTTTACTTTCTTTGATCAACCGAGCTACTTCCGCGATCATAAATCCTCCTACTCTGTTATCTAATGCACGACCAACATAATAGCGATCATTCAGCACCATAAATTCATCTTCGTATGTTACCACACAACCAACATGAATACCCAACTCCTCAATTTCTTTTTTAGTAGAACATCCACAATCCAAAAAAATATTTCTTAATGAAGGAGCCTCTTCTTTCGATGCATCCCGCACATGGATTGCAGGCCATCCAAAAACGGCTTTTACAATTCCTTTATCGGTATGGATATTTACCCGCTTGGAAGGAGCAATCATGTGATCACTTCCACCATTTCTTCTCAAGTAAATAAAACCATCGTTAGTTATGTAATGCACAAACCAGGAGATCTCATCTGCATGCGCCTCTATCACTACTTTAAATTCCGCTTTCGGATTTATAACGGCTACAGCTGTACCGTAATTATCTGTAAAATAATCATCGGTGTATGGTTTAATATAATCCAACCAAAGTTTTTGACCTTCACTTTCAAAACCGGTTGGGGAAGCATTGTTTAAATATGCTCTTAAAAAATCTAACGATTTCGCAGTCAGAATTGATTTGGAAGCTTTTGTTTTTGACCTTGCTTTTTTTGCCATTTTAATTTAAGTATTTAAGTTGAACTATTTTTTAACTTTCGCTTCGACCCAAGTGTTTACCATTTCTTCCAATATATCCATTGGAACCGGACCGGAAGTTAAAACAACATCGTGAAATTCGCGAATATCAAACGCAAGTCCTAATTTCTTTTTAGCCTTTTCACGAAGTTCAAGAATTTTGATCATGCCGATCTTATAACCGGTTGCCTGTGAAGGCCAAACAATGTAACGCTCAATCTCTTTTTTATTATCACCAACCGGATTCGGAGTGTTTTCTTTAAAATAAGCCAGCGCTTGATCTCTTGTCCATTTTTTACGGTGAATTCCGGTGTCGACAACCAATCTAGCTGCACGGAACAACTCCATTGCCAATCTTCCAAAATCAGAATAGGGATCCTTGTAAAAACCAATCTCTTTGGGAACTAATTCTGAATAAAGTGCCCAACCTTCAATATATGCAGTATTTCCGCCATGCATTCTGAATTTAGGTATTCCTTTCAATTCCTGAGCAATCGCGATTTGCATATGATGCCCGGGAATACCTTCGTGGTAGGCCAAAGCTTCCATTTGGTAAATTGCCT
This sequence comes from Chitinophaga pinensis, assembly GCA_945885475.1. Lineage (GTDB taxonomy): Bacteria > Bacteroidota > Bacteroidia > 2-12-FULL-35-15 > 2-12-FULL-35-15 > 2-12-FULL-35-15. Next base: position 10,447 of record CAMCYR010000055.1, read on the forward strand.
GATCAGCCATATTGTAAAGATTAATATAATATCTGCCCGGGCGTGATCCATCAACGGCAGGATCTTCATAAAATGCACCACCGGCAGATTTTTCACGAAATGCTTCAACTGGCTTCACAACAATGTCTGCTTTGGGTTTTGTAAGAAATAATTTGTCCAGTTCTTTTTTCATATCGTCTATAATCTGAATCGCTTTAATTCGATACGCTTCTTTCCCGGTTGCATCATTAGCAAAATAAAACTGTTTATCATCACGCATAAAATCAAAAAATGCTTGCAAATTATCACTTTTGAAATTCACTTTTTTCATGATCTCTTTCATCTCGCTATGAATACGGGCAACTTCTTTCAATCCAATTTCATGAATTTCATCTGCAGTAAGATCAGTTGTTGTGGTTTGTTTCAAAGCTGCGTCATAAAAAGCATTTCCTTCCGGAACTTTCCAGATACCATCTTCTGTTGTTGCCTTTTTTTCTAATGCTGTCAAATAAGAAATTAATTTTTCATATGCTGGTTTTACTGACGACAATAGCGATTCGGTAGCACTTGCGATCAATTGCCTTTTTTCGTCAGCTCCTAAATCTCTCAATGCATTCACTTTTTTTGTAAAATCCTCCAACAAGGGGTTCACTAGAGCAGACTTATCGTAAGGTTTTCCACTAATCATACTCCTGCAGTCATTTAACAAATATGGAAACACAAAACGAGGAGGAATAATTTGTTTTGCTTCCCGCAATTTCAAATTCTCAATCAACTGTTTAAAAAGTTTATTGACACCTGATAATCTTTCTATGTATGCCACTGCATCACTTTTTGAATCAACCAAATGAACATTAATTAAAAAGGTAGGTATGTCGGCATGCAAGCCACCCATCTGATTTACAGGGTAATCGTACAAATGCCATTTGAAATTTTCAAGTCCATCCACACTTGCTTTTTCAAATAAACGATAACTAATCTTTGTCTGCGCATCGAGTGCATCAAGATCAAAATTCGCATGCAGGGAATCTAAATTCACTTTTGTTATTGCAAGTTCTTTTAAAGAATTCTCTTCACTGATATCAGTCCATTTTCCATAATCTTTTTTAATGGAAAACAATGATTGTTGCATTGGGTCTCTATCAATTTCTGCATCAAATACCCTATCAAAAAAATCATTTGCTTTTTTACTTTCCACAATAATCTCCTCCGAGGAATATATTTTCTTTCCAGTTGTATTCTTCTGCTCAGAACTGCAAGAGACAAACAATGCAGGAGCAATAAATAGGGTGTAAAACATTTTTTTCATAATTGATCTTTATTTAAAAGTAGTATCCGATTTTCCGTTCTTGAAAAATAATATTAGAATAAGCCAGGCCAAAACGATACAAAAGGAAGCTGTCGCAATTGGCAAATTGATGTTCACCAGATTTATATAACTGGCGATGATTGGTGGAATCGCCATTGCGAGCGATTGTATCGATTGATTGATCCCTAGTATTTGTCCTTGTTCTCCTTGTCCGGCTTGCGATGAAACAAGTGATGTAATATTTGGTTGCGTCAGTCCCTGAAAAATAGCAATAAATGGTAATACAAAAAATATGTATTTTGACTCATCAGGCAACAACAAAAAAGGCAAAGTTATTCCTAAAGCTAATCCCGAAACTTTAAGAATTTTTATAGGTACAAACTTTTTCGACAATATCCGTTGCAGAGCGGCCTGAGCAATAACGATCCAAATTCCTATAAATGCAAAGATGTCCGCTATTTCGGAAATAGAGTAATTAAATTTATTATATAAAAACACCTGAAAAAACTGGGTAAAAAAATTGAACCCGAAAGTGAGAAGAAAAACAACTAAAAAGAGAATACGTAAATGTCTTAATTTAAAAGCCTTTCCGATATTTTGGAAACCGGTAAAAACACTAACTGTAGTATTTCTTTTTTCACGTAAAGTTTCGGGGAAAATTGTCAAAACAAACAACAAATTTACAGCAGTCAGGATTGCTGCAAACCAAAAAGGTGTTGACGCGTTAAACCAGGAAACAATGCCTGGGTCAGCCAATTTACCTCCAATATAGGGCCCCAAAATAAAACCCAATCCGAATGCGGCACCAACTATACCAAAATTTTTAGCCTTTGATTTTTCATCGCTAGAATCTGAAATTGCTGATAATGCAATGGAAATATTTCCTCCGGTAAATCCATCTAACAGCCGGCTAAAAAACAATAAATAGATATTTTGCTCCAAAATTGCGGTTGCAAACAATATGTAACCGGCAAAGGTGCCTATCAAAGAAATAAACAGGAGCTTTTTCCGACCGAAACGATCAGACAATGCGCCTAACATAGGAGCACCAAAAAATTGAGCCAAAGGATAGGCAGCGATCAAAAAACCTAATAAAATTGTTCGGGCTTCAACAGTATAATCAACACTAAGCATGTTGTGCGAAGGATCCAAAAGCAGTGGCGCAATCACAGGTATAACAATTCCTACCCCGAGCATATCAAGGAATACCGTTAAAAATATCGTTAAAAGTGGTGCTTTGGGTTTGTTTGCTTTATCCATGCGTTTAAAAACTGAACACAAATTTAACCAATTTGTTTGGTTTAATTAAAATAGTTTACAGTAACCATTTTGAAAGAAATAACAGCTCTTTTTGGTATGGGAAATAGTTGCTATATTTATCGTATTCTAAATTGATACAACTATGAACATTAAGAAAGTACTTTTTGTTTTGTTTTGCTCCTTTGCAACGCAGAACATGATCAACGCACAAACTGACAGTATCGTAAAAGCGAAAGTATTGGATGATGGTTCGCAAGATGCTGAAAAATTTTACAATAGCGGAATTTCCAATTTTGCGAATAAAAATTTCAATGCTGCATTGAATGATTTCAATCAGGCCGTGACATTAAAACCTGATTTCGAGAGAGCTTATTATAACAGAGGTGCTGTAAAATTTGAAATGAAAGACTATAATGAAGCCATCGCAGATTTTGATAAAGCACTTACTATAAACGAAAGCGCTGATAGCTATTTCAGCAGAGGACAAGCAAAATATGCGCTGAACAAAAAAGAGGAGGCTATGGCAGACTACACGAAAACAACGGAAGTAAAAGCTGACTATGCTCAAGCTTATTATTATCGTGGTGGAATAAAATTCGAAAATGCAGATTATAAAAGTGCCATTGACGATTTCACAAGAGCCATAACAATCAAGCCTGATTATGCGTACGCTTATAACGATAGAGGAAGCGCGAAACGTCAACTGGATGATATCAAGGGAGCTATATCCGACTACAATAAAGCATTGGTTGCAAATTCAGAACTGGCATTTACCTATAATAATTTAGCAAGCGCGAAAAGAAAACTAGGTGATCTTAAAGGTGCGATAAGTGATTATACAGAAGCAATCAATCAGAAAAAAGATTATTACGTTGCTTACAATAATCGTGGAAGCGCCAAATTGGACAATGGCGATTATCAGGGTGCTGTTGATGATTTCACGAAAGCAATTCAGCTAAAAGCAGATTATTCTTTTGCTTTTAATAATCGTGCTGCTGCAAAATACAAATTGAAAGATTACAAAGGAAGTATTGACGATTGTTCAAAAGCTATTCAAATAAATTCTAGTTACGGCTACTCCTACCTAAACAGAGGGATTGCTAAAGAAATGATACGCGACAACTCCGGTGCTTGCGCTGATTGGATAAAAGCAGCTGAACTCGGTGTTGAATCAGCAAAGAATTACACAGGTGATTGTAAATAAACTGATAATAGAAGTTTACTAAAGAATGTTAAAGATGAAAAAAATATATACACTACTCGCACTCATTATCACAGCAAATATTTTTGCTCAAAATATTGAGTTTACAAAAGATAATTTCAAGGATAATAAAGATGGTTTAAAAGAAGCGAAGAACAATATTGACAAGGGTGATGAACTTTTTGCCCTTGCAACGGTTTTCTATAAACAGGCATTAGATCCATATTATCTTTCAGCACAAAAATTCAACCCCAATAATGCTTTGCTGAATTATAAAATTGGTAAATGCTATTTATATTCGAATTACAAATTAAAATCAATTCCTTTTTTAGAGAAGGCATTACAGTTAAATCCGGCTGTAGACCCGCAGATTCACTACTTATTAGGCAAAGCATATCACCTGAATATGGAATGGGACAAGGCGATCAAGTCGTTTCAAACCTTCCAGCAGACATTAAAAGGAGAAGAATTGGCCCTAATGATGGGAGAAGTAAATGTCCACATCAGCCAATGTTTAACAGGTAAGGAAATGGTAAAAAATCCGGTACGGGTTTTTATTGATAATATTGGCGCAGAAATAAATTCACAGTTTCCTGATTACAGTCCTGTAATTTCTGCTGATGAGTCTGTTATGCTTTTTACATCGAGAAGAACAAACAGTACAGGCGGAAAGATCGATCCGCAAATCAATGAAAATTTCGAAGATATTTATATCTCTACCCGTAAAGACGGGAAATGGTCTCCTGCAATAAACATGGGCTCGCCAATCAATACGGATAATCATGATGCGAACTCGGGTCTATCCGCTGACGGACAAAAATTCCTGATCTATATCGGCAACAACAATGGAGATTTGTATGAGTCTGAATTAAAGGGTGACAAATGGAGTAAACCTGATCACATGAATAAGAACATTAATACTTCATATCATGAGTCATCGGCTTGTTATAGTCCTGATGGCAAATCGGTTTATTTTGTAAGTGATAAACCTGATGGAGGCTTGGGCGACAGAGATATTTATATTTCGAACAAAGATGAAAAAGGTAAATGGGGTAAAGCAACTAACCTGGGACCGACAATTAATACGCAATATGGAGAAGAAGGAGTATTTATTCATCCGGATGGAAAGACACTTTACTTCAGTTCGCAAGGTCACAAGAGTATGGGTGGATATGATATTTTTAAATCGGTTTTAAATACTGAAACAAAGGTATGGAGTGAACCTGAAAACATTGGCTACCCTGTAAACACACCTGATGATGATGTTTTCTTTGTTACATCAGCAAGTGGAAAACATGGTTATTATGCATCATTTAATGCCACAGGGTATGGTGAAAAAGACATCTACATGGTTACTTTCCTTGGTTTGGAAAAACCGATGATTCAGAACAACGAAGACAACTTATTGGCGAGTCAGGCTGCACCGGTTAAAGAAACAGTTATTGCACCTGTTCTCGAGATTAAAGAAGCACAATTGACCATCTTAAAAGGTGTAATCACAGATTACTTGACCAAGCAACCACTTGAAGCAATAATTGAAATTGTTGACAATTTAAAAAATGAGGTAATTGCTAGTTTTACATCCAATAGTTCCACCGGTAAATATCTTGTTTCATTGCCTGCAGGTAGAAACTATGGTATCGCTGTAAAAAAAGAAAACTATTTATTTCATTCCGAAAATTTCGATATCCCAAAAACAGCCGCTTACCAGGAAGTTGTGAAAGATATTGCTTTGAAAAATATTGCAGTTGGTAGCAAAATTATTTTGAAAAATATTTTCTTTGATTTTGATAAAGCAACGTTGCGCCCTGAATCAACGAATGAGTTAGAGCGATTAACAAAATTATTAAACGATATCCCAACTTTAAAAATTGAAATTTCAGGTCATACCGATTCGAAAGGTGCTGATGAATATAACAAATCACTTTCTAATAACCGTGCGAAAGCCGTACTCGATTATTTAGTAAAAGCAGGCATTTCAGTCGGTCGGTTAATCTCTATTGGATTTGGGGAAGAACAACCTATTGCTTCAAACGATACGGACGAAGGGCGACAATTAAATAGAAGAACCGAGTTCAAGATCCTGAGTAAATAAAGCATCGGATTCTTTGTGTTTTATTTAAAAAAAAACCGATAAGTCCAATCATTGAAATTAAAGCGAAGCTATCTCAATTTTACATATAAATAGAGATAACTTCTCTTCGTTTTTAATGAAGGTTTTAAAATATATTTCAACGTATGCAACCAATACTAATAAAAACAGCTGACGGCTCTCACTCCTTATATGTGAAAGACCTCGACGAACACTATCATTCAATTCATGGAGCTCTTCAGGAATCAAAACATGTTTTTATTGAAACAGGATTAAAATACCTTAATTCAAAAAAAAGTTCCGCATTAAACATTCTTGAAATAGGTTTCGGGACGGGTTTAAATGCAATTTTAACTTTATTGGAAGCAGAAAAATTAAACACTGCTGTAAACTATACATCACTTGAAGCCTATCCTTTGTCTATGGAACTTGTAAATGAATTGAATTACAGTGCGCTTATCTCCGAATCTGAAAAGCTTGAAGAAAAAAATATATTGGAAACTTTTAAAAAACTTCACGACTGTATATGGGAAAGCGAAAATAAAATTTCAAACCTTTTTACTATCCAAAAACTAAAGACCACCTTGCAGGAGATCATATTCGTTAAGAAATTTGATCTTATCTATTTTGATGCTTTTGGACCACGCGTTCAACCAGAAATGTGGACAGAGGAATTGTTTTCTAAAATTTTTGCTGCGACAAATGAACAAGGTTGCCTGGTAACCTATTGTGCGAAAGGAGAAGTAAAGCGAACCTTAAAAAAGGTTGGTTATCTGGTGGAAACACTTCCTGGACCGCCAAGAAAAAGAGAAATGGTAAGAGGAACAAAATCATAATTCAATATTAAAAAAATGCAGATTAAAAAATTTAACATTCGTGTGTACGGCATCCTGATAAATGAACAAAATCAAGTACTCATTACTGATGAATTGATTAAAGGGAATAAAATAACAAAATTTCCCGGGGGAGGTTTAGAATTTGGTGAAGGTACAATTGAGTGTGTCAAAAGAGAATTTATTGAAGAGACAAATAATCACATCGATGTCACGGAACACTTCTATACTACCGATTATTTCCAGGAATCAGCTTATAATAAGGAGCACCAAATCGTAAGCATTTATTACATGGTAAAGCCCATTTCGGTTTTTGAGATCATAACAACCGAAAAGATATTTGATTTCTTAAACGATACAGAATATGCTCAGACCTTTCGCTGGTTAAATTTGAAAGATGTTTCAGAAAATGATTTCACACTTCCAATCGATAAAATAATAGGAAAACGACTTAACGAACTATCGAAAGTACATTAAATCAAACGTAATAGCAGTTTGCAGCTTTTAAATTAAATCGCTTTAATTTAAACGAAGCGGGACGATCAGTTCAAACTCAGGAATAGCAACATAAAAACGAGATTTGTCCACTTTACGTTCCATCAGATATCGTCCACTCATTTTCCCAATATCGGTCGTAAGGCTGCAAGCCGATTCGTATTCAAAGATTTCTCCGGGTTCTAAAACGGGTTGTTCACCAACAACACCTTCTCCGTCCACTTCGCTATGTTCGCTGCTCGAATCGTAAATATCCCAATGACGTGCGATCAACTGAACGGTATATTCACTTTTGTTTTCAATTGTAATCCGGTAAGAAAAGAGAAAATGACGATGCTCTGTAACGGAATGCTCACTTTGAAACTGAGTTTCAACACTTATCTTAATACCGTGTGTTACTTGATTAGCTGGTGTTCCCATAACATATTATTTTTTAATGCTTGGATTAACTATGTACAATATTAAACAATTCTTTTAAAATCAAACAATTATTGAAGCAAAAGGTTTTCAAAATAAATATGGAAAAATATAGGATGGAAAATAAACAAATACTTCATTTTATTGTTTCATCGAGTTCAGTCGTTTTAGGCCAATCAGTTGATCATAGAATGTTCCGGGCTGACGGTGGTAAACATATATAGCATAATCATTTTCTGTATCGTAATGCATTCCCTCGATCAGTGTTTCATCAGCAGCCACTTCG
>CAMCYR010000056.1 GCA_945885475.1 Chitinophaga pinensis
ATTACGGTTCAATAAACTTCATTAACAAAGATCTCTATTTTGAAAAAAAAGAACGCTATAATTGATTGGCTCAAAGCAGTTTCATTTGCCTTTTTGACGATCTTATTGTTTCGGACGTTCTTTTTCGAACCGTTCACCATTCCCTCTCCTTCTATGGAGAAGCCTTTGCTTACCGGTGATTATGTTATTGTAAATAAAATGACTTACGGAGCGCGGATTCCCATTACGCCTCTGGCATTTCCTTTTATTCACCAAACTCTTCCCTTTACCGAAAATACAAACTCATACTTGGACTGGCTGCAAATCCCTTATCTCCGATTGTTTGGCTCACCTGACATCGAACGCAATGATATTGTTGTATTTAATTGGCCAATGGAAGATGACCGCCCAGTTGACCAACGAACATACTATATCAAGCGCTGTGTTGGAATTTCTGGTGATACATTAGAAGTTCGTGATGGTCAGGTTTATATAAACGGCACATACAATGACCAGCCGGATAAACTTCAGTTTGATTATAAGATAAAGACTGACATTGATTCCCTTAACAACGATTCTTTAAAATTAGCGGGAATTACAGAAGGTAATCATATGCAAAATAAAGGAGAATTCTGGTTTACGCTTAATTTAGAAAATCTTGAAAAAATTAAAAAATTTCCACACATTACTTCCGCAGAACTTTTGATAGACCGCAAAGGTGCGTACAACGATTATATGTTTCCAGAAGATGAACACTTCCTTTGGAATGTTGATTTTTTTGGACCCATATACATTCCGAAAGCAGGTGATTCTGTGAAAATTACAAAAGATTCGCTTCCGCTTTATGAGCGAATAATCAGTGTTTATGAAAAAAATGAACTTCGCGTCAGTAACGACTCAATTTTTATCAATGAAAAATATTCTACGCACTATACCTTTAAAATGAACTACTTTTTTATGATGGGCGATAACCGTCATAACTCCGCTGACTCACGGTTCTGGGGATTTGTTCCTGAAGATCATATTGTTGGAAAAACAGTTTTAATATTAATGTCTATCGATAAATCTGATGGAGGAAATAGTCTGAGGGGCGACCGGTGGTTTAAATCCGTTCATTAACAGCTGTATAAAAAAAACTTAAAAGAGGCTTGATCTCCCAAATAAATTTCATCGTCACCATAAGATGAAATATGAAAAATTAAAAACAATGAACAATACTGTATTATTACCTTCCGCGTACCTCGCTCCGATTCAGCATTATTCAAAATTAAAAAACTACTCGGATTGCATCATTGAACACCATGAACATTTTGCGAAACAAACATACAGAAGCCGCTGTGATGTATATTCTCCGAACGGAATCTTAACATTGAGTATTCCTTTGGTAAAACGAAATCACCGCCAGTGTACAAAAGATATAAAAATATCTTATGAATACGATTGGCAAAAATTACACTGGAGAAGTTTAGAATCTTGTTACAGACGCTCACCGTTCTTTGAATATTTTGAAGATGATTTTCTACCGTTTTATACGGATAAAAAATTTGATTTTCTGATTGATCTGAATGAGTCAATGCAGCAAGAAATATTGAAATTATTGAAATTAAAACCAAACTATACCTTCAGCAACGAATATCATAAAACATATGAAGGAGCGGATGACTTTAGAAGCCTCATATCTCCGAAGATTTCACTGACTAAGGATACAAGTTTTGTTTCAAATCCTTACATGCAGGTATTCGAAACGCGTCATGGCTTTATTCCAAATTTAAGTATCGTGGATCTGTTGTTCAACCAAGGTTCAAGATCATTGGAAAACATCTGATTATTTCATTAAAAAGCATTCCCTTTTTTGAACAAGAAACAACGATTTGTTGTTATATTTGGAGTCGAAGAGCATCCTTGCCAACTGTCATCCAGTGCCACGACACGGGATCTCCTCATTAGGAAGACAGTCGTTACTAACAGGTAGATGCCGTGTCGTAGCAAAGCATGACGATTAATAATAAAATGTACTAATAGAAGATTATGGATATAGAATTCAACAGAAATGAAGATGTAATGAAACAGCTGATTTCAGGAATGGAACGAAAGCTGGAAAAGATTTATTTAGGTGGCGGTCAGACGCGGATCGACAAATTACATGAACAAGGTAAAATGTCCGCTCGGGAGCGGATTGCATACCTTATAGATAAAGATTCTGAAACATTGGAAATAGCTGCATTTGCCGGTGAAGACATGTACAAAGAACATGGTGGTTGTCCGGCAGGAGGTGTTGTGATCGTAATTGGATACGTAAGCGGCAGACAATGTATAATTGTAGCAAATGATGCAACTGTGAAAGCCGGTGCATGGTTTCCTATCACTGGAAAAAAGAATTTACGTGCACAAGAAATCGCGATGGAGAACCGCCTGCCAATCATTTATCTGGTAGACAGTGCCGGAGTTTATTTGCCCTTACAGGACGAAATATTTCCTGACAAAGAACACTTTGGAAGAATCTTCAGAAACAATGCTGTAATGAGCAGTATGGGCATTTTGCAAATATCTGCTGTTATGGGGAGCTGCGTTGCAGGTGGAGCATATCTTCCAATCATGAGCGATGAAGCAATGATTGTTGATAAAACCGGAAGTATTTTCCTTGCCGGTTCCTACCTTGTTAAAGCAGCAATTGGTGAAAACATAGACAATGAAACGTTGGGTGGTGCAACCACGCATTGCGAAATTTCAGGTGTTACCGATTATAAATGCAAAGATGACAAGGATGCTTTGGACCGGATCCGCAATATTATGAGTAAAGTGGGTCATTTTGATAAAGCCGGATTTAACCGTGTGGAATCAAAAGCACCAAAAAAAGAGCCTAAGGATATACTCGGGATAATTCCGGACACAAGAGATAAGCAATATGAAATGATGGAAATCATTGATCGTTTGGTTGACGAATCCGATTTTGAAGAATATAAAGAAGGATATGGTCAAAGTATACTCTGCGGATTAGCGCGTGTTGATGGCTGGGCTGTAGGTATTGTTGCCAACCAACGCAAAGTGGTGAAAAGTAAAAAGGGAGAAATGCAATTCGGTGGTGTAATATATAGCGACAGCGCTGATAAAGCTGCTCGTTTCATCATGAACTGTAACCAGAAAAAAATACCATTATTGTTTTTACAAGATGCAACGGGTTTCATGGTTGGTTCACGTTCTGAGCATGGCGGAATTATTAAAGACGGAGCTAAATTAGTGAATGCAATGGCAAATTCGGTTGTTCCAAAGTTTACCGTTATCATTGGAAACAGCTATGGCGCAGCAAACTACGCAATGTGTGGAAAAGCATATGACCCTCGTTTGATCATTGGCTGGCCAACAGCTCAAGTGGCAGTGATGGGTGGCGCTCAGGCAGCAAAAGTATTGGTGCAAATAGAAGTGGCTTCTTTAAAAGCAAAAGGTGAAGTGATTACTCCCGAAAAAGAAGCCGAACTATATAACAAAACAAAAGATCGTTACGATCAGCAAACAACGCCGTATTACGCCGCTTCTAGAATTTGGCTGGATGCAATTATCAACCCTTTAGATACCCGCAAATGGATCTCGATGGGAATAGAAATGGCAAACAATGCGCCTATTACAAAACCTTATAATGTGGGTGTGATTCAAACTTAATTTTGATCCTATACTATTTAAGAAAAAACTGTATTTTTGATTTTAAAATAAACAATATGACAACTAAAATATTCTCAGCACGTTTTATATTTATTACTTCAGCCATAATAATTGCAGCAACCAGTCGCTTATTCCCGCATATCCCAAACTTCACTCCTATTGCTGCAATGGCATTATTCGGTGGCGTTTACTTTTCAGACAAACGTCTTGCTTTCATTATACCTCTGCTGGCTATGTTTATCTCCGATGTTGCATTAGAATTAATAACAGGATGGGGTTTCCATAATACGATTGTATATGTGTATGTTGCTTTTATACTTACTTCAATAATTGGTTTGTACGTTAAACGAAATACCACTGCAAGTTCTATTTTAGGAGCATCCGTTCTGTCGTCACTCTTGTTCTTCATTATCACCAACTTTGGAGTTTGGGCAGCTACTGGAATGCTTGGAGGAGCAGCTGGCTTAGGAGCGACGTATGCATTGGGTATCCCCTTTTTCGCACCGACGGTTTTAGGTGACTTATTCTTCAATGCACTTTTATTCGGTGCATTCTTCTTTGCTCAAAAAAGAATTCCTGCTTTGATCAGATAATAACAGTAAATAATTTAAAAAAAAATGGCGGAACCAAAAAGTTTCGCCTTTTTTTTCGCTTTTATAAAGTGCTTTGTATTAACGAAAACACTTCTAAAGAAAAGTCGGTCTAGCAGCAAGATTGCTAATTTCAAAAAAAGAGAAACTCTCAACCCTAATTTACTAGAAGTTTATACAAGCATCCTTTCACATTTTCAAAAACAACTATTAATTCACCCAGTCAGATCAGACGCATCGTTTCTATTCTTACTGGAACGAGATTAATATAGGAAAGAAAAATGCTCGTCACCAGTCAGTTCGAGCGAAGTCGATTGTCAGTTCGAGCGGAGTCGAGAACGAGATTAATATAAGTAAGAAAAGTGTTTGTCCTAGGTCAGTTCGAGCGGAGTCGCCAGTCAGTTCGAGCGGAGTCGAGAACGAGATTAATATAAGTAAGAAAAGTGTTTGTCCTAGGTCAGTTCGAGCGGAGTCGAGAAATTCTGAAATAAAGCAATGAATTTAAAATATTGATATTGATGATTGCGACAAGGCTTTAAGAATAGAATCAAATAGGCATGAAATAAATGATGTGATTGAAGGCCTTACAATACATACTGCTTTTTGTGAGCCGATGGAGTAAAATTAACTAAAATCGCATCAACTGATCTTTACTGAATGTCCATTCTGGCGTTTCCAAATCACTAGCAAAACGAACGCTATACCAAGGACTCTGAATAGCATTGTTAAGATTCTTAAGAATATGGATATCCTGAGCAGGCATATAGCTTTGCTGAATCAGAAACAATTTCTCTCCACTAACTGAATTTACACAAACATCAATTACAAGAACAGCATGTCCGGGGAAACCCCCAACAATAAATACATCCCCGATTTTAATATCTGAAATGTCTGATACCTTCTTCAATTCTTTGCTCAAGGAAGAAGTTCCTGCATAATTAAAAATAGTATTCATATAGCCTTTAAATGTTTTATATGAATCGTCTGGGGAAGCATTTTTAGACCAGCTTACATTATTACCTTTTATAACAGTCCGGTACCCCTCTGCCCACTTTTTGAACCCGATGAAATGCCCGCTCGTAAAATTAAAATGCAGCAATTCAAATTCTTTAATTGAATATAAATACTCTGCTCGCATCCGCATTACAGCATCTGCACACTGCTGAATATCTGTTTTACCAACATCGATATCAACCAAGGCATAATGACCACCTTGATAGTTTTTCAATTTCCCATTGTACAAACACACATCGGGATTGCCTGGTTTCAATGGAAGAAAACGGAGCCAATCGGCAAACGAACCTGTTTTTTCTGTCGTACGTTTAAATCCCTCCGGAACTGGAATACGGTTAATCAAGGCATCTTTAATATCATAATTTGAATGCCAGGAATAAGTATTATTGGTAGTTAAAATGATTTTATTAGAACCGCTTGAATGCTCTAATTCCTTTTCGCTCGCATCAGCTTGTGAATTACTGCAGGAACAAAGAAAAATAAATGCAATCAAAATAACAGCAAGGCGAAGTAAAAACATGTTTATTCGTTCTCTTTATGGCGATTCAAAAATTGCTTATGTGTGCGGTAGACGGCATAATTCAATGAAAATTGAAAAACTCCGAAATTGGTATTTTTTTCTTCAAAAAAAGTGGATGCAGAAAGAGTGTAGCGGGCTGCTGCTGAAACATTTTTGTTCAGATTAATTTCAATTCCTCCCAAAATACCAATATCAGATGGCTTGATATTATTGTATGGTTTACTATTTACGCCCGCCTTTCCATCCGGGTCAATGACAATTATTTTAGAATTTGTAAAAGAAGAATATTGAGCACCTAAATTTAACCGAACACTTTCACTTAATTTGAACTGCAAATAAAATGGAACATCAATATAATAATAGCGGTACTTAATTATTTTATCCGCATCCTTAAAAGATTTCCCTGTATACAAAAGCTCTAAACCAACATTTACTTTTTCTGTCAACACAACAGTATAAATAAATCCTCCGGTAAACAAGATCGCAGTTTTGTATTTCATGCTGTCTTTAATAAGATTGGAACTCGTCATTCCAAGAGTAAAGGAAAATGTAGACGATTCCTTATTTGAATAGACCTGAGCAGTTGAATCAAAAGTAAAGAAGCAGAATAAGAAAATTGCATTTACAGTTTTTAAAAAATGTCGGAGATTCATGAATTTATTTTACAGCAATTTTAATAGTATAAGTTCCTGTTACAATATTCCCATCTCGGAGTGTTCGTTTTAATTCCAAATCATTTTGAGATTGAATAGTGAATGTAAAGCAAGTGAATGCTATAACTCCAATAATTTTTATCATTTGATTTTTTTTATTGAGGCTGAACTTCGGTATCTCTTAAATATTCGTTTTCAGTGATTGAAATATTATCCTTAAAGAAATAGATTGGTCCGAATGAAGTCTCTTTCCTCACATACAAATGACCTTCAAGTCCTTTTACAACAATCCGTCTAGTTACTTTCGCATTATTTTCGCTAGCGGATTCTTCAGTGATCCCTTCCGGATATTTTTTTGCTAGCTCACTCTTAAAGTCATCTTTCCCAGCATTTGAAGCGGTAGTTGTTGTTGTTGTATTTTTCTTCTTCAATAGCACATCTATTTCTGCGACCTTCTCTTTCGGATATTGCTCTGCAGATTTTACCAAAGAGGCATCCAGATATCTACTCTTAGCAGATTTATAATCTTTAAGTGCGAACAGCTTATCAGCTTTTACGATGAGATCTGCATATTCTGCATCCTTTTCTTTTTGACGGGCAAGTCCACTAATTGTAGAATTAATTTCAGAAATTTTATTTGTAGGATAAGGTTCGTTCGGTTTAATTGCCTGCGCATCCGTATATGCTGCAATAGCGTTGATGAAGTCTTTCTTTAAAAGTATACCATCCGCCTTAGCAATAGCCGCATCATACTTTACCTGAAGAGCTTGTGTTTTTGCCAGCTCGTTCAAGTATGAATTTACTTTTGATAATTGATCTTTAGGATATTGCTCTGCAGATTTTAATTCTGAAGCTTCCGTATAAAAGGATTTAGCAGCGGCGTAATTCTTTGCAGCAAATTCCTCATCGGCCTTTACTATAATTGCTTTGTACTTGGCATCCTTCTCCTTTGCACCGGCATCTTTTGCAAGCAATGCGTCAATCGAGGCTATTTTATCTTTCGGATACTTTTCCGCAGATTTCAAAGATATAGCTTCTCCGTAAGCCGATTTTGCAGCTTCATAATCTTTCGATCCTAAAGCAGCATCACCCTTTGCTATTGCAGCGACATATTTTTCATTTAACTCTTTTGATGCAGCATCTTTATTCGCAAGTGCAGAAAGGATATTGTCGATCTCTGTTATTTTATCTTTAGGGTATTGCTCCGCAGATTTTATCTGTAAAGCATCTGAGTAAGCAGTTTTTGCAGCAGCATATGCCTTCGCTTTTAAAGCAGCATCCGCCTTCACGATCGCTGCTTTATATTTCGCATCCAACGCCAATTTTTCTTTTTCAGAAGAAGCCGATGCAAGCAATGCTTCTATTTCTGAAATTTTTTCTGTTGGATACTGTTCTGATGGTTTAACATCTAATGCCTCTTTGTAGGCAGCTTTAGCAACAGCATATGTTTTCAATTTAAAAGCGGCATCCCCTTTTGCGATCGCTGCCTTATATTTTGCTTCTAATTCTTTTTCCTTCGCCAAACGATCTTTTTCAGCAGCATCAGAAGAGATTAGACCATCAATTTCTGCAATTTTGTCTTTTGGATATTGTTCTGAAGGCTTTAATGCCAATGCTTCATTGTAAGCTGTTTTTGCGGCAGCGAATGTTTTAGCTGAAAGGGCTGCATCTCCTTTTGCGATTGCAGCTGTATATTTCGCCTCCAGTTCCTTTCCTTTATTAGCAGCAGCAATTTCAGCCAATACCTTTTCAACTTCCAGCAATTTATCTTTGGGATATTGCTCGTTCGGCTTCAATGCCAAAGCAGCTGTATACTGTGTTTTTGCAGTCGCATATTCTTTTGTACCCAATCCGGAATCTCCTTTTGAGATCGCATCCGCATATTTTTTCTCCAACTCTTTTGCACCCATTTCCTTCGCAAGAATGACATTGATCTCGGAAATTTTATCCTTTGGATATTTCTCTGTTGCTTTTAATGTCAATGCTTCATTGTATGCTGTTTTTGCAGCAGCATATTCTTTCGATCCTAAGGCAGCATCTGCCTTTGCTATTGCTGCTGCATATTTTTCAGTAAGTTCTTTTTCTTTTGCTAAACGTGCTTTTTCAGCAGCATCTTTTGCCGATGCATCCGCAATCGCTTTATCAATGGCTGCTATCTGAGCCTTTGGATAAGCTTCTGCCGGCTTGAACCCTAAAGCTTCGTTATAACCTATTTTTGCATCATCATATGATTTTGTTTTAAACGATGCATCTGCCTTAGCAAGTGCTGATTTGAATTTTTCATCCAACTCCTTCGCTCCCATTTCTTTGGCGATCAACGCATCAATTTCTGCGATCTTATCTTTCGGATATTGTTCAGATGATTTTATCGCCAACGCTTCGTTATAAGCAGTTTTTGCAGCAGCATACGTTTTCAGTTTAAAGGCAGCATCACCTTTAACGATCGCTGCTTTATATTTTGCTTCCAATTCTTTTTCTTTTGCCAGACGGTCTTTCTCAGCCGCTTCTTCTCCAAGCGCTTTTTCTACTTCCAGTAATTTATCTTTTGGATATTGTTCGCTCGGTTTTAATCCCAAAGCCTCATTATAAGCAGTTTTTGCAGCAAAGTATGTCTTAGCAGAAAGTGCAGCATCCGCTTTTGCAATACTTGCTTTGTATTTTTCTTCCAAGGCTTTCGCTCCCATTTCTTTAGCAAGGATACCATCAATCTCCGCAATTTTATCCTTTGGATATTTCTCTGTTCCCTTTAATGTCAATGCTTCATTATAAGCAGTTTTTGCAGCAGCATAATCTTTCGATCCTAAAGCAGCATCACCCTTTGCTAGTGCTGCAGTATATTTTTCTGCAAGTTCTTTTTCTTTCGCTAAACGTGCTTGTTCAGCAGCATCTTTTGCAGATGCGTCCGCAATCGCTTTATCAATGGCTGCTAACTGAGCCTTTGGATAGGCTTCTGCCGGCTTGAACCCTAAAGCTTCGTTATAAGCCGTTTTGGCGACATCATAATTTTTTGTTTTAAAAGAAGCATCAGCCTTGGTTAATGCAGCCGTATATTTTTCATTCAGCTCCTTTGAAGCTGCATCTTTTGCTAATAGACCATCTATTTCAGACAATTTATCTTTCGGATATTGTTCTGAAGATTTTATCGTCAACGCTTCATTGTAAGCAGATTTTGCAGCATCGTAAGTCTTTGCTTTCAATGCAGCATCCGCTTTTGCAATTGCCACTTTATACTTAGTTTCCAACTCTGCTCCTTTTGCAGCATCTGCTAATGCCTTTTCAATTTCAGCAAGTTTATCTTTTGGATATTGCTCAGATGATTTTAAAACAAGTGCTTCATTGTATCCGGCTTTTGCCGTTGTAAAATCTTTTTTGGAAAGTCCGGCATCACCTTTAGCTATTGCTGCTGTGTATTTATCATTCAATGCTTTTTCTTTTGCCAAACGATCTTTTTCTGAAGCATCTTTAGCTGCTGCCTCTGCAATCGCTTTGTCAATTTCAATAATTTTATCTTTCGGATATTGTTCTGACGCTTTAAAAGTTAATGCTTCGTTAAATGCTGCTTTCGCATTCACATATTCTTTAGCAGCAAATGCTTTATCACCTTTTGAAATTGCAGCAGCGTATTTTTCGGCCAGTACTTTCTCTGAATTTTCTTTCGCAGCAATATCCGCTAAAAGTTTCTCGATCTCTGCGATTTTTGTTTTCGGATATTGCTCTACCGATTTCAATTTCAATGCTTCTTCATAACCAGATTTAGCCAATGAATATGACTTAGAGGCAAGTGCCTTATCAGCATTAGCGATGACAGCTTTATACTTATCATCCAGTTCTTTTTGTGTTTTTTCTTTTGCAAGAATATCTGCTAATAGTTTATCTATTTCAGCAATTTTATCCTTCGGGTACTTTTCTGCAGACTTCAAAACAGATGCTTCGGAATACGCTGCTCTTGCCGTTTCATAGGATTTAGCAGTAAAACTGGCATCTGCTTTTTGTATCGCAGCTTTATATTTCCCTTCCAACTCAGCTGATTTGGCAGCATCTGCTTGTAGTTTTAAAATTTCATCCAGTTTTGTTTTAGGATAAACTTCAGCGGATTTTAATTTTAATGCATCCGTATACGACAATTTTGCAGCGTCATAATTTTTTCCTGCGAAGGCAGCATCTGCTTTGGCGATTGCCGCTTTATAATCTAATTCAAGTGCCGCATTTTTAGAAGCATCTGCAATTAACTTTTCTATTTCAATGATCTTATTTCTCGGATATTCTTCTCCTGGCTTGATACTCAATGCATCCGTATAAGCTGCTCTGGCTGTTGTGTACTCTTTTTTTGCAAATCCAGCATCTCCTTTTATGATTGCTGCTTCGTATTTACTGGCAGCAGCACTTTCCGAAGCAGATTTAGTTTTAGCCTCTTCATCGGCTTTCTTTATTGCTTCCTGTTCAATCTGATTTAGTTTGGAAAGTGCATCTAACATTGACTGGGAATAACCCTTATCAAAATCGATCTCCTTAATTTTTTCATCATAATAAAACTTTGCCATGGGCTGACTCAAAATCTGGTTTATCTGAGCAACCACTCCTGGATCTTTCGGCATTTCAAAAATACTTACTTCAATATCTTGACCTCCGAATTCTTCCTTTGCTCTTTCGTCTGGGACACCTTTCGTATTAAAATAAAACTTTTTTGTTATATGTCCGGATTTAGAAATGGTAAGTGTATATTCAGCATTCAGATCCATCTTTACATCAAAACGCCCATTTGAAGAAGTTGTCTGCTGTGACACTTGAGAAGAGCCTTTATAAAGTGTAACGAGGGCCCCTTCCGTTTTTTTTCTACTCTTCTTTACGGTTCCTTTAACATCATAGATATTCTGGGCAGAAGACTCTGTTATTGAAATTGCACAAAAACTCAGCAACAATAAGAATCCTGAAAGGAATTTCATTGTACTACTTAAATATCTTTTAAACGGGCTAAAAATCATACTTAACACTTAATTATCAGCAACTTAGGCCAAACAACATGGATAATTAGCAAATATCGTAAAAAAGGATCGAAAAACATCTATTTGTTAACAATTAGTTTGCCATAAAAAATGACACATTTTAGTTATTTTATAAGACTCTATCCCGCTATATGATTTTAATTGTAATTATATTTATACACTTTTATAAAAAAGCTTGCAAATATTCCTATTATAATGAGTTTAAGCTACTGGGAACAAACTACTTTTTTTAAGGACTTAGATGTTGCAATTATCGGAAGCGGAATTGTGGGATTGAATGCTGCATTATCACTAAAAAAGAAAAACAAAAATCTGAAAATTATCGTTCTCGAAAGAGGTATGCTGCCATCCGGAGCGAGTTCTAAAAATGCTGGCTTTGCCTGCTTTGGCAGTCCGAGTGAATTGCTAGAAGATCTGAAAAATAATTCCGAAGAAGAAGTTTTCAATCTTGTTGAAAAACGCTGGAAAGGACTTCTAAGACTCAGAAAAAACTTAGGTGACAAAGCAATCGATCTTCATAATTGGGGCGGATATGAAGTATTCGACTCCAAAAAATCTTTTGCTGCCTGCGAATCCAAAATCGATTATCTCAACAAACATACGGCTTCTATTGTCGGTATAAAAACAGTATACAAAAATGCGGATCATAAAATCAACTCTTTTGGATTTGAACATGTCAAGCACATGATATTAAATACTGCCGAGGCTCAAATAGATACAGGAAAGATGATGCAGGCACTTATTTCAAAAGTACGCAACGCTGGTGTCGAAATTATCAATGGTTTTAAAGTTACAACAGTAGAGGACGATGGTAAAAATGTTACTATTTTTAGTTCCGATGAATTGGTATTAAAATGTAAAAAGGTGATTATCGCCACCAATGGTTTCGCAAAACAACTTTTACCCGAGTACCAGGTAGAACCTGCTCGTGCGCAGGTCTTAATTACGCATCCGATAAAAAAACTAAAGCTGAAAGGTACCTTTCATTTTGATGGAGGATTCTATTATTTCCGTAACATCGGCAATCGGGTTTTATTTGGTGGTGGAAGAAATATGGATTTTAAAACGGAAGAAACTACTGAATTCGGTTTAACACAATTGGTCCAAAATAAATTAGAACACTTTTTAAAAACAATGATCCTCCCAAAAACGGAGCATTCGATCGATATGCGATGGAGTGGCATTATGGGTGTTGGTCCACAAAAAAATAGTATTGTAAAAGCAACCAGCAAAAATGTATTTTGTGCTGTCCGAATGGGCGGTATGGGTGTTGCTATCGGTAGTTTAGTTGGTGAAGAAGTTGCAGAAATTGTTTCAGAGACGTTATAGGTAAACTTAATTGTTAGTCAATCAAATTATTTTTCGGTTTAATTCCTACAAAAATCAGCAGTATTCAAATAATTTTTAAAAAAGAATATACGACATTTCTCTTTTTTAAACAAGTCCTTTTTAAGCAGAAAAAAAACGTTCGTTCCTATTCCAAAAAAAACTGCGTGCACGTCTCAGCTAATCGGAAGTAAATCGCAATACCAAAATCCTTTTGTTTGAGTAAGCGTATCCGTTTTTTTTAATTCAAGGGGCTTGTAAATTTTTTCTCCTATTGAAAATTTTATTGGCGTTTTAAAAATAGGTCCGTCAAAACAAAAAGTATGGTACTCCCCATTTTCTCCGCATGGATCTATGCATTCAGGAAGTGCTTGAATGAAGTTCTCATTTATCTCTACTCCCACTTTATCTTCCTTTAAATAGGCATCATTTACGCAACAAGTAATCGTTTTAAACCCAAGAGAAAGAAATTCATTTATCAAGTCAGCTGTATTTTTTTTCCACAAAGGAAATTCAGCTTTCAACTCAATCTTCGATAAATTATTTTCGCGATACGTTCTTAAATCTTCTAAAAATATATCTCCGAAAATAACTTTAGTAATTCCTTGTGCTTTGTATTTTAAAAGCAACAACTCCATTTCGTTTTCATATTCCGAATTTGTACCTTCCCTTACAAACATTTTTATCAAAGGTAAACCAATTGATTTTGCTTGTTGATCCACTAACTCTTCCCGTACACCATGCATGGAAACTCTTTTGAATGAAGCGTTCACAGTTGTTAGTAAAGCAAGCACTTCAAATTTACCTTCTTTTAAAACTTTATATAATGCGAGAGCGGAGTCTTTCCCTCCGCTCCAACAAAATATCGCTTTTTCTTTTGAATCCATTATTTAAAAAAGAAATTACCAGGTATAACTCCTACTGCAAAACTATCCACAACAGTCGCGGAGGCATTGTAACGGATTACTTTTCCATTACTAGAGAAATCTACAGCATCTGAACCATAAAAATAATCGTTTACAGGATCGATTCCGAATCCATAAAAACTTCTGTTAATGATAGCCGAACTACTTAATCCGCTTGCGTTGTATCCATGAGTATAAACGGCTCCATCATAGCTATAATATAAGGATGTTAAGGAATTATTTATAACTAAATTTGAAGGTTGTGATGTAGTGGAAGCAAAAGGTAAGGAAAGATCAACGGTATTTGTAGCAGTATCAATACGTACCAACTTGCCCGGTTTCATTAAAAAAGTATAGGTAGGATCCCACTGTCCACTGCACAATACCCATAGCTTTCCATCGACATCCATTTTTATACTTTTAGGATTCGCGCCAACATTGATAGTTATTTCAGCAGTATTTGTAAGTGTATTAATTACGTTTACAGTGCTGTCGTTATCAAATCCGCCACTGCAAGTTACATACACTTTTGTTCCGGCAAGCAGCATCGCTTCGGCACCTTTTCCTGTTGGAATTGTTCCTGTAACGGTATTCGTTGTCAGATTTATTATTTTGATCGCACCCAAAACGCCACCTACACCCCATTCAGAAACATATCCTTTTGTATTATTGATTCCTAAAAAATAACGCGGATAAGTAAAGCCTATTATTGCTCCTGCTGATGCAAAGGATGTTCCGTCTGCAACTTCTACTTTTCCTGAATTATTTACAATCACATATGCCTTACCATTGTATATTTCCATCGACTGAACAATGTTTCCCAATGGATAACCATTTTTAGCTTCAAAAATATCATTGCTGACACTTCCTGAACTGCGGCTGTAAAAACTGATTGTTCCTGTACCCGTTCCAAAAGAACCTTCGTTAGTCACAAATATACCATTATCAAAACTGGTTCCAGGAGTAGTTCCAACAGCCGGCTCCGGCTCCGGATCATCTTTTTTACAACTTGAAAACATAATTGCTATTGCGAATGTGCTTAAAAAAAATAATTGATTTGATTTGAACAAAATTGTATTTTTAAAATTTAGGGCTTTGTTTTTCATTGATTTCATTTTTGATTTTAATTTATTTTTATTTCTTATTCGGTTGATTAAACAGCATTGATAAGCCAATCTGATAATTAAACAATGGCATTGCTCTGTATGCGAGCACCTGATAGGTTTCATTCCAGAGATTATTGAATTGGGCAAACACTTTTATTTTTGAAGTGCAGATTAAAAAAGTCTGGGAAACCTGTATGTTGGCGACAGAATAAGGTTTCAGGTATTTTGAATTATCTGACAAGGTGTAACGATATCCTGTATATATCTGGGTGTAATTTATCATTGTCCCTCTATAAACTACCGTCATACTTCCCTGCACATTCTGAATTGGCACATAAATAAGTTGCTTGTCCAGAGATGCATCATTCGCCGTTGACGCTTTTTCATTCGTTGATAAAATGTAATTGTATAATCCGCTTAACTGAAAATTAAATTTATTTTTTCGGAAATTTATTTTTGCTTTGTATTCCAGGCCGCGTGACCAAACAGTCAGGATATTTTCGGGAGACCAAATCCCATAATTATTGGGCAGCCATATGATCCAATTATCAATGTTGCGGTTAAATGCTGTTGCACTGAGCTCCCAGGATATCTTTTTAAGATTGTACAAATGCTCCAGACTTGCTTCCTCGCTCCACCCATTTTCTGGCAGCAGATTGGGGTTCCCTCCTTGCGCCCAATAAAGGTCATTGAAAGTGGGAATGCGGTAATGCTTTGCAGCATTCGCTTTTATATAAAAATGCCTAAAGATTTTCCCTTTTATTCCGATTGATGGGGCAATAGGAATTGTTTTATTTTCAATAAATTCCTGACGTGCACTCAGCACCACATCCCAATTATTATTTTTTGAATGTAATTTATAACTTGCAAATACTGCCGTGCGGTTTTGATGAGCATTCTCAACATAATCCTTCGTTATGGCTTCACTATATGTATTATTCACTCCTATATTCAACAGATCGTATTTCGAAATACTGAAACGTGTTTCTCCTTCAGAAATAAAAACCTTTGTTCTGCTTTTATTTTCTATGTTGATAAGTGAATCTGTGAAAGAGAGAAATTCATCAAAATAAGCGGCACGGATCAGCAAGGTCAACTTCTCTTTTACTCTCTGCCATTCGGCAGTTGCACGGTAAAATTCATCTTTCTGATTCGACACGCTTATATTTTGTGTCATGGATGGAGGAATATTCCGGTCATTCGACTGGTACCATAACCGCGTATTTATTTTTTGATAGTTATTAATTGTAAAATAATTTTCTTGTAAAAAACCATATTCCTTTAGTTCTGCATTTGTTTGTTTTTGCTGCGGTTTACCATATTGAGCACTATTGATAAATGGGAAATCATTTTTTGCATCGTGATTAAAAACTTTCAAGGAAGAAATCAATCGTTTTTTACTGAACTCCGCATTCACTTGCTGCTGCTTATCCGAGAAACTTCCAAAAGAGCTTGTGGTAGAAACGGTAAGCCCCTTGTTGTTTTCAGAAAAGTTGCTTAGATGTATACTTCCTCCTACAGCACCTGTTCCCCATAACGCTCCGGCACCGCCATATTGTATCGCCACATTATTCATGAAATTTGCTGGAATCAAAGACAGATCGATGATTCCATTCATAGGACTTTGCAAATTAAATCCATTCCATAAAACAGAGGTATGATTTGCTCCCGAACCTCTAAAAGAGCTACTGGCTAAACTTCCTAATCCATAGGACTTAATAAAGATCTGGCTTTCGTTTAACAGAATGTCTGCTAGATTTGAACTTGTATATCTGTCTAACAGAGCGCTATCGAGCGTTTCTGATTTATTAGCATTAGAAAAAAGAATTAAACGGGAAGTAGACACCTCAACAACGTTCAATTGACGGATCGTATCGGCAACATTTTCCTGTGCATATCCGGAAAAGGAAATGCCAGTCAGCAAAAACACACAATTGACTTTAAACAAATTCATTACAAACGATTTAGCAGTATGGCTCAATCATCTGAAACAAACGGTAAAATTGTAAGGATAGAAAAATGTGAAATTATTCGTCTACTCTTCGCCTTTTCTCCGAAAGCTACAAATGGTATTTACTTATTGGCAGGTCTCCTGACTTACTCTTGTGCACCTTCCCATAACCTATTCCAGTTATAGTGGTTTGTAGAACACGTTTTCCTTTCGGAAAGAGCTTACAGTTGCGGGAACAGTCCTTGATTTCAACAAGGTTCCCTTTTAATCTTGATTATTACAATCAAAAACCAAATAGCGATGTAAAGGTAAAAAATAATTGGTATAAATAGCGAACAAAACGAATTTTACGAATCTTTGATAGCTAAAAATGAATTCGTAGTAGCGACAATTCCCCATAAAAATAGCCTGTTCAGAGCATTCTGCGTTGAAGTAGAAACTATCGAAGGAGGGCTAGAGGGATTAGTTCATAATTAGTAACTCAAAAGATCATCATGCCTAAAATTTGTAAAATTTCGTAATTTGTTTCATTATGATAAAAACTAGAGGCTGAAGTACTTAATTAAAAATACCTTTGTATAAATTATGGACAACAACTTCATCTACATTGCATACAATAAACCTGCTGGAATTGTTTGCACTACCGAAAAAACAGAAGGCAATATTATTGATGCCATCAAACACAAAGAAAACATTATTCCTATTGGAAGGTTGGACAAAGACTCGGAAGGACTGATTTTATTAACGAATAATGGAGCCATCATAAATAGAATCATTCATCCAGATTTTGAGCATGAAAAAGAATATGTGGTCACTTTAAATCTGCCATTGAGAAATCAATTTTTGAAAGACATGGCACATGGAGTAAATATTGGTGATGCAATAACAAAATCTTGCAAGATAAAACCAGAACCAAATACAAAAAGAGTTTTTAGAATTGTGCTAAAACAAGGGCTAAATCGACAAATACGTAGAATGTGCAATGTGTTGGATTATCAGGTAATAAAGTTGCAGAGGGTTCGTATAATGAATATAAAATTAGGGAAACTTAAAGTTGGAGAATGGAGAGAATTAACAGAAGATGAAGTGTATGATTTATTTTTACAATTAGGTTAAAAATACTAAAATTAAAAGATCGAGTCCCAAGAGCTATCTGGATTTTGGGGAGAAGCAAAACTAATTTTTCCTTTAAAATGAAAACCGAACTTACTAAAACAAAAAAGACCTCGATTGCTCGAGGTCTTTTTTGTTTGTTTTATTTCTACTTACTAGAAGTGGAAAGTTACTCTCATCGAACCAGAACCATTTACTCCAGTTCCAGAACCATTCCAACCAAAGATTGTGTTGTTGTTCATATCCGTATCAAAACCGAATTTAGAAGAACCAGAAGTTTCTGTTTCAATAGATCCTACTGCAGGAGTAGTTCCACCTATTGATTCAACTGTTTGTTTTCCTTTACCTGAAGTTTGGAAACCAATTCCCCACCCGTATTCAGCTCCGATAGAAATTTTCGGGAAGATGAAGTATTCAGCTCCGATAAAACCACGTACACCTAATCCAAATGTCATACCTGATTTTGTTTCAGTAACACGAGCAGCATTACCGTAAGAA
>CAMCYR010000057.1 GCA_945885475.1 Chitinophaga pinensis
TTCCAATCGACACGTTCCAATACATGCATAAAATAATCAGCTACATCATGGGTTGTTAACTTGGGATTATCTTCACCGGCAATTATAAATAAATATTTAGCCAGACTTAACTGTCCTTTTCCTAAAATATGATTTGCGATGGTTAAAATCTCCTGAGGTTTCCGATCTTTATAATAGGGCGTATACCTTTCGCTTCCAATTGCAAGCAGCAGAGGATGAACACCGGAGGCATCCACTGCATGAACATCTCTTAAACCGGGAATTTCTTTCGGGATTGCACTGCCTGTTATTTCGTGGATCAAAGCGCCGAAGCTTGTATCTTCCTGAGGAGGTCGGCCAACAACCGTGAACGGCCAAATAGCATTGTTACGATGATACACTTTGTGAACCCGCATCATTGGAAAATCGTGTTTCAAACTGTAATAACCCAAATGATCACCAAATGGTCCTTCTGGTTTATTTTCATTAGGAAAGACCTCACCGGTAATTACAAAATCTGCATCAGAAGCGATGCAGAAATCATCATCATAAGTATAGCGGATTCTTTTTTTACCGAGAGCACCTGCAAAAGCAAGCTCCGTCATACCTTCAGGCAAAGGCATTACAGCGCCTAAAGTAAGAGACGGCGGACCGCCAACAAATATGCTTACTTTGAGTGGTTTATTCTGAGCATTGGATTTCGTTTGATGCACTCCAATCCCACGATGAAGCTGATAATGCAATCCAATTTCTTTATCCTTTAGATAATCATTGCCACTTAATTGAATGCGGTACATTCCCAGATTAGAATTCATAACACCCGGTGCATCAATATCTTCGGAGTATACAAGTGGCAATGTCACAAATGCTCCACCATCATTTGGCCAACATTTAATTTGAGGCAAAGAAGAAATAGTAGTTTGATTTTGCATTACAGGACTGGAAAATCTGGCTCTTTTAGGAAGAGCAGAAAATGCAGTTAAACCAACGTTAGCATATTTAAAAGGATTCTTTAGGGCTTCCAGCGGATTATTTTTCAGATCAATGAGCGTTTTTATTTTTTCGATGGTATCTCGAAAAATAAATTTACTCCGATCAACTGAACCATATAAATTAGAAACAGCTTTGAATTTACAATCTTTGATGTTTTCAAATAAGATAGCAGGGCCATTGCTTTCATAGACTCTCAGATGAATGGCGGCCATTTCCAGCTCTGAACTCACTTCTTCTTTTATACGAATAAGGTGCCCGTTTTTTTCAAGATCGTTAATGCATTCTTGTGTGTTTTTATATCCCATAATTAAAGCTTAACAGTTTTTTAACTGCCTTATTATATACAATAAAAAATTGTAAAATTAATTTCTTTTTCAAAAAAAGGTTACAGCATTCTAAACAAAAAAACAGAACAAAATGTTGTATTAATGTGCCACAATAAATTTTATTTCAGCTGTTTTCCCTTCCTTCGTTTTTAATGATATAAAATACATTCCGTTTGAAAATCCTGCAACATTAATGCTAAGCATACTTTGTTGTTTCAACTTCTCCTTATAAACAACCTTACCCGAAACGTCAATAATAATACAAGTAGCATTATCAGCCGGCTTTATTCCGGATGAGGACACATTAATGTTGATCTTATCATTCGCAGGATTAGGGTAAAGCGTCAATAGATTTTTTACATCAGGTATACTTGCATTTTGAATACCGGAAGCATAATCCATCATAGCAAAAACATATTCACCTAACTGAAGGGAATCGATTGTTATTATCCCACGTTTGTCATTATTATTCGTTTGCATATTTTTCGTATAGTAAGGATATACTCCCCAGTTTACAGAAGGATCATTACGATAGAGTAACACCAAACTATCCTCAAATGTTGTAATTAAGTTATTATCCAACCAATAATTTCCAGAAAAAGAAGTTGTTCGCCCATCGTAATAAAGGGTGGCCTTCGCACTAAAAGTGGATGAAAGAATGCCACCTACTTTCCAATAATGATTCGGGGATAATCGATATGGAATTGCATAAGCGGCATCGGGAGCGGTGTAGTTATGCTCCACCTTAATAAAAGCTGAATCAACAATAGTCAAAACATTCAATACCATTTTTGCATTTGTAAAATTCGAAGTTCCTGTATTTTTTATCGTTTTAAATTCAGGAGCAACTGCATGACTAATTTTTTCAGCCATATTTAAACCTATAAATACGGGATCAAAAGGAACCGTAAAATTAAAGGATGCATTTGCGCCGGACATAACAAACGTCTGTGTATTTTCTGTCCAGTTGGCAGCTTTAAAAGTAAGTTCCAAAGGAACACCATTAAAATAAGCCGGCGCATCAGTAAGTTTTTGCTTTACAAAAACGGTAACACTAAAATTTGAACCGCTAGGCACAACAACACTCGAATCAATTGAAAAATGAGGCCAACCCGGATTATTTACCCAGCCGTTAAAAAAATCAGTCATATTCATTCCACTCGCTGCGGTAAGTTCATTTTGAAAATCCAAGCTCGAAACATCTTTATAATTATTATTGGCAAGGTATGTTTTCACTGAATAGAAAAACAAACTATCGCCCATATAACCACGCATTGTATGCGCAATATCAGCACCTTTATTATAAACATGATCACCGTAGGTGAATGTCTGAGGAATATTTGAAAGCGTTAATATTCCTTCTTTAGGTGTATTAAAATGAAGATTATCTTCATGATTGACTCTAACATTAGTCAAATAATTCGGATATCCGTTCAAGGTTTCAGAAAACAAAAATTCACAATACTTTGCCCAACCTTCGTTTAACCACATATCTTCAGCCGTTCTGCATGTAGCAAGATCACCAAACCAATGGTGCGACAATTCATGTGCATACAAAGTTTGATAGGTTAAAGAACCAGTAGCTGTTGCTTTAGGATACGCAATATTTGTTGCGTGTTCCATTGCGCCGGAATTAAAAGGCACCATACTATATCCAACCTTGTTCCACATGTAAGGACCAAAATGATTTTCGTATGTTGACAATGCAACAGGAAGATTGATAAATGAATTTTTCACAGCAGTTGTATCTGTTGCAACCGCGGCAATTACGATAGGAATAGTAGCTGCCATGCCAATATATGTTTGATTGATTTCAGCATAGTTAGCAACGGCAACGCATGCTAGATAAGAAGGGATCTCTTCATTGAGAATCCATTTACGAGTACGGTTACCGGCAAGATCGGTTGTATCATTTGCTAAATATCCGTTACAATAAGCAACCTTTCCTGCATTTGAAGTGATATTAAATTCATAAGAAGAGCGTTCCACAAAATTATCAAAACAAGGGAACCAAACTCTTCCGTAAACATGAGGCAAAGCGGAAAAACCTACACCTAAATTAAATGCGTATCCACTTTGAAAATAAAAGCCGCCCCATCCAGAGGCATCCCCTTGAGGCGTTCCGTGGTAATAAACAGTTGCTATTGAGGTATCTCCAATATTCAAAACAGTTGGCAAATTAACTATAAGCGTCGTATCATTATAAACACCTGTTAGACTTACGGCCCCTATCTTAACAGAATCAAGAATCAATTCCAACAAATCGAGTTCGATCTTATTGATGCCATTTACCTTTGGCGTAAATTTCACCTTTGTATTTCCTTTAATGACATTCGTAGTAAAATCAGTAATATTTAAATTGATTGAATAATTAAGAATATCAACGGTATCACTTCTTAAATTGGAAGCCATGGGGACAAAATCAGATGAATCTGATTTTGAAAAATGAACTGCATCATGTTTTTGCTGACAAGATTGCGCCTTGGCGACAGTGTAATTAAACACCAACAAAACAAGTAGTAAAATCGAGTATCGTTTTTTCATCGGGAAAGAGTTTTAAGAACTAAATTTAAGAAAATACTAGCTATAAAACAAAGCTAATTTGATTTTTGATACTGGAATTCTATTCTGGAATACTTTTCTGCATCCATTCCATCAACACAAGCAAAGATCGAATTTAAGGAAAGCCTAAAATAGATAATACGCTGAGGAAAATCATGACTTGGGTTTTCAAAAACAATACTATCGTTTTTAAAACCGGTAAACTTAAAATCAAGAGGGAGATCATTGTCTATAACCCTTACAACATAAAAGAAATCAGTTCCACGTTGTTCAATTTTTATTGTTTCAAAAAAAACCGTATCCTTTCCTCTCAGTCCGCCTCCTTTTCCCTGCATTACAAAATCATTAGCAGGAAACCATTCTTCAAAATATTCGAGACTATCAGCACATACACTCCATTTGCCCTGAAGAAAAGAGAAATCAGATAGAGAAATGTTTTTCGTATTACAGGAAACGAAAACAAGAAAAAAATAAATTAAAACAAATTTATGGAGGGTACTAATTCGTTTCATTAAACATATCCTGTATTGCACCTAAATAATAAGCGCCCCATCCATCCGCAATACTGTTTAAGGATTTCTCAGGAACATCTTCGTGTAACAATTCAACAATTGTTAGTTTCCCTTTTGATTTGATGGTAAAGGTAACTTTCGATGGTTTATCCCATTGATCGTAACACCATTCCTGAACAAGTTTTTTATTTTTAACTACCTCCAGATTGGTGCCAAACATTTGTCCACCCCACAATGAAAACTTCGCACCAACCTCAGGACCCATCTTCGCTTCGTCGCCACTCCAATCCTGAATAATATCAGCATTCACTAATGCTTCAAAAACCTCTTCAGGAGTCGCATTCATTTCATATACTTGTTCGATTGTCGGCATTTTTCCAAGAGTTGTTTTCATCTGAAAATTAGACAAAATATTCCTAAGCACACTTTTAGAAATATAAAAACTTATGAACCTTAAAAAGGAGTTGAAACCGTATCTGTATAATCCATTTTAAACATCTGATCGTTATAAACATTCTGCTCGGGCAAATAGTTAATAACATATCCCTGAGAAACATATTCGTCCAATTTGCCCGAATTAATATACGGTTCGAATACGACCAAATCGTTGTTTTTTTTCGGAATAAGCGTTACCATAATTTGATTATACCACCAACCGGCAATTACAATGGTTTTGACTGTAATACTATCCGCTTGCAGAATAACGTCATTCGTATATTTTATTTTTTGCAGACGTTTTGAGTAATCTGAAAATACCGGTCCGGAAAAAGGATCAAAAAACAATTCCTGCCCGGATACCTTTAGGGTAAAGGCATACTTTGAAAAAGAAGCGCCTCTTAATTTATCGGTAAGATTTATACTGCAAACGAAAGATGAGATCATCAGCGAAAAGCAGAAGAACTTGAACCATTTTTCATTTAGATAATATCCAAAAAGAAGTATTAAAAAAGGAATCACGGTAATCATATATCCCGATTTTTGCGGCAAACGAAAATAAGAAACCACGAACAAGATGATCACAGCATAACAAGCGATAAGAATTTTATTTTCAGGTTTTTTTTCAAACAAACCACCTTTCGGAGACCTCTTACTATTGAAAATGATCCACACCAGTGAAACAGTAATAGCAGTCATACCGACAAAACCGAAAACACCGGGAATCATTTTATAGAATACTTTCGCGAGAGAAGGATAAGGAAACTGATCGTAGTACATAAAAAAAGAAAGTCCGAACTCTCTGATGAGCGGCAGGTAAGAAAGCAAGACAATAAGTAGCAGCGGTAAAATTATTTTAAATAACCGTTTGACATTTTCTGAAATGTCATTTTTTTGCCAACATATAATCAACAGAGGGAGAAGTATTGCACCACTGGTGATACGACAACCAATAGCTAAGCCTAGAAATATGCCACACAATGCATATTTATTTTTTAAAGCGCTATAAAAACTGATTAATACAAAAGCGATGGTCCAAACAAAGTCGATGGTGTATGTTGAACTGATGTAATAGACAGGTGTAAATGCAAAAGCAAGCGCTGCAATAAAAAAATACTTGAATTGCAATTCCTTTAAGATGAGTGCAAAAAAAACAGCAGCAATTGCACTAAAAAATGCAGCAAAAAGATTATAAACAAATGGAGAGTAGCCCCAAAAAGCTGAATAAATAAATTCATGAACTGGATGTCCTGGAAAGCGGGAAGGCTCGTAAATGCCTGTTATTTTTGTATGAAACCCAGCTAACGCGATTCCCCACGAATCCTCTTCAACACCATATCCGGCTGACAAAAAAGGCAAGCGGGAAATGAGTACGATAGAGAAAAGAATAACATAAGGAAAATATTTTCTACCGGTAAAATTCATTTTTTTAATGAACTAAACGTTGACTCACTGCTTCGTATAAAATGATCCCAGCCGCAACAGATACATTTAAAGAACCGATCTCACCCATCAAAGGAATTTTAGCTTTCCCATCTGATTTTTGAAGATATTCATTTAAAATGCCATCTTCTTCAGATCCCATAATAATAGCTGTAGGCACCGTGAAATCTATTTGAAAATAATAATCTGTTGTTTTTTCGGTACAAGCAATGACCTGCAGTCCGCATTCGTGTAAATAATCGATTGTAGATTTTAAATTTTCTTCTTTACAAACCGGGATTTTTTGCAAAGCACCGGTAGATGTTTTTATTGCATCTGCATTAATCTGGGCACTACCGCGAGAAGGAATAATAATTGCATTGACACCGGAACATTCAGCAGTACGTGCAATCGCTCCGAAATTGCGGACATCCGTGATCCGGTCTAAAATAAGTAACAAAGGAACTTTACCTTCTTCAAAAACGGTAGGAAGAACATCTTGAATTTTATAATAGCCGATAGAGGAAATATATCCGACAACACCTTGATGATTTTTCTGAGTAAGTCGATTTAATTTTTCAACCGGAACATATTGATAAGGAATATTATTCTGTTTCAACAAGCCCATCATCTGACTCACCAATTCACCTTTTAGTCCACTTTGAACTAATAATTTATCGATTTCCTTTCCTGCATTAATAGATTCAATTACTGGTCTTAAACCAAAAATCAAACTATCCTCTTCCTTCTTTTGTTGTTTTGTTTGCATAATTTTAAAATATTAATCTTGTAAATAAGTTCTTCCCTGCCGCCAACTATCTACAGCCATTCCCCAATTTTGTTTGTATACAGCAGATCGCTCGAGCGTATAGTCATTATCGGTAAAAGGATTATCGACTTTAGAAAAAGAGTAGCTGAGCGAATTTATATTATTCTCTTCTCCATAGGTCCATGTTTCAGCATAAGCTGTGCGGTAGATCACATTCGGAGCACCGTAAATAAGAAAGATCATCCCTCTGTCGGTTTTCCAGCCTTCAATATAGGAAGTAAAAAACAAGTTTGCATCTCTAACTCGATTATAATATTTACGGATAATTTCTTTCGCGCGCTCCTGATTTCCGGTACAATTCATCCAGAATTTTTCAACGGAAACTTTTGGATTTGCGCTTGTGCTCAATTCATCGTATTCCTGTTTTGAAGTAATATAACGCAATGGAGGAAACATTTCGTCCGCTTTTTTTATTTCAGGGAACGTTTCGGAAAAACTGTATAAGGTCAGACCGATCTTTTTCGCAGTATCCAGCTGAAAGTGATAAAATCCCTTTTTAGAAGTGGAGAACTTCGCAATACCGTTTTGATCCAGCTGAATAGTAAAAAGGCTATCTGCTTTGTATTGGAATGGTCTGGCATCTATAAGAGAAAAGGGAGGTGCAGCCAGCGGGAATGAACGGTTATAATACCTTACAAAAAGCGTTACTGCAATTTTCGCTTTATATGTGATCGATAACTCTTCATTCGGTTTAAAATAATTATGAAAAAGAGGCGCATCATCCACTTTCGACTTCACCAAAAAATTTTGTCGGTTAAGATCATTATCTTTCTCAATTTCCAAAACAGTTGCAACACTGATATTCCTATTCAGATCTGTGCTAGTTATGCGAAGAAAATAACTCCGTGAAGTAATAGCCTTCACAGTCATTTTACCAATCAGATACTTACTGAAATTTTCATTATTCACATCCACCAATCTGACAGATGCGCTATCGATAACTTCCTTCGAATCGAATGAACTTAATAAACGGAAAGAAATTAAAAGGTTGGATGAGAAATTAAAACCATCGGGGCGCGTGTATAAGAGTTCTTTGCTGCTAATCTTATAATGCAACTCAGAAAGACTATCGCTTACATGAAAGATTGTAAATTCAGGATGAATTGTATTCACATCGCGTTTATACGTTGCAGCAGAAGTTTTGTTTTCTACCTTGCGTGAGGTGCCACATGCAAAAACAAACAGCATCAATAAAATATATAAACAATGCCTTTTCATCATTATTCAGAGTCTTCCGTTAATTGTGATGGTTCATCATTTTCAATAAATTTGGATGCAATCTGCTTTGTTGTTTTCGCACCTAATTTTTGAATTTCCTGCGCACGTTTTACCAAATTGCCACTTCCTTTGTGCAGCTTATTGATTGCGCCATCATACGCTATCCGTGAAGCATCAATACTTTTGCCAATCTTATCCATGTCTTCAACAAAGCCAACAAATTTATCGTATAGTGCACCACTCTGTTTTGCAATCTCTATCGCATTTTTTGTTTGTCGCTCTTGTTTCCAAACAGAAGCTATTGTTCTTAAAGTAGCCAATAACGTGGACGGACTTACAATCACAATCTTTTTATCCCAGGCAAAATTGAACAATTCCTGATCCGCCTGAACGGCAACACTAAAAGAAGATTCAATTGGAATGAACAGCAATACAAAATCAGGCGTATTAAAATCGGTAGAGGTAGGATAATTTTTTTCACTCAGTGATTTCACATGCGTTCTGACAGATAATAAATGATCTTTAATCAGCACCGAACGCTCATCATCAGAAACAGAATTTACAAATGCTTCATAAGCAATGAGTGATACTTTTGCATCAACAATTATGTGCTTATTGTCAGGAAGCATGATCACGGCATCCGGCTGAATGCGTTTACCTTCGTCATTACTTGTACTGTATTGTAAACGGTATTCCTGATCTTTCACTAAACCGGAACGCTCCATAACTTTTTCCAGAATAAGTTCACCCCAATTACCTTGCGTTTTATTTTCTCCCTTTAAAGCTTTTGTAAGGTTATTTGCCTCTTCACTGATCTGTTTATTCAGATCAACAAGATTCTTAATTTCAGTTTTAAGAGTAATGCGTTCGTCCGATTCTGACTTATATGCTTTTTGAACCTGTTCTTCAAAACGTTTAATATTATCTTTCAATGGATTTAAGATAACATCCATGTTGGTCTTATTCTGTTCAGTAAATTTTTGAGATTTTTCATCGAGAATTCTATTTGCAATATTCTCAAACTCGGTAGTATATTTCTTGTGGACATTTTCCAACTCAGACTTCAACGTAGTAAATTTTTCTTCCTGAGATTTAAATGCTTCGCGTGCTTTAGCGATAGTGATATTTGAAGCGTTCAATTCTTCACGGATAGAAATAAGCTCTTTGTTCAATAATTCCTTTTCAGAAAGGATACGATTTTTTTCTTTTTCAGCAAAGGAAAAATCCTTTTCCAATCCTATAATTTTAGAATCCAAAATAGAAGTATCAGAACCTACCGACTGTTTTCCTTTGAAAAACAAAAAAGCAATTCCGAAACCTAAAACCAAACCAATTAATAAAAACAAAATATCCATAAAATTTGATTCAAATAGAATGGCTAATTTAAGCATAAAATCGCTTGGCAGGAAGGGAAAAATTGAATATTGAATTAGAAATAATTCACGATTCCGAAATGAATCTTCCCGCTGCGCAATTCAATAGGATTACTGAATTGTTTACCCAAAGCATAGTTTATCGAAAAAATCCCTGCTTTGGTTTCAAAACTTATACCCGCACCAAAGCCAAAAGGAGTATCCTGAACATATCGGCTGACTTCATTATTCTCATACCAAGCCCCATCACCAAACACATATAAATAGGAATTCTGCTCTAAAACAAACCGGTATTCCAAAGTCAAAATAGAGAAACTGGAAGCGTATATCGACTCCTCGTCAAAACCACGCAAGGTTTTTAAGCCACCGATCCGCGAAAGTTCATTTTGAAAAGTGGCTTCCCCATAAATAAAAGCAGCTTGTGCTCCAATTTTAAAGGCACTTCGGTTAGCGATGGGAAGAAAAATAGCACCTTCAAAATCTCCGTTATATAAGGCAGAACTCAATCTTAACTTTTCATAAACTACAGGATTCAATTTTGAATTTTTCTTTATTTTCTTCGTCCCGGCACTTGCATTCATCAAAATTGTGAACCCTTTCCTCGGATTTAAGCGATAATCGAGCTTTTCATATTTCAAACCTAATCCGTACATATTTGTGCTAACATCAGCATTAGCGGGCAACGTTGTTAAATACTCTAAACCTTTTGTAGAAAGCAAAGTAGACGTTTTGTTGTTGTAAAATACTTTGACATAATTTCCACCAATCAATAAATATTGTACGCCTATATTCTGATTCACATCCAAGAAAGTGGTATCCTTCTTGTAAAGTTTAAAATTATAATCTAAACCAAAAGGAGTTCGAAGTATAAAAGGATAAACCAATCGAACTTTTAAATCCTGTGTCTGTGATTGTAATTTCCTCCAATTGAGATCGATCAGTTCGCCTCTTCCCAAACCGTTTTGCAATTTCAAACGAACATCACCGGTAAATAATATTTTGCCAGTAATATTATCGGGTAAGATTCCAACAATACCATCAAACTGACTCGCCCGCTTTTTTTCAAGACTAAGAATCAATTTATTGAATTTATCGGAAAAAGCAATAGAAGCCGGCTTTGTTGAACGGATAAAAGGCAATTCGGCAATGCGTGTATTCACTTTTTTTAACTGCGCTTCATTGTATAAACTTCCTGGCTTTATTCCTAAATAATTATAAATATAAACAGGTATGATTTTAGAATTTCCTTTTATAACAATACTGTCGATTAAAATTTCAGCATTTTTAGTAAGCTTCAACTGAGCAGCAATAATCCCATTAGCGATAAGAATACTATCCAACTTCACAGCCGCGAACGGATAGCCGTTATTTTCATAATATGTAATAAGTTTTTCCTGAACGCGCTTTACATTTTTAAAAGAAACAGGTTTATTTGAATACAGTTTTTCACGAAACCCGATCTCACTCAAAACCCCTTCATCCACATTACCTTTTTTCAGATATGCCCACTTATATTGATCACCAACATTCAGATAAGCCCGAAGGAAAAGGGAATCTGTTACTAAACTATCAAAAGAGGCCGTGAGAAATGCGTTATCATAACAGGTAAACAATACATTTTGTAGCTCCTTGTCTCGCGAAGCTTTCGAAGCAAACTGTTTTTTGTAGGGAATCTTTTTTAACACGTCCGAGCCATCAACAGATTGAATCTCTAGATAATAGTTTTTTTGAGCAATAGACGTAAGGCAGGTGAAAACAGAAAGCAGCAGTAAGAAAGCTATTCTCATTGCTCTGAAACGGAAAAAACGGAATATCAAGCTAAAAAACTGCATTGTATAAAGGTAATCAATTAGAAGAAACGAAAAAAAATACAATTAATTGGCTGATAATACCTAAGAATAAAAATAATTTTGCGATTAAAATAAATGTATTAGTTTTGTTAAGAGCAAAACCATTCATACATTCTTAAAAACTACATTACAAAATGAAAAGAATCGTTAAGAACATTGCAGTATTCATTACAACTGTTTCTCTTATCAGTTGTGGCGGATCAGGCAAAACGACAGAAACACCTGTAGATTCTGCAGTAGTGAAAACGAACATCGACAGTTCCAAAAGTATTGTTTTCTGCAACATCCCTTCTCCCTTGGAAACCTTTACTATTCTCAAAATGTCGGGCTCATCATTCGACAAGTCATTGCTGAATCCTGCCAATAAGATATCGAAATATGTTTCCACATTTTCAAAAGCAGCAAATTTAGGAGCCTACTCTACGGACCTTTCTTTTTGCTTTTTATATAAACAAAATCAGGATTTCAACAACTATCTTAAAAACATAAATGAACTGGTAACAGCCTTGGGCATTGATGGTAGCTATGGTACCGAGGTAAATAAAAGATTACAAGCCAACAACAACAATTTAGATTCTTTAATGGCGATTGTTTCTGAAGCAGGAATTAATGCGGACGACTACCTAAAAGAAAACCAAAGAAACGTTGAGACGGCTACAATTGCATTAGGAAGCTGGATAGAAGCAATGTATATCATTACTACGATTGCTGATAAATCACAAAAGCAAGAAATTCTGGGTTTGGTGGCAGATCAAAAAATCGTTTTGAAAAACTTAACAACTATGCTGGAGCAATTTGAATCGGATACGGACATCAAGACAACATTAACAGACATGAAAGAAATCGCTGCGATCTACGAATCTATCCGGGTAAAACAAAATACACCTGCAGCTTCCGACAAAGATATCATCAGTGTTGGGAATAATAGTTCTTACGAACTGACCAAAGAACAACTAAAATTAATAGTAGAAAAAGTAACAGCTCTTAGAAATAAAATCATATTATAAACCTCTCAGTCATGAAATTATCTGTCAAAAATATAGTATCAACAACTGCACTGATCGT
This sequence comes from Chitinophaga pinensis, assembly GCA_945885475.1. Classification (GTDB taxonomy): domain Bacteria; phylum Bacteroidota; class Bacteroidia; order 2-12-FULL-35-15; family 2-12-FULL-35-15; genus 2-12-FULL-35-15. Next base: position 12,565 of record CAMCYR010000057.1, read on the forward strand.
TATATCCTTCGCTCTGCCGTTTTCAGTAAATGCCCAATGTAAATCCGCTGTAAAAGAAGGAATAAAAAAGCTTGCACCATACACACACAATGGACAAGTTAACAATGTAACATTGATCCTTGATGAGCCTTCAGAAATTCACGTTTCCTTTTACAAAGGATTAAATTATAAATTTCAAATTGGATCAGAGGAGACCTTGGGTAAAGTTACATTTAGAGTTTTGGACGAGTACAAAACTGAAATATATAACAGTGCCACATCGGCAAATCCTGAATCTTGGGTATTTTATTCCAATTCAACACAAAATCTGATCATTGAAATTTATGCAGTTGAAAAAGAAAAACAAGGTTCTGCTTATTTAGTTGTTGGAATGCAGCAACCAAAAACAAGTGTGATCAGAACTTTATAGAATAAATTAAAAAAAGAATCCCGCTCTAGCATTTCGAACTTATCGAGAAAGAGAGCGGGATTTTATATTTAAGTACGAAGGATATTATATTATCTGATCTCTGCTCCCACCTTCTCCTGATAGGTTTTCATCAACTTCTCCATAATCTTTTCAATCTGCTTATCCGTAAGTGTAGCATTTTCATCCTGCAAAATAAAACTCAAAGCATATGACTTTTTGCCGTCAGGTAATTTATCACCCTCGTACACATCAAACAGATTTACATTCTTTAGCAAACTTTTTTCCGACTGATAAGCTAGTTGCTCAAGCTGATCAAATTGAACTACTTTATCGATCAGCAAGGCCAAATCTCGTCTAACTTCTGGAAATTTAGGTACTTCAGAATACATAGTGGATGAATTTTTCATTGCATCTAGAACAAGATCCCAATTGAAATCGGCATAAAATACGGGCATTTTAATATCCATCAATTTGGAAGAAAGCGACTTCGCAATTTCTCCGAATTCCACTACTATTTTTTTATTATGGCTAAAACTCAGTCCTTGAGAAAAAGTATCTGAATTCAAGGCGGCAAGTTTAAAATCTTTTATCCCCAAACGCTCTAAAACATTTTTCACATTACCTTTTAACGTATATAAAGTCATTGTATCATTCGTTGCATTCCAGCTTTCTTCCTGCTTGCGTCCCGTAATAAAAACTGACAAATGCTTTGTTTCAATATACTTTGTAGTTTCACCTTTAATGGCAATATATGTTTTGCCAAACTCATATAATTTCAGATCAGCATTTCTACGGTTCTGATTGTAGGCGATTGTCTCCAAGCCACTGAACAAAAGCGTCTGACGCAACACATTTAAATCGCTGCTCAAAGGATTCATCATCGCTACACTTCGGTCATCGCTTAAAGAACTGAGCTTTGTAGCATATTCTCCTTTTGTCAAAGACAAACACATCATCTCCGAAAAACCATTATTCGTCAATAAGTCAGAAATAACGTTCTGAATTTTTTCTTTATCCGGTTTTTCAGCAAACGATAAGGATGAATTTAATACCGTTGGAATTTCAATATTGTTATATCCATATATTCGCAACACTTCTTCGATCACATCTTGCTCGCGTGTAACATCCACCTTGAATGGTGGAACAGACAACAACAATGCATCATTCCCTTCATGCTCAATTTCAATACCCAATGAAGTAATGATATTTTTAACGAGTTCCAATTCAATTTTTTTACCAATCAGCTGTTCACACTTTTCAAAAGAAAAAGGAACTTTAAAATGTTCGATTGGTGTAGGGTAAATATCAATAATTTCGGAAGCAATAGAACCGCCCGCAATTTCTTTAATTAATAATGCAGCCCTCTTTAAAGCATATACAGTAATGTTGGGATCTGTTCCTCTTTCGAAACGAAAAGAAGCATCTGTTTTCAGACCATGACGCTTTGATGATTTACGAACGGATGACGCATTAAAATAAGCACTTTCAAGAAATATATTTTTAGTTTCCGCTGTCACACCTGCTTCTAGTCCGCCAAATACACCGGCAATACACATTCCACCATCAGCATCACAAATCATCAGATCATCAGCGGACAATTCGCGCTCCGTTTCATCCAGTGTTTTAAACTTCGTTTTATCAGCAAGCTTTTTTACAATTACTTTTCCACCTTTAATTTTATCAGCATCAAATGCATGCATTGGCTGTCCCAATTCGTGCAATACAAAATTGGTTGCATCCACAATATTGTTGATCGGGCGAACACCTATCGCTTTCAACCGGTTTTTCAACCATTCGGGAGAATCGGCAACTGTAATATCCGCAAGGGAAAGTCCCGAGTAACGCGGACAAGCAACATGATCTTCAACAGTTACACTTATTACGGAGTTAGTATTGTCTGTTTTAAAAAGTCTTACTTCCGGGAAATCAAGAAAATGAATGGCCTCACCTTTTTGTGCATTCAAGACGGCAACAAGATCGCGGGCAACACCAACATGAGATGTTGCATCAGCACGATTTGGAGTAAGTCCAATTTCTAAAACATGGTCTTCTTCGATTTTAAAATATTCATTTGCTGGTGTACCTACTTTGGCAGAAGGATCCAAGACCATAATTCCAGCATGCGAACCACCCAATCCTATCTCGTCTTCCGCACAAATCATTCCCTCAGAATTTTGCCCGCGTATTTTCGATTTTTTTATTTCGAACGGCTCACCGATTGTTGGAAAAAGCTGAGCTCCGATCATCGCAACAATAACTTTTTGTCCTACTTCCACATTTGCAGCACCACATACGATATTCAATAATGTACCAGTTCCCACATCAACAGTCGTTAAATTCAAACGATCGGCATCGGGATGTTTTTCTTTTGAAATAACTTCAGCAACAACAATTCCCTTTAAACCGCCTTTTACAGTTTCGAATTTTTCGATACTTTCTACTTCTAAACCACAATCGGTCAATAATATTCCAATCTCATCAGGTGACAAGTCGGTTTTAATGTATTCTTTAAGCCAGTTATATGATATTTTCATTGTTTTGTTTTATGCTTTGAATAGGTACAAAAATAAGAAATATGCCACAGATTCTCAGATTTATTCTTTAATTAATTTTCCTAACTTAAGGCTCTCACACTTTCTCGACTCCGCTCGAAATGACTGGCGACAAGCATTTTTCTTTCCTATATTAATCTCGTTCTCGACTCCGCTCGAAATGACAGCGCACAATGTCACTTCGAGCGGAGTCGAGAAGCATTGCAAGAATTTGTCAATTTGTAGAATTTTTCACATAGAAAATCTGTGAATCTATGGCTTTTATTTATGTAGCTTTGCTCTCCATGAATATCTTATTTACATACTACACAAATAGAATATCCAAGTTCAACAAGGAAATTGACGAACAGAATAGCAAATTTTCCAAGATCTTCTATTCCCGAATTCTATTATTCCTTTTAGCGCTTGTTCTCTTCATTCTTTACTATAAAACACAAGCCGTTTTTGCTTATTCGTTTGCAGGAATCACCGTTGTTCTTTTTCTTTTTTTATTGAGCATGGA
>CAMCYR010000058.1 GCA_945885475.1 Chitinophaga pinensis
TTTAATATTTTCAGGAATTTGAACTCTTTCAGGAACAGCAATAAACTTTCCTGTCATTGTAGATTTATCAAAATCCATCCAAGGGAACGCATTTGTAGCAAAAGCGACACTATTGTTAATTACTTCTAATGTTTTTGAACGTTCACGCACAGCAACAACGTCACCTGCTTTCAAAATATAAGAAGGAATATTAACAACATTGCCATTAACTGTAATATGACGATGTCCTACCAATTGACGAGCACCACTGCGAGTAGGTGAAATACCCATACGATAAACAACATTATCAACACGTGATTCGATTAGTTGCAACAATACTTCACCAGTAACGCCATGTGCACGTTGAGCCATTGTATAGATTTTAGCAAACTGACGCTCCAAAATACCATATGTGTATTTTGCTTTTTGCTTCTCTTGCAACTGAACAGCGTATTCTGATTGTTTAGAACGTTTCTTAGACAATCCGTGTTGCCCCGGAGGGTAATTCTTTTTTTCTAAAACTTTATCAGGTCCAAAAATGGGTTCTTTAAATTTTCTAGCTATTCTTGATTTGGGGCCTATGTATCTTGCCATTGTATTTTTTTATTTTTTATATTCTATTGTTATTTTATAAAGTCTTTTGACTTTCTACTTTAGTCTTTTGACTTAATATTAAACTCTTCTGCGTTTTGGAGGACGACAACCGTTGTGAGGAATTGGAGTGATATCCATAATCTCTGACACTTCGATTCCTGCTCCGGAAATAGTACGGATTGCAGATTCGCGACCGGCACCAGGCCCTTTCACAAAAACTTTCACTTTTCTTAAACCTGCATCATGTGCAACTTTAGAACAATCCTGAGCAGCTAACTGAGCAGCATAGGGTGTGTTTTTCTTAGAACCACGAAAGCCCATTTTACCAGCACTCGACCAAGAAATTACTTGTCCAGACAGGTTTGTTAATGAAATAATGATGTTGTTAAAAGTAGCATTGATATGAGCTTCGCCCACTGCCTCTACTTTTACAACTCTCTTTTTTGCTGCAGCTTTTCCTGCAGTAGTTGTTTGGTTTCCTTTAGCCATTTTTTTTGTTTATATGATCGTTAACTGTAACGTTAACCATTTGTTTAAATTATCGTTTCCTTCATCCTGCAACCTTCATTGAAAGGATCAAGAGTTAAGTTCTATTTAGTAACTTTTTTCTTGTTAGCAACAGTTTTACGTTTACCTTTTCTGGTACGCGCATTGTTTTTAGTCGTTTGACCACGAACAGGCAATCCAACACGGTGACGGATACCACGGTAAGCACCAATATCCATCAAACGCTTGATGTTCAATTGAACTTCAGAACGTAAAGAACCTTCTAATTTATATTTATCAGTAAGGATTGTACGAATAGCAGTTAACTGATCATCATTCCAATCCTGTACTTTTGTATTCCAGTCGATTCCTGCTTCAGTTAATACTTTTTGAGCAGTACTACGGCCAATTCCATAAATATACGTTAAACCGATTTCTCCTCTTTTGTTGTTTGGTAAGTCAATACCCGCAATTCTAGCCATTTTTTTTAATTTAATAGTGTGTTAAAAACACATTTGTTTTAATACTCTTTTTGATCAACCAATTTTCAAACAGGTCAATATTCAAATTGGTCTTATCCTTGTCTTTGTTTAAACTTAGGATTCTTTTTATTGATTACATACAAAACGCCTTTTCTACGAACGATTTTGCAATCAACACTTCTTTTTTTGATAGATGTTCTAACTTTCATTTTAGTAATTTTTATTTATATCTGTATGAAATTCTTCCTTTTGTTAAGTCGTAAGGTGACATTTCAATCTTTACTTTATCACCAGTCAATATTTTTATATAATGCATGCGCATCTTACCGGAAATATGAGCTGTAATAACGTGTCCGTTCTCAAGCTCAACACGAAACATTGCATTTGACAATGCTTCTAAAATGGTTCCGTCCTGTTCAATTGATGCTTGTTTAGCCATACTTTTTTTATAATCCCAATCTAAATTAAATCCTAAAATTAATAATCCAACTAGGATTCAGTTATTATCTTTTACTCTTTAATACTTCTTCTATATAATCAAAACTTGATAAAATATCTGCCTTATCTTTTCCTACTGCAATCGTGTGCTCAAAGTGTGCAGAAGGCAGATCATCAGCCGTAGTAATCGTCCAACCATCTTTGTGTTGTTTGATTGCTTTTTTTCCAAAATTTATCATTGGTTCGATTGCAATAACCAAACCTTCCTGTAATTTCAAACCTGTACCTTTTTTTCCATAATTAGGAACTTCAGGAGCTTCGTGAAGATTTCGACCGATTCCATGTCCGACTAATTCACGAACAACAGAGAAACCATTCATTTCAGCATGTGCTTGAACAGCGTCGCCAATATCACCTAATCGTTTTCCTGCAATTGCAACCTCAATCGCCTTATATAGACTTTCTTTAGTAACTTTTAACAGCTTAAGTATCTCTGGCTTAACTTCGCCAATCGCAAAAGTATAAGCAGAGTCACCAACAAATTGATTTTTTATCACCCCGCAATCAACAGAAACAACATCTCCGTCTTTTAGCTCATATTTTCCCGGAATACCATGTACAACTTGTGAATTTACTGAAATACACAATGAATTAGGGAAACCGCTATAATTTAAAAAAGCAGGCACGGCTTTATTATCGTTAATAAACTCGTAAGCAACTTTGTCTAACGACAAAGTAGTAACACCGGGTTTAATAACTTTTGCAACTTCAGCCAAAGTTTTTCCAACAAGTAAAGAACTTTCTCTTAATAACTCAATCTCTTCTTTCGTTTTATAATACAAGCCTTTCGACACGCGATCTTCTCCCCTATTTCTTATATTAAGCTGATGTCATGCTCATTGAAGAGCGACCTTTAATTCTACCATTCTTCATCAATCCATCATAATGACGCATCAATAAGTGACTTTCAATTTGTTGAAGAGTATCCAAAACAACTCCAACTAAAATCAGCAAAGAAGTACCACCAAAAAACTGTGCAAATCCTGCTTCAACGTTCATTATAACAGCAAAAGCAGGAAGAATTGCGACAATAGCCAATAAAATTGATCCAGGCAAAGTAATTCTGGACATCACCGCATCAATGAATTCAGCTGTTTTTTTACCAGGAACAACACCGGGAACAAATCCACCGTTGCGTTTCATATCTTCAGCCATTTGATTTGGATTTACCGTAATTGCAGTATAAAAATAAGTAAAAACAATAATCAACAATGCAAACACAAGATTATACCAAAAACCATTGTGATTTGACAATGCACCCAAAACACCCGTTAATGAATCGGATTGAGCATATTGAATCACTGTGATAGGGATAAACATAATAGCTTGAGCAAAAATAATCGGCATAACACCTGCTGCATTCACTTTCAATGGAATGTATTGACGAGTACCACCGTATTGTTTACTTCCAACAATTTTTTTAGCATATTGAACAGGAATTTTTCTTGTTCCTTGAACTAACATTATAGATCCTACAATAATCAACAATAAAAGAACCATTTCGATCAACAACATAATCAATCCACCGCCCCCACCTTCACCACCCAAACGGTTAGCAAATTCAGATACAAAAGAGAAAGGCAAACGTGCAATGATACCAATCATAATGATCAATGAAATACCATTACCAATACCTTTATCAGTAATTTTTTCACCAAGCCACATAACGAACATGGTACCTGTAACTAAAATTAATATTGATTGAGCCATCCAGAAGAAACTAGGATCAGCAACAACACCTGCTTTATTAGTAATCTGAGTAGCGATATAACCAGGAGCTTGCATCAACGTGATACCCACAGTTAGGAAGCGGGTAATTTGATTGATCTTTTTGCGACCACTTTCTCCTGACATTTGAAGTTTACGGAAATATGGCAAAGCCATTCCCAAAAGCTGAACAACAATAGAAGCAGAAATGTAGGGCATAATACCCAAACCGAATACTGAAGCACGAGAAAACGCACCACCTGCAAAAATATTGATCAATCCAACAATTCCTTCATTGGATGTTTTACTGGCTTCAGCAAGAAGATCAGAATTAACTCCAGGAAGAACAATATATGAACCCAATCGATAAATCAAAATAAACCCGAGCGTATTCAAAATACGTGTTCGAAGTTCTTCGATTTTCCAAATGTTTTTTAATGTATTTATAAAGTTTTTCATAAAACAGTATTACTGCGTTTAATTAAGCTTTTGCAACTTTTTCTACTGAAACAGCGGAACCACCTTTTGCTTCGATTGCTGATTTGGCAGTTGCTGAAAATGCATGCACCTGAATATCAACTTTTGATTTTAATTCACCGCGACCAAGCACTTTTACTTTATCGTTTTTGTGAGCCAAACCCTTTGAAATTAAAAATGCCAAGTCAATTGCAGTCACGTTGTTATCATCAACCAAGCCCTGAATAACATCAAGGTTAATTCCGCGATATTCAACACGATTAATATTTTTGAAACCAAATTTAGGAACACGTCTTTGTAATGGCATTTGCCCACCTTCAAAACCTCTTTTTGCAGAATATCCTGAACGAGATTGAGCACCTTTGTGCCCTTTTGTAGATGTTCCGCCTTTTCCTGATCCTTGACCTCTACCAATACGTTTCTTGGCGTTTTTTACAGAACCTTCTGCGGGTGTTAATTTACTTAAGTTCATCACTTATATTTATTTCTTGTTATTATTTATTTTATTACAGTAAGCAAATGAGCTACCTTATTCACCATTCCTACAATTTGAGGAGTTGCTTCCTTTTCAATTGTTTGGTTCATTCTGATAAAACCTAAGGCACGTAACGTACGTTTTTGACGCTCAGTTTGACCGATACCACTTTTTATCTGTTTAATTTTAATTGTTGCCATTTTTTTATAAAGTTTAAAGTTTCAAAGTTATAGTAAAAGGTGTAACACCCTACAAAACCTAAAGCTTAATATTAACCATTAAATACTTTTTCCATTGAAATACCACGTGTTTGAGCAACAGTAGCGGCATCACGCATTTTCATCAAGGCATCCATAGTTGCTTTTACAACATTGTGAGGATTTGATGAACCTTTAGATTTAGCCAAAACGTCTGTAACACCAACGCTTTCAAGAACCGCACGCATCGCACCTCCGGCTATTACACCAGTACCATGAGCAGCAGGTTTCAAGAAAACCAAAGAACCACTGAATTTACCATATTGCTCGTGAGGAACAGTTCCTTTAACAAGAGCAACTTTGATCAAATTCTTTTTTGCATCATCAATACCTTTAGTAATTGCATCAGTAACTTCTTTTGCTTTCCCTAATCCGTAACCAACAATACCTTTTTCGTTTCCAACTACAACAATAGCTGAAAATGTAAAGTTTCTACCTCCCTTAGTAACTTTAGTTACACGTTGGATGCTAACAAGTTTATCTTTTAGCTCGATATCACTTGATTTTACTCTTTTAATGTTTGCGTTTGACATTCTATTTATTTTTAGATTCAGTCCCGATTTTATCGGAATTAATTTTTCAATTATTAGTACTAGAATTTTAATCCGGACTCACGAGCACCTTCTGCTAATGATTTCACTCTTCCATGATATAAATAACCATTTCTATCAAAACGTACAGATAAAATACCAGCCTTACCAGCTTTTTCTGCGATAGACTTTCCTACCATTTTTGCCTGATCAATTTTGTTACCTTTTGCATCTGCAATTCCTTTGTCGGATGATGAAGCAGAAACTAATGTCTTGCCGGACACATCGTCGATCAATTGAACGTAGATTCCTTTATTGCTTCTGAAAACAGAAAGTCTAGGACTTTGTGCGTCACCGTTAACAACTTTACGAATACGTTGTTTAATTCTGTTTCTTCTGAACTCTTTTGTAATAGCCATTTTTTTACCTTATTTCTATCGGTTTAAGCCGATAATTGTGAACTCTTATACTTATTTACCTGCAGACTTACCAGCTTTTCTTCTTAAAATTTCGCCAGTAAATTTAATACCTTTTCCTTTATATGGTTCAGGTTTACGCAATGAACGAATTTTAGCAGCAACAGCTCCCAATAATTGTTTATCAGCAGATTCTAAAATGATTTTCGGATTCTGACCTTTTTCAGTAGCAGTAGTAACTTTAATTTCTACCGGTAATTCAAAAGCAACGTTATGAGAAAAACCTAAAGTCAACTCTAACATTTGTCCTTTGTTTGCAGCACGATAACCAACACCAACAAGTTCTTGTTCTGTTTTATATCCTTCACTAACACCTTTGATCATTGAAGCTAAAAGCGCGCGGTACAAACCGTGCATTGCTCTGTGACGCTTTTGATCAGTAGCACGGGTAACAGTTAAAACACCGTTATCATTGTTTACTGTAATAGCAGAATCAATACTCTGTGTTAATATCCCTTTCGGGCCTTTAACAGTTGCAACATTCTTATTAGAAATGTTCAACTCAACTCCTTGCGGAAGTGTGATCGGTAATTTACCTATTCTTGACATTTTTCTTTCCTCCTAAATATTAATAAACATAACACAATACTTCACCACCCACTTTTTGTGTCTTCGCTTCCTTATCGGTCATTACACCTTTAGAAGTTGAAATGATGGCAATACCTAAGCCATTTAAAACACGAGGAATATTAGTTGAGCCGGCATATTTACGTAGACCAGGTGAACTAATTCTTTCTAACTTCTTAATAGCAGACTGTTTGTTAACAGGATGGTATTTCAAGGCAATTTTAATTGTACCTTGAGCAGTTAGTTCTTCAAATTTATAACTTAGGATATAACCTTTTTCAAAAAGGATCTTGGTGATCTCTTTTTTCAGGTTAGAAGAAGGAATCTCTACGATTCGGTGATTCGCTTTGATAGCGTTTCTCACTCTAGTGAGGTAATCTGCAATTGTATCTGTCATTTTTATTGGTTTTATATCTTATCCCGCACGCAGGATAATTATACATTAATACTCAAATTTTTATTGTCAAGAAGAATTACCAACTTGATTTAGTCAATCCTGGAATTAAGCCATCTAACACCATTTCACGGAATTGATTACGAGAAATACCGAATTGACGCATATAACCTCTAGGACGACCTGTCAATTTACAACGGTTACGTTGACGGGTTGGAGACGAAGCTCTTGGTAATTTTTGTAACCCTACTGAATCTCCTGCAGCTTTTAAAGCAGCTCTTCTTTCAGCGTATAGATCAGCAAGTTTCTTACGTTTAACTTCTCTTGCTTTCATTGATTCTTTTGCCATCGACTTATATTATTTTTTTTGATTTTTAAAAGGTAATCCAAATTCACTTAACAATGCTAATGCTTCACCATCAGAAGAAGCAGACGTAACAAAGGTAATATCCATACCCATGATTTTGCTAACTTTATCGATATCTATTTCCGGGAAAATGATTTGTTCAGTAACTCCTAAAGTATAGTTTCCGCTTCCATCAAAACCTTTATCGTTAATTCCTCTGAAATCACGTATACGAGGCAAAGCAACAGAGATTAATCTGTCTAAAAATTCGTACATCGTATCTCCGCGCAGAGTAACTCGCACTCCGATAGGAACACCTTTACGAAGTTTGAAATTAGAAATATCTTTCTTAGAAATGGTAGAAACGGCTTTTTGACCGCTAATAGTTGTCATTTCTTTGATAGCGCTTTCGATCAATTTCTTATCAGAAACAGCGTCTCCAACTCCTTGATTAAGGCATATTTTTTGAAGTTTAGGCACTTGCATAGAGCTGCTGTAACCGTACTTTTTCTGTAAAGCAGGAACAACATCCGCTTTATATTTGTCTTTTAATCGTGGTGAATAAGTCATTATTTAATTACCTCCCCTGTCTTTTTTGAGTAACGTACTAATTTGTTCGATTTTTCATCTAATTTGCGACCAACGCGAGTCACTTTTCCTGTTCCTGGCTCTACTAACATTAAATTAGAAACATGAACTGATGCTTCTTTCTTAATGATTCCGCCTTGAGGATTTTTTGCATCCGGTTTAGTATGTTTAGATACTAAATTAACTCCTTCAACAACTGCACGATTTTTGGTTTTATCAATTGATAAAACTTTACCTTCTTGACCTTTCGAGTCTCCTGCAAGAACTTTTACTAAGTCGTCTTTTTTGATATGTAATTTAACTTTCATTGTTGTATTTATTATTCACCTACAGAACTTCTGGAGCAAGTGAAATGATTTTCATAAAATTTTTATCTCTTAATTCACGGGCAACTGGTCCAAAAATACGGGTTCCTCTTAATTCGTCGGTAGCATTTAGTAAAACTACAGCGTTGTCATCAAAACGAATATACGATCCGTCTGCACGTCTCACTTCTTTTCTTGTTCTAACCACTACAGCTTTCGACACGGCACCTTTCTTAATATTTCCGGAAGGCAAAGCGTGTTTTACAGTAACGACCACTTTATCTCCAATAGAAGCATATCTTTTTTTAGTTCCACCGAGCACACGAATAACGAGTACCTCTTTTGCACCGCTGTTGTCCGCAACTAATAATCTTGATTCCTGTTGTACCATTTTTTTAAAATTCTATTTTGGGTTGATGAACGAATTGAAAATTCAGTCAGCGCACCCCAAAGGTTTTTACTAATTATTTTGCTCTTTCAAGTACTTCAACCAATCTCCAGCACTTACTCTTACTTAGAGGACGTGTTTCAACAATTTTAACTGTATCACCAATGTTGCAAGTATTTGCATCATCATGTGCAACAAATTTAGTCGTCTTGTTCAAAAACTTTCCGTATTTAGGATGTTTTACTTTACGTTCAACTGAAACAACAATGGATTTTTCCATTTTGTTGCTGGTAACTGTACCAACTTTTTCTTTTCTTAAATTTCTTTCCATTGTTTGAAATTATTTTTTAGCCTCTGCAATTTGTCTAGAGCGAAGTTCTGTTTGTAATCTAGCTACTGTTTTTCTGCTATCAGTGATGGTTGCAGGATTTTCAATAGGAGATACTGAATGATTCAACTTTAATTTAGCCAAAGAATTTTTTTGTTCTTTGATTCTGTCTGTAAGATCAGTTGTTGAAAGCTGTTTGATATCCTCTTGTTTCATTTTGTTGATGTTCTATTATTTCTAATTTTAGTTTGCTTCTGCTGAATAATCTCTTCTAACAACAAATTTAGTTGTTACAGGCAATTTCTGAGCAGCTAAACGCAATGCTTCTTTTGCAACTTCCATCGGTACGCCTTCTGCTTCAAACATAATGCGACCTGGTTTTACTACGGCAACCCAATATTCAGGAGCACCTTTACCTTTACCCATACGAACCTCTGCAGGCTTAGAAGTAATAGGCTTATCAGGGAAAACACGAATCCAAATCTGACCTTCACGTTTCATGAAACGTGTTACTGCTACCCTTGCAGCTTCTAATTGACGGGCTGTAACCCAGCATCCTTCAGTTGCCTTTAATCCAAATGAACCGAATGAAAGTTGATCGCCACGCTTCGCGTTGCCCTTCATCTTCATTTTGTGCATCTTTCTATATTTGGTTCTTTTCGGCTGTAACATTGTATTTCTTTATTATATCAATTAATATCTTTATATTTTTTTCAAAAACTATTTAGAATCTCTTCTTCTGTTATCGCTTCCACCTTTTCTTGGTCCACCGGGTCCGCGTTTATCAAATTTCGGATTTCCTCCTTTTGGTGCTCCACCTTTTCCATCTTTCGCTCCCGCAGCAGCATTTCCAACATTTGGAGAAAGATCACGTTTTCCGTAGATCTCACCTTTACAGATCCAAACTTTAACTCCAATACGACCATAAGTAGTATGCGCTTCTGCTAAAGCATAATCGATGTCTGCACGAAGCGTATGAAGAGGAGTTCGTCCTTCTTTGTAACCTTCAACGCGTGCCATTTCAGCACCAGCCAATCGACCTGAACATTTCACTTTAATACCTTCAGCACCCATTCTCATTGTAGAAGCAACTGCCATTTTAACGGCTCTACGAAAAGAGATACGACCTTCAATTTGACGGGCAATACTATCAGCAACTAAACGGGCATCTAATTCTGGACGTTTAATTTCAAAAATATTGATCTGAATATCTTTTTTAGTGATCTTTTTTAATTCTTCTTTGATTTTATCAACTTCAGCACCACCTTTTCCAATAATAATACCTGGACGAGATGTGTTAATAGTAACAGTAATGATTTTCACTGTTCTCTCAATCACAATTTTTGAAATACTAGCTTTTGCTAAACGAGCTTTCAAATATGTTCTGATCTTATGATCCTCAACTAATTTCTCAGCGAAATTTTTTCCGCCATACCAGTTTGAATCCCATCCTTTAATGATGCCTAAACGTAAGCCTATTGGATTTGCTTTTTGTCCCATTGAAAATTATTATTATTTAGTTTCTTCTTGCTTTTTGGTTTCTACTTTTTTGCTGTCAACAACAATCGTTACGTGATTAGAACGCTTTCTGATTCTGTTAGCACGACCTTGCGGAGCAGTTCTTAAACGCTTCATTTGTAACGCACTATCAACAAAAATTTCCTTCACAACCAAGTTGCTATCTTCCGGACGTTGTCCTGTTTTTGCTTCATAATTAGAGATTGCTGAGGTCAACAATTTCTCTAATCTTCCTGATGCTTCTTTAGGATTGAATTTTAAAATATTCAAGGCCATAAATACTTCTTTACCTCTGATAAGGTCGGCCAACAATCTCATTTTACGGGGAGATGTGGGGCAATTTTTCAAGACAGCAAAATATCTGCTTTTGTTTGCCTCTTTTCTTGCATCTGCTGCGTTTTGTTTTCTAACACCCATTTTTCGTTATATTATAATCTCTTTAATATTCTATTTAGATACTTTATCTTTATTACCAGAGTGACCTCTGAAAGTTCTCGTTGGAGAAAACTCACCAAATTTATGACCGACCATATTCTCAGTAACATAAACAGGAATAAATTTATTTCCATTATGAACCGCAACTGTTAAACCTACGAAATCCGGTGAAATCATTGATTTACGAGACCAGGTTTTAATTACTGTTTTTTTACCTGAAGCCTGAAGATCTAATAATTTTTTCTCAAGTTTCCAGTCGATAAAAGGACCTTTTTTTAATGAACGTGCCATTTCTTTTTGTTTTAAGGTTATGAATCCGGAACTAGCTGTTCCTGACCATTAAACCAATATTAATTTATTTTTTTCTTCTTTCGATGATATACTTATTCGAAGCTTTTTTAGGATAACGCGTTTTGTATCCTTTCGAAGGTAAACCAGTACGTGAACGCGGGTGACCTCCAGATGCTCTTCCTTCACCTCCACCCATAGGATGGTCAACAGGATTCATTGCAACCGGACGAGTTCTTGGTCTACGACCTTGCCAACGTGAACGACCAGCTTTACCGCTAATTTCTAGGTTATGATCGGCATTAGATACAGTACCAATAGTAGCCATACATGTGATTAACACCATACGTGTTTCACCTGAAGGCATTTTAATGATAGCATATTTACCATCTCTAGCACTTAATTGTGCAGCAGATCCAGCACTACGCGCCATGATAGCACCTTGTCCGGGACGTAATTCGATGTTATGTATTGCAGTACCTAATGGAATATCTGATAAAAATAAGGCGTTTCCAATTTCTGGAGTAGCTTCTTTACCAGAAACAATTTTCTGTCCTACTTTTAAGCCATTGGGAGCAACAATATAACGTTTTTCTCCATCAGCATAAACCACTAAAGCAATTCGGGCAGTACGATTTGGATCGTATTCAATTGTTTTTACAGTTGCGGGAACCCCAAATTTATCTCTTTTAAAATCGATAATACGATATTGTTGCTTATGACCACCACCAATATAGCGCATTGTCATTTTACCAGTATTATCACGTCCACCCGATTTTTTAATCGGAACTAACAAACTTTTTTCAGGTTTGCCGTGAGTAATATCATCGTTATCGCTAACTAACTTAAATCGTTGCCCTGGGGTTAGGGGTCTAAATTTCTTTAAAGCCATCTCAGTTTTTTTATTTTCACAGGTTACAAACCTGTATAATTAATTTCTATAATTTTCACAGATACTAAAATCTGTCTTACTTTTTATTAAATGCCTGCGTAAAAATCAATTGACTCTCCAGCCTTTAAAGTAACTACCGCTTTCTTATGTTGGTTCACTCGTCCAACAGCAATACCTTTTGTGGTATTACGCGTTTTCACTTTACCAACATAATTCTGAGTGTTTACTGCTTCTACAGTTACTCCATATAATTTTTCAACAGCTGATCTTATTTCCACTTTGTTAGCAGCTTTTGCCACTACAAAACCATAGCGATTAAATTTTTCGCCTTGTGCTGTCATTTTTTCGGTTATAACCGGTTTTACTATCACGTTCATCTTATTAATTGCTTAATAAATTTTCAATTTCCTTTACTGAGCTTTCAACAAGCAACAGGTTGTTCGCATTCAAAATATCGTAAGTGTTTAAATCCGAAGCAGTTACAACTTTTGCATTGGTCAAATTTCGGGACGACAAATATATGTTTTTATTTGATTCCCCCAACACTAATAGTGTTTTTTTGTCGGAAAGCTTTAAATTATTCATCAAATCAGCATATTTCTGAGTTTTAGGAGAATCAAAATTGAAATCTTCCAAAATTGTAATATTGCTTTCTTTTGCTTTATAAGCTAAAGCTGACATACGCGCTAAACGCTTTAATTTTTTATTTAATTTAAAAGCATAGTCTCTCGGACGAGGACCAAACGCTCTACCTCCACCCACTCTTGTTGGAGATTTATCATTACCTGCACGGGCACCACCGGTACCTTTTTGGTTTTTTAATTTTTTACTAGAACCACGTACTTCTGCTCTTTCTTTTGATTTATGAGTACCTTGACGTTTATTTGCTAAATGTTGTTTAACATCTAAATAAATCGCATGGTCATTCGGCTCGATAGCAAAGATCGCATCGTTTAAGCTTAACTTCTTTGAAGTAGCCTTACCGCTTATATTTAAAATTGATACTTCCATTTTATTTTTCAATTGTAACGTATGAACCTTTTGCCCCTGCGATAGAACCTTTTACAATTAAAAGATTTTTATCTGCAATAACTTTTACTACTTCTAAATTTTGAATCTTAACACGGTCTCCACCTGTTCTACCTGCCATTCTCATTCCTTTGAATACGCGTGAAGGCCAAGAAGATGCACCTAATGATCCCGGTGCACGTAAACGATCATGCTGACCATGAGTTGTTCCACCCACACCACCAAAACCGTGACGTTTTACAACACCTTGAAAACCTTTACCTTTTGAAGTTCCTGCAACATCTATAAAATCGCCTTCAGCGAAAAGATCAACAGTTACTACTTCACCAAGATTCTTTTGAGTTTCGAAGTATTTAAATTCAACTAATTTACGTTTAGGAGTCGTTGAAGCTTTCTCAAAATGACCTTTCATTGCAGAAGAAGTATGTTTTTCTTTCTTCTCATCAAATGCCAATTGTACTGAAGCATATCCGTCTTTCTCCAAGGTTTTTACTTGCGTAACTACGCAAGGACCAGCTTCAATAACTGTGCATGGTATATATTTACCATTGGCACTGAAGATACTGGTCATTCCAATTTTTTTACCTATTATTCCAGACATTGTTTTATTAATTTATTATTTGTTTGTATTACGAAGCTTTAATTTCTACTTCAACACCACTAGGCAATTCTAGTTTCATTAATGCATCAACAGTTTTTGAAGTTGAATTGTAGATATCTAATAATCTTTTATAAGAGCACAATTGAAATTGTTCACGTGCTTTTTTGTTTACATGGGGTGAACGTAAAACAGTGTAGATCTTCTTGTGAGTTGGCAATGGAATAGGTCCGCTAACAACAGCACCTGTCATTTTCACAGTTTTTACAATTTTCTCTGCAGACTTATCAACTAAGTTGAAGTCGTAAGATTTTAATTTGATTCTGATTTTTTGGCTCATAGTTTTATTTATATAAAGAACGATGTTTTATTTATTATACTTTTTCTGCTTTACCTTTTGCTTTTGCAATTACTTCATCAGATGTACTGCGAGGTGCTTCTGCATAATGAGAAAATTCCATTGTTGAAGTAGCGCGACCTGATGTGATTGTACGCAAAGTAGTAACATATCCAAACATCTCAGACAACGGAACTTTTGCTTTGATAACCTGAGAACCAGCTCTCGTATCCATCCCTTCAATCATACCTCTACGTTTGTTCAAATCACCTACCACATCACCCATGTTTTGTTCAGGAGTAAGAACTTCCACTTTCATGATTGGCTCCAATAAAACAGGTTTTGCTTTTGGCATTGCTTCACGAAATGCAGAACGAGCACAGATCTCAAAAGACAATGCATCTGAATCGACATTGTGGTAAGATCCATCTAACAATCGCACTTTTAATGTATCTACAGGATAACCGGCTAATACACCATTTACCATTGCTGACTTAAATCCTTTTTCAACTGCAGGAATAAATTCACGAGGAATATTACCACCTGAAATCTCATTAATGAATTGCAATCCACCAGCTTTTGTTGTTGAATCGAAATCCGCATCAACTGGAGAAATAACTACTTGTATATCGGCAAATTTACCACGACCACCCGATTGTTTTTTATAAACTTCACGGTGAGATACTTCGCCATTGATTGTTTCTTTGTATGATACTTGAGGAGGACCTTGATTACATTCAACTTTAAACTCACGTTTCAAGCGGTCAAGGATAATCTCTAAGTGAAGCTCACCCATACCAGAGATAATTGTTTGTCCACTATCTTCATCCGTTTTAACGCGGAATGTAGGATCTTCTTCAGCTAATTTGTTTAATGAAACACCTAATTTATCTAAATCGGCTTGCGTTTTAGGCTCAATAGCAACACCAATAACAGGCTCAGGGAAATTCATAGACTCAAGAACGATTGGATGTTTTTCATCACATAACGTATCTCCAGTTTTAATATCCTTAAATCCTACAGCTGCACCAATATCACCTGCTTCAATAAATTCGATTGCATTTTGTTTGTTAGCATGCATTTGGAAAATACGAGAAATACGTTCCTTGTTTCCACTACGCGTATTTAAAACGTATGAACCAGCATCTAAACGACCAGAATAAGCACGAAAGAAACACAAACGACCAACGAAAGGATCGGTTGCAATTTTAAATGCCAGTGCAGTAAATGGTTCTTTGACATCTGGTCTACGAGAAATTTCTTCACCAGTATCAGGATGTGTTCCTTTTGTTTCTTCTTTATCCATTGGTGATGGCATTAATTCCATAACCAAATCCAACATTGTTTGTACACCTTTATTTTTGAAAGCTGAACCACAAACCATCGGTACTACTTTGTTAGCAACACAAGCTTGACGGAGCGCATCAAGAATTTCACGCTCAGTTAATGATTCAGGATCTTCGAAGAATTTCTCCATCAATCTATCATCGAATTCAGCAATTGCCTCCAATAATTTACCTCTCCACTCTTTCGCTTCATCCATCATTTCTTCTGGAATAGGAACTTCTTTGAAAGTCATTCCTTGGTCTGCTTCATTCCAAATAATTCCACGGAAATTAATTAAATCAACTACACCCATGAAAGTTTCTTCAGCACCGATAGGCAATTGCAATGGCAATGGATTTCCACCCAATACTTCTTTCACTTGACCTACAACCTTTAAAAAATCTGCACCAGAACGGTCCATTTTATTCACGAAACCAATACGAGTTACATTGTAGTTATTCGCTAATCTCCAGTTTGTTTCTGATTGCGGCTCAACACCATCAACAGCAGAAAACAAAAACACTAAACCGTCAAGGATACGCAATGAACGATTCACCTCAACTGTAAAGTCAACGTGACCGGGAGTATCAATGATATTTACTTTGTATTGTTGATCTCTGTATTTCCAAAAACAAGTGGTAGCAGCAGAAGTGATTGTTATACCACGCTCTTGCTCCTGAACCATCCAGTCCATAGTAGCTGCTCCATCATGCACCTCACCAAT
>CAMCYR010000059.1 GCA_945885475.1 Chitinophaga pinensis
AGATCCTCGACATTGGGATCTTCCACCGAATCGTTTTTTTGCGCGACCACACCAATGATCTTATCACCTTTGTAGGCATCTTTGATCAGATTGATGGATTTATCTCTGCCAACTGTTATCGGAATAACCACACCGGGAAATAAAACAGTATTCCGGAGAGGTAAAATTGACAGTTCATCTGGAACTGTTTCTGAATTCATCTGATCCTCATCTTCCGTGGAAAGTAAAGGTATAAACTCGGTATCTTCATCCATCACATTATCGCGAAGCATTGGTACGAAGTCATTTAGGTCGAAATTATCTGTCATATCGTGAGAACTATTAAGTCTTTTTTTTAATATAGTACGTTCTTTTTCAATTGCTATGCCATCTGGGGAAAAGGGACAAAATGGCACTATTGAAAAGGAGCCGCAGGTATTTCAACAGTGAGGCGTGTATCAGGCACTTTTTTTCGCCTTCAACAAAAAATACATGTTGATTCCAACAATTGCGGTGTTGGTAAAAATAATAGGGATGGAATTATTTAAAAGAATGCCATAAACCACAAAGCATAAACATCCGATAGTATTTATTATTCTGAGTGCTGTAATGCTTTTCATTAAAAAAGAAAGCAGTACAATAAAAGATGAAATGTAGCCAATAATTTCAGTTGTTGAGAAGTCCATAATGTTATACTAATTTTCTGTATTTTTCTGTTAACTCAAAAACATGCATTAAAATATCCTTTTCAGTTTCATTAAAAACCAATCCTCTTCTTTCCATTACACGCGTTGCCACTTCAAAAGCATCTTTCGTTTTATTAGTTGTAAAGCCAGCAGCACCACCCCAGGAAAAGGAAGGAACAAAATTACGGGGGAAACCGGAACCGAAAATATTTGCACTCACTCCTACAACCGTTCCTGTGTTAAACATGGTATTGATCCCGCATTTGCTGTGATCCCCCATTATCAAACCGCAAAAAGTAAGTCCGGTATTTAGGAAACGTTCCTTTTCATAATTCCATAATTTCACTTCCGCATAATTATTTTTAAGATTTGAGTTATTACTGTCGGCACCAATATTACACCATTCACCTAAAACAGCATTCCCTAAAAATCCGTCATGCCCTTTGTTTGAAAATCCGAAGATCACGGAATTATTTACCTCTCCTCCAACTTTACTGTGGGGTCCGATGGTTGTTGGTCCATATATTTTTGCCCCCATTTTTAATGCCGCATGTTCACACAAAGCAAGTGGTCCGCGGACAATGGAGCCTTCCATGATCTCCGCATCTTTTCCAATATAGATAGGTCCTGTAGAGGCGTTCAAAATCGCACATTCTACTTTTGCTCCTTCTTCCACAAAAATATTTTCGGATCCGATCACCTGATTAGTTTTACTCAATGCCAATGATTTACGCCCTTTGGTCAGTAACTCAAAATCAGCAACAATGGCTTCTCCATTTTTCGAAAAGATATCCCAGGAATGTTCAATGCGCATTGCTTTTGCATGCGATTCATATTTTACGAACGAAACAATCGTTTCGGGTTCAAAAGTTTTTTCATTTCCGGTGTTTGCAGCGATGATTGTTTCGGAGTCCATCAGCAGTTCGTTCGGCTTAAGTGTTTTGATCTCTCCGATCAATTTTTCGTTCGGACAAAATGAACCATTGATCCAGATATTGTCGCTATCAATAGCGAATTCTAAAGGAAATTTTTTGCTCAGATAAGCTTCTGTTTTAGAAGACGTTTTCGACTGCAGCAGTTTCTCCCATTTTTCTCTGATGGTTAAAATACCAATCCGGATATCTGCAACCGGGCGCGTGAAGGTCAGCGGAAGAAGGTTAATGCGGGTTTTGTCCTCAAATAGAATAAAGTTCATATGATATTATTTTTTGTGTAATACATCACTAATTTAAAAGAAGTAAATTATGTTACGATTATTCTTTATTAAGCATTGTGATATACGTATCAATTTGCCGTAAAAAATATTTTACTGTTTTCGTATTGTCGGCATCGATCATCATATCGAAAATTTCAATATCATTCTCATTGTACTTTCCAACTTTAAAAGCCGCTTTGGAAAGGGCCGAAATGTATTTTAATGAAAAGTGATCATGAATATTCAGATCGATCAACAGATCAAACTCTTCATCTATGAAATTTTTGACAACAAAGGAACCGGGAATACCCATCCAGTTTAATTCTTTTAAGGAAAAAAAATCATATTCGAGTTTAGAATAGGTTAAAGCAGGTATTTCTTTCGTGCTGAAGAAACCAATCACTTTTACTTTTTTTGTATGCTCACGTAGAAAAACAACATAGCGCTTCACAATCTCATAATCATCCACATTGGTAGCATCAAATACGATTCCAACCGATTTCACCTGATTGAAAATAAATTTATTAGGCTTACGATTAGGTGCAGCTACTTTCAGCTCCTGCATTAAAGCACGATTTGCAAAAGATAGTTTTATATTTTTAAGTAAGCTCAATATTCAGTTACATAATTAATTGGTTCATATTTGTCCACTCCAGTCGAACTGACATCAGGAGCTTCGGTTTAATAGCTAAGCTGTTATTCTGCAATCATTTTAATGAAATCCTCTTCCGAAATAACCGGCACGCATAATTTTTCTGCTTTCTTCAGCTTTTCGGGACCCATATTTTCCCCGGCCAAAACAAAACTTGTCTTACCGGAAATGGAACCTGTATTCTTTCCTCCGTTCTGCTCGATTGTTTTTTTTATCTCATCTCTGGAGAACTTGTTAAAAACACCTGAAACAACGAATGTTAAGTCTTTCAACTTTTCAGTAGTTGTTGTCAATTGCTCTTCAGACAATTCAAACTGCAAACCTGCATGTTTTAATTTAGAAATAATTTCAGCCGACCTCCTATCTGCAAAATAATCAATAATCGTTTGAGCAGTACGTTCACCTATATCACCAACCTCTAACAACTGATCTAAGGTAGCATTTTTCAAAGAATCACTATTTTTAAAATAATACGCTAATTTTTTAGCCGTAGTTTCCCCAATATGACGGATTCCCAAGGCAAACAACACCCGTTCGAACGGAACGGCTTTGGATATTTTTATTCCCTCCAGCAAATTATTGGCACTCTTTTCTGCCATCCGATCGATTTTCAGGAGCTCTTCTTTTTTTAATTCGTAAAGATCAGCGATTGTTTTTACCAATCCGGCATCATAAAGTTGTGCTATCGTTTCCGCACCAAGACTATCAATATCCATTGCTTTTCTTGAAACAAAATGTTCCATCTTCCCTTTCAACTGTGGCGGGCAGCCTAATTCGTTCGGACAATAATGATTGGCTTCACCTTCACTGCGAACAAGTTTCGTATTGCATTCAGGACAATTAGTAATGTATATAGTGGGATGCGATGATTCAGAAAAAAGATCGCTACTTCTTTTACTTAGGTCAACAGCAATAATTTTAGGAATTATCTCCCCACCTTTTTCAACAAATACAGTGTCTCCCAACCGAACATCCAATTTTTCAATAATATCAGCATTGTGCAAAGAAGCACGTTTCACCGTAGTGCCTGCCAGCTGAACTGGTTTTAAATTCGCTACTGGTGTGATCGCTCCGGTTCTACCCACCTGGTAGGAAATACTTTCAAGAATAGTAGAAACCTGAGCGGCTTTAAATTTATAAGCAATGGCCCAGCGAGGCGATTTGGCAGTAAAACCCAATTTCTTCTGTTGATCAAAAGAGTTTATTTTGATCACGACTCCATCCGTTTCCACATTTAAACTATGTCGCTTTTTATCCCACTTCTCTAGGTACTTTATAAGCCCATCAATAGATGAACACTTTTCCATGTCGGCAGAAACTTTGAATCCCCATTTTTCAGCTTCATGAAGACCTTCATAATGCGTTTCAAAGGGCAAATCTTTTCCCAATAAGGCATATAAGTAACAATCCAATCTTCTGCTGGCAACAACTTTGGAGTCCTGCATTTTCAGTGTTCCGGAAGCAGCATTCCGGGGATTTTTAAATTGTTTTTCAAAAATTTCCTCTTCACCGTAGCCTTCTTCTATCAACTGACTTTTCAGTTCATCGTTGATACGGATAAATTCTTTTTTAGGTAAAAATATTTCACCACGGATCTCAAATTCATCAGGAAAATCTTTCCCTCTTAACTTTAAAGGAATACTGCGGATTGTTTTAACATTCGCAGTCACATCATCCCCTTTTTCACCATCTCCACGTGTTACAGCCTGCGTTAACAATCCATTGACATAGATGAGTGAAATAGAAACACCATCGTATTTTAACTCACATACATATTCGAAATCCGATAATCCAGCCTTCCTGATCCGATCATCAAAATCGCGCAAATCATCTTCATTATAGGTATTTCCCAAAGAAAGCATCGGATACTTATGCTTTACTGTTTTAAACTCTTTAGTAATTTGCCCGCCGACCCTTTGAGAAGGAGAATCGGGAGATAAATATTCAGGATATTTTTTTTCAAGATCACTAAGTTCTTCGAGCACTTTATCAAATTCAAAATCGCTGATCGTAGGATGGGAAAGCACATAATAATTATAATTATGTTCTTCAATTTCCTTTGAAAGCGCTTCTATTTTATGTTTGATCGTTTCGCTCATCACTCTTTATTTCTGCTCTCCGGAACTATTATCTTTAAACTCTTCGTTTAGAATAAAGTAAAAGGGAAAGGTCATTTTTATACGTGATAATTTTTCATTGTGTTTGCCGGGATACCACTTAATAAGCTGCAATACACGAACAGCTTCTTCATTACAACCACCACCAACTGAATTCCGAACACCAATATTGGTCATAAGTCCGCTCGGTTCAACAATAAAACTAAGAACAACAGTGCCTTGAATATTCGACAGTTGCGCCTGACGGGGATATTCCAGATTCTCTTTGATAAAATCCTGTAGCGCAAAGTTTCCTTTTTCATATGCAGGCATTGGTGCTCCTACAGCATAGATTGTTGATGAAGTATCTACCTGATTATCGGGAAGGTATTTAAAATTAACATAGCCCCTTTGCTTGCAGATTTTAGCATACTTTGTCGGATCAAAATTTAAAGTAACCGACCAGGGAGCGTCAATATAGCGCCCTTCTTTAATTGCAGGAACCCATTCAAATAAATTAAATATGCGCATCGCTTCTGCATCAATTTCTTTATCACCTCGCATTTCCAGTTTGACGTTTGAAACAGAACTGTCTTTTTTAATTTCGAAATTAATAACCACCTTTTCGAAATACTTGTTTTCAAGTGCTTTTTTAGGGTAGATCATTTCTTGCTCAAATACTCTTTTGAACTCCCCTTTTCCACCAACATTGGTCGGATAAACGGAAACCGAATTTCCAACCTGCGCATAAATAGCTGCGGAGGAAAATAAAATCAGGCAAGCAATAACACTACTTTTTCTCATGGCAATTTCTATTAAATATTACCTCGCAATATACGATAATTATTGCTAAGATCTTTTATCAATTCTACATTTTTAAAACCTTTACTTTCAAGCAGATCCTTCGTTTCAGAAGCTAACGACTGGTTGATCTCGAAATAAATTTTCCCCTCGACTTTCAAATTTTTCAATGCGAAATCACAAATGGCTTTATAAAAAAGTAGTGGATCGTTATCATGTACAAACAGTGCGAGATGAGGTTCGTAGTCCAATACATTTTTGTCCATCTGCTCTTTTTCTGAGATGCAGATATAGGGAGGATTACTTACAATGATATCATATTTGAAAAGTTGTTGCTCCGTATTTTCATCAGGGGATAAAATATCTTTCAAAAAAAAGTATACGTCAACTTCATTTTTTTGGGCATTCCGTTTTGCAAGCTCCAATGCAGATTCAGAAATATCAATGGCAGAAACTATTGCAGCAGGAATATTTTTTTTCAGTGCAACAGGAATACAACCGCTTCCTGCGCCAATATCTATAATGGAGGGCGCCGACAATTTATTATCCTGAATGATGAGATGCACCAACTCTTCCGTTTCAGGACGAGGAATCAAGACATGTTCATTTACAAAAAATTTCAAACGATAAAAATCAGCTAGACCCAAAACATATTGAAGTGGCTTGTGGTTTTTAAGATCTTTAATGGCAAAATTAAATTTGAGCAATTCCGATTCGCTCACAGTCCTTTCTTGACTCAAAGAAATTGCTGCGCGTTTAATATTCAGAAAATCCTCTAGACAATACGCGATGATTGATTCGAGCTCCTCCTTTTCATACGTATCGTTCAATTCATCCCGAAAGAAACGGAGAATGTCTTTGATTTTATTTGAAGCAATTTTCATACCTTAGCAAAGATAATAATACTTAATACTTCCCAATAGCGATCCGCACAAAATAATGAGCACACAAGAAAAATATATGAAACGCTGCCTCGAACTGGCTGTGAAAGGCTTAGGCCATGTAGCGCCTAACCCGATGGTAGGATGCGTAATCGTTTACGAGGATGAAATAATAGGCGAAGGATATCACGAACAATACGGACAAGCGCATGCAGAAGTGAATGCGATAAATTCGGTTAAAAATAAAGATCTTTTAAAAAAGTCGACACTGTACGTCAATCTGGAACCCTGCTCTCACTTCGGGAAGACACCGCCTTGTGCGGATTTGATCACAGAACATAAAATACCATATGTAGTGATTGGAAGTATGGATACCAATTCTCTAGTATCGGGAAGGGGAATAGAAAAACTCGCAAAGGCAGGAATAGAAGTAAAAGTAGGAATTCTTGAAGAAGCGTGTAAAAAATTAAACAAACGATTTTTCACTTTTCATGAAAAAAAACGACCCTATATTATTCTCAAATGGGCGCAAACAGCAGATGGATTCATTGATGTAAAACGTAAAGAAGAAAGCACATCCAAACCAATACAGATAAGCAATTCCGATTCAAAAAAACTTTTGCATCTGTGGAGGAGCCAGGAACAAGCGATTGTGATCGGAACCAATACCGCTTTACTTGATAATCCCCAATTAACAGTGCGAGAGGTCGATGGTAAAAATCCACTGCGCATAACAGTGGACAAATGGCTGCGGATTCCGCGTGACTTTCATTTATTTGATCAAAGTACACCAACAATAATCTTTACCTCAGTAGAAGAGCCATCAAAAAGCAATTTGGAGTATATAAAAATTGATTTTGAGAAGCCCGTAATTCCGGAAATTTTAGACGAATTGTACAAACGAAACATTCATTCTTTAATGGTTGAGGGCGGAGAATTATTTTTAAATAGCTTTATTGATGAAGGTCTTTGGGATGCAGCGCGTGTATTTATTTCAGAGAAAGAATTAGGTAAAGGTGTAAGTGCCCCTATTTTGAAGCAAAATCCTGTTGTACGAGAAAATATAAGCGGTGATAAATTACTTTTTTATCTGAAAGAATCTTAGCTTAACGTATGCTTTTTGAAGACAGGTATTTAACTATAAAAGAGCGATCAACAGGCTTGTTCAAAGATCGGGGAAGTAAGTTCTCGGGTTACGCATTTCCTGTTCATAGCGAAGAAGAAATCAAATCTTGCATTGCTGAACTTAAAAAACTACATCCGACTGCAACCCATCATTGTTATGCATTCCGATTAGGAGCAGATAAGCAGTCATTCAGGGCCAGTGACGACGGTGAGCCTGCAAATACTGCAGGAAAACCGATATTAGGGCAAATACAATCGAAGGATCTTACAAATATCTTAATCGTTGTTGTCCGCTATTTCGGTGGAACACTTTTGGGCGTTGGCGGACTGATAAACGCTTACAAACTTGCGGCTGCCGAAGCGATTCAAAATACTGTAATTATCGAAAAGACGGTGAATGATGTATATGAAATCACTTTTGATTATCTTCAAATGAACAAGGTGATGAAAATCATAAAAGACGAAGAATTGAAAATTATTTCACAACAATCCGAACTCAGCTGTTTACTTTCCTTCTCCGTCCGTAAAGGCAATTCCAATTCTGTTTATGATGCAATGAGTAAAATAAGCGGTTTGGAAATAAAATATTTAAAAACAATATAGATTCGTAAATTTACAGCCGTAATAAATTTAAACGTATGAAATTATTAAAAGAAATGTGCGCGATACATGCGCCATCAGGAAATGAATCAGGAATGACGTCTTTCCTATTGAAGTACATTGAAAAAAACAAAAAAAACTGGAAAGTAAAACCAAAAGTATATTCCGGAGACGGCTTTCAGGATTGTATCGTTCTTATTTTCGGCAAACCCAAAACAGCCATTTTTGCTCACATTGATAGCATCGGTTTCACCGTTAGATATGGCAAACAACTTGTTAAAATTGGCGGTCCACGTTTGATTGAAGGAATGAACCTAGTTGGTGAAGACAGTAAAGGAAAAATAGAATGTAAATTATCCATTAATAAAGAAGGAGCTATTTCATACAAATACAAACGTGAAATTGAACGAGGAACAGAACTTACATTCAAGCCCGAATGGCGCGAAACAAAAGACTATGTGCAATGCTGTTATATGGATAATCGTCTTGGTGTTTGGAATGCGCTTCAAGTTGCTGAAACATTAAAAAACGGAGCGATTGTATTTTCTTGTTATGAAGAACATGGCGGAGGAACAGTTTCTTTCATTCAAAAATTTCTGTTCGAAAAATACAAGATCAAACAAGCATTGATATCAGATATTACCTGGGTAACAGAAGGTGTTCCTCATGGAAAAGGAGTTGCCATTTCTTTGCGCGACAGTTTGATTCCAAGAAGAAGTTATGTAAATAAAATAGTAGACATCGCCAAGAAATCGAAATTGCCCTACCAGCTTGAAGTGGAAGGCACCGGAGGAAGTGATGCCAAGGAGTTACAGATGGGTGAATTTCCCTGGGACTGGTGTTTTATAGGAGCACCGGAAGACAATGTTCACACGCCAGATGAAAAAGTATATAAAAGCGACATTAAAGCAATGGTGAGTTTGTATAAAGTATTAATGGAGAAAATGTAAATTCAATTTAACAGTAACTCATTTTGTATCTCTACCTCGATTTTCGAATCGGATTATATGTATGAAAAAACAAATTAAAACAATAGCAATAATTGGCGGAGGACCATCAGGTTGTGCACTTGCCACATTATTAAACAGAAAGAAATTCAAGGTCGGAGTTTTTTATTTAGAAAAACGTCCGGAGATCATTGTTGGGGAATCACTTGTCCCTGCCATCATTCCTATGCTCCGGGAATTGGGTGTTGAAGATGAAGTAAAATCGTATAGCACTTATAAACCGGGAGCATCTGTGTGGGTGAATAAAGATGAAGAAGCTACTTCTCCGTTCAGCTATGGAGGCGGAAACCTTCCTCATTACGCATACAATGTTCCAAGAAGAGATTTTGATAAAACGATCTTTGACCTTGCCGTCAGAGAAGGTGTTCAATTCTTTCATCAGATCGCAAAGATCGAGAAAACAGGAAAAGGGGATGAACTGAAGTTAAGCGATGAAACAATTGCCGGGATAAATGATTTTTTTGGCGGACAACCCGACTTGATCGTTGATGCAAGTGGCAGATCACGAACCATTTCACGACTGCTTGATATACCGACAAAAACAGGTTACAGAAAAGATGTGGCATTATTCTCTCACATGTCGGGAACCGAAAAGATCGAACCGTTTAACATTCATCTTCACCGGCTTGAAAAAGGATGGTGCTGGCGGATCCCTTTGCCGGGAAGAACCTCTGTAGGAATTGTAATCAATCCGGAGCATTTGAAACAATACGGTGCAACAAAAGAAGAGCAATACGATAATTACTTAAAGAGTGAAGAGACACTAAAAAAATTCACTTCGGCCGGGAAAAGAGAAACAGTTGTTGTTCAGTACGACAATTACCAAATGATATCTCAACAGTTATATGGATCAAATTGGGTTTTAACAGGAGATGCCGGTGGCTTCCTGGATCCTATCTTTTCTTCGGGTTTATTCCTTGCGATCAAAGGAGCATTTCGTCTGGCTCGTTTTATTGACGATGGTACTAAGCCGGATTATAAAACCTACCAAAAAGAACAGCTGCGTGAATTATTTGTATGGCAGAAATTAGTGGATACCTGGTATTCCGGACGACTATTCACACTTTTCAAAGTAGGACAAGATCGTTTAGATACTGCTTTCGGAAGATTCATCGGACCGCACATGCAAAAACATCTGACACGCATATTCTCTGGTGAGGCTGTTTACCGGCCTTTTAGCAGGAGGTTTCTAGGTTTTGTAACAGGATCGATGATCGATATCATGAAAGCGGTTGGATTACACAAAAGGAAAATAAAAGATTTAGAAATAAAATAAAAAAAAAGGGAATCAGATGGATTCCCTTTTTTTTAGATCATATTCTTTTGTTTGAATAGTGAGCCTTTCAGAATATTATATTTCAAAAACACTTCCACTCCTCCATTGTATTTGGATGTTTCACGGTAAGAAGAAATATTCACATCGTAAGAAACACCAAAGGAAAAATCGGCCAGTGTTAAAAACACAGAAGGAATAATTGCATCTTTGTAACGGTAGTATACACCAATGCCAAAAGCTGATTCAGTCATTAATCCGGTGATCTTTGTATCATTTTTATAGCGGTAACGAATTGCGCAGCCACCTGTAATCTCCATTGCTTTACCTTGCTGAAAAAAGATTGCAGAAGGAAGAAATGAAATTTTTGTTCCCGGTCTGTCTATAAATCCATTGACATTCACAACCAATTTTCCATATAATTTTTCTGTAACAGAAAGATATTTTTGAGTAGGCTGATTGATATGATAGTAGGCAACACCGAAATCAATTTTTCTTTTTTCGTTCCGTGCGAATTTTACTTTGCCATTCGAGTATTCATAAAAGATACCTGCACCAAGATCAAAATAAAAGAAGGTGGTGGTCGGGGTGGTTTCATTTGAACTCATTGCAGTATTAAAACCTTGTCCATCGTATTGGTTTCCCCAATTCAGACTTGATAGATTAACTTTATGCTGAGCACCTCCAAATGACAAGCCCATAGAAAATTTACTTTCTTTACTGACAGGAAGAATGGCTGCGATGCATAAATTAGCTTGTGTAAGCCCGAATTGAGAATCACCCGCTTTATCACTAAAGAAATTAATTCCAGCCCCAAGGTGCGCTTTCTTTTCGTTCTTATCAAAAAGAGGCATATCCGCTGAAGCAGCAACGGTATTAAAAGCATTCCCCATAGCCATCCACTGGTTCTTGTAATTCACCATAGCACGGATATAGCCACTATAAACTCCGGTAGCACCAGGATTTAGCAGTTGAGGCGTTTCATTGTATTGTGAGAAATGAACATCCTGCGACATTGAAAACAAAGCCGTCAAAGAAAATAAAATAGAGAAGGTATTCCGTATTAATTTCATACAAACAGATTATCGAACCAACGTAATATTTCCTTTTTTCTCAACTGTTGAACCATCGGGCATTATACCGGAAACGCGGTATGCAAAAACACCGGGGTTACAAGGTTGTCCCATAAATGTTCCATCCCAACCAACAGATCTGTCGTTGGTTTTAAATACCTGCTGTCCCCAGCGATTATAAATTTGAAAATCTAATTTATCAATGCTTCCTAAGACAAACAATAAATCGTTGTTATTGTCGCCATTCGGAGAAAACACATTCGGTATACCGACTTCAGATCCACCTTGCGGTTCAGATTCCAATCGGAATACCGCGATCACATTTTCAGATTGATTAAATGTTACTTCAGCAGAGTCGCTAACAGTGCTTGGAGTTGGCGTATGGTTTGCCATATCCCAATGATCAAAAATATAGATGCCGTTAGGACTTGCTTTTAATTTAGTAACGATACCACCGAAATAGCTCCCCGAATAAATATAAGAAGCAGGAGTTATACTGTTAATTTTAATGTTTCCTGCACCAGGAGGAAACACATCGAATGTTACGTCGTAGGGACCTGTTAGAGAATAACAATCAATCAAACCTTGGGTCAAAGCAGTGCAACGCTGATTCACTTGTGCTCTGAAAGTAGCAGCATTTGCCTTCCATGTAGTATAGTTCCCACCCCATTTGGCACACTGAGCAGTCATTTCCGGATCGATAACATTGATCATACTATCCAAAAGCGGAACAGCGAATGAACAATTTAATTTCGTATTCATCAAATCAATATAGCGAGCCTGGTAATATTGTTTAAAATCAGGATTCGCCATCAGTGCATTTAAGATTTGCGTATGACCTTGTCCGCCGGGATCATCTAAACCTTCTACATTACAAGGATCAGCATCCGGAGAAGGATCGGGTATTCCGGTATAATTTATATAATGTCCGAGGATGGCATCCATATCCCAAAGGGTATAGCGCCATTTCTTTTTATCACCTAAAGTATCCAATCCACGCCACCAGGCAGTATTCCAATCCAACCAATCGGATGTAGCCAACCAAGAGTTAAAAACAAAATAATCGACAAAACTTTTGACATTAAAAAGACTATCAACATACGCATAATTAGAAGCAACGGCCATACTATTTGAAGTAATGTATGAACGAAGTGTATTCCAATCAGTTTGTGCTTGTGCTCCACCGTATGCGCTCCATGTTCCTCCCCATGTTTGAAGAAATTGGACATTCGGATCGTCCTGCTTATAATAATGATCGGTAAAATCGAGGTCATCGACTTTTTCACGCACATCATAAACACCCCAATATTGTCCGTTTAAATAAACAATAGCAGGTGCCCAGGTACGCTCATCCATATATAAATGCGCACGTTGTGAAAGCGTATGGGCATATGAATCACGAATGTGAGCAGGAGCACCAGGAGCAAAAGGGTAATTATCGTTTGCAGCCGCTTTGAAAATCAGACGTTGATATGAATCACGGTCTTTGTTTATAAAAACAGGAGCGTTTACACCATAGTTATAACCCATTTCATCTCTGGAAACATAATCGAATCCACGCTGACTATAAGCCCAGGAATCGTTTCCATGTTCATTGGTTTCACCACCTGTTTCAGCAATTAATATTTTTGCTTCATTAAAATATTCCAGTCCTGTTTCAGCGGTAAGTTGAGTACCATTTAAAAGATCAGCTGTTTGATCGCCAAAAATAGAAACCACTGGAATGGTATGTGTTGAGTTAATAAAGTAGGTATTACTTTCGATAAAACTTGCGGGAACAAGCGGATTAGAACTAAATGCTTTTGCTCTGAGAACGGTAGTTGATGAGATACTAATCGGTGAAGTATAAGTTGTTGATCCAATTGTAGGAATTGTTCCGTCGCTAGTATAATGAATCGATAATCCAACACCTGCAGCGGTGATTGCAACTGTTTGTGCACCTGCATAAAATCCTGCAGCAACACTCATTGTTGGACGACTTGCATATTCGAGCATTGCACCGGTATTAGACGTTCCAGAAGTAGGACTTGTAAAAACACCCCAGGCTGTTCCACCATTTGTTGTTCTACCTCTCGAGTGACCGCTTTGAGTCGGAACAAGCGTCATAGCATCGATAATCGTTCCTGAAGGATTTGCAAAAACAATAGCTTCAGGTTTTGTCTGAGTAAATTTAATACCTGCATGAATATTTGTACCCACAACGGTATTTTTTCCGGAAGCCCACACTCTGAGAAAGCCATTCGCAGGAATTGTTACTCCGGCTGGAATCGGCCATTTTGTAGGATTCGATAGTTTATCGCTAAAATAATAACCTGTTAAAGCAACGGAAGTTCCGCCTGCATTAAATAGTTCTATCCAGTCGGGAGTTTCACCAAAGTTGTCGGTAATACTACTATTAGAACAAGAAAACTCATTGATCATTACCTGACTTTTTGCTGATGATGAAAAGAAAAGGAATAAAACAATAAAGGGTAAAAAGCGAGAGTAATTTTTCATATTTATGAAAAAATGATTTTGAGTGAATGTTAAAGGAACTAATTTACATAATTTATATGATATTATAAATGAATTAGTCTAAAACATTGAAAATAAAAAAGGCATTGAAAATAAATTCAATGCCTTTTAAAAGAAATATTTTCACTTAGAATTTTATGCTTAGACCAATTCCCATATTAAATCCATTGCCTTTTAACTTAAATAAAGCGTTACTATTATCATTAAGATTAGAATCAGAATTATCAGAAGTAGTAATGCTAGGATAATTAGATCCTAAATAACCAATATGAAATGCTAATCCAATATGTTGCGCTTTACCAAAATAAATTTTCGGCATTAATAAAATACCATAATTCATTCCGTTATCTTTTGCTACTGCATTTCCATTATCCCTCGTTGATAAATCAATATCAGGATTATTTTCGGAATATTTAAAATTTGAATATCCAATTGTCAAACATATCGGCATATCAAATCGTTTGCCTCTGACCAAGTGAAAATTAATATTCAAACCCAAATCAATTGATCTAGCCTCGGGCTTATATGAATAATAATCATATTTAAATGTATTAAAATTAAAAACAGAATCTTTTTTTGTTTCTTCAAAATAATTTGAATATCCAAAACGAAAACCTAAACCCAACCAATCTGCTACTCCATATTCAGCAGTAAGCGAATAAATTGTTGCTGCCGCTCCATCTTCATCATCTTTTGTAGGGCGAGAAGTGACATAGGATGAGCCAATGTAATAGGTGGAATCCTGTTCAAAATGTGACTTTGTTTTATAAACAACAATACCAATACTAGGATCAATTGTAATTGAGCCTTTGTGAAATGCCTTATCCTGCGCATAAATAGCAGAAATGGATGTACAAAATACGAGTGCAACAAGCGTAATTTTTTTCATGATACGTTAATATTGATTAAGATTTTAAAATAAATAGTAAAGCAATTTAAAATTTAGATAAACATACGCTATTTTTTTAAAATCAAAACAAAATGGATATAAAGTATACTGATAATGTTATTAACACAATGCCAATAATGTTAAGAAAGAATCCAGCTTTTAACATATCGTTAACACGAAGGCGATTACTACCAAAAACAATAGTATTAGGAGCTGTCGCAACAGGAAGCATAAATCCCAGGGAAGCAGACAATGTTGCAGGAATCATGAGTACGAGAGGATGAACATCCATCGTTTGCTGTACAGCAATTAAAATGGGTAGCATTAATTGAATGGACGCCACATTGGAAGCAAATTCACTGATAATTGTAATAACAATACACATTCCAAAAATGATCAGGTAAATATTCATGTCGGCAGCGAAATTCAATTGCGTGGCAAGCCATGTGCTTAATCCGGAAAGTTCGAATCCTTTTGCAAGTGCAAATCCACCTCCAAATAAAAGAATAATATCAAAGGGTAATTTGGATATTTCCTCCCATGTAATCAGCGCTCTCCCCTTTTCTGTTTTTGACGGAATCAGAAACAAGGACACCGCCATAAAAACAGCCACTGTACTGTCTTGCAAATACATTTTATAGGGAAATAAATTGCTCCAGCCTTTCATATTAAACAAGCCAAAATCGATATCTGCACGGGTAAACCAAAGCAAAGCGGTACTAATAAAAATCAGAGAAACTTTTTTTTCATCAGCGGACATTTTGCCGAGCAGTTTATAAGCACTTTCAAAGTAGGATCTATCAATTGCAAGAGCTGCCTCTTTTTTGATGAACATTTTTTTCAGAACAAAAAATGCAAGTAAAAGAAAAACGATTGAAATCGGAAAACCAATTTTAAACCAAGCAAAAAAGTTCATGTCTGCATTTTCAGGAAATTTTTCGGAATACTCTCTTAAAAATATCATATTTGTGGGTGTACCCACCAACGTTGCCATTCCTCCTATTGTTGCAGAATAAGCTAATCCAATTAATAAAGCCGAAGCCATTTTATGAGAATGGTGCTCTTCTTTAAAATGCTTTTCTATCTGAACA
>CAMCYR010000060.1 GCA_945885475.1 Chitinophaga pinensis
AACAACTTATTGTCGAATTGTACTCTAAGTAATAGAGCAATTAGCATTGATTTTTTTATTAATGCAACGGACAAAATAATAGTAATTAACTTAATAAAAAATATAACACATGGCAATTTTAGCTTTTCAAAAACCTGATAAGGTGATTATGATAAACTCCAGTGAAACTGAAGGACAATTTGAATTCCGTCCTCTGGAGCCTGGTTATGGTATTACCGTTGGTAATGCTTTAAGAAGAATTTTATTGTCGTCTTTAGAAGGTCATGCTATCACTACTATCAAAATAGAAGGTGTTGATCACGAATTTTCAACACTAAAAGGTGTTGCTGAAGATATAACAGAAATTATTTTGAACTTGAAACAAGTTCGTTTCAAAAAACAAATTGAAACGACTGATTTTGAAAAAGTAACGGTTATTGTAACTGGGAAAACTCAGTTAACGGCTGGTGATATTGGTAAATTTACTTCTGGTTTTCAAGTTTTGAATTCTGATCTTGTGATCTGTAACATGGAATCAAATGTTAAATTGAAAATAGAATTAACAATTGATAAAGGTCGTGGTTACGTTCCTGCTGAAGAGAACAAGCCTGTAAATGGTTCTGCTGGATTAATTCCAATCGATTCAATTTACACACCAATAAAAAATGTTCAATACAGCATCGAGAACTTCCGTGTTGAACAAAAAACGGATTACGAAAAACTGATTATGAACATCACTACTGATGGTTCTATTCACCCTAAAGAAGCGCTGAAAGAAGCTGCAAAGATCCTGATTCACCACTTCATGTTGTTCTCTGATGAGCGTATCACGTTGGATACGGAAGAGAAAATGGCTACTGAAGAGTTTGATGAGACTTCATTACACATGCGTCAGTTGCTTAAAACTAAATTAGTGGATATGGATTTATCAGTTCGTGCTTTAAATTGCTTAAAAGCTGCTGATGTTGAAACACTTGCTGATCTGGTTTCTTTCGCAAAACACGACCTGTTGAAATTCCGTAACTTTGGTAAAAAATCACTTACTGAATTAGAGGATTTAGTTGCAAACAAAGGTTTGACTTTTGGAATGAATTTAGCAAAATATAAATTAGATAAAGAATAAAAAATAGATCAGAGATATGAGATTAGAGATATGAGACGTTTAGTTTTATCTCAGATCTCAGATCTCACATCTCAATACTAAAAAACAAAATGAGACACGGAGATAAATTAAATAATTTAGGCAGAAAATCAGCTCACCGCAAAGCGATGTTAGCTAACATGGCAAGTTCATTGATTCTGCACAAACGTATCAATACTACAGTTGCAAAAGCAAAAGCTTTAAGAATGTATGTTGAGCCTTTATTGACAAAATCTAAAGATGACTCAACACATTCAAGACGTACTGTGTTTGCTTATTTAGGTAACAAAGAAGCCGTTGATATGCTTTTTAAAGATATTTCAACAAAAATTGCAGATCGTCCGGGTGGATATACCCGCATCCTCAAGACAGGTGCTCGATTAGGTGACAACGCTGATATGTGTTTCATCGAATTGGTTGACTACAACGAAAATATGTTAGCTGCTAAGGCACCTGCTAAAGCAAAAACTGCAAGACGTGGTGGTAAAAAGAAATCAACAGATGCAACGGCCCAAACAGCTGAAAAACCTGAAGAGTCAACAGATGATAGCACAAAAAGTGAATAATTTGTTAATTTAATATTTTCAATCTTTAAAAGGATAAAGTAATTTTGCTTTATCCTTTTTTTATGCATACAGCTCCCCCAGAAACTCACGTTAGCTAAAATGGGAAAAAAATAAATTATGAAGTATACAGCAAAAACTCCCGCAATATTATTATTAGAAGATGGAAAAGTATTTTACGGAAAAGCAGCCGGAAAAATTGGTATTGCAACAGGTGAAATTTGTTTTAATACCGGAATGACAGGTTATCAGGAGATTTTTACCGATCCCTCTTATTTTGGACAAATTATTGTCGCTACCAATGTTCATATTGGCAATTATGGCGTAAATAATGATGAAGTAGAATCGGATTCTATTAAGATAGCCGGATTGGTTTGTAAAAAATTCAATGAGTTTCATTCTCGTAAACGTTCTGATGGCTCTATAAAAGATTATTTTATTGATCAGCACATTGTATCAATATCAGATGTAGATACGCGTGCAATCGTTCGCTATATTCGTGATAAAGGTGCGATGAACTGTATCATCTCTTCCGAAACTCAGGATGTTGAGGTTTTGAAAGAAAAACTTTCTATGGTTCCGTCAATGGCCGGATTAGAATTGTCCTCAAAAGTAAGTACTTCAGCACCCTATTTTGTCGGCGACCCTACTGCAGATTATAAAGTTGCTGTAACCGATTTTGGTGTGAAGAAAAATATTTTGCGTTCACTTGTTGAACGCGGTTGCTATCTTCAGGTATTCCCGATGAAAACATCTTTCGAGGAAATGCAAAAATGGAATCCGGATGGTTTTATGATTTCAAATGGTCCTGGTGATCCTTCTGTGATGAAAGATGAAATGGCAACTGTTAAAACAATCATTAATTCAGGTGTTCCAACATTCGGAATTTGTTTGGGGCATCAGCTAATAGCTGAGGCATCTGGAATATCAACATTTAAAATGCATAAAGGACACAGAGGAATAAATCATCCTGTAAAAAATCTCATTACCGGAAAAAGTGAAATTACATCTCAGAATCATGGATTTGGAGTAAAGGCAGAAGATGTTGCTCAAGTAAAAAATATGGAAGTGACACACATCAACTTGAACGACAATACGATTGAAGGATTACGTTATACTGATAGAAATGTATTTTCTGTCCAGTATCACCCGGAAGCATGTCCGGGACCTTACGATTCCCGTTATCTGTTTGATGATTTTGTGTCAATGATTTCTTCCATGAAAAAGAAAGAAAGAAACACAGTTGTTTCTGCATAAATAAAAAGTCCCCTGATAAATTATCCGGGGACTTTTTGTTAATGTGACCTCGAAGGGAGTCGAACCCCCAACCTTCGGTACCGGAAACCGACACTCTATCCAGTTGAGCTACGAAGCCAAATTTGTGCTGCAAATGTATTAACTATTTGTCGATTTTTTATAGTATCCAAAACAATAAAATCTGTACTTTTATGTTTACTTCTTGAATAATTCCATCTTTTGTAATGAAAAAAATAAGTTTACTAATTCCATTTCTCTTCATCGCTTCGTTTCTTTTTTCGCAGCAAATCCCTATTGGCGGTTGGCAGGAGCATCTTTCTTATAAAAATGCTTTGTCTGTTGCTGAAGGAAATGGCTTAGTATACTGTGTTACAACCAGTGGTATTTTTAATTTCAAAAAATCTGATAATTCGATGAGCCGCATGTCAAAAGTCAATGGTTTGTCTGATATTGAAGGTGTCGTGGTTAGTTTCAATCCTTACAATGGGAAATTTTTGATTGCTTATAAAAATTCAAATATCGATATTATTGAATCGAACGGTATTGTGAATATATCAGATATTAAACGTAAGCCCATTATCGGAAATAAATCGATAAATGGTATCTACTTCATAAATCAATTTGCATATCTTTCTTGTGGTTTTGGAATTGTTGTTATTGACACAGAGCGGGATGAAGTGAAGGATACTTACTATATTGGTCCGAGTGGCGCAATAATAAATGTGAGAGACCTTACATCTGACGGTACATATTTGTATGCTGCTACTGATGGCGGTATATACAGAGCGTTGTTGAGTAATCCGAATCTGGCAAATTTTACGGCCTGGACGCAAATTAATAACCTGGCAAGCGGCCTTGATATTCCAACTGGCGTTTATAATACAATTACTT
This sequence comes from Chitinophaga pinensis, assembly GCA_945885475.1. Classification (GTDB taxonomy): domain Bacteria; phylum Bacteroidota; class Bacteroidia; order 2-12-FULL-35-15; family 2-12-FULL-35-15; genus 2-12-FULL-35-15. The sequence goes on from CAMCYR010000060.1 coordinate 3,832, forward strand.
CGTACTACGGCAAGGTCTATACGAACTATTCAAAAAATATAATGACAAATGCATATGCAGAGGATTCGCTTTTTGTTTTTGATGGAACTTCCTGGTCACATTTTATACCCCCCGGTTTTTCCCCTTCAGGAAGTGGTTATATCGCTTATGGTTTGAGAAATAATAATAACCAATTTGTGATGGTTTTGGACGGATCTGTTTTTACATATAATTCGACGTTGACCGGTACAGGTTATTATGCCGGTTATTTTTCTGATATTATGCGCGCCAAAGCTGCTGTTCTTGACAATGCTGGAAAGATATGGTTTGCAGACACGAAGTATGGATTAGCTTCCTGGAGTTCCACGGAAGGATACAGCTTCCGGTATCCGAATGGACCCGCAAGCGAGCGTGTACTAAATATGAGTTTGTCTGATGATCAGCTGCTTGTAACACCGGGTGGCTATAATAAATATATAATCGATGGATTGTATCAGCTTAAAGATGAACAATGGAATAATATAAAAACAGTTTCCTCTACTGTTTCAATGGATTCTGTTTATGATATTATGAATGTATTAATTGATCCTGTGAATTCTAAAAGAGCGTTCGCTTCAACGTGGGGACAAGGAGTATTGGAATTATACAATGGTTATCCTGTTAAAATACATAATTCTGTAAATAGTTCATTGTCAGGATTGAACCTAGCGGGTGGTTATAATCCAGTGTGGACATACGGTTTAGCGATGGATAAAGCAAATAATTTGTGGGTCACGAATTCCGGTGTTACGAATTCTATTTCTTATAAAACGGAAGCAGGTGTTTGGGGATCACTAAATTTCTCATCTATTATTGGTACTGTAAATCTTGAACAAATTTTAATAGATGACTCTGATCAGAAGTGGGCGGTATTGACAACCGGTGGAGGAGGATTACTTGTTTATAAAGGCGCAGGTACTCCTAGTGTTTCAAATTCAAAAAAACTGACAACATCATCCGGAAATGGCGGTTTGCCTAGTAATGCTGTTTTTTGTCTTTCGAAAGATCTAGATGGTGAAATATGGGTAGGTACTGATAAAGGAATAGCGGTGTTTTATTCACCAGAGAATGTTTTTACCGGAAGTACTTTTGATGCACAGCAAATCTTGATTGAGCAGGACGGGAATGTTCAGATATTGCTTGAAACAGAAAGTGTTTTAGCAATTGCAATTGATGATGCCAATCGTAAGTGGATTGCTACTGCCCAATCCGGTGTGTTTCTTATGTCTGCAGATGGTACAACTCAGCTCGAGCACTTTGATGAATCCAATAGTCCGCTTTTTAGTAATAATGTAAAGAGCATTGCCATTAATCATAAAACAGGTGAGGTTTATTTTGGAACAAGCAAAGGAATTATCTCTTACCGAGGTACCTCCACCGAATCTTTCGAAGATTTTACCGATGTATATGCCTTTCCTAACCCTGTAAAACCTGATTATGAAGGTCCGATTGCGATTAAAGGATTGATGAATAATACAACACTGAAAATTACCGACATCAGCGGAACACTTGTGTATGAAACGAAATCAGAAGGTGGACAAGCGCTGTGGTATGGTAAAAATTTCAAGGATGAGCGTGTAAGCTCTGGTGTTTACATGGTGTTTTGTACCAGTGAAGATGGAGCAAAAAAAATGGTCACCAAAATCTTGTTAATTAATTAACATTCTCTGATTGTATTAAGGATCATATGCTTCATAAAACGAGTGGAATTATACTCCATACAATCAATTATTCAGATGCCAGTTTAATAGCAAAAGTTTATACCGAAAAATTCGGACTGCAATCGTATATGATCAGCGGAGTCCGTGGTAAAAAATCAAAAACGAAGGCATCACTCTTTCAGCCCCTTGCATTGGTTGATCTGGTTGTTTCTAATTACGACAAGCCTGGTTTGCAGCGCATATCAGAGATGAATAGTTTGCATCCTTATGCCGATATTCCCTATAATATAGTAAAAAGTTCGATCGTCATTTTCTTAAATGAAATGTTGTTTCGCGCTTTAAAAGAAGAGCATCCTGATGAGGATCTTTTTTTATTTATAAAAAATTCATTATTAATCTTAGACCTGAAAACTGAAAGTTGCACGAATTTTCATCTTTGTTTTTTACTTCAATTGAGTCGTTTTTTAGGATTTTATCCTCAAGGTGCTTTTTCAGAAAATACGTCCTATTTTGAGCTAATTGAGGGGCGATTTGTTTCGCATATTCCAAGTCATAATAATTATTTAAAAGCGTCAACGGTCGGGTTTTTCTCTCAATTGCTCAATACAAATTTTGAGGAGATGCACAATGTGAAAATAGATTCTGCTCAACGTAAAATACTTTTACATTCATTCGTTTTATTTTTTCAGTTACATATTCATTCGTTTGGAGAAATTAAATCGTTGGCTGTTTTGGAAGAAGTGATCGGTTGAAATTTTCAGATTTGAAAAATTATTGTATATTTGAGTTTATATAAACCTTATAAATCATATCATATGAAAAAAATTTACTCTTTAATTTTTGTCACTGCTTTCACATTGTTCAGTTTGAATTCGACAGCTGCGACAGTTAATGTTTTAGTCGGTGTGAATGCCTCTTTAAGCCCTGCAAACGAATTTACTCCTCCTTTACTTACTTGTAATGTAGGTGATGTTGTTCAGTTTGTATTGGGAGCAGGAACTCACAATGTAACAAGTACATCCATCCCAGGTGGAGCTGCAGCAATGAGCTCAGGTACAATGTCTACACTTGGTCAAATGTACAATTATACAGTTACGTTGGCAGGTACTTACCTTTATACTTGTACTTTTCATGGCGGTATGAACGGAACACTTATCGTTTCAGGAGGTTTGAGCGTAGCTTCTCCAACGGTTGATTTGCTTACTACTGTTTATCCAAATCCTTTTAAGGATAAATTAATGCTTAAATACAACGGAATTGAGTCTGTTGAATTATTTAATATTATTGGTGAAAAAGTAAAAATATTTGAATTGTCTTCTTTAGAAAATAAAGTTGAAATCGAACTTAGTGATTTAACTGCTGGAGTATATTTTATTCGTACTTTCAAACAGGGTGTTATTGTTGAGACAAAAAAAATCGTAAAATCTAAATAGTTTTTTTATTTTTTTAAGAGCGTCCAGAGTATATCTCTGGACGTTTTTTTTTATATTTACTTATCAATAATCCAAATCCTAATTTATGTATAATACGCTTCAACAACTAGTAGAGATTGATTCTCCAACAGGATATACAGAAAATGCATGTAAATATATTTTTGATGTTCTTAAAAGTTATGGCTATAAGCCTGAATATACGAACAAGGGTGCGGTGAAGTGTGCTCTTGGGAAAAATCCAACCTTGGCCATTGCAGCCCATGTCGACACGCTTGGCGCAATCGTTTCGGGAACTAAAAATAATGGTACACTTTCTTTTTCAACTTTGGGTGGATTACAATTAGTAAGTGCTGAAGGTGAATACGTGAGAGTGATTACGATGAGTGGTAAAATATTTACCGGAACATTATTGTTGAATAATCCTTCGTCTCATGCAAACAACAGGCGTGAAGATGAAAAGCGAAACTTTGATACCATGCATATCCGTTTGGATGAAGAAGTATATTCGAAAAAAGACGTTGAGAAGTTAGGTATACATACTGGTGATATGATTTGTTTTGAGCCACGTTATCGTGAATATAAAAGTGGATTTATTAAATCACGTTTTATGGATAATAAAGCGGGATGTTATGCTTTGTTTGAAATTGCAAGACGATTAAAAGAAAAGAAAAAGGAAGTTCCTGTTGAATTGTTTTTTTCTAATTACGAGGAAGTTGGTCATGGTGGAACTGTCGGATATGCTGACACCATTAGAGAGCTGTTGGTTATTGATATGGGGGTGTTGGGAGATGCCTGTGAGGGTAATGAAGTATCTTGTTCTATCTGTGTGAAAGACTCATCGGGGCCGTATGATTATAATTTCAGAAAAAAATTAGTTGACCTTTCCATTAAAAATAAAATCCCCTATAAATTAGATGTATATCCTTATTATGGCTCAGATGGTTCCGCTGCTTTGCGTGCAGGGAAAGATTTTCGTGTTGCATTGATTGGTCCTGGTGTTGCTGCTTCTCATGGCGTTGAACGAACTCATAAAAAAGGAATTGAAGCAACAATCGATTTGTGTCTTGCTTATATTAAATCTTGTTTCAAATAGGAATGCAATCAAATTTCGTTTCTCGCGAGTCACAAAAATGAAAAAATCAGTTTTACTCATTCTGCCTTTTTTTGTTTTTTTCTGCTTTTCGCAAACAGATAAATAAAATATAAATTGGCGACAGGCACCGAGCCCTCATTTCTAAGGTGACAGCGCATTGCATTGTATTCTTATATTTTATAAAATCAGAGATTCTCACGAATCGAAAAAAAAGGTTCAGAGAGAAGTATGCGGATAGTACGTGTATATTTTTTCTGCAAGAAATTGGTTTGTCAATTTGTATTCTTTACCCGGACTAGCTGCTCAGCATTAGTATGCTACCAATTCACTTAATCAGAATTTGCACTCAAAGACTACAATAGGTTTAGCTCTACAAAGTCGCTTCTCCATTGGTTATAATAAACTCAGCTATTTTATCGGGATTTCCTGGACGATTACAAACTTCTTTGTAAATCAAAATGATAAATCATCCTTGAACTATAAAAATGGATGTTTGCGTTTTTATTGCGGACATCGTTTTTGATTTTAGAAAAGTATTGAAAAAGAGGTTTTAATTTATTTTTTTTTGCTGACGATCTCAAATTTTTGAATAATTGATTCGCCTTCTTCATCCACCAGTGTAAGTGTATGAATTCCCTCGTCTGGCGTTAATCCCATTTGATGGATGTTTTGAGTGGTGCCTATAAATACGCCATCGATGTGCCAGTATATACTCGTATTTGCATTGCGATGAGCAACTTGAAAAATTGTTTTACCCATAGTCCCGTCAATTTCAACGGGAACATAAATTTTACTGAATTGTTTAGGGTAAATAATTTCCATTCCGCGCAAGCCCTCCGTTTCGCAATCTGCTCGTAAAGGAGGTAATTCTTTATAGGTTGCATTTTTTGATTTATAATACCATTCCATTGCAGGTGGGAGGACAAACCAACTCACGTGTTTCATTTTAGTTACATCTTCACAATTACTATTTACTCGGTATGTTTCATTGGCATCTAAATGAATCAAGCGATGATATTTGCACGACTCGGTTCTTAAGCCGCTTTTTTGTATCCAAACACTGTCATTTGGTTCACAAATATCACTTGCTCTGTAACCGCTTTGTTTACAAATCTCAACTTTTTCCATTTCATCATAGGGAGGTGTAAACCATTTTCCAGGCTTAAGTACACTGAAGATATCGAATAGAATTGGTGCCGCAGTTTCAATTCCAACCAATCCTGGCCGTCCTTCTCCATCCGCATTTCCAACCCAAACTCCGACAACATAATTAGGCGTTATTCCAATTGCCCAGCCATCTCTGTATCCAAAGCTTGTACCTGTTTTCCATGCAACCTTCGATGCGGATGTGTATTTTTTCCAGCCTGCATCCTCATCTGGACGAGCGACTTCAACCATTGCTTCAAATGTAAGATAGACGGATGCAGCATCAATAAACGATTCGTTTTCTAATTCAGGATCCTTTTTTTGCTGAGCAGTATAGTAGGGCGGATGAAAATCATTTTTGTCGTATTTGCCGTTATAGGAAGTGTAGTGATTGAGTGTTCTAGCCATACTGGCATACATTCCTGTAATGTCCCATAATTTGCCTTCAGCACCACCCAAAATAACTGATAGACCATAATGATCCGGTGAAAAGGTTAGTGTGGTCATTCCTGTCTTTTTTAGCTTGTAACAGAATTTTTCTATTCCGTAAGCTTGGAGCATACGAACAGCAGGAATGTTCAAGCTTCTCGCTAATGCTCGTTTTGCAGGGACTGCACCATCGAATGTCTGATTGTAATTCTGGGGAGCATATCCCGCAATTTGTGTTGGAATATCAGGGACAAGCATTGACGCAAGTAATTCTCCGTCGCTGAGCATGTTTGCAAATAAAAATGGCTTTAAAATACTTCCCGTACTTCGCGGGGCTGTTATGACATCTACATCACTTTCGTATTCAGGTTTTCCCTCATTATTTGTATTGCCAACATATGCTAACACTTCTCCTGAATTTACATCGAGAACTACTGCGCAGGCATTGTGAATTTCATTCCCTTTTAAAATTTTATGGTGATTTTCAATGATTGTATTTACTCTTTCCTGAAGATGTCCATCAAGGGTGGAAATAATTCTTTGACCCGAATATTTTTCTTTTGCGGCCCTATGCAGCAGATGAGATGCAATTTGTGGAATAGCATGAGGTTTTCCGGGTAGTGGTTCCTGCTTACTTAATTCACAAGTTTCTTTGTCAATTTTTTTTGCACTAACAAGTTGATCTAATAAACGGTTCCTTTTTTTTAATAATCTTTCCTGATTTTTACCGGGATAAATTAAACTTGGTGCATTCGGTAAAACCGCCAATGTTGCCGCTTCCGCCCATGACAGTGTTGCGGATTCTCTTCCGAAGTATCTCCAGGATGCAGCATCAATGCCAACTACGTTGCCTCCGAAAGGCGCATTCGAAGCGTATAGTGAAAGAATCTCTTTTTTTGAAGCTCCAAATTCCAGGCGTGTAGCCAAAACCAGTTCAATGATTTTTTCTATAAAGGTTCTTCCCTTACCTTTTCGTGCCATACGTATTACCTGCATCGTTATGGTGCTTCCGCCGCTAATGGTTCGCTTTGCTTTTATGTTTTGTATACTTGCTCTCGCTATTGCTGATGGGCTAATTCCCCAATGAGAATAATAACCGCGATCTTCAAACTGAATGATGCAGTCGATAAATTTTTGGGGCACTTCTTGTGTTAATGGAAAACGCCACTGACCATCATCGGCAATTTTTGCGGCTAGTAATTTTTGTTGCTTGTCTTCTAAGACAGTACTTGTCTTGCTTGTAAAGAGTGGAGTAGGTAAAGAAAAATAATACCATACGATAAGCACTATAAGAATAATTGAAAGTATCCCTTTTCTGCTTTTTACAAATTTTAATATGAAAGGAATATTTTTCAATTGAATTTTAGGTGGTCGTTTTTTTGTTCAGTAATTCGTCCCTTAACTGACGGGCTGTTTTTTTACTTCCGTCATGGCTCCATCCCGGAGGGCCAAATACATACATGAATTTCGCTTTTAGTGATGCAGTTTTTTTTAGGTCTGCTGCTATATTTATCCATTCATGAAAGACCATTTTGAGGGGATGGAATGTTTTTATGTTTTCAGTTAATCCATAAACAACTTTTTCATCTTCATCTTCGGATATAAATGTTCCAAATAACTTGTCCCAGATAATCAAAACCATTCCCATGTTTTTGTCGAGGTATTTTACATTGCTAGCATGATGCACGCGATGGTGTGAGGGTGTTGATAAAAAATGTTCTACAAAGCCTAATTTTCCGACAGTTTGAGTGTGAATGAGAATGCCATAAATTTGTGTCGCGGAATAAATAAACATAATGTCTATTCCTTTAAATCCTAAAAGTGTAAGTGGAATAAAATAGATGAATCGATAGAGCGGTTGAAATACAGAAGAACGGAAACCTACGGTCAGATTATATTCTTCCGATGAATGATGCGTTACATGAACCGCCCAAAACATTCTGCAATAGTGGTCGATACGGTGTAGCCAATAAAACATAAAATCTTGGGTAATCAGGAGGATTCCCCAATAGGCATATTGGTTGTTAAATTCAATAAATTTAAATTGGTAAAAATAATTCAGAACAAATAAACAAATGCCCCTCACCAAAATGTCTAAGCTAAGATTCAGAGACGTCAGGTAAATATTTGAAAATGTCCCTTTAACAGAATAGTAATTTTTGTGATGGAAATAGCTGAAAAGTATTTCTGCAACTATTACAATTGCATAAATAGGTGTTGTAGTTGCAATTAATAAAGCTTCTCTGAATTCGTTCATGGTACAAAAGTAAATAAAAAAGCCACTCGTTTTTCGAATGGCTCTTCTACAAATTTGTTAAATTATTAACGGAGGTATACTTTTTTCGTATAAACACTATTTTTATTTGTTATGGTAACAAAATAGATTCCCGTTTTTTCTTTGGAAAGATTGATTGAGGTTTCTTTTTCAATTAAAGATCCATTGTATATCTCTTGTCCTAATGCATTGCTGATTTTTACAACTGCATTAATTGGTTGGTCTTTTAAAAATGAAATGATCACATTTTTTTCCGCGCTATAGATGGAAGTAGCAGCCATTAGCTCATTTTCATTAATCCCGACTCCCATTTCTCCCGCAATAATGTATTCGTTCGGAGTTGCATTATATGCATAATCCTTTATTGTAAATTGATTTGCAGTAGCTGCAACGTCTAATCTTGCCCATCCATAATGCAATTGTGTCCCGATATAAAATTGTAAGCCAATATATTTGTCGGCAACTCCAAGCCAATTTCCATAAGAATAGCTACTTCCGAAATAACTAGCCATCGACTGACTAGACCCTACGTTAAATTGTAGTGTTGATTTAATGGTATCTCCGTTGTTCAGTGCCAATGGATAGGTATATGATCCAATGACGCTTCCTGCTACTGCATTTGTACCGGCAGCTGAAACGCCAACTCCTTGTGACGTTGATGACCCTGTTCCGATTGTCAGGTTGAATGTGAAATCTACCACGCCACCATTATCAAGATCAAGATTAAAGGATGTACCTGAGATTGTGGCAGTGGAATCGGGGTTAATGTCCGTATAGATAACCTGAGCATCAGCTTGTGAACTCATTAAAGCGATAGAACCAGCTAGCGCAGAGTAAGACTTGATTTTTTTATTAAGAGTAGAAGTAGGCATTCATTACTATTTTTAAGTAGATTGTTCTATTTATTTAAAAAAGCTTAGCTTTTCAAAGCAATATTAAACAAAAATCGGTAATTTTAAAAATTAATCTGATTGTTTTCGATTTCTATATAGCGTTGAATCGATTACCGCAGCCATTGCCTTTATATTTATATCCGACTCAAGAAACAGGGATATATTTTCTGCCATTTCTGAAGGATTGTTGATGGTTTCTGCATAAGAAACGTACATTACATTAAATTGCGGATTTGTATTTATCCATGATTGCGTTTTTTCGAGTTGTTTTTTAAATGTTTCAGCAAGTGCTGCAGGGTAAATCTTTTTTTCCACATCCGCTTTTTTTCCCAACATAATTTGTTGTGATTGGATCACTTCTTCCATCTCGCGCTCCATGAAAATAACCTTGTATTGATAGTTTGTAGGTAGATATTGTAAAAGTTGGACGATCACTTTAATTACTTTGTTCTGACCTTCGTGTATCCAAGAGTTATCCGTAGCTAAACTTTTTACTTTTTGATATTCCCAATACCCTTTAGGATTATTTTCATCCTGCAATCTCAAATTATCTGTTAAGATATCTAATCCGCCAGCCGATAGCATTTGCATCATCATAGATGTTCCTGATCTCGGAAGGCCGGATACAATTGTAATTGTACCTTTTATATTGTTTATGATAAAGTCACTATGTTTTTTTGCGGCTTCTATATTTAAAATGTTGTTGGTAAAAATTTTTACCAGATAAGCATGTGCCTTGCTATTCCCAGGCTGGTAGGATATAACAACATTAAAAGCTTCAGCCGCTCTTTCAAACATTTCTAAGCGGAAAAATGCCTCACCTAAAAAGTAATGCGCCATGGGATTGTTGAAAATCAGCGAAACGGAACTGAGAAGGTGATCCAATGCTTCTTCTGTTTCATTTTTTCGCAGCAGTGCTATGCCTAGTCCCATGTGAGCTCCGGCATTATCCGGGTCGATTTGCAATGCTTTTTCAAAAGCGTTTTTTGCTTCATCCCATTCTTTTAATTTGATGAATGCTTCTCCGACTTTCAAATGTATGTCGGGCATGTGAGCGATGGCTTCCATCGCTTTTTTAAATAAGGTTAACGCTTTTCTTGGTCGGTTTTGTGATACAAGTAAAATGCCTTCCAGATAGTCTAAATGAGGTAATTCTTTTTTGTCGAGTTTTTTAATTTGTTCAATGACAGAAGTGCAAACGTTAAATTTTCTCAACTTCTGCAAACACTCAACATATTTCAGAGCATACCTTGCAATGTCTGGTTTCTTTTCATACAAGGATTCTAAAATAGGTTCCGCCAAAATCGCTTGTTCTTTATACAAGTAGATCCGAGCTAAATTAAAGTTTGTCTCGTTCAGCACCTTTTCTACATTTTTAGCTTTATCTTCTGAAGGGGCTTCAATGTATCCTAAGTCAATCAGTTGTTTCATTGCTTCGGCCGCAGCCATAGGATCTTGCTGTAATTCTTTTGGATGGTTTCCTGAATTTCCGTCTACATTTTCCCAACTATCAATAAAAGTGGGAGTCGTGCTCTTGTCAAAGATCTGTGTTAGCACTTTCCCATCCATGTCCTTTCCAACCGGCAATCCGAATAAGGTTAAAACAGTAGGAGTAATATCTAACAATGTTGCTCCGTAGATGCGTTCATCTTTATTGATGTTTGGTCCAGAAATGCAAAACATTCCAAATTGGCGATGTTCTAAAGCCGGTGCCATCGGCTCTGTTGGTAGTCTTTTCGGACGAAGGTGATCGGAGTGGAAGCCATGATCTGATAATATGATAATAGTTGCATCTTCTCCGGCAAGTTTGATGTATCGTTCCAGCATCATATCGTGAAAACGATAAATGCCGTTGACTACATCTTTATAAATGTCAAATTTTTCATCGCTGATGCCGGGCAGTTGTGGAGGATGATATTTCATAAACCCATGACTCAAATGATCGATGGTGTCAAAATATACAGCGGTCAGATCCCATGGTTCGTTTTCCATTAGCCACGTTGCAGCTCCATGAGTGGAGGAGCATTCCGAAATGTTTTTGCCGATGACTGAAAGCTTCTGATCTTTTTCCTGATCAACTAAATGTGCTTTAGGAACGAATGGTAATATATGTTCAGCGCTCAGTTCTGATGGATGTACTCTATATTCTGCTAGTGTACTTGCGAGTCGTTCCGGATAGATTGTTCCATCAGGTAGTTTCCAATCTTCTATTTTTTCACTTGTTATTTTTTGAAAAAAATTAGATACCATTGCGCCGTTTATCGGTTCAGCGGGGTTACTTGGCCACCATCCAATAATATTAGATTTTAAATTATTTTGAGATAAAATATTCCAAAGTGCTTTACATTTTCTGCTTGTTGACGTTACAGGCCTTAATTCTATTTGATCAGGTACCGGCTCTACAAAATTTAGGATCCCGTGTTTGTCCCCTGTTTTGCCTGTCGCTATTGATGTCCAAAGGATTGGTGACAAAACGGGATCCAATGTTGCAAGGTCGCCCATCACTCCTTTGTTGATGAGTGCTTCTAACGATGGCATTAATCCGGCATCTAGCAAAGGATTGATTATTTTCCAGTCAGCAGCATCCCAGCCAATTATCAGAACTTTTTTTGCTAATCGCTTATCCATTTTCCTTTTGGGTTTGGTCTTTCGATTTTTCATTTTCTTCAGCACGTTTTTTTCTCCACGCCTTTATTCCAACAGCACCTAGCGCAAGCAGTCCTAGTGAACCTGCTGCAGAAATGACGTCGGTATTCTGCGAATTATTAGTTGCTGAATGTTCAGAGGTCGAACTTGTTTTCATCTTTTTTATTTTACTG
>CAMCYR010000061.1 GCA_945885475.1 Chitinophaga pinensis
TTAACCGGAGCTACTGGCGCAACTGGTGTTGATGGTGCTATTGGTTTAACGGGTGCAACGGGTACTGCAGGATCTGCAGGAGCAACAGGAGCAACTGGAGCAACAGGAGCAACTGGTGTTACAGGATTAACGGGCGCAACCGGACTTGATGGACCTATTGGTTTAACCGGTGCAACCGGTGCTAATGGTGCTAATGGTGCAACTGGAGCAACAGGATTAACGGGCGCAACTGGTGCAACAGGATTAACGGGTGCAACTGGATCTGCTGGAACTACTGGAACGGCTGGAACTGCTGGTGCAGTAGGTGCAACCGGTGCTAACGGTGCAACTGGATTAACGGGTGCAACTGGAGCTGCTGGAACTGCAGGATCTGCTGGATCTGCTGGTGCTGTTGGTGCAACTGGAGCAACAGGATTAACGGGTGCAACTGGAACTGCTGGAACGGCTGGTGCAGCTGGTTCTGTTGGGGCAACTGGCGCAACAGGATTAACAGGTGCAACGGGAACTGCAGGAACAACCGGTGCTAACGGAGCAACAGGATTAACGGGCGCAACGGGAACTGCAGGAACTGCTGGTGCAACGGGAACTGCTGGTGCAGTAGGAGCTACCGGTGCAACGGGAACGAATGGAGCAGTTGGCGCTACAGGATCAAATGGAGCAGTGGGTGCTACAGGAGCAACCGGTTTAACTGGCGCAACCGGCGCTGCTGGTTCTTCAGATGCGTGGTCGCGCATAGGTAATGCAGCTACTGTTGATGGCACAAACTTTATAGGTACCACCGATAACATTCCTTTTAACATAAAAGTGAGTAACAACAAAGCAGGAAGAATAGATCTGGAAACAGCAGGAAACACCTTCTATGGCTACGAATCAGGCAATTCCAATTCAGGAAACAATTTTAATACAGGCATCGGACAGCGTTCACTTTTTGCCAACACCACAGGATTCAACAACACCGCCAGCGGATATCAGGCGCTTTTGTCCAACACCACAGGATACCACAACACCGCCAGCGGAAACAATGCGCTTCGTTCCAACACCACAGGATTCAACAACACCGCCAGCGGATATATGGCGCTTAATTCCAACACCACAGGAAACTCCAACACCGCCAGCGGATATATGGCGCTTTTGTCCAACACATCAGGAGGCAGAAACACAGCATCTGGAAATGATGCGCTTTATTCCAACACCACAGGAAACTACAACACCGCCAGTGGAGTGGATGCGCTTCGTTCCAACACCACAGGAAACTCCAACACCGCCAACGGAGATGCTGCGCTTTATTTCAACACCACAGGATTCAACAACACCGCCAGCGGATATATGGCGCTTAATTCCAACACCACAGGAAGCGCCAACACCGCCAGCGGATATATGGCGCTTTTGTCCAACACATCAGGAGGCAGAAACACAGCATCTGGAAATGATGCGCTTTATTCCAACACCACAGGATACGCCAACACCGCCAACGGAGATGGTGCGCTTCGTTCCAACACCACAGGATACGAGAACACCGCAAGCGGAACGAATGCGCTTTTTGCAAACACTACAGGATTTAACAACACCGCAAGCGGAAATAAAGCGCTTTATTCCAATACTACAGGAAGCAACAACACCGCTCTTGGTCACGGGGCTGATGTTATTAGTGGTACTGCTTTAACTAATGCATCTGCTATTGGTGCACGTGCTTATGCGACACAAAGTAATACTTTAATTCTGGGATCTATTAATACAGTTAATGGAGCAACTGCATCAGTAAATGTTGGAATAGGAACAACAACTCCAGCTGAAAGATTGCAGATATCAAATATTACAGGAAGTGTAGCATTAAGCTTAATGTCTTCAACTACAGGAACTTCTAGGCTTTACTTCGGAAATCCTACCAATACATTTTTTGGTGCAGTGGATTACAATAGTACTAATAACTCAATGAATTTTTGGACGAATAATACACCAAACAGAATGGTGATTGATAATTCTGGAATTATTACAGTTGCAACATTAGGAGTTGCTGGTGGTGGAACAGTGCAAGCAACAGCTGCTGGTGCTTTATATACGATAGCCGGTTCACCATTAACAAGCACCGGAACTGCAAATTATATCCCCAAATGGAATGCTGGAGGCTCAGGTCTTACTTCTACTTCTTTGCTATTTGATAACGGAACAACAATTGGTATGGGTATTTCTGCCCCAACAGGACCTGGAAAATTACATGTGTATCAGAATACAGCAGCTGCTGGGCAAATGTCTTATTTTGAATACCAAACATCAGCAAATACTCCAGGTTTAAATACGGCTATATATGCAAATTCATCTGCTTCAGGAACCGCAAATAATTATGGTATTTATACTCAAGCAACCGCTTCTTCTGCTGGAACCACAGTTGTTGGCGTTGAAGCTAAAGCAACAAATACAAGTACAACAGGTGAAGCCAGAGGCTTAGAAGGTCTTGCCAATGTTACAGGATCAGGACAAGCAATTGGTGTTTTTGGTGATGCTTCTGGTTCAACTGGTACAAATTGGGCAGGTTATTTTAATCAAGGAAATGTATATGTACAAAATAAAGTAGCAATCGGACCCACCTTATTCACTCCCACTGGAGTTTTGCATGTGAAAGGTGCAAACTGGGGTACTAATTCTGTAATTATTGAAGGAGACAATTCTTCCGTTGGTGCAACTATCAGATTTAATGCAGGCTCCAGAATATTTGATATTATTGGAAGTACAGGAACTTCAGGTACTTTGGGCGCAGGTTATTTTGGAATTTGGGATGCAACCGGAGGAGCATACCGTTTAACGATTTCTCCTACTGGTAATATTGGTATAGGTGTGAATACTCCATTAACAAGTCTCGTGGTTAATGGAGCCGTAACTCATACTGCTACAACTCGTAGTTATACTACTGCTGGTTTTTTAAACATTGGAGATGAAGGATATATTAGAATTGCTTCTTCAGGAGCCGCTACCATATCTGGATCTTTAGGAGCTGGTGTTGCAATGGGACAAACTTGTATTTTAGAAAACTCAAATGCAGGATTAACAATCACCATGCAAGTTGGAGGAAATTTAAGATTAAATGGAAATGTTAATTTTATTATGGGTCCTGGAGATACTTTAACATTAATTTGGAATGGAACTCAGTGGCTTGAAATAGGAAGAAGTAATAATTAATCATATAGAAATTAATCAATAATTTATCTCCATGATAAATAGAAAACATATAGCACTATTTTATTTGTTCATGCTTGTAATGCATTTAACAACAAATGCACAAGTACAGAATAATCCGCCTATGCGGGAAGTCATGAGTTCGGGTGGTGCAACAAGTGGTGCCGCTTTTACATGGGGAACACTCGATTATACTGTTGGAGAAGTAATGGTTTCGACTTTTGAACCGGGAACAACACCTCTGAATGTAAAGGTCTTAACACAAGGCTTTCATCAACCCAATACGGCAAATAGCTCCTTAGATGCCAATGTGATTTTTTCAAATACTTCTTGCATTGGTGCAAACAATGGTAGTGCTTCTTTAAATATTTTTTCTGCAACCGGACCGGTTACTTATTATTGGTTGCCACCCTTGAACGATAGCAGTGCAAATGTTGCCAATCTTGCTCCCGGAGTATATTATTTTCAAGTTGATGATGGTAATTTTACAGTGAATGATTCTGTTGTAATTGGTGAAACTCAAATTGATTGTGCTGATGAATTGGTCTTTTATAATGGAATTACTCCCAATGGAGATTTAAATAATGATTCATGGATTGTAGAAGGATTAGAGTTAATAAAAGATAATACCGTGACCATTTTTAACAGATGGGGCACTATTGTTTGGACTGCTTCAGGTTATGATAATGTTTCTGAAAATAAAGTATGGAAAGGCAAAAATAATGCTGGAAGCGAATTACCTGATGCGACTTATTTTTATGTAATAGATGCAAATAATAAAGTGTACAAGGGTTGGATTGAACTGACCCATTAATTCGTTCAGAAAAGGAAAAAATTTGAAATATATAATCCAGATGAAAAAACTTTTAATCTTCACATGTTGCCTAATGAGTGTATTGCAGACCCTTGCTCAGCAGGATCCTCAATACAGTCAGTATATGTTTAATCAGATGGCCATAAATCCTGCCTATGCCGGAAGTAAAGAAGCGATCAGCGCTGCCGCTTTTATCAGAAGTCAATGGACAGGGCTTGAAGGAGCTCCTAAAACGCAAACGTTAACTGTTCATGGCCCGATGAAAAAGAAGAAGGTAGGATTGGGTTTTTCGGTGGTAGCTGACCAGATCGGACCAAAGAAAAGTATTGGTGTGCTAGGTTCTTATGCATATCGTATTCCAATTAAAAATGGTAAACTATCTTTTGGACTTCGTGCCGGTGTTTTTAATTATACTTACAATTGGTCAGAAATTACTTATAAAGATCAGGGCGATGTTTATAATACCAACAATCAGACATCAACGATTGTGCCTACTGCCGATGCTGGCTTGTATTATTATAATAATACTTTATATGCAGGATTGAGTGCAACACATTTATATAGCGGACGATTAACAAGTATTTCTAATCTTAACGGAGACGATGCTAAATTATCGCCACACTTATTTTTTACTTTTGGAAAAGCATGGTCATTTTCAGAGAATTTAATTTTCAATCCATCTTGTATGATTAAAGCTACCAAAGGTTCTCCTTCTTCAATTGATCTCAATCTTAGTTTTTTGCTTAAGCAACGTGTTTGGGTTGGTCTGTCTGTAAGACATACGAGTAATTTTGTTTTATATTCTCAGTTTAACATAACGGATAAATTTAAGTTGGGTTATTCGTATGATTATGGATTTAATAAGATCGGAAAAGTGGGTGGAGGCAGTCATGAAATTATGCTGGGTTATGATTTTAATATTTCTAAATCAAAAATTTTATCACCGCGTTATTTATAATTTAAAAGATATTCATTGCATAAATAGTCTATGAAAAAAGTAAAAACGATAACCCTACTTTTATTATTGATTTTTGTAAATACAACTTTTGCACAATTAAAACGTGCAAATAAGTATTATGATAATTATGAGTATATAAAAGCAATTCAGCTGTATAAAAAGGCTGTTAAGAAAAAAGGTAACAAAGAGGCTTTAGAGAAGATTGCAAACAGCTACCGTTTGACAAAACACTATAAAGATTCAGAATTGTCATACGCTGAGTTGATGAGGCAGCCTGGTGTTGCCCCTATTAATAATTTTTATTTTGGAATGGTATTAAAGAATAATGGAAAGATTGATGAAGCAAAGGAACAATTTAAAATTTACGTCAATTCTATTCCCGGTGATAAAAAAGCAGAGCTTTCTGTAAAGTCGTGTGAGGATATCAAATTATGGATTTCTAGAACGCAGCAATTTCAAGTTAATTTAGTTGAAAATTTAAATTCTGTCCATGCTGATTTTTCACCTGTTTTATATAAAAATCAGTTAGTGTTTGTCTCCGAACGCACCAAGGACATCATTAATTTTACTACGAATGCCTGGAATAAGGAGCCGTATTTAAATGTTTACGCTTCATCGATAACAAATTCAGCCGATGGGAAAGTCCTACTTTCAAAAAAAGTAAAATCATTTTCATCAAAAATCAACACCAATTATCATGATGGTCCGGTTTGCTTCAATGCTGAGCAAAATACAATGTATATAACCCGTGTGAATTATGTGTTGAATAAAAAAGACAAAAGTTTTATAAACCTTCCTCAATTATACATTTCAAAATTAAATGGGAAGTCTTGGGGGAAAGCGATTCCTTTTCAACATAATGTAGCTGGTTACTCTGCTGCACATCCGAGTATTTCAAATGACGGGCAATGGTTGTTTTTTGTTTCTGATATGCCGGGTGGATTTGGTGCTACTGACATTTATGTTTGTATGAAAGAAGGAGAAGGCTGGGGAAAACCTCAAAACTTGGGTGATCAGATAAATACTTCTGGTTCGGAAGTATTTCCATATATCAGAAAAGACGGTATGTTGTACTTTTCTTCAGATGGACATTCCGGTTTTGGAGGTCTTGATGTTTTTTCTGCAGCGAAAGTAGAGGGTAAATACTCGGATGTAAAAAACTTAGGTATTCCTTTAAATTCACCTACCGATGATTTCGGGATCGTATTTGCAGAAGGTGATATTCGAGGTTATTTTTCAAGTGACAGATCCGGAGGGAAAGGCTCCGATGATATTTATAGCTTTGACGCTTTAAATAAATTTTTAACGGTTTCCGGTAAAATATTATTCAGTAAAAATATTAATGATGCTGCAAAAGATGCGAAGGTAATGTTGCTTTCTGAAGATGGTCAAGTCCTTAACATCACAACAACCGATAATACCGGCTTCTTTAAATTTGATAAACTTGATCCTGATAAACGATACATGGTGAAGTTGGATGAAACGGATCCGCGTTTTAAGGATAAAACAAAATATTATCTGTCCGATGAAAAAGATAAGATCATTCGTGTGACTGTAATAAATGACAAAGGAGGAAAATTTATTTTTCAGAATTTGCCAGCTGATCCCAATTCCCTTCCCGATCTGGGTGCTGGAGATGATGTAAGTATTGCCGGGAATTTATTGTATGGCGAAAACCCTTCAAAACCTTTGGCGAATTCGAAAGTAAATTTGTTGAATGATAAAGGAGAAATAGTTCAAACGGCAACTACTAATGCTTTTGGTGCTTTTGTATTTACCGACCTGCCTGCTGATCAGAACTTCCTTGTGAAAGTAGATGAAAGTGATACGCAATTGGCTCCGAATACAAAGATTATTATTACAAATAAATCTGGTAAAGAGATGCAAACAACAAAATCGGGTACTTCCGGAGATTTCAAGTTCTCTTTTTTGGCTGCTGATAAAGCATCTTTGAAATTGATGACGGTTGAAGATAGAGAGTTGCGTTTCGACCTAAAAGGTAATTTGGTTACTGAAAATAAAACACCATTGGCAAATTCGACAGTGAATTTGGTGAATGAAAAAGGAGAGGTTTTGCAAACGACGAAAACCGATGCAAATGGTAGTTTCCAATTTACAAATTTACCTGCCGATCAGAATATTCTATTCGCTTTGGATGATGGAGATACCAAATTGAAATCGTTAAAAAAGATCTTATTAACGAACACTAAAGGTGCAGTTATAAAAGAGTTTGTAAGCCTTAACGGTAAATTCCGTTTTACCATTTTACCGGCAGACTATACAAATATGGGTGTTTTATATGTTGACGATCCTTGGTTAAAAGTATTGCAATTAAAAGATCAGGCTAAAAAGGACAGCTTGACGATTGTTGAAAATGTATATTATAATTACGGTGAATCGAAGATTTTGCCGGAAGCGTCGAAAACACTTGATAAAGTAATCAATATCATGAGAAATGATCCTTTGCTGATAATTGAGATGTCTTCTCACACGGATTCGCGTTCTACTCAGGAATTTAATTTAAAATTATCTGAACAAAGAGTAAAAGCTGCTGTTGATTATATTTTGAAAGGTGGTATTGCCAAAGACCGTATCTCAGGAAAAGGTTATGGCGAAAGTCAGATCTTGAATAAGTGTCTAGATGGAGTAGAGTGTTCAGAAGATGAACATGCTAAAAACAGGAGAACAGAATTTAAGATCTTAAGTAAGAAAAAATAATCCATTTAATCCATTTGGCTAAAAAAGTCCCTCTTTTATGGGACTTTTTTAGCGAAAAGAAATTCGGCACAATAAATGCAAATGCCATTAAAAAACATAAAATCATTATGAAAAAAATACTTACTTCTTTCGTCCTTTTTGCCCTGATTAATATCAATACCAACATTCTCGCGCAAACAACACATCCGGTTGAACTAGGATTTAATATAGGTGCTTCTTGGTTACAAAGTGATGTAAAGATGAAAAAACTTGGTGGAGC
Source organism: Chitinophaga pinensis (assembly GCA_945885475.1). GTDB lineage: Bacteria > Bacteroidota > Bacteroidia > 2-12-FULL-35-15 > 2-12-FULL-35-15 > 2-12-FULL-35-15. Next base: position 7,921 of record CAMCYR010000061.1, read on the forward strand.
CGGCGGCTTTACATTGGGGCAAATGTATCTGCAAAATGATAAGAGTTCATTGGATTGGGGATGGCGTTTTCGCTATTTAAATGCTGTGGCATATGGACAAGATTCTAAAAAATCGGGTATCCTTAACAATAACGTGTTGAATGGAATTAACTACACAACGTTGAACTATACTTCTAATAGTGGAAATGTATATCAGAATTATAAAACTACTATAAACGAATTGTCGTTAGAACTTGTTATTGGTGCGAACAGAATGCGCAATAAAACGAAAGTTTATCCATATATTTTCGGTGGATTTGGAATTACAAAAGCAGTGGCCAAAACAGATCAGCTGAATGCAGATGGTGTACGTTATAACTACCTGAGTGTTGATTCAGCAGGTACAGCGAGCAGTTCAACTGTTACAAATTCTTTAAACAGTCTGTATGACGGAAGTTATGAGACAGCAGCTGAAGGAAGCGAAACAGCACGTTGGAAATTTATGCCTTCATTAGGTGTTGGTTTAGGATATCAATTCAGTCCGGGTTTTTCGATGGGACTCGAACATAAAATGACATGGGCTTTACACGATGGATTGGACGGTCAGCAGTGGGCGAACGACAATACATTAAGTACTTCAAAAGATAAATATCATTATACCTCTGTTTGGTTGAAATTCAGTTTCGGCAGAAATACTCGCCCAGTTACAACGACTTCAACAAACAACAATACCGTTGATGTGAATACCTATACTCCTGCAACGAACAAACCAACCGTTGCGATTACAAATCCTGCTGTTTCCTCTTACACTTCTCCTTCACAGAGTTATACTGTAAGAGCGACGGTTAAAAATGTTTCCTCCAAAAGTGACATTGGTTTGGTATATAATGGTGTGAGCAATACTAATTTCACCTATGATGCAACAACAAAACAGTTTGCTTTTCCATTGATGTTACTGACAGGAAGTAATACATTCATGATCACTGCTTCAAATGCGGATGGAAGTGCTACTGACAATGCAACGGTTATTTTTGAAGCACCGATTGTTGTTACACCTCCATCACCTGCGCCTGTTGTGACAATTACAAGCCCAGTAGTGAATCCTTTCTCAACTAATATGAATAGCATAACGGTTTTGGCATCCGTTATGAATATTGCTTCACAAAGCCAAATCGGTGTTACCGTAAATGGCGTTGCAACCGGCAGTTTTGTATTTAATCCATCCTCCAAAGTAGTAAATGTGAGCAGTAATCTGAATCCCGGTGCGAATACATTTGTGATCTCCGCATCAAACGCATCAGGAAGCGATTCTAAATCAATTACAGTAATTTACAATGTAGCTGCTGTAACACCGCCACCTGTAATTACAGTTGTTAATCCTGCTGTAAATCCATTTACTTCAAGTGTTTCAGTTTTGCCTACTAACGCGATTGTGCAGCATGTAACGTCCGTGGGACAAATCTCTGTAACGAATAACGGTGCTCCTTTGCCAACTAGTTTATTGAGTTTCAATGCTGCAAGCGGACAATTAAATTTTAATTCCAATTTAATTGCAGGTGCGAATGCAATTACCATTTCAGCTACGAATGTTGCCGGTGCAGATTCAAAATCGATAACGTTAATTTACAATCAACCGGTTGCAGTAGTTCCGGCTCCAGTTGTTACAATCACATCTCCAACCGTAAATCCATATTCAACATCAAGCAATGTAGCAACCGTAAATGCGATCGTATTGAATGTGACCAGTCAGGCTCAGATCTCTGTCCTTGTGAATGGAATGGCAACAGCTGCCTTTTCTTATAACCTGTCGACTAAGCAGTTGACATTGACAAGTAATTTGATTGCAGGTGCGAACATCGTTACAATAACAGCTTCAACTGCTTCAGGGATTGATTCGAAATCACAAACTATAATATATTCTCAACAGATAGCAACTCCTGCACCAATCGTTACTATTACAACACCGGGAGTAAACCCTTTTACAACTTCTGTTAATTCAGCTTTAGTAAATGCGACTATTTTAAATATATTAAATGCTTCACAATTATCAGTAACAATAAATGGAATTCCAACAAGTGCTTTCTCATATAATGATATTGCAAAACAATTGTCGTTGAATGCTAATTTAATTATTGGAGCAAATATAGTAACCGTTTCTGCTACCAATTCATCGGGCAGCGATTCGAAATCACAAACAATAATTTATTCACAACCTATAGCGACTCCTGCTCCGGTTGTCACAATAACATCTCCAACAGCAAATCCATATGCATCTGCAAGTAATAGTGCAACTGCTACTGCAACTGTTCTGAATGTGTCTTCCTCTTCACAAATTGCGGTTTCGGTTAATGGTTCTCCAACGACAGCATTTACGTATACTATTTCCACAAAGGTGCTTTCAATGAATGTAAATCTTAATGTAGGAGCAAATGTTGTTACGATTACAGCAACAAATGTTTCGGGCAGCGATTCTAAATCGATAACATTAAATTATAGTGAGCCCATTGCAACGATACCTGCTCCGGTTGTAACGATTGTTTTGCCAAATGTGAACCCTTCAAATACAACTGTAAATACAGCCATTGTAAAAGCAACGGTTTTAAATGTTAATTCCTCTTCGCAGATTACGGCAACGATAAATGGTGCGAACATTCCATTTTCATATACTGCTGCAACGATGCAATTAACCTTATCTGCTTCATTGATTTCTGGAGGAAATAGTGTTACGATTTCTGCTGTGAATGCAGCAGGCAGTGATTCGAAATCAACTACAATTATTTACACTGCACCGGTTGTATTGCCCGCTCCGGTTGTTACATTCGTAAAGCCAAGCGGACTCGGTGGAGGATCATCTACTGCTTTGTATAATGTAGAAGCAACAGTACTGAATGTGTTGTCAAGCAGCAATATTACTGTAAAAGTGAATGGCCTAAATGTTACGGCATTCACCTATAATGCTGCTACAAAGCTTGTGAAGTTTAACGCGAATCTGACCATTGGAAATAATACCGTTGTTATTTCAGCGACAAACACTTCGGGTTCGGATAGTAAATCGGTTGTTATTAAATACAGAGAATCAATCACACCTTTAAATCCTGATACACTGAATTCACCTGCACCTAAGGGTACTCCAAATGTTCACACTCCTTCAGTGTCAAATCCTAAACTTGGAGGTGGTTCAACAATTGGTATTGTTGGTGCTTTGCCTACAATCGTTTTCGGATTGTCAAATCCATATGCAGCAAGTACACCTGTTGTAGCCGTTACAGCTGTTGTTAAAGGTATTACTTTTCAAAGCGATATTGAAGTGAAAGTAAACGGAGTAGTTATTCCATTTACATATACAATAAAAACCAATACAATTAGTTTCAGTGCGAATGTAAATCCCGGTGCGAATACAGTTGCAGTGAAAGCAACAAATAGCAGTGGACCTAAAACAGAAAACCTGACGATAAACAGATAGTCTGAATTAATAACACAAAAAGAGTAGCCCAATAGGCTGCTCTTTTTGTGTTATAGAAATTGTCATTCTGAAAAATCCTTAGCGCATTAAAAAAAATATTTTTTCAATGTGATTTTAAAATTACATTTGAGTTAAAATCAGCAACATGTGCAGACAAATTATATTCAGCATTTTATTTTTAATGTTCTACAGTGGAATCACTGCACAAACATTAACAGAATTGAATAAAGACGGAGAACTTTCCTTACGAGGATTGAGCGTAGTCGATGATAATGTTTTGTGGGTAAGTGGAAGTAAAGGTTCTGTTGGGAAATCTACGGATGGCGGAAAAACATGGAAGTGGATGCATGTTAAAGGTTATGAAAATGCTGATTTTCGTGATATTGAAGCATTCAGTAAAAATACGGCTATCATAATGTCAATTGCAGAACCTGCATATATTCTAAAAACAACCAACGGAGGAAAAAGCTGGAAAAAAGTATACGAGAATAAAACGTCAGGAATATTTTTGGATGCAATGGAATTTTCAGATCCTCAAACAGGTTATGTTGTAGGAGATCCGATAGACGGAAGGTTTTTTATTGTAAAAACTACAGATGGCGGTAACAGTTGGAAAGCTGTGGATGCTGCGCTCTGTGCAAAATCCGATAGTGCGGAAGCTTGTTTTGCAAGCAGTGGAACAAATATCCGGATGATTACGAAAGAGCAATGTGCATATGTTTCGGGTGGATCGGTTTCCAATCTGATTATCAGATCCGATAAAATAAGATTGCCGCTTCTACAAGGTAAAAATTCTACAGGTGCAAATTCTTTTGCCGTCAAAGACTCAATTACATTCATTGTTGTTGGGGGTGATTTTACAGATCTTCCGGCTATGCCTAATTGTGTGTTCACATTAAATGGCGGGAAAACATGGAATTTTCCAGCAAAATCACCTTCTGGTTATAAAAGTTGTGTCGAATATATCTCGGGAAATACATGGATTAGCTGCGGACTTTCAGGCATTGATATTTCTATTGATAACGGATTGAACTGGAAGCAGATCAGTAAAGAATCCTATCATGCATGCCGTAAAGCGAAGAATGGCAGAGCTGTTTACTTTTCTGGGAATAAAAGCCGTATCGGGAAATTAAACCTGGAATAGTCATTTTCCACACTCATTTATCTTAAAGAATGAACATTCAATTTGGTCCTGCTAATTGATCTTCATTGATTTTGTTCTGGTTGAAAAAGGGTTCTTTTTACCGCAGAAAAATAGTATATTTACAATCCAAATTAAGAAAAATACTTTTTACATAATAAAACAATTCTCTAAACTGTATGAAAAAATTAGTCATCTCAGGTTCGCTTTTTTTATTTACTGCTTCATTGATTGCACAGCAAAATTTAAGTCCGGAAATGCTTATCCAAATGGGTAAGCTGAATGCTTCTGGATTAACAAAAGATGGCAAATCAGTTGTGTATAGTGTTCGTACCTACAACATTGCTGATAATAAAAAAACAACAAAAGTTTATATTCAACCGGTTGCAGGTGGTGCAGCAGTTGAAGATGCAAAAGCGAATGACCTTATTGCAAACAATCGTATTTCTCCCGATGGAAAAATGAGTATTTCTGCAATGGATGTTCCCGTTGTAAAAATCTTTGGAAAAGATGTGTATTCTGATCTTCCAAAATCAGATGTAATGATTTATGATGATTTAAATTACCGTCACTGGGATTCATGGGAAGACGGTGCATTCAGTCATGTTTTTATCAATAATGTAAATGGAACAAAAGCTTCTGATAGCATTGATATCATGTTGAACGAACCACATGATTGTCCGCAGAAACCTTCTGGAGGTGATGAAGATTTTATCTGGAGTCCGGATGGCAAACAGGTCATCTATGTGACAAAAAAGAAATATGGAAAGGCATATGCAATTAGTACGAATACCGATATTTATTCCTTCGATCTTGCTACAAAACAAACTAAGAATATATCGGAAGGCATGATGGGATATGATGTTAATCCGGCTTTTTCAACTTCTGGTAAGTTAGCCTGGTTGAGCATGCGAAGAGATGGTTATGAATCAGATAAAAATGATATTATTATTAATGAGGCAGCAGAAAAAATAAATATTACAAAAGAGTGGGATGGAACTGTGACTGATTTCAGATGGAGTAACGATGGTAAAATGATTTATTTTCTTGCACCTGTTGATGGAACTGTTCAGTTGTTCTCTGTGAATGATCCAGGAGGAAACAAAAAAGTACCATTAATTAGACAGATTACCAAAGGAGACTTCGATATCCAGTCGATGGTTGGGCAATCAGGAAATAAAATGGTGGTTACCAGAACAGATTGGAATCATGCTGCTGAGCTATTTGTTGTTGATATGACTTCCGGTATGCTAACACAACTTTCTCATGCAAATGATGAGAAATATGCAGGAATCAATTTGAGTAAGGTGGAGAAACGTTATGTAACAACAACTGATGGGCAGAAGATGCTAGAGTGGATTATTTATCCTCCGAATTTTGATCCTGCTAAAAAATACCCTACGATATTATATTGTCAAGGTGGACCACAATCAGCATTGACGCAATTTTATTCGTACAGATGGAATTTTCAATTGATGGCGGCAAACGGTTATATCGTTGTTGCTCCTAACAGAAGAGGAATGCCTGGACATGGCGTGAAATGGAACGAGCAGATTAGTACAGATTATGGTGGACAAAACATGCAAGATTATTTAACAGCTATTGATGAGTTTGCCAAAGAACCTTTCTGCGACAAAACACGTTTGGGTTGTATTGGCGCAAGTTACGGCGGTTTCTCCGCTTATTATTTAGCAGGAATCCATAATAAACGTTTTAAAACATTTATTGCACATGATGGAATTTTTGATTGGAGAGCAATGTATGGAACAACAGAAGAATTATGGTTTGTAAATTGGGATCTTGGAGGAAGCTATTGGGATAAGGATAATGCAAAGGCTCAAAAATCATACGCTGAATTTAATCCTGCGAACCTTGTTAAAAAATGGGATACGCCAATATTAATCATACAAGGGGGATTAGATTTCCGTGTGCCAATTGAACAAGGATTGGGTGCTTTTCAAGCGGCGCAATTGCAAGGTATTAAAAGTAAATTGCTTTACTTTCCAACTGAAAATCATTGGGTACTTAAAGATCAAAACGGTATGGTATGGCAGCGGGAGTTTTATAAATGGTTAAAAGAAACATTGTAATACTATTTATATGTTAATCAGTAAAGAATTAAAAGAAAGAAATTCAGATCTATGTGAGTTATGTAATGCGGAACCTGCAATACATGCTTATGCAGTAAGTCCTAAGAATGATGATTCAATAGAAAATCAAGTGGCGTTGTGTTCAACTTGTTTGGAAGCGATTGATAAGGCAGGTTCGGGTTTTCACTGGCGTTGTTTAGAAGGAAGCATTTGGAATCCTCAGCCGAGTGTGCAAGCTTTGACTTACAGACTTTTACAGAAACATAAAGCAGAAGATTGGGCGAATAACCTTATCAATTCTGTTGATATAGATGAAAATATAATTCAGTGGGCGATGAGCGCATTTGAAGTACCGGATGTGCATACGGATGCTTTCGGCAATGTTCTTGAAAGCGGAGATACGGTGGTATTGACAGAGCAGTTGAATGTGAAAGGTACAAGTTTCAGTGCATCAAAAGGAACGGTGGTAAAAAAAATAAAATTGGTACACGATAATCATGAGCAGATAGAAGGGAAGATTAATGATCAGACGATTGTGATCCTTACAAAATTTGTAAAGAAGTCCTTGTAAGACTTTATCAGAACAGCGTTATAAAATGTGAAAGCCCTGGTTGATTACCGGGGCTTTTGCTTTTATTTAAGCAGAAATTAGAATTATTAAAGCCTACCAAAAATCAATTCTTAGTTTTGTCGTAAAAATCTAATAATTCGAGGGTGTAAATAATTTTGTGTAAAGATAGATTGTATTAGATTAAATAAAATTTATTAATTTAATCTATACAAACATGAAAGAGAAAAAAGAACCCAATCCAATGCAGCAACTCGCAACTGAGTTGTTCAGCAAAGTCAAGAACACATC
>CAMCYR010000062.1 GCA_945885475.1 Chitinophaga pinensis
GATCATTTTCTCTTTTGATCGCTTCACGTTCAATTTCAAGCTGGCGAATTTTGCGTTCAACTTCATCAAGCTCGATCGGCATTGAATTGATCTGCATTCGTAATTTTGATGCTGCCTCATCCATCAGATCGATGGCTTTATCAGGTAAGAAACGATCATTAATATAGCGTTGGGATAGCTCCACAGCAGCAATGATCGCCTCATCTTTTATACGAACTTTGTGATGAGTTTCGTACTTTTCTTTTATACCACGCAGAATAGAAATGGCATCCTCGGCATTCGGCTCGTCTACCATTACCTTTTGGAAACGTCTTTCAAGTGCTTTATCTTTTTCAAAATACTTTTGAAATTCATTTAATGTCGTTGCACCGATGGCACGTAATTCACCACGCGCTAAAGCTGGTTTTAGAATGTTTGCAGCATCCATAGCGCCTTCTCCACCACCTGCACCAACAAGAGTGTGGATCTCATCAATGAATAAGATGATTTCTCCTTCCGCAGAGATAACTTCTTTTATGACTGATTTTAATCGTTCTTCAAACTCACCTTTGAATTTAGCTCCGGCAATCAAAGAACCCATGTCCAGTGAAAAGATTTGTTTTGATTTCAAATTTTCAGGAACATCACCATTTATGATGCGATGAGCCAAGCCCTCAGCAATAGCTGTTTTCCCTACACCGGGCTCACCAACCAATATCGGATTGTTTTTTGTTCGACGTGATAATATCTGTAAAACTCTTCTAATTTCTTCATCACGGCCTATCACCGGATCTAGTTTCCCTTTTTTTGCCTGATTGTTTAAATTGATTGCGAATTTATTTAAAGCATTATAGGTTTCTTCGGCAGTCTGGCTGGTAACTTTTGATCCTTTGCGCAATTCGCTGATTGCTGCTTTCAGATCTTTTTCTGTTACTCCACTATCTTTCATTAATTGTGAAACAACATCTTTCGTTGCAAGCAGAGCCAATAGTAAATGTTCGATAGACACATATTCATCACCAAACTCTTTCAAGTAGGCGGATGCTTTTGCGACTGCCTGATTGGCGTTATTTGACAAAAAAGATTGTCCACCGGAAACTTTAGGGAAACTCTCTATTATTTTATCAAGGGCTTTTGAAAAGTTAGTTGTATTCACATTTAATTTTTTTAGAATAAACGGAATAACATTTTCATCTACTTCCAAGATTCCTTTTAGAATATGAGCTGTTTCTATGGCTTGTTGACCATTGGTGGTGGCGATTTGTATTGCTTGCTGAACAGCTTCCTGTGATTTTATCGTATAATTATTCAGATTCATATGTATAGTTTTTGTTATTATTTATTTGATGTGATTTCAATTCATCACTTAATTTATTTTCACTGTATAATCAGTGCTAAAATGCTAATAGGATTTTTTCAATGCAACTATTTTTTTACATCTTACATAGGCTCAAATGTTATTCCATTTTTTTACAATCTATTTTATAGGACGAATTGACTGATTGCTTTGTTTTAAGATGACTTATTGGCTTGTTAGCTCATTTATTTCTGACTATTTTACTGAACGTTTTTTTATTGCGCTAAAACCTCAGTCGATCATTTGTAATTTTTTGATGCTAGGTTTTGTTCTTTAGTTAAGTTAATAGAAATAAAAGAAGATAAACATCCTGTTGGTGCATTTTTTGCTGAGGAATTGAAGCAATTTACACATCATGAATTTTTGCTTCAAATGGCAATGTGATGTACGTTTTTACTGATGCTTATGCGGATCAATTTGCGGGGCCAATGTGTGAAAAATTTAAATACAAACAACTCTGGGAAATCATCGATTCCAACTCAGATAAACCAATGGAGGAACAAAAAAACAGTATTGAAAAATCGATTGAAGATTATCAATTTGTCCTTGATCGGTGTTCGTTTGTAAATAGAGTTACAGGTATAAAAAAAATTAATTCATTGGAACTTCGATCACCAGAATTTCTGAATCAGCATTTACTTCGATTGAAACGTGTTCTGTCTCCCAAATTCCAATTGCATCCCGTTTTTCAGTTTTATTTCCTTCAATCATTGTTTCGCCATCAATCATGAAAATATAAACACCATTTCCGGAGTGTTTAATATTATACATGACTTTGCTTCCTGATTTGAATTTCCCTAAGGAAAAATAAGCATCCTGATTGATCCACATTACATCGTCTGCTTTTATGGGAGCGACAATCGTTTTGAATATCCCATTTTTATCATCTTCAGAAAAAACGCGTTGATCATACCGAGGAGTAATGTTCTTTTCTTTTGGAAACACCCAGATTTGCAATAAATTTATTTCCTCTGTTTTTGAGTGGTTGTATTCGCTGTGCATTAATCCAGATCCGGCACTCATTGCTTGTATTTCATTCGGACGGATCACTCCGATATTTCCCATGCTGTCTTTATGTTCTAATGTTCCAGATAGAGGAATAGTCACTATTTCCATGTTATCATGCGGGTGCATGCCGAATCCCATGCCGGGAGCAACAATGTCATCATTCAAAACCCTTAAAAGTCCGAAGTGTACTTTGCGGGGATCTTGGTAACTGGCAAAACTGAAGGAGTGTTTCGCGTTCAACCAACCGTGGTTAGCATGTCCTCTTTCTGATGCTTTGTGAAATATTGTTTTCATTTTTTGTTTTTCAATGTATTAATTTATGATCAGTTTCGGAAGCTGATTGTTTATACTGTTATGAAAGGCAAGTTCGAATATTGCGGGTTTCGCTAGGCCTGCGAGGTTGCGAACTTCGGAATCGATTATTTTCTGTTAAAAATAAAATTTCTTGCGAAACGTAAACGTGAACTTAACACAAAATGTCATTTTTATTCATAGTTTCCAATATGTTGATGTTTTGCATTTTATACAAAATGTTTTGAGCAGCAAATAACATTATATATTCATATAAATTAGAATTTTTTTTTACCCTCTAAGTTTGTCAAGAAGTGCGTTGATCGTAGCGGCTTCTTTTTCTGAAACGTTTTTCAATTCTTTAAAAATTGAACCGTCTTTTTTATCTAGTTCTTCTAATAGATCCAGTCCTTTTTGAGTAATAATTACGTTTACTGCTCTTCTGTCTTCCGGACAAACGGCTCTTTCGACTAGTTTTTTTATTCGAAGTTTTTCAACCAATCGGGAAGCATTTGAGTTTTTATCCAGCATCCTGTCGATCAAAAGATTAACCGTGGCAGGCTTAGGGTGCTGACCTCTGAGTATTCGTAAGATATTAAATTGCTGGGTAGAAATACCGTATGGCTTTAAGTTGCAGGTGTGCTTGGAACTTAACCAGCCACTTGTAAACAAAATATTGATAAGCATCTTTTGATACTCATTCTTAAATTTTGTCTGTTTTATTTCTTTACTGATTTCCATTTATGCTGTATTTCGATACAAAGATACTAAAATTATAAATACAATTACATTATATGTATGTACATTTAATATAAATAATCTTAAATAATATTCTTTGCAGCTATCCATGAAGTACTCCAAGCATTTTGAAAGTTAAATCCACCGGTAACACCGTCTACATCGATTATTTCTCCTGAAAAATAGAGTGCTGGTACAATTTTACTTTGCATGGTTCCAAAATCAATTTCTTTGAGGCTGATTCCACCACACGTTACAAATTCCTCTTTAAAAGTCGTTTTGCCATCTACTTTGTATTCATCGTTCATCAAAAAATGGGATAATAAATTGGCATTCTTTTTAGGGAGATCCGCCCAACGAACCGTATCAGAAATGTTTGCTTTTTGAACAAGGTGTTCCCATAATCTTTTGGGTAAGTCAAACGGACAATTGCTCAGAATCATTTTAGATGAATTTTCTTCCCGCTGGTTGTTGAATTCGATTTTTATTTTTTCTTCGGTATGCATTGGCAACCAGCTGATCAGCGCAGTGAATTTGTAATTCGTATCACTCAATATTCTTGCACCCCATGCCGATGCTTTTAATATTGCCGGACCGCTCATTCCCCAATGTGTAATCATTATGGGGCCTTCTGTTTCTAGTTTTGTTCCTGTTACCCTTACTTTTGTGTGTGGCACCGCAACCCCCATTAATTTAGTAATATCATTGCCGGGCATATTAAAGGTAAAGAGTGATGGAACTGGTTTTGAAATGCTGTGTCCCAATTTAACAAGCCAATTGTATGCTTCTGTTTTTGAATTTCCTCCTGTAGCAATAATTAATTTATCGCATTCAAAAGTACCGCCACCATCTGCTTTCAGAGTGAACGTATCATTTTCATTTTTAATGATCTCTTCAACAGAAACGTTTAGTTTTATGGACACATTGTTTTTTTCTGTTTCCCTTAAGAAGCAATTAATAATTGTTTCGGAGCTGTCGGTTAAGGGGAACATTCGACCATCAGTCTCTGTTTTCAATTCAACTCCCCTTTGTTTGAACCAATTAATTGTATCGGAGGTAGAAAATCTGCTGAATGCACTTCTTAGCTCTTTTTCTCCTCTCGGGTAGTTTTTGATGAGATTCACATTGTCAAAACAAGCATGCGTCACATTGCAACGTCCTCCTCCCGAAACCCTTACTTTCGAAAGTAGCTTAGAACTTTTTTCCAGAATAGTAACCTTTATATCAGGTGATTGTGAGCAATTGATAGCGGCAAAAAAACCGGCAGCTCCTCCGCCAATTACAATTACATTTTTCTTATTCATTACTAAGGTCTTGTCTTTTTCTGTTTATTTGATAAGTTGAATGACCTGGTCGTTACTCCAATCGTAACCCTCTAATTTTCCCATGATCACTTCTCCGTTTTTATTCAGCAGATAGGTTGTGGGGAAAACGCGTATCTTTAATTCATGCAAGGGTGTTGCTGACTGAAAATAATTCAATGTGTTACAATATTTATCTTTGAAATGATTTATTTTTTCCTTCGTTTCATCGCTCACCATGAGTACTGTTAATTTTTCCTTTCCAACTTTGACTTGCAAATTATCGATGCCGGGTAGTTCTTGAATACAGTCGCCACACCAGGTTTGGAAATAACTTATCAGCACATAACTTCCTTTATAATCGGATAACTTTACTGATTGTCCGGCTTCATTTGTGAATGTATTTTCATACGCGGGGAGTGCCGGCAGTGTTTTATACGATTTATAGAACCATCCTGCTATAAAAACCAGCAGGATCATAAAAAAAATACCTGCTATCTTTTTAAATGCCATTTGAGTTTTTTTATTAAAGTTATAAGCCGTATTCACTGATCATCCAAATCAGAGCAGCCATTGAAGCTCCTCCTAATTCAAGTTCACGCTTATTTACCGTTTCAAAGGTATCAATTGCGGTATGGTGATAATCGAAATAACGCTGTGAATCCGGCATTAATTCAAGAACAGGTGTTTTCAGAGCATCGCGAAGTGGTCCGATATCAGCACCACCACCGTCATTTTCGAAATCATAAACACCATAAGGTAAAAATAAAGGCGCCCAGCTTTTCAATTTTGCTTTTTGTGTAGCTTCCATTTCACTACTGAAACCACGTGGTGAAAAACCACCGGCATCCGATTCGATTGCAGCAGTATGCTTTTCGTTTTTTAGTTTTGCGACTTCCGCGTATTTTTTTCCTCCACGCAATCCATTTTCCTCATTCATAAATGCGACAGCACGAATAGTACGTTTAGGTTTAATACCAAGTGATTTATAGATGCGGATTATTTCAATACTTTGAACAATTCCTGCTCCGTCATCATGCGCTCCTTCACCATTGTCCCAAGAGTCTAAATGTCCTCCAACAGTTATGATCTCCTCTTTTTTATCCGAACCGAATAGTTCACCAATTACATTGTATGATTTTTCTTCAGGAAGAAATTTGCAATTTGTTTTCAGATAAAATTTTAATTCTTGGTCTGTTTTCAAATAATCGCTGAGCCAGTTTGCCCCGTTGGTACTGATCGCGCAAGCCGGAATTTTATTTAAACTGTCTTTGTAGCCCATGGATCCTGTATGCGGGTTATCATCCTGTGTTAATGTTACGGAGCGCACAATTATTGCTACAGCACCATATTTTACAGCTTCTGAAGCGCCTCCCCAGCGTTGCGAAACTGCTCCTCCATATGAACGAAAGGTTTCAATATTTGTAGGATCCATTGGCTGGTTGAAGAACACAATTTTGCCTTGTATTTTTTCTTTTCCAATTTTTTCAAGTTCTGCAATCCCATTTACTTCAACCACTTGTGCCGTGATTCCTGCAGCGGGAGTTGCAATTGAATTGCCCAGGGCGCAGATAGGAACTTCCTTAATTCCTTTTCCGCCTGCAGAGATCACTTTTGCGATTTCTTTTTCGCCTCTGACCCAATGAGGAACCATGCATTCCTGAAGATAAACAGTATCTGCTCCTGCTTCTTTCATTGCTTTGAACGTCCACTCAACAGCCTGTTGCGCTTGAGGTGATCCGGCTAACCGTCCGCCTATTTTTTTGCATAAATAATTCAGATTTGAATAGCTTTTACCATTCGTAAGTGCTTCATTAAATATTTTTCTGAACATAATCGAATCGTTTTGTGCAGTGATATTTATGGTTAAAAAAGCAAGAAAAGTGATCAATAATTTTGATTTCATAAATGAATTTTTTAATTAAAAATTATGTTAAAGAAAATATAAATGAACGATTTTTAATAGGTGTTGTTAATTTTTTTATTGCTCCGTTTTTTTTAATTATTTTAAAATAACATCATTAATTACTTCCGATCCAACCTCATCATTCAGCATTTTAACGATTTTAGTTTTGGCCAGAGATAATTCGTTTCTTAGGGCGGCTGAATCGAGGCTTACAAAAAGTTGTTTGTGTTTAATATACAAATCTGTTGTATGTTTTGCGATCATAGCACCCATTACGCTTTCCCAAGAAGCGATCAGGCGTCTTTCAGCCAGTTTATCATCCAGCTTATAGGCTTTCAATAACTGATCAATTACCTCCTTTAGGCTATGCTCGTTGTGTTTGCTCAATTTTTTATACCTTTTCGTTTGTTAGTTGTTTGTTTTCGGATCCGGACAAAGAAACGGCTCCATTTGAAATTTTGAAAACTTTAAAATCAACATTAGCGGATTTGAAAAGATCGGATAATCTGCTGGGATGTGTATCTGTAATAAAAAGTTGACCGAATTTATCGCTGCTGACAAGTTCCATCAGCTGTTTTACGCGCAGATCGTCTAGTTTGTCATAGATATCATCTAGTAATAAAATAGGAGTGTTCTTTTTAATGTTTTTTATGAAATCGAATTGAGCGAGTTTAAGCGCGATCAGAAAGGACTTTTGTTGTCCTTGTGAAGCATACTTTTTAATAGGGTAATCATTTATTGTAAACTCCAGATCATCTTTGTGAATGCCAACGGTTGAATATTCTACCATGCGATCCCGATTGAGTGCTTTTTCAAGAACATCTGCGAAAGCGGCATCATTTAAGTGAGAAGCGTACAAAACATTCACTTTTTCACGGCCTCCGGAGATCAACTCGTAATAAGATTGGAAAATGGGAACAAAATCATTCACAAAATTTTGGCGGCAGCGGTGTACTTTTTCACCATAGGCGATCAGCTGCATATCCCAGATTTCAAGGGAATCTTTATCAAATTTTCTACTGTCCCCGAATTGTTTTAATAAAGCATTTCGTTGTGAAAGGACCTTATTGTAAGAAATAAGATTTTCGAGGTATTCGCGATCAAATTGAGCAATAACACTGTCGATAAAACGACGGCGGCTTTCACTTCCTTCGGTGATCAGTTCAGAATCGGCCGGAGAGATCATTACCAATGGATATAAGCCAATATGGTCGGCCAAACGGGTATATTCTTTTTTATTCCTTTTGAATTGTTTTTTTTGGTTGCGCTTCAGTCCGCAGTAGATCTCCTCTTCCTGCTCGGCCACTTCAAAAGTACCCTGAATAAGGAAAAAAGCTGATTCGTGGAGGATATTCTGAGAGTCGATCGGATTGAAAAAGCTTTTGCAGAAGGATAAATAGTGAATCGCATCCAATATATTGGTCTTTCCCTCGCCATTATTACCTGTTAAGCAGTTGATTTGTTTGCTGAAGCGTAGTTCTGCCTCCGGGTAATTTTTAAAATTTAAGACCGATAATTTCTTTAAAAACATTAGATTTTCACTGAGTAGTTGACTTCTTATTAAGCACGGAAGGCATTTTTAGCAAAAGCGAGCAGGAAATAGGCCTCGATGGTAAAATTAACTAAAAAATAGAGGAAAATTCAGATTGTTCAGAATTAATTATAGATATTGCAAAAAAAACTTATTTTTGCAATCCATTAACAAGAACAAAACGAATTATGGCAAAAGAAATGAATGATGCACCGATTGTAGACGTTGAACAGGCGTTTAGCAAAACTGAACTTTACATTGCGCAAAATAAAAAGAGTCTTGGAATTATTTTGGGTGCTATCGTAGTATTGGTAGGCGGTTATGTTGCATATAAATATTGGTATGTTGCAGGAGAAGAAACCAAAGCAAGAGCAGAAATGTTTGTTGCGGAGGATTATTTCGGTAAAGATTCTATCGACTATGCAATGAATGGAGATAAAAACGGTTCTGTCGGATTTATTCAGATTGTTGAAGATTACGGCATTACGCCTTCCGGCAATCTCGCAGAATACTACTTAGGTGTTTGCTATTTGAAAAAAGGTCAGTTTGAAGAAGCGATTTCTCACTTGGAGTCATTTAGCGGAAAAGACCAGATTGTTGCTCCTTTAGCTACCGCTGCGATCGGTGATGCACACATGGAATTAGGTAATGTAGATGACGCGATCACTTTTTACCTGAAAGCAGCAGAGCAAAATAACAATCTTTTTGATTCACCTATCTGTTTGAAAAAAGCAGGTTTAGCTTATGAAGAAAAACAAAATTATGCTGATGCAATCAAAATATACGAGCGGATTAGAAATGAATATGCTGAAACAACAGAGGGCAGAGAAATGGATAAATTCATTGCACGCGCTAAAGTTTTAGGAAATTTATAACATTAAATATGTAGCATTTAAAAAGGTGATTTTTGTAAAAGAGTCACCTTTTATTTTTTTAGAAATCTTTAAATAATTTAAATCCTTCTATTTTAACTATTAACTTTCAAATTATACAGAATAAATGTCATCAGTCAATAAAAATTTATCACAACCCGAAGGGAGTTCTATTCCAAACGGTAAAGGAATGCGTATTGGAGTTGTAGTTGCAGAATGGAATATTGCTATTACTGGTGCGCTTCGCGATGGTGCAATAAATACCTTGCTTGAAAACGGGGTATTGGAAAAAGATATCGTTTTACACTATGTTCCAGGCAGTTTTGAATTAACCATGGGCGCACAATTTTTATGTGATGATAACAGTATTGATGCTGTAATTACTTTAGGTTGTGTTATTCAAGGAGAAACGCGCCATTTTGATTTTATTTGTAATGCCGTAGCGCATGGTGTTACAAATGTTAGTTTAAAATACAACAAGCCGGTTATATTTGGTGTTCTTACACCCAATACACTTCAACAGGCAGAAGATAGAGCAGGAGGTAAGCATGGTAATAAAGGTGATGAAGCTGCAGTTACTGTGTTGAAAATGATTGCTTTAAAATCACGTTTATAATAGTTTTCTCATTCAGTTTAAGAGAACTATTTTTCTTCTATATATTTCTGAAATCCAGAAAGTGAGCAACAACTTTTTGTTTCAACATTTTTTTAGAGCTTAGAATCTTGGAAGCAATCAATTTCTCGGCTTGGGTTTGAATATTTTAAAAAAATATGTCGAATTGTTGTAAGGTGAAATTTCTTTTGTCAATAAATTAAATCTAGGTTGTACTTTCTTTGTTATACTATCTTTTAAAAATAATTAATCTTTTTCGCAAAATCAGATATGCTTACGCACGAAGAACAGGCAGTAAAAACAACTTATTTTAGCATTGTAGGAAATACAATTCTCGCATTAGCAAAAGGAATAATCGGTTATTTCGGTAATTCATATGCCCTAATAGCAGATGCTATCGAATCAACTTCAGATATTTTTTCTTCCTTTTTGGTTTTATTCGGATTGAAATATTCAAGTAAACCTGCTGACAAAAACCATCCCTATGGCCATGGCAGAGCGGAACCATTAGTCACTTTTATTGTTGTTGGAGTTTTGGTTGCCTCTGCTTCTATAATTGCTTATGAAAGTATTCAAAACATAAAAACTCCTCATGAACTCCCGAAATCGTATACCTTGTTTTTTTTAGGTGGGATCATTATAATTAAGGAAATATTCTATCGTATTGTTTTGGCTAAAAGTAAACTGACAAACAGTTCCTCATTGAAAGCGGATGCCTGGCATCATCGGAGTGATGCAATAACTTCCTTAACCGCATTTATCGGTATTTTGATTGCCATAACAATGGGTAAGGGGTATGAATCTGCTGATGATTGGGCCGCTTTGGTTGCCTCCTTTGCTATTTTATTTAACAGTTATCTTATTTTTAGACCCGCATTGGGTGAAATTATGGATGAACATTTTTATGATGAACTAATAGATAAGATTCGTATTGTTTCCGCTACTGTTAAAGGTGTTTTAAATACTGAAAAATGCTACGTTAGAAAAGCAGGAATGCGTTTTTTTATCGATCTTCATATTGAAGTAAATGCGAATCTTACTGTGAAAGAAGGTCATGAAATTGCACATCGACTTAAAGACCATTTGCTGAATGAGTTTCCTGAAGTTGTGGATGTTCTTATTCATGTAGAGCCTGATAAATAGTGCTTTAAATTTTTTAAAATACGTATAATTTACAGCCATGTTATATCTTTATTACTTCCAAATTCGTATTCTACTATTTTGTATTTGGTGCAGTTTTTGCATTGCATGAATTGTTGTTCAAAATTACTTAAGACTTGAAATAAAGTAAAAGATAATGATGTGTTTATTTCCTGAAAGTAAATATTTTTAATTTTTTTATTCAGCTTATTTCTGTTCTGTAAAAAATCGTTTCCTTATTTAAATAGTATAAAAGTAGAATACTTTAAAAACAAGAATTCAACTTTTTACTTTTCTATTGTTTTTTACAATGTAAATTGTTTCTCTTGCTCTGCGTCAATTGATTCAATTATAGCTTTGAAATTACCTTTCCAAAAAGATTTTACGCCTTGATGATGGAATTTTTAAAACTACAACCAATTTTCTGTAGGATTTATCAACAAGCTCATTTCATGTTATTTTTAGCTTGGATTTGATTGAATGACGCTGATTCTATCCTAAATGCCAGTGTAATAGGTTGAAAAAAAGCAGGTGAAGGTCAATTTCAGAGGAATAATTGAATTTTGTTTTGCAATAAGAAAATCTTTTTTTTACATTTGCAGTCCTTTGAAAAAAAGGTTCGGAGAGATGCCTGAGTGGCCGAAAGGAACAGTTTGCTAAACTGTCGTACTGGGAAACCGGTACCGAGGGTTCGAATCCCTCTCTCTCCGCAGATAAAAGTTGATGTCCCAAAGCTATAAATCGTATAACAAAAATCTTTTTTTTGCTTGTTAGATTAAAAATAATAGTACATTTGCATCCGCTTATAAAAAGTTCTTTATAATCATTGTTCGGGGCGTAGCGTAGTTGGTTATCGCGCCTGGTTTGGGACCAGGAGGTCGCAAGTTCGAGTCTTGCCGTCCCGACATAAAATTAAAAGCGATTTACGAATTTAGATTTGTAAATCGTTTTTAGTTTATAATAGACTCGACCCCATAGCTCAGCTGGATAGAGCAACGGTTTTCTAAACCGTAGGCCTTTGGTTCGAATCCAAATGGGGTCACACAAAGCCAAGATTTGTTCTTGGCTTTTTTCTTGCTGGATCACTTCCTGTTTGTCTCGATTTTCCCCCTCATTTTAATGAATTTGTCAAATCTGCGGCTTATATTTGTAACAGCAGAATTCTCATTCATTTAAATACATTCTATGTTTTCTTTTATCCGATCGGTCGTTTTATTATCTCTTTTAGCCATAGTATTCGGATCCTTAATTGGTTGTGGCGGAAATGAATCAGCTATTGATGACAAAAAAAATGCTGATGTTAAAAATGTTTCTGTAGATCAAGCGAAATTTATTACCATCGAGGACGCACATACCTTCCTGCCTTCCTGGTCGAAAGAAAATATTCTTGTATATAATATTGTAAATGAGCCGGATGAATTACACCCGACAAATGGAATTCTTGCTTCCCGCTCCGAAATTATGGCGTATACTCAGGTGTATATTGTTGGAGTTGATTTCCAAACACTGAGCCTCCGGCCAATTGCCGTTAAATCAATGCCCCTTATTTCTGAAAATGGAAAAGAATATACCTATGAGGTTCGAAATGATATTAAGTTCGATGATGGCAGCGTTCTTTCTGTAGAGGATATTATTTTTACATTGAAAGTGAATAGCTGTCCGCTGACAAATAATCCAAGTGCGAAAACGTATTTAGAAAATTTGGTAGATGTTGTTGCAGACAAAAACAATCCGAATGTGTTTAAAATTATCATGAAGGAAAAATATATCCAGAATATTCAGTTTCTTACCGAGTACCCAATTATGCAGCGCACGTTTTTCGATCCTGGAAATGTATTTTCTAAATATACTTTTGCTCAGTTCAGTGACAAAAAATTTAATGCGGATGAACATAAAGAATTAAATACTTGGTCAACTGCATTTAATAGCTCTAAATATGGACGTGATCCAAAGTATACTGTTGGAGCAGGCGCATATCGTTTAGAGAAGTGGGATGCAGGACAAGCGATCGTGTTAGTTAAAAAAGAAAATCACTGGACAAAAGAGAACACAAAAATGTATTATAGTGCTTTTCCTGATAAAATTATTTTTAAACTAAACAAAGAACCTAATTCCCAAATGCTTGAATTTAAAGCGCAAACATTTGATGCATCTACTTCGTTGTCTAATAAAACATTATTGGAACTTCAGTCAGACACGAATTTTAATGCTAATTATAATTCAAAATTTACCGATACATACAACTACGGCTTTATTGCAATGAATATGAAGCCAGATGGAATCAAGAACAAAAAATTGTTTGTCGATAAAAAGGTTAGGCGCGCTATGGCATTGCTTGTTCCGCTTGAAGATATAAACCGGATTGCAAATAAAAATAGAAACAAAAGGGTAGTAGGTCCTGTTTCGATACTAAAGTCGGAATACAATTCAGATTTAAAATTACTCCCTTTTGATATGGAAGGAGCGAAAAAATTATTGGATGAAGCGGGTTGGAAAGATTCCGATGGCGATAATATCCGTGATAAAATGATTGATGGAGAAAAAGTGAAAATGGAGTTTGCTCTTAGCTTTTTCAATTCATCTATCGAATGGCAGGATCTTGCAAAAATGATCTCTGAACAAATGTACAAAGCTGGTGTTGTTGCCGTCATGAATCCTCTGGATCCTTCTTCAGCTTATGAACAGGCAACGAATCACACCTTTGATATGTTGATTGCTTCATGGGCTGGAAATGTATTGCCTGAAGATTATACGCAAATCTGGCATACATCTTCATGGGCTTCTAAAGGCTCCAATTTTGCAGGATTTGGGAATGCCCAATCGGATGCGTTGATCGATTCCATAAAATACACCTTAGATGCAGAAAAAGTTATTCCAATGTTGAAACGTTTTCAAGCGATAGTTTACGATGAACAACCTTATATCTTTATGTTTGCCGGGTTGAGACGAAATATTATTCACAAACGTTTTGGTAATCAGGAAATGTATTTTGAGCGTCCCGGTGTTTGGTTAAGCAATCTTCGTTTGTTGAGTGGTGGTTCTTCAATGAAATTGTCTGCCAGTCCAAATTAAAAATGTACAGACTGTATCGAAGTATTTATTCTGTTTTTTTTCTTTTTGATATCAAGATAACATGCTGAAATACATTATCAAACGTGTTTTAATTTTTATCCCGACTCTTATCGTCATTACATTAGTAGGCTTTCTGCTAAGTATAAATGCTCCAGGAGATCCTGTGGAGCGGATGATCACTTCTGTTCAGGGGAACGGAGACGTGAACGCACAAAGTGTTAGTCAGATAGAAGAGAAAAAAAGGTGGCGTGCTAAATTAGGATTAGATCTTCCTGTTTTTTATTTTTCATTAACATCTCTTTCACGCCCCGATTCACTTTATAAGATTTATGATAAAAACGAGAAAGTAGCTCTTGATCGTTTAATAGCCGAGTATGGTAATTGGTCTGTTATTCAAAAATATTATAAATCACTGGAACTATTTTGTACGGAACAGATTTTGTTTGTTGCGGACACTCATCTTCTTAAAAAATATGATGCTGCAGTGGTGCTAGAAACGATGAATAATTTAAAATTTGAGTTGTCAGCTTTAAAAGCTTCCTACGATCATGCTATCATCGATGCGAAAATAAATAAAGTTTCCCAGTTGATTTCTTCTTTTACCTTCTTGACTCCGCTCAGCTCTGATTTTGAAAAAGTAAAACAAAACTATTCTAACATCTTAGGATCAGCTACTCGCTGGAAAAATTATATTCCTAAATTTTCATTTTACGGTTTTCATAATCAATATCACCGCTGGTTGTTTGGTGATGGAGGAACGTACTCAAAAGGTTTATTACTACACGGTGATTTTGGAACTTCCTATGTTACTCATCAACCAATTTCTGAAGTTATATATTCTAAAATAGGTTGGTCGCTTTTCTTTTCGATGCTATCTGTTTTTTTTGCCTATTTAGTCAGTATCCCAATTGGGGTGAGGGCTGCTGCAAGCAGAGGTTCACGTTTTGATAGATCTTCTTCGCTATTTCTTTTTATCTTGTATTCCATGCCTTCATTCTGGTTAGCCACATTGCTGATTATGACCTTTGCGAATACGGACGTTCTTTTCTGGCTACCGGCATCAGGTATAAAACCTGCCCTTGGTTACCCGGAAGGTGCATCTTTTTGGGAGATGATGAAAATTTCAGTTCCATATATTATTCTTCCCTTGATCTGTTATAGTTATAGTTCATTTGCATTTTTATCACGTACGATGCGTGTTTCAATGTTAGATGTTGTTGGTCAGGATTATATCCGTACAGCGCGTGCGAAGGGCTTGAGTGAAAACAAGGTGATCTGGAAACACGGATTTAGAAATGCATTGCTGCCGATCATTACTGTTTTTGCAAATGTTTTCCCTGCCGCTATCGGAGGATCTATGATTATCGAAAGCATTTTTTCTATTCCTGGGATGGGTTCCGAAGCCATTTATGCAATTCAACTTAATAATTATCCGATGATCATCGCAATCCTAACGATCACCGGCTTTCTAACGCTTCTTGGTTATTTG
>CAMCYR010000063.1 GCA_945885475.1 Chitinophaga pinensis
AAAAGAAATTAAAGAAAGATACCTCTACTCTACTGACGGGAAAGCTACTGAAAGATTATCTAACATTTTAAATCAATCATGATTAATTTAAACTCATTATTTAGGTCCGCTTTCGTTTATACACTTCTAGGTTTTTTACCAATGGCATCTGCTTTTGTGTTAACTCCAATATTTACAAAATATCTTTCACCTGAAGAATATGGTGTGATTGCTTTATCAAATGTCTTTCAGTCGTTTTTATCTATTTTTATTGCCATAGGGATCGATGCAGCATTTACTCGCTTCTATTTTAAATACAATAAACACATTATTACTAGAGCGTTATTATCAACAGCTCTGATTTGCATTTTAAGTTTTTCTGCCATTTTGTACGTACTCTTTATATTCGTTGGAGAATATGTATTTAAAATTTCATTTAACGTTTCTGGTTTCACTTTTAATGAATTCGGTCAATATATTTTCATTACGACCACATTTGCCTGTGCTTATTCAATTATTTCACAATATTACAGAGACACAGAGAACTTAAAATCGTTTTCATGGCTAGCTGTAATTTACTTTGTACTTGTAACTTCTGGTTCTTATACTGGAGTTGTAATAATGGGCCTTGGAGCTAAAGGAAGCGTGATAGGAAAAATGATTGGAACATTCATAACTATGATTCTTTATCTGTTTATTTTCTTTTCAAAAACAGGATTTATTTTCAAAAAAAAATATGCTATTCAAATGTATATATATGGTTATCCTCTTGTAATATATGCACTATTGGCAACAACATTCGACAGCATGGATAAACTTTTTTTGAGCAAATATTTTAAGCTAAGTGAATTAGGGCAGTACAATCTAGCCTTTGTAATTGCTTCCACAATTGGTATTATTTTAAATTCAATGCAGGCAGCAACTAGTCCTAATATCTACAAACTTTTAAATTCAAATGAGGAAAATAATCACGAACAAATCAATAAAATCTATAGGTATACAATTATAGCGACACTCTTTATTATTGTATCCTGCATCGCTTTAAGCTATCCTTTATTGAACTATTATATTAACGAAAGGTATCAATCGGCTATTATATACGTTCCGTTTTTATCATTGGCATTCTTAGCAAGAGCCTATTTTATGATTTATTCGAATCCACTTTTCTTTCATGGAAAAACATTGTATTTGCCTTTAATCAATGGAATTTCAGTAGTAATAGGTTTGGCTGCAAATTATATCCTAATAAAACAATTTGGAATTATAGGCGTTTCTATCTCTGTTCTTGTAATAAAGCTAAGCCAAGCTTTTCTCACCTTTCTTGTAATTAAAAAAACTTTATTGTACAATAAGATTGAATACCAACTAAATCAAGTTCACGCTCTTAGTTTCATTGTTATTTTTTCTGTAGTAATTACTAATTCAGACATTATTCCAGATATAAACAATGTAAAAATTAAATATATTGTACCTGTACTTACATTTTTAATGTTTTTTTTAATTTCCATCATACAAAATAGCAAAAATAAAACTCAATAGAAATGCAGAATAGCGAAATATTGAATAAAAAGAAAACTATATTGCATGTGACAAATTCAAATGCAAAAAGTCAATATTTACTATCTATTGCTAGGCTATATAATAAAGAAAAATACAATGTAATTATTGGATGTTTTGATGGTTATGGCGAATTAAATACTGAATTAGAAAAAATGGGAATCGAAACATTTAATATTCCCATCAAAAATAATTTTCAATACTTTTTTAAAATCATTCGTCTTTACAGACTAATAAAACAAAAAAAAATAGACATTCTCCATTTGCATACATTCTTCGTGTCTTTTATTGGCATCTTATCGGGAAGAATGGCACGAGTGCAGCAAATTGTAGTTACTCGTCATCATGCAGATCAACATATTCGACTTAAAAAGAAAATACATATCGCTATTGATAGTTGGACAGCAAAAAAATCTGACAAAGTAATTGCAGTTTCTAAATTCACTAAGAATATTTTAATAAAAACAGAAAACGTACCAGAAAGAAAAGTAAAAGTCATTTACAATGGCATTGAACCGCTTTTGTATTCAACTCAGTTTGAGAAAAACAGTTTTTTGTCAGAAAATAAAATACCTGTTGATGCTAATCTTTTTTTATGTATTTCAAGATTATATTACGAAAAAAATATAGCATTAATAATAAATGCTTTAGCTACTTCCGATACGTTTAGTAATTTTCATTTATTAGTTGCAGGCAGTGGACTAGGGAATAAATATCACGATCAACTAATTTCTTTAATTCAGTCGAAAAAGCTAGAAGGGAGAGTTCATTTTCTAGGATTTAGGAATGATATAGCGAATTTAATCTCTATTTCAGATGCATTAATTCATCCTAGCTTCTCTGAATCATTTGGTTTTGCTGCACTTGAGGCGATGGCTCAAGAAAAAAGTTTAATTATTTCAAATATCCCATCTTTTCACGAAATTGCGACAGATGAAATTGCATATTTTTTTGAGCCAACAGATATAAATAGTTTATCCAAAGCAATAACTTTATGGATAAATTCAAGGGATAATGAAATTAGAGTAAAAAAAGGAAAAAAACGTTTTGAAATGCTATTCACATTCAAAACTATGATTAGCGAATACGAAAAGTATTATGAAGAATGATGTTGCCATAGTAATAGTTACATTTAATCGCAAAGAACTTATACTTAAAAATCTGACGCGAATTTTTGAATTAAAACCTAGCCGTTTTGATGTTGTTGTTTTTGATAATGGCTCAACTGATCAAACAAAGGAAACCGTTCAAAATTTATTTCCGAAAGTAATTTATATCGAAAGTGATACGAATATTGGCGGTGCAGGTGGATTTGCAAAAGGAATGGAATATGCTTTTAAAGAAAACTATGAATATATTTGGTGTTTAGATGATGATGGAGTACCTGATATAAGTGCATTTTCAGAAATGCTTACTGAAATAAACAAACATTCTAAATTAACAGTATTCGGAACAAAAATAATTCCTACGCCGTCAGGTGAAAAAGATTTTTGGCCAATCTTAGGAGCTTATAACAAAGAGAAAAAAATTATAGAGAAATTATCTTCAACTGACATATTTAGATTAAAAGAGACGAAAGAAGCATTTGCAACAAATTCGGTTGCTCTTTTGGGACTTTTTCTGCATCGTGATGTTATAAGCAAAATTGGTTATCCTAACATAAATCTATTTCTATCAAACGATGATGTTGATTTTTGCTTAAGAGCATGGACAAACGGTTTAAATGTCATTCAAGTCCAAAAATCTATTATTAGACATCCTCCTATGAAAGTGCGAACACTGAATTTCGGATTTCGTAAAATAGATGTTATTATTATGCCTGCATGGAAATTATATTACTTTATTAGAAATAATATAGCGGTGAACAAATTATATTTTTCAAAGGGAACTCTTATACGTTTGTATATAATGCTGTTCATTACCTTTAGCTATTCCTTTTTAACAAGTAATGAAAAAGGTAACGTATTAAAATATGGAAGTAAAGGATTTAAAGATGGGTTTAATAATAAATTAGGCAAATTATAAATGATTAAAACCGCATGGAAAAGGTAAAGTTTTTGATCTTAGGTTCTGGAGTATCTGGATTAGCATTTGCAAATTTTATTGATAGCGATAACTATTTGATTATAGAAAAAGAAGATAGTCCAGGTGGATATTGCAAAACAATAATTCAAGACGGTTTTACCTGGGATTATTCTGGCCATTTTTTTCATTTCAGAGATTCTAAAATAGAAGAATTTTTAGTTTCTAGGATGGACCAAAATGCATTTGTTAAAGTAGTAAAAAAGACAAAAATTCTTTACAAAGAAAACTATATCGATTTCCCATTTCAAAAAAATATTCATCAATTAGATAAGCAGGAATTTCTTGATTGCTTGTACGATTTACATTTCAGAGAAACCCAAAACACTTCCCCATCAAACTTTAAAGAGATGGTCTACAAAAATTGTGGCAAAAGTATCTCTGAAGCATTTCTAATACCGTATAACGAAAAACTGTATGCTTGTGACCTATCAAACTTAGATGCGGATGCTATGGGACGTTTTTTTCCAAAAACAAATATTGATGATATTATCAAAAATTTTAAATATCCCGAAAGTAAATCGTACAACGATGTATTTACCTATCCAAAAGGAGGAGCTATTGAATACATTAGTGCCTTATTAAAAGATATTGATTTGAAAAAAATTGCTTTTAATGAATGTGTTGAAAAAATTGATCCAATAAAAAAGATTGCATTTACTAAGCATCGACAAATTCAATACGAAAATCTAATTTCTTCCGTTCCATTTCCGAAGCTACTAGATTATTTGAGTATCACAGAAGGACGTAATATTCTCAGTTCAAACAAAGTATTGGTATTTAATTTAGGATTTGATAAAAAAGGAGATTCCGAAAACCATTGGGTATATTTTCCAGAAAAAAAATATCGCTTTTACAGAATTGGATATTATGATAATATTATTCAACAAAACAGAATGAGTTTATATGTTGAAATAGGAATGAAAACAGAGGATATATTTGATAAAGAAAATGAATTAAAGATTGTTTTGTCACATTTAAAAGAAGCTAAAATCATTACAGACCACAAGCTTATTTCTTATCATTCTGTAATAATGAATCCCGCTTATGTGCATATAAATAAGGAATCCCAACAATTATTCGAAAAGTGTTCAATACAATTTAACTCACAAAACATACACAGTATTGGACGTTATGGAGGATGGAAATACTGCTCGATAGAAGACAACATTATTGAAGCCAAAGTTTTAGCAACTAAAATAAATAACAATCACAAAAAATGTGCGGAATAGCAGGATATTACTCCTTCAACAATATATTTACAGAGGACGAACTTCACAATATGACAACTTCGATTGCTCATCGAGGGCCGGATGCGTTCGGATATTTCAAAGACGAGACTATTGGATTAGGGCATCGAAGATTAAGTATTATTGACCTATCTGAGAGCGCCAACCAACCAATGCATTCATCGGATGGCAGATATGTAATGGTCTATAATGGAGAAATATATAACTACAGAGAAATTGCAGCCGAACTTAGACAAAAAAACAAAATAGATTTCCGGACATCTTCTGACTCTGAAGTTATTTTAGAAGCATATGTATTGTATGGTGCTGATTTTATTCAGAAATTGAATGGAATGTTTGCAATCGCCATTTATGATAAAGTAAAAAAAGAGTTATTTGTTTGCCGAGATAGGATTGGGATTAAACCTTTCTATTATTTTTGGGATGGTGAAAATTTCGCATTTGCCTCTGAATTAAAAGCACTGACAAAATTGACTGCGATTCCATTAGAAATAAATAAAAATGCAATATATCATTTTCTTCATTTAGGATTCGTTCCCGCTCCTCAATCCATATACAGATCGATCAAAAAATTAGAGTCCGGCACATGGATGAAGATCACAAAAAACAATTGTGAAGCACACAAATACTGGTCGGTGAACAAACAGGTATCCGAAAAAATAATAAGCACCGAAAAGGAGGCATTGGTGAAGTTGAGTGATTTATTAATGAGCTCCGTTCAATATCAGATCAAAAGCGATGTTCCCTTTGGCGTATTTTTAAGTGGCGGTATCGATTCGAGTTTAATCACTGCAAATGCAGTAAATATATCAGGAGTAAAGGTCAATACTTTTTCAATTGGATTTGAAGAAAATCGATTTAATGAATCCATATACGCCAAAAGTGTTGCCAACTATTTAGGAACCAACCATCAT
The DNA here is from genome assembly GCA_945885475.1 of Chitinophaga pinensis. Classification (GTDB taxonomy): domain Bacteria; phylum Bacteroidota; class Bacteroidia; order 2-12-FULL-35-15; family 2-12-FULL-35-15; genus 2-12-FULL-35-15. Next base: position 5,783 of record CAMCYR010000063.1, read on the forward strand.
GAATTTATTGTATCTTATAAAGATGCCATAGACTTAATTGAACCAATTTTCGACACCTACAGTGAACCTTTTGCAGACTCATCAGCAATTCCGACTATGCTAGTTTCAAAACTAGCAAAAAAACATGTCACCGTTGCACTTTCCGGAGAAGGAGGAGATGAATTATTTTTAGGTTACGGAGCATATAAATGGGCTCAAAGATTAAATCAACCTTTGGTTAAAGCATTTCGCAAACCAATTTCTTCTATTTTGACCAAGTCAAATACAAGATTTAGCCGTCATGCTGATTATTTTAAATATCCGAATACTATACTTCAATATAGTCATACACTTTCCCAGGAACAGTATTATTTCTCCTTATCAGATCTTGATCAATTATTAACGGAAGAGTTCTGCCATGCTAACGGTTCTAAAAATATAGAATCTTTGAATAATTTCGGGATCGAAATCAACCATTTATCAAGGAATTTAAAACCAATGGAAAAGCAAGCCATTTTTGATCTGAACTTTTATCTGCAAGATGACTTGCTGGCAAAAGTCGACAGAGCGAGTATGCACTTCTCTTTAGAAACGCGAGTTCCTTACCTCGATCATCGAATAATAGAATTTGCATTGAACTTATCCCCTGCCTTGAAATATAAAAAGGGCGTAACGAAATATCTACTAAAAGAGATTTTGTATCAATATGTCCCTGCAAAATTCTTTGACCGCCCAAAACAAGGTTTTGCAATTCCATTAGAAAAATGGCTTAATAAAGAATTGCTGTTTCTTATCGAAGACTTTCTTTCCGAGAAGGTAATAAAAAAATTTAATTACGTTGATTACAACTATGTTAAAAAATTGAAGGAAGATTTTTTAAAAAACAAGCAGAGCTATCTGTATAACCGATTATGGTTGCTTATTGTTTTGCATAAATGGTTGATCAAAAACGAGGCTTAATTTTCGCATTTTTTTCATATAAGTATTTTAATACAAAAAGACTTGAAACAAAAAAAGGAATACAGGGAATCTTGAGTCTAACCAAGGAGCCAAAATTTGAAGTTGCTAGTCCCACTGAAAATGCAAAAAAAAGTGAAAACAAGACAGAAAAAAGTAACAGTGGATTCTCTCCAATTAGCGCAAAAAAGCCCAAAAATTTAAGTTTTATTAATAAAAAAAGAGTAAGAAGTAAGATATAAGTATTTTCGAAAGCGGACAAAAGCATTACCGGATTTTTTGCATCCCATAAATAGGGTCTGAAAAGCGTTGCGGCAATTGCCAGATGAGCTTTACTCATTGTACCGGTTAGCGTTGCATCAAAATCTCCGATATCAAAGCTATTACCACCATAGTATTCCTGCTTTTGATCCATATTGGAAGCCACCGCTTTATCAAGTACTTTATCAACAGAGTAAACACCTAGAATATCGCCCATCTGAGAAAGAACAAAAAAGCCTAATCCTACTCCTATTGATATAAAAAAAGGAGCTGCAATTGACCTTAATACTTTACTTTGTATTTTTTTTAACCGTTCATTTGACAACCATATAATGGATCCCGGAAGCAAGGCAAAAAGGATGTATGGTTTGATTCCAATAAGTAAGTAAGCAGCAAAAAAAATAAAAAATGCACTTGAAACCTTATACTCCTTTTTAATAAAAAAGAAATAGAAATGATAAGTATACCAACCCACAGCTGAGAGTGTTACCGTATCTTTCAACAAACCTGAACCCCAGAAAACAACAGAAGGAATAAATAAAAAAGAAATTGCAAATTGTTTTTCTAATGGAGGAAAAACATCATTAAACAATAAAAAAAGCCTCCAAATACCCGTGTAGCAGATCCAAGAAAGCAAAATTGCCATTACAACAAAACTCTGAAAAGAAAGAAAATACAAGGGAACAAATAAGCGTGCAGCATAAACAGTTTTATCATCACGCCAATAAACTGGGTATCCTGTAGTAGAATCGAAATAGCTAAAATTTTCACTTGAATTATTACCTGTAATCACATCCCAAAACATATAACTGTCTTTATATAAAAGATTCGCTATTGCTTTGGAGGACTCATAATAATTAATCGTATCTCCACCAGCATAATAAAGTTGATATATCAGGCATACAGCAACTGCACCAGAAACTTTCACCATAAGACCCTTCGTATACCATTTATACAAGGGCTTATCTTTTATGTTTTTATACTGAATCCTACTTGCGTAATAATAAATCACCAACAAGTAGATGGGTATCAAAAGAAAATCGAAAATAGTAAGTACCATTACCGCTTATTCAAATTAGAAAGTGTAATTAAGGTAAAAGTAATACATTGTTCCAAATAAAATCTTAAACTTGTATGCTAAATGTTGATTATTCCGAATGAACGTACTCTATATTTCATATGATGGAATGACCGATTCTCTGGGTCAATCGCAGGTAATGCCTTATTTAATTGGGCTGTCCAAAAAAGGACATTCGATATCGATTATAAGCTGTGAAAAAAAAGACCGATTTAAAAAACTGGGAGATCATATAAAAAACAGCTTAGATTCAAATAATATTTCTTGGACTCCCGTCCCCTATTCAGAGTTACCGTCAATATTCTCAAAACAAGTTAATCTCGTGAGAATTCGATACAAAGCTAAAAAGCTTTGTATTGAAAAAAAAATTGAACTCGTTCACTGCAGAAGTTATATGGCTGCGCTGATCGGATTAAAACTAAAAATGCAATTCGGCATCAAATTTCTTTTTGACATGAGGGGCTTTTGGGCAGATGAGCGCATAGATGGGAATATTTGGGACCTTAAAAATCCTATCCAAAAACGGTTGTATCACTACTTCAAAAAGAAAGAATTAGCATTTCTTAAACATGCTGATTATACAATCAGCTTAACTGAAAATGCTAAAATGGAGATTTTATCCTGGAAATCTTTTCAAGGTAGCGAATTACCAATACAGATTATTCCTTGTTGCGCGGATTTAAATTTATTTTCTCAAAACAGTATAGATTCATCGAGACAAGCGGAATTAAGATCTGAACTACAAATTAAAAAAGGAGATTTTATAATCAGTTATTTAGGCTCCATTGGAACATGGTATCTGCTGGACGAAATGCTGGATTTCTTCAACTGTCTTTTAACAAATAATCCAAACGCTAAATTCCTTTTCATCACTCCCGATAACGAAAATACGATTCTTTCTAAAGCGGAGTCGAAGGGAATTTCAAGAGAAAAATTGATTATTCGTTCAGCAAATAGAAATGAAGTCCCACTTTATTTAAGTCTTTCAGCAGTTTCTATTTATTTTATCAAACCCCTGTATTCAAAAAAAGCCTCTTCTCCCACAAAAACGGGCGAAATAATGGCTTTAGGAATCCCAATTATTACCAATGCAGGAATTGGGGATAGTGATAAGATAATTAACGACTCCGGATCAGGGATGCTCATTTCAGAATTTAATGACATTGAATACAATCGAATAATTAACCAAATTGACGTACTTTTGAATATTGACAAACAGAAGATCATGGATGCATCAAAAAAATATTTTGCTCTCGAAAAAGGAGTAGAATTGTATCATCATGTTTATATGAAATTAAGTGAGAAAAAACATACGAATTAAGAAAAATGAACGCAACAAAAACAATAATTGTAACAGGCGGTGCAGGATATATTGGATCTCACACCATAATTGAACTAATTGAAACAACAAGTTTCAATGTTATATCCATTGACAACTATTCAAATTCAACAGAAAAAACATTCGACAGAATTGAATTAATAACCGGCAAAAAAATCCGTAATTATCAAATTGATATTTGTAATAAAACTGAACTAGAAAGGGTATTTGAAGAAAATACGCATATTGTCGGAATTATTCATTTTGCTGCATTTAAGTCCGTTGGTGAATCGGTAACTGATCCACAAAAATATTATTTTAATAACATTAACTCTTTACTTAATATCCTTGATTGTAGCCTGAAATACAATATAACAAACTTTATATTTTCTTCTTCCTGTTCCGTTTATGGGAACATTGATGAGCTTCCAGTGAAAGAGACAACACCTATTGGAAAAGCGGAATCACCTTATGCTTATACGAAACAAATTGGAGAAGAAATTCTAAAAGACTATTCAAAAGCAAACAGCCAATTGCAAACTACTGCGCTCCGCTATTTTAATCCTGTTGGGGCACATGTATCCGGACTAAATGGGGAATTACCTTTAAACAAACCGAATAACCTTGTTCCGATCATTACCAATGCCGCCATAGGAAAGATTGCCCAAATGACTGTTTTCGGAGACGATTATCCGACACGTGATGGCACGTGTATCCGCGACTATGTTCATGTTTCAGATATTGCCAATGCGCATATAAAAGCATTATATCTTTTAATTGAAAACAAAAACAAATCAAACTTTTCAATTTTTAATTTAGGATCAGGCAATGGTGTAAGTGTATTGGAGGCTATTGCTGCTTTTGAAAAAATTAGCGGAAAGAAATTAAACTATCAAATTGGTCAAAAAAGAGATGGAGATGTAGTTGCGATTTATTCAGACAATTCCTTTTCAGAAAAAACATTAGGATGGACACCCAAATACAATCTGGAAGACATGATGAGATCTGCCTGGAAATGGGAACTAGAACTTTCCATGCTCGAATAATCACTTTTTATTTTGTCTAATAAGTTTGTCTCCTGGCATCACATAAAATATTTTCAGCCAATCTAGCCCGTCCTTTTGAGAAGAAAACATTTTAGTAGGACCTGCTGGTTTATAGACATTCAGGTATAAATTGAACTTCACCTTATTAGAGATAGAATTGGTAACAAAAGCGATAGCAATCCTAGCTTCAGTAACGTCTTTACTTGCACAAAGTGCTTTAGCCTCCCACGTAAGCTGATATTTTTCAGTCCCATCAAATAAAATAATCGCCTTTTTTTCGGATAACAATTCCAATGTAACTGAAAAATACTCATGTACGGCTTCGATTGTAAGTAGTGCATTCAGCAATATTTTAATGTATAAAATATCATCATCATCGATAAACATTTCTGCGACCGATGTCTTTACTTTATTCATTTCAGTAGGTTAATTTGCATGGGGGTGCATCACAAGAATAGAAATATTAAAATCAAAAAAATAAATTTAAACTCATTATAATTCCTATTTAACATTTTTTGTAAAACAGCATTAATTGTTAACTTTACTATAAATTAAACAACCTGTATGCAAGAACAATCTGTCATTAATTTAGAAGATGAGAAAAAAGAGATCCTGAAACGTTACCGTGCACTTTTACATGCATGTAAACGTACCCTCGAAAAAGGAGACAAACTTCTTATCCGCAAAGCATTTGACATTTCACTTGAGGCGCATAAAAATATGCGCAGAAAATCGGGCGAGCCTTATATCTACCACCCAATCGCTGTTGCACAAATCTGTGCAGAAGAAATCGGACTGGGAACAACATCTGTTGTTTGTGCTCTGTTGCATGATGTAGTTGAAGATACAGATCTTACGCTGGAAGATATAAAAGGACTATTCGGAGAAAAGGAAGCAAAGATAATTGATGGATTAACAAAAATTTCTGGCGTATTTGATCAAAGCTCTTCGCTTCAGGCTGAGAATTTCAGAAAAATGCTCCTTACTCTTTCTGATGATGTGCGCGTTATTCTTATTAAATTGGCTGATCGCCTGCATAACATGCGCACATTGGAAAGCATGAACCGCGATAAACAATTAAAAATAGCATCTGAAACGCTTTATTTATATGCGCCGCTTGCCCACCGTCTCGGACTTAACGCTATTAAAACGGAGTTAGAAGATTTAGGATTGAAATATACAGAACCGGAAGTATTCGAAGATATTGAAAAACGTTTGCTTGAATCAGAACCTGAACGTAAAAAATTCATCAGTAAATTTATTATTCCGATCAAGGATATTTTAGATGAGCAAGGTCTGAAAGCAAAAATCATCGGTCGCCCGAAATCAATTTACTCGATCAATAATAAAATAAAAAACAAAGGAGTTCCCTTTGAAGAAATTTACGATCTTTTCGCAATCCGCATTATTATTGATACTCCCGCAGAAAGTGAAAAAACTGATTGCTGGCACGTGTATTCAATTGTTACAGATTTTTATCATCCGAGTCCAGATCGTCTCCGCGACTGGATTTCGACACCCAAAGCAAATGGATATGAAAGTTTGCATACTACGGTTATGGGTCCTGATGGTAAATGGGTGGAGGTTCAGATCAGAACCATCCGTATGGATGAATTAGCAGAAAAAGGATATGCTGCACATTGGAAGTATAAAGATAGTGCGAATGAGAGTCAACTGGATGACTGGATTAGAAAAATAAGAGAGATTCTTGAAAGTCCGGAAGAGAATGCAATGGAATTTTTGGATGATTTTAAACTTAACCTTTTTGCTGAAGAGATATTTGCATTCACTCCGAAAGGAGAAATGAAAACGTTACCAATTGGTGCAACAGCGCTCGATTTCGCATTTGATATCCATACAAAAGTGGGTGAAAAATGTATCGGAGCGAAAGTAAATCACAAACTGGTTCCACTAAGCTATAAACTGAAAAGCGGCGATCAGGTTGAAGTACTTACGTCTAACAAACAAATACCAAAAGAGGATTGGCTTGGATATGTTGTAACAGCGAGAGCCAAATCTAAAATCAAAAATGCTCTCAAAGAAGAAAGAAGAAAAGTTGCTGAAGATGGACGAGAAATCCTTCAACGTAAATTCAATCATTTAAAAATTGATTTTACTGTTTCAAATATCAATGAACTCGCGAATTACTTCAAACTGCCAAGCAGCCAGGAATTATTTTACAGAGTTGCTGTAGGTAATATCAACATTAAACACCTGAAGGATTTCCGTCAGGAACATGGCAAGATCATTCATAAATCAGGAGGCATTAAGAAAGCCGATACGACTCAATCGCTGGAACAAATGGTTACAGCAGCAAGAGGGAAATCTGATATGCTTGTGATTGGCGAAAATTTACAAAAGATCGACTATAAGCTTTCACCCTGCTGTACTCCCATTCCCGGTGATGATGTGTTTGGTTTTATAACGATTAACGAAGGGATAAAAATCCACCGGGTAAACTGCCCGAATGCCATACAATTACTCTCCAACTACGCATATCGAGTAGTTAAGGCCAAATGGACAAGCCAGGAGTTGATTTCTTTCTTATCTGGAATAAAAATCACAGGAATTGATGAAGTTGGTCTAGTAAATAACATTACAAAAATCATTTCAAATGAGCTGAATGTAAACATGCGTTCTATAAGTTTCGACACCAATGATGGAACTTTCGAAGGAACAGTAATGGTATTTGTTCACGATACAAATCACCTGACCGAATTAATGAAAAAATTAAAAAAAGTAAACGGTGTATTAACGGTAAGCCGGATTGACGGGAACAACTAGAAAAGCTTTTTTCATTTAGCCATAAACGACTCATTTGCAAAGCTTTTGAGTCGTTTTTTTTTGTGCATATCTTTCGGATCTAAAACCGAAAAAAGTTGTAATTTTATAACTTAAAACTAAAAAAAGGGAATGTCAGACACTGATACAAAAGAAACTGTCAAACAAATTTTTTCTGAATATCTGGAAAAGCATGGACACAGAAAAACACCTGAGCGTTTTACGATCTTGAGCGAGATCTATTCTCATGGTGGGCATTTTGATATTGAGTCGTTGTACATTCATATGAAAAATAAAAAGTACCGTGTAAGTCGGGCTACACTTTATAATACAATTGAATTACTTTTAAATTGCAGCCTGGTAACCAAACATCAGTTTGGGAAAAATTTAGCACAGTTTGAAAAATCATATGAATTCAAACAACACGATCATTTGATCTGTCAGGATTGTGAGAAGGTATTTGAGTTCTGCGATCCACGGATTCAGCAAATCCAGAAAATGGCTGCCGAAATGCTTCAATTTGAAATTAGTCACCACTCGCTAAACTTCTACGGCAAGTGCAACAATTTGGCGAACAATGGCATGTGCGAACATAAAAAAATAAAAGATAAAAAAACAAAAAAATGATATTCAGCTATACATCAAGTACAGAAAGTTCAGTAAATATTTACCTGCTATATGGCGAATTAATAGATCGCGGACAAGCTGTAATTTTATTGGAGGAAATTGAGGCGCAAATTGAAAGAAATGAAAATAAGTTTCTTCTGAATTTAGCTAACTTAAAATACTTAAACAGCAGCGGATTAAATGTCATTATCAATATCCTTACAAAAGCCCGAAAGGCAGGTGGCGATGTTGCGATCTGCAATGTCAATAAAAAAATCACTGAACTTTTAGTGATTACGAAACTAAACAGTGTATTTAATGTTTCCAGCAGCCTTGAAAAAGGAATCGAAATTTTAAATAAGTAACATATACCATTAACAAAAATTTAGTATTTAGCTTTAAAATTAATTAATTGAATGAAAGTAGATGTATTATTAGGTCTTCAATGGGGAGACGAAGGAAAAGGAAAAATTGTTGATGTATTAACTCCAAAATACGATATCATCGGACGATTTCAAGGTGGACCAAATGCAGGACATACCTTAGAATTTAACGGAATAAAACATGTTTTAAGAACCATTCCGTCCGGTATATTCCATGATAAATCCATCAATATTATTGGTAATGGTGTTGTGATCGACCCGGTTGTGTTGATCTCAGAAATTGATGCATTAATAAAAATGGGTGTAGATGTAAAATCGAAACTTTTACTTTCCACAAAAGCACATTTGATCCTTCCGACACATCGCTTGCTTGACGCGGCTTCTGAAGCTTCAAAGGGCAAAGAAAAAATCGGTTCTACTCTTAAAGGTATCGGTCCAACCTACATGGATAAAACAGGTAGAAATGGAATTCGTATCGGAGATATTTCTCTTCCGAATTTCAAGGATAAATACGATGCATTGGTAGAAAAACACAAACAGATATTAAGTCATCACAATTTTGAATACGATCTTTCTACCATGGAACCAGAATGGTTCAAAGCAATCGAATCGCTGAAAACATTTCAGCAGATCGAAAGTGAACACTATATCAATGACGCTTTTAAAAATAATAAAGCAATTTTGGCTGAAGGTGCGCAGGGATCATTATTGGATATAGACTTTGGTTCTTACCCTTTTGTAACTTCCTCTAACACGATTTGTGCGGGTGCCTGCACTGGTCTTGGAATTGCTCCTAACCGTATCGGGAAGGTGTTTGGGATTTTTAAAGCTTATTGTACCCGTGTGGGCAGCGGCCCCTTCCCTACCGAATTGCATGATGAAATTGGAGACAAAATCAGAAACAATGGTCGCGAATTTGGATCAGTAACAGGGCGACCAAG
>CAMCYR010000064.1 GCA_945885475.1 Chitinophaga pinensis
ATCTGTGGAAGTTTTGCCATTAATGGTTACTTCATACGTACAAAATCCTACACCATTTCCGGCATATCCATTCTGAATATATAAATTCTTATCTTGGTATTTACCTTCTACAACAATGATTCCAGCAAAAGCGCTGCTGAAGCAAAGGAGAAATAAAAAAGTTAGAAAAGGTAGTTTTCTCATCGTATAGCTTACTAATCGTAAATTCGTCCACAAATATATACAATTTATCGATGATAATTCCTATTATATTTTAATGAATTTAATGTAAAAAGAGTGTTAATTTTTTATATATTACTGGTATTCAGTTTGTTGAAATCATTTTGTCCTCGCTTTATGGAACTAAAAAATGTTTCAGCTTAACGAGGCCATATAAGGCAAAAAAGATAAAAAGCGCAAAAAGTAAAACTTTGTAGCTTCCTTTGAACATGATTTTATTGTCTCCCTTGTCTTTCCGGTATGCCCAAATTATTCCAAGTACAAACATTACAAAAAAGATTAACGCAAAAATGATCTGTCCTCGAGAAAACATGTGTATTGAAATTGAAGTTTAGTTATTCAAAAATACTACTTAAAGCTTTACGCGAGTCAATAAAGAAAAAATATTTAATTGGGTATTTTTGGATTATTTTTACATGAAATTATTTTATTGTATGATTAGGGTCAAAGTGTTTTTTTTGTTGTTCTGTTATGGTGCGATTATTCAATTAAATGCCGGTAGATTGCCAAAGGCTTACCAGGCCTTGAAAGTATTTAACTATTTTGAAGCAAAAAGATTGTTTGAAAATTCGATGAAAAAGGAAACCTCTCCTGCCTCATTTGGATTAAGTGTTATTTATTTCAGAGCAGATAATCCTTTTTCAAATATTGACAGCGCTTATAAATATATTAGTCTTTCTGAAGTAACGTTCCCATTGCTTTCGGAGAAAAAGAAAATGGACTATTCTCAGTTTGGACTTTCATTTTCAGCAATTGATTCTTTAAAAATCAAAATTGAAAAGAAGGCTTTTGAATATTATAAGAATCAGCATACGGTTTCTGCGTTCGATAAGTTTATTGAAATTTATACTACTTCTTCCGACTGTTTTGATGCAATCGATTTGAGGAATGCGCTCGCTTTCAACGAAGCAAAATCAATGGATACCTATCAGGTCTATGAAGCGTTTATGGAAAAGTATCCTTTTGCGTTAGAAATGAGAGAGGCGAAGGAGCTCTATCATCTCCGGAAATTCACTTTTCTTACAAAAAATAATACCATTGCGGAGTTCGAGCAATTTCTGGTTGAACAACCTAATAGCCCTTTTGCAGATGAAGCAAAAAATAAAATATTTGCATTATCAACTCAAACAGGAACAGTTGCTGAATATTACCGTTTTGTAAAGAGCTACCCTGAAAATTCAAATGTTGAATATGCCTGGTTAACGCTCTATACAATGTATTCCGCAAAATATGATTTGAGTTCATTACTTGATTTTAAAACAGAATTTCCTGATTTTCCTTTTCAGGATCTGTTGAATCAGGATATTGAATTGTGTAATGAAATCTTGCTTCCGATCCACGAAAATGGAAAATGGGGATTTGTAGATGGAGCCGGTTTTTCAGTAATCCCTTGCATCTACGATTGGGTTGAGCATTTTTCTGAGGGGCTTGCTGAATGCGGTTTAAGTGGTAAATCTGGTTTCATAAACAAAACCGGAAAACTTGTTATCCCATTTGTTTATGATGAAGTTGAGTCTTTTAAGAATGGTTACTCTGTTGTTCTTTTTAATGGAAAATCTGGGCTGATTAATAAAATGGGAAAACGTATTATCCCCTTTGAATACGATGATGTTTCTGGTTTTTCAGAGGGACTTGCTGCTGTTTCCAAAGGAGATAAATTTGGTTATGTGAATGCGCTTGGACAAAATAGTATTCCTATTAATTTTACAAAAGCATTTGATTTTCATGAAGGAGTAGCTGCTGTTGAACTTGGCGGACAATCAGGCTTTATTGATGCGACAGGCTCCATGATAATAGGATTTAAATTTGATTGGGTAGGTGATTTTATTAATGGTATAGCAAAAGTGAAGTCGATAAAAAAAATGGGTTTGATAGACAAGGCTGGAAATTATATCCTGCCATGTGAATACGATTTAATAGGTGATTTTAAAAATGATGTTGTAATGGTTATGAATGATATGAAATACGGTTTTGCAGACAGAAGTGGTAAGTTAGTTATACCAGTTGAATTTGATTATAGTGGAAATTTTCTGCAGCCTTTAGAGTTTAAAAACAACTTGGTGGTTGCAGAAAAAAATAAGAAACAAGGTTTGATGGATAAATCCGGTAAGTATGTGACCACAAAAGATTTTGATAGAATTGAGCCCTTTAGCGAAGGTTTAGCTCCCGTTATGAAAAAGGATAAATGGGGTTTTATTGATGAGAAATTGAAATTAGTAATTCCATATGCCTATCAATCTGTTGATCCTTTTAAAGAGTGTGTTGCTCGTGTAACAAAGAATGAACAGTCTGGATTTATTAATAAAAATGGAAAGGTTTTAGTTGATTTTTTATATGATGAAGCAAACAATGTTCTTCAATTCGATAACGGATTATATATTGTGAAACTAGATGAAAAGAGCGGCTTGCTTGATTTGACAGGGGTGACTGTTGTTCCCTGTGAAGCAGACAACATTAGTATAGAGGAAACAGGTATTCTTAAATTTGAAAAGAATGAGAAATTAGCTTACTATAATTCGCGCACACGGACGTTTATCTGGAAAGAAGCAGGATATTAACCTTACAAGCGAATTTTTTGTCCGAGCCTCAATGTAGAAGTTGTTTTTATTCCATTTTTTTTACAAAGTACTTTCGTTGTTGTACCATATCTTCTGGCAATAGCAGATAGTGTATCTCCCTTTTTTACAACATGAACCTTTTTGCCTTTCGAGCTTGCAATTGTTTTTGCCGCTGCTTTCTTTGCTTCGGCAACATATTCAAAAGTTTCTTTATTTAAGCAAAGTGTGTTAGATAAAAGCTTTTGATCATCAAATGAAATGATCTCAGTAGGATTTATTGGTTGTCCCAAATACCGGATCTCAAAGTGCAAGTGGCTCCCTCTGGACCTTCCTGTGTTACCACCCAAGCCTATAATATCTCCAGCAAAGACTTCCTGGTCAACAGTGACATTAATTTTTGATAAATGAGCATAATATGTTTCGAGTCCATTACTGTGTCGGATCACAATCACATTCCCATAGCTTTTGCTTTTTTTTGCGATCCTTACTTTTCCGTCAAATGCAGAATTAACAGCATCACCAGTTTCCAGATCGATGTCAATTCCATAGTGAAAACGTTTTTTTCGAGGGCCAAATTTTGAAGTTACTTTTCCTGAAAATGGATGCACATAGCCACAACTCTTTTCATCAAACAGAGTCAGTTCTTTTTCACTGTCTTTTAGTGTTTCTATGTCAAATTTAATAGAATGAATGCGAGTAGTATCCCAGCTGCAGTATAAATCATTTGCGGGGAACGAAATCAGAGAGTCGTTATAGTCCATCATCTCTTCCTCATCGATGGAATAAGGAATTGTATCTGTTTCAATTTCAACCGTGTTCGTTTGTGAGCAAAGAGTTGCAAAGGAAATCCGGATGGAAAAAATGAATATTAATAAGAGGAATCGTTTCATATAAAAAATAAAATTACCACATCATCAACGCTAAAATAGTGGCAAAACTCTTATTGATTACATAAATGTTTTTTTAATAAGACCCACAGTTGCTGTGCATATTTGTAAAACAAGAAAATTGTGTACTACTAGTTTCCATTTTTGTTTTATGGATTCACAAATATGTGCATTATTTTGAATAATGCAAGTGTTAATTAATGTTAAGCTTGTTTTTTTTATTCACAATAAATAACTTATTTTTTTGAAACGCCATTGAATCGGTCGTCTGTAAGTGTTTTTAAGAATGCCAGCAAGTCTGATTTTTCTCCTGTTGATAATGCAAGTGGTTTTAATAAAAGAGAATCTGAATTGATGCTTCCTTTAACAAATTCATCAGGTGTGTTATAGTAATCAATAACTTCGGAAAGTGTTTTAAACATACCGTTGTGCATATAGGGGCCTGTAACATTGATGTTTCTCAGGCCGGGAACTTTGAACTTTCCAATGTCTGCAATGTCTTTTGTCACATCAAATCTTCCTTTATCGTTCAATTCTTTTCCATTGTATAGTCCAATATTTTTGAATTGATCTCCGGTAAAGTCGGGGCCAAAATGACAATCAAAACATTTTCCTTTTACATTAAATATTTTTTGACCGCGAATTGAAGCAGCGCTGATCGCAGTTGTATCGCCTTTCATAAATCTATCAAACGGGGTGCTACCTGTTTCTAACGTTCGTTCGAATGATGCTATCGCGTTCAGTATATTTGCTCTGTTGGGAGCCTCGTTGTAAATAGTTTTAAAAAAGAGTAGATAATTTTTGTCCGCATTTAACTTTTTTATGGCTTCCGCTACCGGTAAATTCATTTCTACGGGATTTTCAATTGGCACTGCAGCCTGCTCTTCAAGCGTTTCAGATCTTCCGTCATGAAAGAAAAAATTTCTATCAGTCAAATTCATCGCAGTCGGTGCATTTCGAAATCCTACTTTACCATCTACACCTTTGCTAAGTGCAACGGTATCCGAGAACGCATAGGCGGGTAAATGGCAAGATGCACAACTAATTTTGTTGTTTTGAGATAATATCGGATCAGAAAACAAGCGCTCTCCAAGTTCCTCCTTTGTTATAGGTTCTTTTCCTGATTCTTTTGTTTCGCTTGAGTTACAGGCTCCGGAAAATAAAATAAACAGAATGCTGTATAAAATTGTTCTGGTTTTCAATTGACTTATTTTTTTGCAAATGTAATGTACAAATTAATAAAAAAGTCGTGCAAATCAATTAAAAATCATTACAAATAATCTTAATGTTATATTTGTAAAATATATAAACAAAGAAAATTTAATAACAATGAAAACAGCAGAAATAGTAACGGCAAAAGGAACAATGAAAGTGGAGTTTTTTGAACAGGATGCTCCGGGAACAGTAAAGAATTTTTGTGATTTAGCAAAAAAAGGATTTTATGATGGATTGACATTTCATCGTGTTATTCCTGGGTTTGTAATTCAAGGAGGATGCCCAAAAGGAACCGGTGCAGGCGGACCTGGTTATACTATCAAATGTGAGTTGGATGGAGGAAATCAATTTCATGATAAAGGAGTATTGTCTATGGCTCACGCAGGCAGAGATACTGGTGGATCACAGTTTTTTGTTGTCATGAGTCGAGCACAAACCGCTCATTTGGATAGAAAGCATACTTGTTTTGGGAAAGTTGTTGAAGGCTTACCTATTATTGATCAGATTAATCAGGGTGATATAATTGAAAAGATTATAGTTCACGAAAATGCATAAGTTCTTGCGCCGGTTCTTGAATTGTTTTATTCGTTTAGTAATCCAAACACCGGTTCGTTTAACTCGCAAATTGGCTCAGAATTTCTCCTGATGCCTTTTTGATGTGTTCGACTTTTTCATAAAAGGGGAATGGTATCGTAGCAGCCATTCCCTTTATTTTTTTAATTATCTTTAGAACAAAAAAATATTTAGATGAAATATTTCATATTTTCCATTGGATTGTTCTTATACTTGAGCTTTTCTGCGTTTGCAGAAAATAGTTACCGCTTTTCTGTTGACCTAACAAAATGTTCTGATGACAAACTTTTTGTAGAATTGATTACTCCTCAGGTTACTGCCGAATTCATTGTTTATAGACTACCTAAAATTGTTCCGGGTACCTATGAAATCTTAAATTTCGGGAGGTTTATTTCGGACTTTAAAGCTTTTGATAGCTTAGGTAAGGAATTGGATGTGGAAGCGCTGGATGTGAACAGTTGGAAAATTGCTGATGCAAAAAGAATATACAAGATTTCCTACTTGGTAGAAGATTCCTGGGATACTGATATAAAACAACCATATGTATTTGAGCCGGCTGGGAGTAATTTTGAGGCAGGACGGAATTTTGTATTAAATACACATTGCCTTTTCGGCTATATAGAAGGAATGGTGAATACTCCCTACCTCATAAATATTACTCACCCTTCCGATTTTTATGGATCATGTAGTTTAACAGATGTTGTATCCGTCGGTAATGTGGATATCTATACTGTTTCGGATTACATGGTACTTCAGGACGCTCCAATGATGTACAATGTGCCAGATACAACTGTTTTAAATGTTGGTGGAGCGCAAATTCTGATTTCTGTTTATTCACAAAATAATAGTGCCTCCTCAAAATTTATAGCTGATAATATCAGTGAAATATTGTTGGCTCAGAAAGAATATTTAGGAGGTATATTGCCCATAAAAAAGTATGCTTATCTTGTATATTTATCGTCCAATTCGGGTATTTCAGGCGCCAGTGGAGCTCTGGAGCATAGTTATTCTTCTGTTTATTTTCTTCCAGAGATGGATTCGAAATATTTAGCACAAACAATTCGGGATGTTTCTGCTCACGAATTTTTTCATATTGTAACCCCTTTAAATATCCATTCAGAAGAGATTGGAAACTTTGATTTCAACGATCCGAAAATGTCAAAACATTTATGGCTATATGAAGGCGCAACAGAATATGCAGCCGGTTTGGTTCAGATAAAATACGGCAGTATGTCTCTCGGGGATTATCTGAATGTGATTGAACAAAAAATAGCTGCATCAAAAAGCTATAACGATTCAATACCTTTTACTGTTATGAGTGAAGGCTGTTTAAAAAAACATAAAGATCAATATGGAAATGTCTATCAGAAAGGTGCATTGATTGGGATGTGTTTGGATATTGAACTTCGCTATTTATCGAATGGGAAATATGGGATGCAAGAGCTAATGGACGATCTTTCAAAAAAATATGGAAAAACCAGATCATTCAAAGATTCCGAATTGTTCGGGCAGATTGTATCCTTAACTTATCCCGAGATTGGTGTTTTTTTCGATAAATATGTTGAGGGGAATCAACCTGTTCCGGTGATGGAAATGTTACAGAAAGTAGGAGTAGGGTTTGGGGAGTCCCCTCAAGAAAAACAAATTTCTATCGGAGGTATTGCTATTGGACTTAATCCGGCTACGAATAGATTGATTATCGTTAATACTGAATCCATGGATGATTTTGGTAAAGCTATTGGCTATAGGGAATACGATGAATTGCTGAAATTTAATGGAAAAAAAATCACACTTGAAAATGCTCAGAATGTGATTGGAGATTTTATTGTTAATGCGAAAGAGGGTGATGAATTAGAAGTTGTTGTTGGCCGCAAAAAATCGGAGACTTCTAAAAGTAAAAAGGTCAAATTGAAGTCGAACCTTTTTGCTGTTTATCCAGCTCAGAAAAATAATCTGGTTTTCTTCTCTAATCCTACAGTTGATCAGTTGCAGTTAAGAGCAGCTTGGATCGGTAAACATTAAAATACTTTTTCTAATGAATAAAAAAATACTTTATTGGATCTATCAGATGGTGCTGAACAAGTAGATATCTCCAAAAGACAAGCAGCTCAATTGAAGGATATGATGAGTAGTTGATCATTTTTTTATCATTTATTTTTTTATCAATTTGTTACATGAAAAATGCTTGGCAACGTTATTTTGAAAGACCGAATAAGAAGGTAATCTTTTTTTCTACATTAATTACTTTCGCTCTTGTGCTCATCCTTTTTGTAAACTTTCTCACTTTTATTGAAAAAAGAGAAGGTTTTGTTTTTAATGATCCTATTTTAAAGTTATTTGATCCTATCTCTCTTTCAGGACCGATTTTTATTGTTACCTATTTCCTTGCTGTTCTGGGTGTAATTCTTTCCATCCGTGATCCTTTCCTGTTTATCAGTTTAATTCAGGCATATACAATTATGATAGCATTGAGGATGCTCTCGATATATTTGGTCCCTTTGAATCCACCGCTTTCTATAATTTCTTTGAAGGATTCTTTCTTACAATCCTTCTTTTATTCGGGAAGAGAAAACTTAAAAGATCTATTTTTTTCTGGGCATACCGCAACGATCTTTCTATTCGCATTCGGATTAAAAAGAAATCACCAACGCTGGTTTTTCACGATTGGGGCTTGTGTTGTTGGTGTTTTGGTTTTACTACAACATGTTCATTACAGTGTAGATGTATTTGCCGCCCCTGTTTTTGCTTTTGGAGCAATTTTTATCCAGAAAAAGTTAGTACTAATTTGATCAGATCTCAATTTCTTCCTGATCATCAAATTTAATGTCGAACGGCGAGGCGATAAAGATTATCGCCAGAATAAATCCTACAACGAATACCGTTATCGGACTAAATAAGATTGTATTAGTAAATTCCATTTTTTTTATACAAAGGAATCGTCTTGTTATTACGAAACGATGAAGAGCATATTACTAAATGTCTATTTGCGTGTTAACAAATTGTTTAAGGTCCGGATAGAATCTTTTAAATTCGTTTTCATAAAGTGGATAGGATTCTTTCAGGTCAAAAATGGCATTTTCCATGTTTGAAATAAATCGTGTCCTTGTTGACATACCTCTTAATACTCTTTCTATCCCGTCCAGTTCAGCGTAGGCCGATAGTATATTGTACTTCAGCATGTATTCGCTGAACATTTGGGATTTTAGTGGAAGAGCGCTCTTGTGCTCTTCAATTATAGAATATATATTCTTTGTATACTCATCCAATGATTCTGTTGAATAATCAATCCAGTTGCTCGCTAAATAATGGTCATAAAAAACATCCACAATTACACTTGCATATTTTTTGTACTTCTCCCTTAATCTTTGCTTGCTTTCTTCCACGATCGGATGTGTATCAGTGAATGTGTCGATCTTGCGATGTAAACGTATTCCCTCCTTTATCTCATCTGAAAATGAATTGATAGCACTCCCTTTTACTGAATCAGCGATAAAATTCCCAATGATGAGTCCGGTAGAAGTTCCGGATAAGTGAAGGTGGGCCAAATAATTCATTCCTAGTTTAAATATGTTTAGTAAATTTAAATAAATTAAAATTAAGTGCGCGGACTAAATAAGTTTATTATTCCCATAATTATTCTGATTGTTACACTTTGTGCAAATAATATCCAGTGGGGCGGAAATCATTGGAAAAATATTATTCAGGCGGATGGTAAAGGATATTATGCCCATCTACCTGCAGTATTTATCTATAAAGATTTAAACTTTTCCTTTTTTGATTCTATCGAAAAAAAATATCCGAATCCTTCTATCTATTACGATTATCGTGTAGAACAAAATGGGAGTACTGCAAATAAATATTTTGCAGGAACAGCGTTGATGATGTTTCCATTTTTTATTTCCGCTCATTTTTTATCGCCTGTTTTAGATCTTCCGGCCGATGGATATTCAAAATTGTATTTGATTTTTATAAGTATTTCAGCCATCTTCTACCTCTGGCTTGGATTGTTTTACTTAAGGAAAGTTCTACTTTGTTATAGCGAAAATAAAACACTTATAAGTATTCTATTGGTGCTCCTTGTCTTTTCAACTAATCTGTTTTATTATACCGTATCTGAACCAGCGATGTCGCATATTTATTCATTTGCATGTATTACGGCATTTGTATTTTATACCAAAAACTATTTTGAGTCCCCTGATTTTAAAATACTTCTGATCTTGTCGTTTCTTCTTGGATTGATTATTCTCATTCGGCCGGTAAATGGATTGGTTATATTGCTTACTCCTTTTCTTGCCGGTTCCTGGCTACTATTCAAAAGCCGTTTGACCGATTTGATGAAAAAGCCAGACCGACTCGCTCTTTCATTGGTCATAGCTTTTTCAATAGTCGGGATTCAGTTTTTGATCTATAAAATTCAGACAGGTGATTTTTTTATTGATGCATATGGAGAGGAAAAATTCAATTGGCTGATGCCTCATCTGTTTTATTTTTTGTTTAGTTATAAAAAAGGTTTGTTTGTTTATACTCCAATTTTATTGTTGAGTTTAGTTGGATTGTTTTCACTTTTTAAAAAAGATCGGTTCAAGTTTTTCTCCATGAGTTTATTTTTATTCGTTTTGGTGTATGTGCTTTCGGCTTGGTGGAATTGGTGGTATGGCGGTAGTTTTGGAACAAGAGTCATAGTGGAGTATTATTCATTAGCGGCACTTTTACTCCTGTTTGCTTTTGAAAAAATGGATACCAAAGCAAAGCGCATCTATTTTTATACAATCTGCTTTGCTTGTCTGTTGATCTGTCAGATTCAACAGTTTCAATACCGCTATTACCATATTCATTGGGAGAAAATGGATAAGGAGCATTATTGGAGAAGCTTTCTGAGAATAGATCTAGTTCCTAAAAATCTAAATCCGAATGCCGATTTGATGGAAAAATAATTTACAGTTCTTTTGCTTTATTCCAGTATACATCCATTTCGGCTAGGGTCATTTCACTGAGGAATTTCCCTGCTTTGGCGCTTTCCTCCTCCAGATATTGAAAACGTTTTATAAATTTTTTATTTGTTCTTTCTAAAGCGTCTTCGGGATTTATTTCTACAAAACGTGCATAGTTGATCAACGAAAATAATACATCTCCGAATTCTCCTTCAATTTTTTCTTTTGATGCTTTTGTATCTATTTCATGTTTTAGTTCGGTAATTTCCTCCTGAACCTTGTCCCAAACCTGTTCTGGTTTATCCCAATCGAAACCGACTGCTCTTGCTTTTTCTTGAATTCGGGATGCTTTTATAAGCGAAGGCAATGAATTGGGAACCCCTGAAAGAACAGATTTGTTCCCCTCCTTTAATTTTAATTTTTCCCAATTCTCTTTCACCTCTTGTTCGTTTGCAACAACTACATCGCCATAAATGTGGGGATGTCTGTGAATTAGTTTTTCACATAATGAGTTGATGACGTCTGCGATATCGAATTCTTTCGTTTCCGAAGCAATACGGGCATAAAAAACGATATGAAGTAGAACATCGCCCAATTCCTTTTTTATATTTGGTAGGTCGTTTTCTAAAATTGCATCGGCAAGTTCATAGGTTTCTTCTATCGTTAAGTGGCGTAAACTTTCGATCGTTTGTTTTTTATCCCAAGGGCATTTTTCACGCAATTCATCCATTATTATCAATAATCGTTCAAATGCTTTTAATTTTTTTTCCATTTTTCGTTTTTTATCCAACTTTTAGTTAACGCTCAGCTAAATTAAGCATT
Organism: Chitinophaga pinensis; assembly: GCA_945885475.1. Classification (GTDB taxonomy): domain Bacteria; phylum Bacteroidota; class Bacteroidia; order 2-12-FULL-35-15; family 2-12-FULL-35-15; genus 2-12-FULL-35-15. Next base: position 11,206 of record CAMCYR010000064.1, read on the forward strand.
ATTCAGTTGAAAATTCAATGTGTTTAAGCCGATAATTTTAATATTTTTGTAGGTAATATGGTACGTTTGTCTAAATATACTGATTCACTAAAAATAGCTAGCATTTGTTTGCTTCAATTGCTTTTTTTTCAAATTGAAGGAAAGTGTCAAGCTTCTCCTAAGAAAGATTTTGTAATCTCTGCTGAAGGGCATTATGGTTTTATAATCAGTCACCGTGGAAGTATTGTTCATTTGATAAAAGGTCATATTGGTGGAGCTGAAGTAACGTACTTGTTTAGAACTGACGGAAAGCATTCTTGGCAGTCCATACATGGTTTTCCGGAGTTAGGCCTTAGTGCTATGCATTTGTATCTAGCAAACCCTTCCGAAGTTGGAAATCTGGACGCTATTTACCCTTTTATGAATCTACGTTTGAACAAACAAAGAAGAAAATTTAAGATGAATCTTCGAATGGGGGTAGGTTTGGCAAGAATGTCAAAACCCTACGATAGAATCACCAATCATAAAAACAATGCGATCGGTTCTTATATAAATGGATTTGTAAATTTAAGAATAAGTACATCTTTCATGCTCAGCAGATCATGGCGTTTGGATTCAGGAATTGGCTTGACACACGCATCGAATGGAGCAATTAAAACTCCTAATTTAGGATTGAACATGGCAACCGTGAATTTAGGAATTGGATATGTTTTTGGTAACAAAAATTTAGTGATGATAAAAGATTCTCTTCCTTCAAAAAAATTGAAAAAATTACGCCCTTCTATTCTCGGAATTTTTGGGATAAAAGAGTTGGAGCGTCCTCTGGGAAAGAAGTATTTATCTTATGCCTTAATTGGAAACATTTATCATCCGATCAATCACAGAAATAAGGTTGGTTCCGGTGTTGAATTTGTATACAGTAATGCGACAAGAAAAAGTCTTGAACGTGATTCAGTTTCTACAGAAAGAATTACCGATGTTATTAAGATAGGAGCGAAGGTGGGGTATGCATACACTTTTAACCGCTTGTCCATTCCCCTTGACTTTGGAATTTATTTCTACCAAAACGATAATCTTTCGGAGCGTTTTTTTCACAGGATCGGATTTCAATATTTGATTACAAAACATTTGTTGGCAAATGTCACGCTTTACACACATTGGGCAAAGGCTGATTATTTTGAATGGGGTATGGGTTACGAATTTTAATTAATAATAGAATGAAGTTTTTAAAATTTAGTCCTTTTTTTCTACTTCTTTTTTCGTCCTGCGCGAAAGAGAATATGTGCGACTGTATTAAAAGTACGGGCGATATCATTGTTGAAACAAGGGATGTGAAAGGTTTTGACCGTTTGTTTGTGGAACAGGATGTGAATGTGTTTATCTCACAGGATGTAAATACGGAAGTAAAAGTGGAGGCGGGTGATAATATTGTACCCCTTATTGAAACGGTTGTCGAAGATGGTGTATTGATTATCCGGAATAAAAATCGCTGCAATTGGGTTCGTTCTTATGATAAGCCATTGAACGTTTATATTAAAACACCAGGTTTGAATTATATTCACTCAAATGGTAGTGGTGATATTAAATCATTAAATGCAATTACTCTTGATTCATTTGATGTTCAGATCGAAGGAGGAGGCAGCATTGAACTGACTTTAAATAATTCAAAAATTATTTCGCATATATTCGGACAAGGAGATCTCACGCTGCATGGTATAACTTCAGAACACGCTTGCAGCATTGGTGGTGCATCTTTTTTATATGCTTCCGATCTGAATACGAATTATACCTGGATTCAGTCCTATACTTTAGGATTGTGCTATGTTAAAGCTTCGGATTTACTTATTTATAGGATTGACGATAAAGGGGATATTTATTGTTATGGAAATCCAACTTCTGTTCAACTTGCAAAAAAAGATGGTGAAGGTCAGTTATATTTGCAGTAAGTAATTTTTTTTAAAAATATAAAATCGTGAAGTGGAATAAAATAAAAATTCATTATCTACTAAGACTCATGATCTTCTGGTTCTTGTTTTTTGCACTTTTCCGGGTATTATTTATTGTATACCATCATGCAAAAATTCCGGACGGACAACATTCCGAAACCAGTTTGAGCTTTTTATATGCATTGCGGTTAGATCTAGCAACAATTTGTGTGTTGACCTTTATTCCTTATATTTTGTGGTCGCTTCAGCAGTTTTATAAAAGTCGTTTATTACATCAAGCGAACTTACATTATAATTTTTTACTGATTTCTATTGTTTCCGTATTAAGTATCTTTAATCTTAAAATATACGGAGAGTATGGTGTTTTGTTGAACTCAGAGGATCTTGTTTATTTGATCTATCCGAAAGAAGCCGATACGTTTTTATCCGTTTGGTCCTTGTTGCTTTTGTTGGGAGCATCTGCCTTCTTTGCCTATATCGGTATCCGTTCTTACCGCTTGAATATAACTAGTTTTTCACTTCCTTATGATAATCGAAAGATAAAATTTGCCCAAATCATTCTTTGCCCTTTGTTTATGTTTTTTGCTGTCAGCGTAGGTTCACAGGCTATCCCGATTAATGAGAAAGATATCCATTATTCATCTCTGAAGATAAATAATGATATTGCCACAAATAATATTTGGTATTTAGGGAACAGTTTTTGTTTTAGGAAAAATATTCCTGTTAAAAACGATCATTTGCATGCGCAATAAATTCAATTTTTGTCTTCTTTTACTTATACTGTTTTTTATCATTTCTGATGTTTGGGCTCAGAAGTCTAAGAAAGCAAGTCTCTGGAAATCGTTGAATACGGCAACGAATGTGGATACCGTTTCTGATGATTATTACGGGAGCAATTCAATTCGTTATGAAGATTATGTCTATAAGAAAAATATCAAAACAGTTCAACTAAGAGATGAGAGTTTTGAGTTAACCAAAGCGATACTCAATTTGGGTTCAGTTGAGAAACTCAAATTGAGTTTTGATGATTTGGATGCTGACCTGAAGAATTATTCATACACACTTATTCATTGTAATTACAATTGGGAACCCTCTGATCTAATGCCCAATGAATATATTGATGGTTTTTTAGATAACTCTATAAACGATTACAGGTATTCTTTTAATACGCTTCAGAAATATACTCACTACAATGTTTCCTTTCCCAATAATTCCATGCGAATTACTAAAACCGGAAATTATATTTTAAAAGTATATCAGGACAATAACCCAGAAAGTATTGTAGTTACGAGACGCTTCATGGTTTTTCAGAATAAAATAGCTATTGAGTCGAATGTTTTTGCAGCTAGTATTATAGAAGACCGATTATTTAAACATGAAATAGACTTTAAAATAAATTATGCGGGATATCAAATAAATAATCCTTACAATGATCTTAAGATTGTACTGACACAGAATAATCGCTGGGACAATGCAAAAACGAATCTGAAACCTATATTTGTTAAAGGTCAGGAACTCGTTTATGACTACGATGAACAGAATGTTTTTGCAGGTGGAAACGAATTTCGTTTTTTTGATATCCGCAGTATCCGATATCATTCGGAGAGGATCTATGGTGTTAAAACAGATTCAGCCGGAAACCATGTTGAATTGTATAAAGATGAAAAACGATCTTTCAAACGTTATTATTCCCAGTCTGATATGAACGGTGATTTTCTTATTAAAGTTCAGGAAGGGAGCAATAGTGAAGTTGAGGCGGATTATTGTTATGTCACTTTTTTTCTTCCTTACGATACGCCTTTAACAGAAGGTAATTTATATGTTTTTGGCGCTTACAATGCCTGGAAATGTAATACAGAAAATTTACTACATTATAACG
>CAMCYR010000065.1 GCA_945885475.1 Chitinophaga pinensis
TGCTCTTCCGATCCGGCCATCGTATAAATCTTCGTTGAATCATCTATTGTACCATCGATATCATCCACGCCGAACGCTAATGAAAGTTGAGCAGTTGTTCTTCCAATCATTGGCCAATACGCTTTAACATGTCCGAAATTATCCATAAAGATACGGGCTACAGCATAATTTCGGAGATCTTCAATCACTGTTGATTCGGTAAGGTGACTCATCTGATTTCCACCATTTCTGAATTTCAAAGGAATGAATGTGTTGAATCCATTTGTTTTATCCTGCAATTCACGCAAACGATTCATATGATCCACACGGTGTTTATATGTTTCAATATGCCCGTACAACATCGTTGCATTGGATGGCATTCCTAACTTATGCGCGGTTTCATGTATCTCTAACCATTCGGCTGCTGTGCATTTATCTTCGCAGATCTCTTTACGGATCGTTTCATCAAAAATTTCGGCACCACCACCCGGCAGGGAATTTTGTCCGTGTTCTTTCAGGATCCTTAAACCTTCTTCGTAAGTCACTTTCGCTTTTCTGCACATGTAATCCAACTCTACTGCTGTAAATGCTTTCACATGAATATCAGGACGAATTTCTTTAATTTTACGGATCAGATTTGCGAAATACATCAAACCCATCTTCGGATGAACACCGCCAACAATATGAACTTCGGTAACCGGCTTACCATCATACTTACGAACCAGATCAAGAATTTCATCTTCAGACAATTCCCATCCTTCTTCTTTGTTTTTTAACAAACGGGAATACGAGCAGAATTTACAATCGAACACGCAAATATTTGTTGGCTCGATATGGAAATTACGATTAAAATAAACATTGTTTCCATTCTTTCTTTCACGGATATAATTTGCAAGCGTACCCAAAAATCCAAGCTCGCCCTTTTCGTATAACAAAACGCCATCGTCAAATGAAATACGCTGGTTAGCAATTACTTTTTCAGTAATTTTTTTTAAGTCATCGGAAAGGTTTGAATCCAATAAAAGTGAAGAAATATCAGGAGTTTGCATGATCAGTAAGTTAGGTCGTAAATTTACACTATGTCTGCATTAATAACAAATGCAGGAGACTTTTGTTTTGGCCCACTCTCCAGCCGCATGAAGAGCTGCAACTTTAAAATCCTATTGTAAATCACTTTGCAATTGTGATTATTTTTACACTGTTTGTTGCTATCTTTGCACAATATGAGTTCAAAGCATATCCTGTTAGTGGAAGACGAGGAACACCTCTTAAAAACCATCCAATTAAATCTGGAATTGGAAGGATACAGTGTTTCTATTGCTAACAATGGAATTGAAGCATTAAAAGAATTCAGGAAAGGAGAATTTAATCTCATTATTTTAGATGTAATGCTTCCTGAAATGAATGGATTTGATGTATGCGAGCAAATCCGCAAGGAAAATACCACGGTTCCCCTACTCTTCTTAACAGCAAAAGGATCCAGTTCGGATAAAATTCAGGGATTAAAATTAGGTGCCGATGATTATCTCACGAAGCCTTTCAATCTGGAAGAGTTGCTCTTACGAGTTCAAATTCTTTTAAAAAGGGGGAATCTGCAAGCCGAATCAAAAAAACAACTTGAAACATATTCATTCGGTGGCAATTCCATCAACTTTATTACTTATGAAATAGAAGGAATAAATGGAACGACGCAATTAAGTAAAAAAGAAATTGCACTATTAAAATTACTGATCGAACGAAAAGGGGAAGTTATTTCGCGTGAAGAGATCTTAGATTCTGTTTGGGGAAAAGATGCTTATCCTTCATCCCGAACAATCGACAACTATATTCTTGCCTTTAGAAAATATTTTGAAAAAAATCAGCGGGATCCTCTTCATTTTAATTCTATCCGTGGTGTAGGGTATAAATTTACAGAGTAGACTCTTATCGCTGCTTTCAATGAAAATTTACCAAAGCATTTCGAGCTAAGAAAAATAAAAATCACTCAATACCACAAAACGAGCAGTATTTTAATTTGCAGGAGCTACTTCTTCAAATCTAAATACGTGTTACTATCTATCTTATGGTGGAAAAACAATTAAAATCAGCGGTTACAAATTCCTTTAAAAGCACAATATTCACAATTATCTGTCTCGGGAGTTTGATTAAAAGGAACTTCGGTATCCATAATTTCGGCAAGCAACAAGTTCAACTGCTTTTCGAAATCCGACAAAACAAGCTGGTTCAACTTCTCTGAATCATTCACCTTCACTGTTTTCAAGCCCGCACTCAGTTCTCTGAATGTGATGATCCCAGATACAATATTTTCATTAATAAGAGGATTCGTTTTCTGATAAAGCCATGCGTAGGTTAATAACTGAAAACTTTTCGCAAGGCCAGCATCGATGCGAATGTCATCCCAATCTTCAAATTTCAATTCTTTACTATCCGCTAATCCTGTTTTATAATCTACGATTCGGGTAACGCTCCCAACAGTATCAATACGATCAACCTTTCCTTTTATTTTAATTTGTTGAGAACCCAGCACTATAGTATGATCCATCTCCTGCTCCAATGCTTTTATAATGAGAGGTTGTCCGGATTTTTCTGCTATCTGAATGTTACTTATTTCAGCATCTAAAAAATTATGGATAAATTTTACTGCAACTTTCAGCGTCAATAAGTTTTTACCGTAACTCACTTCCGTCTCACTATATTCTTTTTTAAACAAAGCAAGTGTAACAGACTCAACTTCCTTTTTCATCTCTTTGATGTCATTCGCCTGAACTTTTTTACCGACAAATGGTTTGTAAAAGAGTTCCAATGCTTCGTGAATAACATTCCCTAAAGTATCTGCTCCAATTGTTTCCTCTACTTGATCCGCTTCTCGCAGTCCTGCAACAGCATGAAAATAAAACTGCAAGGAGCAATTACGGTAAATGTTCAACAAAGAAGGTGAAAAACCATATACTGCTTTTGCATTTAATTTTTCAATAATCGCTTCTGATTTTTTAATAACGATTACATTATCATATCCAGTATTTATGACGGGAATACTGACCAATTTTTCAGAAATGGACACAGAGGGATTTACTTTGGGCAATTCATAGATCAGCTGGGTTAAAAACCTACTTTTTTCTCCGCTTCCAAGCGCATCACTTTCTGTGTTGTATAAGAGATAAATAGTTGTTGCACGTTGCAATAAACGATAGAAATGGTAAGAAAAAATAGAATCTTTATCGCTGTAAGTAGGCAAACCGAAAACACGTTTCAATTCAAACGGAACAAAGGAATTAACCGTTTTTCCAGATGGCAGGATATCTTCATTACAGGAAAGTAAAATAATATTTTCAAAATCGAGGGTTCGTGTTTCAAGCATTCCCATAACCTGCAGGCCCATCAATGGCTCACCATAAAATGGTAATGTTGAACCGCGAACAATCTGATTAACGATGCTACGTAAAGTTTTCATATCACCAATCGATTCAGGATAAGATTCCATCAGCACCTGCATACGTTTGATGATCTTTGTAAATGCGAATAAATATTCCAATTCTAAAATTGATTTATTGTCATCCTTTTTATCCTGCTGACCAACAATGCCATCTTTTAGTATAGCGATAAGATAATGCATACAATCAATTGCATCGGAAGGTTTTTCCCAGTGTTTAAAAAGCGTAGACAGCACTTCAAATTCTTTCTCACAACTAAACTCCGCAAATATGGAAGCTAGCATTTTTCCACTTGCAAAAACAATATTACGCTGCTGAATGGCATGTAAAACAGGGCGGATAGAATATTCTTTAGAAACAGTGTATAATGCAGCAGCGGTATAGGCGTGGCTCAATAATTTCAAGACATCGCTGTGATAAAAGCTATAATTTGTTTTACCCTGAGCAAGTTTCAAACCGTTTTCGTGCATTGCGAAAACAAGATCAAAATAACCTGCAACAGGAGTATTCTTTAAAGGATATCCCATCGTTACATTGATATCGCTTAAGTTTTCCGGTAAGGAATGCAATACAGGAAACAATAGATTTTCATCGGCTAATACAACGGCCGTTGCCTGAAGCAATGGATCCGTCTTTCGGATCTCCTCTATCAAACTACCAGCTACTTTTGCTTGTGCCACATTTTTTGCAGTCCCAATAACTGTAATGTTTTTTTTCTCGTTTGATAATAATGTTTCTTCAATGATAATGTTACGGTCATCATTTTTATTATCAGAAGAAATGCCTTTTGAAAATCTGCCCGACTGATTGTATCGTCTGATAAAACGACCGGCTTCCTGGTTTACATTGTGAATGTAATATGAATCTGTATCCCAGATGATCTGGGCTTTATCAGTATTTAATAGTTTTTCAATTATGATTTCTTCAGCCTTATTCAATGCGTTAAAACCGGCAAAAATAATTTTTTTCCAGGGATATTTTGCAACACGTTCTTCAACCTTATCAGCAACAATGCGATATGCCAAACCTTGATAAGCTTGTTTTTGGGAGAGCAGACGCCGAGAAAAATCCTCATAATATTCACCAAGCAATTTCCAAAATTCAAGGTATTGTTTCTGAAAATCAGTTAAGTTCTCTTCACTATTCAAACTCCATGCTTCTAACTCTTTTATATCTTTCAGATTTCCGAACAACTGCTTGGAATCCACTAAATACCTGTCGATCTCATTCAAGTCGCTCAATAAGATCTGCCCCCATTTGCTGAACTCATCAAATGATTCCATCTCCCGCTTGCCAACCTGCTTAACGGTTTCGTACAGTTCAAACAGCAATGTTGTAGAATCTGCAATTTCTAATTCAGCAAGCAGCGCTACAAAATCTTCCGTGGCATAAATTTCCGGACTCCAGAATGTTTTTTTTAGTTTTTTGGAAAAATGCGTTTTCAAGAACAAGCCAGCTCTTCTGTTTGGCAAAACAATGCATAACTCGCTGATATCATCACCATATTTTTCATGAAGGTAATCGACTGTTTTTTCGAGGAATGATTGCATTTGAACGAGGTTGGTGAAAACTATTCTTATAAAATGTAAATATAAAAATACTAATTGGTAATATTGATACGTTATTGAGAAAAGAAAAAAATAATGAAAAAGCTAATCGCCCTGCTGTTTTTTGCGCAATTCATTTCTACAAATGTTCTTTTGTCGCAATCTAGTCAAACAAAACAAACATCCAATGCTTGTCCTAGTTGGAATAAGAAGCAAGCAAAAATAAGCGCTGATTATGCTTATTTGAGTGCACGATCAGTGGCAAAAGACAATCATGATTTTTCGAAACCACAATATCAAAGTATCTATGCAAAAAATACAAGAGCAAATAAAGGGTCCAAAAGAGGAAAAGCAAGCGCTTCTTCAGAACATATCTTGTCTAAACCAGTCAGTGCTAAAAAAAGAACGACAACACTTCCTGAAGAAAAAAATGAGTCGAGCAAGGCGGAGCGAGCTCCACTTGTTGAAGAAAATATTCTGAAAGAAGAAGCACAAAAGCATAAAATGATTGAAGCAAATGAAACAGTAGCTGAACCGCTTGCAGAAAATACGGCTAAAACAACAGTTACCAAAAATGCTGAAGAATCAAAAGAATCAGGTAAATCCAAAGAGCGCGTAAAAACAACTGCGATGCTAAAAAAAGAAAAACAAGTCGAAGCAGTAAAAAATAGCAGACAAAAACAACAGAGAAATAAAATCGTGAATAAAATAAAAGCAGGCCACAAAAACGCAAGCGATTGTCCCGATTTTTAACTACTATGGAAACAAGCTATCCTCAATATAGAAAATACCCAAACAACAAGGCCTACTTCAAGATTCTTTCAGATAAGGAATGGGAAGAAATTCAGGTTATCGGAAGCAAACACATAGTCAATCAGTTCATCGTAAAAATAATGCCCGATAGAAACTACTTGCAGGATATGACTTTTGATTATAAAGACAATTGGGAAGAGATAGAAGAAGCGGAATACGAACAAAAAAAACACCTTGCTACTCGTTAGCAAGGTGTTTTTTTATTTATTAAAAGCAAAGATTACCAGATCTCAGCACGTTCAATTTTAGGACGATACATTTTGTCGCCTTCTTTCACACCAAAGGCATCATAGAATTCCTGCATATTACTTAAAGGACCATTTCCGCGGAAGTTACCTGGAGAATGCGGATTTGTCTGCACCATATTTTTCAAATATTCGGGTCGCATATTCCCTCTCCAACCTTGCGCCCAAGCCATAAAATAACGTTGTTCAGCAGTATAACCATCAATTTTTTCAGGAGTAGGTTTGCCTTCCAATGATTTCTTGAATGCATAGTAAGAAATGGTTAAACCACCCAAATCAGCAATATTTTCACCCAAAGTAAGTTCACCTCTCACATGCATGCTATCAATTGCAATATAGCTATTGAACTGACTCACTAACATATCTGTTTTCTTTTTGAAATTTGCTTTATCCGACTCTGTCCACCAGTTTTTCAAATTACCATCCGCATCAAACTGAGCACCTTCATCATCAAAACCGTGTGTCAATTCATGTCCAATGATTGCACCCATTGCACCATAATTAACAGCGTCATCCGCATCGGGATTAAAGAAAATCGGCTGCATAATTCCGGCAGGAAAAACGATTTCGTTCATCGATGGATTATAATAGGCGTTAATTGTAGGAGGAGTCATTCCCCACTCTGTTCGGTCAACAGGCTTTCCAAGTTTATTTACCATTTGTTTAAAATCATAAACATTTGCTCTTAAAAAATTCTGAACATAAGAATCACGTTTAATTTCAAGGCTTGAATAATCTTTCCATTTATCGGGATAACCCAATTTCAACATGACCTTGTCAAGTTTCAAGTTCGCTGCTTTTTTTGTTTCTTCGCTCATCCACTCACGACTTGCAATCCGGACGCGGTACGCTGCAATTAAATTTTTTACCATTTCTGCAACACGGTCTTTACTTTCCTGTGTAAAATGTTTCTCAACAAATAGTTGTCCCAGTGCATCACCCAAAGAAGCATCGGTAGCTTCCAAAGAACGTTTCCAACGTGGTTTTAATGCAGGTATACCCAACAATGTTTTTCCGTAGAAATCAAAGTGCTCATTTACAATATTGTCGCTTAATTTACTTGCCGTTTGATCGATCAAGCCCCAGCGTAAATATGTTTTCCAATCGTTCATAGAAACAGATTTAATTGCAGCATTCATTGCTTTGAAAAAGTCAGGTTGAGCAACGATCACATTCGTAAAACCTTTAATTTCATTTGCATCAAAATAAAGTGTCCAATTAAAATTCGGAGTAAGTTCTGCTAGTTCTTTAACTGTTTTTTTATTGTATTGTTTTTCAGGATCACGCAATTCAATATTTGTCATCGAAGCTTTCGCTAAATTCGTTTCGATACCAAAAACAACTTTTGCATTCTTCTCAGCAAGTTCAGGCTTATCGCCAAGCAAAACAAACATATTTGTGATGTGTTTGATATAGGCCTTTTGAATACCTAATGTACGTTCATCCGTGTTTGTATAATAATCTCTGTCAGGCAAAGAGATACCGCCTTGTCCAAGCTGAGTTATGATCTCTGTGCTCACTTTAGGATCCTGACCGATATAACCGCCAAATAAAGAACCTACACCAATCGCATGTAAATGCGCGAGCGCCTTCACGAAATCTTCTGCTGTTTTAACATTTTCTATCGCAGCAAATTCATCCTTTAAAGGGGCAACTCCATCAGCATTCAACTTAACAGAATCATTTGCTACAGAATAAAAGTCACCGATCTTTTGTTTGTTACTACCGGCAGTCGCAGTTTTATCGGCTGCCGCTTCTTCTAAGATTGTTTTTAATTTTGCCTGGTTTTTATCTGACAACTCATTAAAACTACCCCATCTGCTTTCTGATTCGGGAATAGGATTATTTTTCATCCAATTTCCATTTACAAATTGGTAAAAATCGTCAACAGGCTTTGCAGTACTGTCAATATTTTTAGTATCAATTCCCGTATTGGGAGCTTTTGACGTTTCTTCTTTTTTTGAGTCTCCCCCGCATGATGCTAAAGCAGTAATAGAAACAAATGCCGAAATTTTAAGAATATTTTTCATGTTTTTATTTAAATTTTGAGAACGAATTTACTTTAAATCATTTATATGACAAAATGAAATTGTTAAATGTTGGAAATCAGAGATAGGTCGAGGGTAATAAGGCTAATAAAAACCCAATTCGCAAAAGAGATGAATCATTCACCGACCTTAAATTCCGGGGATCATCCTAATAAAAGCTTAAAAACGTTAAACAACAACCACCTTCTCGTCTTCAATATATACCAACAATTTTTCTGACACAATATAGCCCATCTGGCTCAATAAATCCGAATAACCAATTATCTGTTCTTTGTGTTTTTTACGTTCCTCTCCGGTTTTATAATCAATGATCACAGCATTTTTGCCTTGTATCACTACACGGTCCGGACGATAAAATTCAGCACTAAAACTAACAATCTCCGCTTCATTTTTAATGATCAGTCCTGGTTTAAAATAGCTTTCGAGTTGAGGCAGTTTTAAAATTCTCGATAGGGAAACAGATAGCATTTCCTTTTCCTGATTCGTAATCAATCCTTCAGCACACATGGCTGCCAATGCCGGCTCTACATCTGCAGCAACTTTCACCTTTGCCAATGCTGTATGGACAATATTACCATAATCCTTCTTCACTTCAGCCATATTGGTATTCCAGATACTTGGCGCGGCAGCACGCATTTTAATGTTCTCCCGCCACCTGCTCGAATTAAACGTTTTTAATTCGTAATTACCTGACTGCTGAACTAATTTATGGGCAATGTGTTTATTTGGTTCCCCGAAAACATAAATATTCTTTTCCGATTCCCATGTACCGCTTGATTGATAATAAAAAGCAAGCATATCGCTTACTGATAAGAAGTTAGCGGTGTTTTTTGAAGGGCTACCAGACAATACATACATGCGCTCCTCTGCTCTAGTAAAACCAACATACAAGACATTTAAATTATCTAAAAGTGATTTATTTTTCTCTTCTTCGTATAAGTCGGCAAATTGAGTTTCCTGAAGATTTTTACTCGTTGGAACAATCGCAGAAGGTAACTTCTGCAATTTATCATTGTTTAGATCTATCCACAAATTACGTTTTCCGTTCTTCGTTTCTGTGTTTGAAAATGGAAGAATCACAACGGGAAATTCTAGTCCTTTTGAACGATGTATCGTCATGATACTAACTGCATCCATTCCTTGAGGAATTATCAAGGATGCTTTATTCTTTTTTTCTCCCCAATATTCTATAAAATCATTCAGATTATTATTTTTCTTAATGCTGTAATTCAATACTTCATCTAGGAAAAACTGAATATATGCATTCGGACTGCTATTTAATTGAAAGATACGGATCAGCTCTTCGCATAACTCATACAAAGCCATTTTGGATAGCTTTGTAACACTAAAATCAATTTTCGCATTTTTAAGAATAGTACTGATGCCTGTTCTATTCTGAAGTGTTTCTTCCAATGTGGTAGTTGCAATCAATCCCGAAGCAAGCAGGTATTCCAGAATTTCTGTCTGAATGATTGTATCACTTGTATTCGATAAATATTTCAACAAGGAATGAAGAAAATTGATCTCAGCAGAATTACTAAGCAATAAAGAATCAGAGGAGATGACATCTATTCCGTGCTCTGTTAAATAATTTGCAATATCGCTACCATCCGTATTTTTGCGGACCAGAATGGAAATATCTTTCAAGGAATAATTGTCCGCTTGCAGCTGTATGATCAGCTCTAAGGTTCGCAATTTATTCTGGTCTCTAAAATCTTCTTTTACACCCGAAATAAATTCAACCTGAACAAATCCACCTGTGTTTTCGGGATTAAATCCTTGCTCCAATCCTTGGTAGATCCCTTGATATTTTTCATTCAATTTGCCTGACAGCACTTTAAAAATTGAATTATTAAATTCGATCACTTCACGTTTACTCCGGTAATTTTTATCGAGCATCTGCGGATTGTGATTACGGATCAATGCTTCCTCACGCTCCAACACCAAAGGATTATCGTTATGTTTGAAAACTTGTGGCAAGGAAGCAAACTGTTCCACTTCACCTCCACGCCATCTGTAAATGGCTTGTTTACCATCACCTACAAGCATGGTGAAATGACCGCTTGCCAATGAATTATCGATGAGTGGCAATAAATTCTGAAATTGCAACACAGAGGTATCCTGAAATTCATCGATCAGATAATTATTATACCGCTCGCCCAGACGCTCATAGATGAAAGGAATGGGTTCATTCAATACAATTTTCGCGATCATTTTATTGAATTCGGAAATGTGAAGAATGTTGTTTTGCGTTTTATATTCAGTTAATAATTTTTCTATTTCATTTAATACGGCAAGAGCATAAATATTTTTGTTGATTAATGAAAAAAGTCTGAATTCAGACAAATTTGCTTGAATATAATGCAGTACATTTTCATACTTTTCCTGCAAACCAACTTTAATGCTGTCAATCGCCGATTTATCAGCAGCGGTTGCTTTTGCGGAACACCATTTATCAGACGCTATATTTTTTTTAATTGAATCAGAAGGATTCAATTTATCGAAACGGGATTGCGATAGATACGTAAAATATTTACCAATCCCATTAGCTCCTCCGGCAAACATCTCATGTTCGATGCCGTTTTTTTTAATCAGCGCCAACCCTTCGTTACCAGCGAGATTTACAGTTGCTTCAAATTGTTTTATTCCGGCAAACAGCAGATCCTTGATTTCAAAAAAATCGTCAACACTTAAATGTTTTAATTTCTCGATATAAACAGCACCTTCTTCATCCAATAAATTTTTAGCAAATACTTTCAGATCGTTCTCAATATGCCAGCTTTTTTCATCATCCGTTTTACTTTCGGTAAACTCAACCAATGCTTTTGTAAGTCGTTCATCATTTCCAATTTGAGCGATCAATAGATCGATTGCCTGCGTCAATAATTTATCATCATCCATTTCTATCTCAAAACTCATTGGAATCTTCAGATCAAAAGCGAATGTGCGAACAACTTTATGAACGAAGGCATCAATCGTGCCGATGGCAAAATCAGAATAATTATGAAGAATCGCTGTTAAGACATTTTTAGCCCGCTTGCGAATATCAACATCCTCTAATTGCTGAACCCGATTTAACTTATCGTGCTTTTTTAACTCGATCAGCAAATTTCGTGTTCCGGAGGAAACCTGAGAATAATCGTCCTCCGCTAGTTCCTTTAACGCTTTCACGATCCGCTCCTTCATTTCGGCTGCCGCTTTATTCGTAAAGGTAACAGCCAAAATATGCCTGTATGCCTGAGGGATTTCAGATGGGTCATTCAATGCCAAAGCAAGATATTCTTTCACTAAGGTGAAGGTTTTACCCGAACCCGCTGATGATTTATAAATGGTAAAATTCTTATCTGACATTTTTTGATTTGTATAGTATTGCAAATTACACATTAAATGGGTAATTTTATTTAAAATTCCATTACTATGAAAAAATATATACTTACTACTGCAATCTTATTTTTTGCAAATGGCCTGATCACCGCACAAGAAACAAATATTGTTTCGGGGGATTTACTCGTAATGGTTAATTCAGAAAATGATGCGCATCTTTTATCGCAGGAATTATCTTCAATTAACGGAGTCCCTTCACAATTAAAGGTAAAACGCACACTTTCGCAATCGATGCATATTTATTTAATGACATTCGATAAAAACGCAGTAAACGAAAATTTACTATTGAAAGCGGTAAAAAGAAATCACTTGGTAAAAATTGCTCAGTTCAATCATATATTTCAGGAACGGATTGTTCCGAACGACCCACAGTACAGTGTAATGTGGGACATGAATAATACAGGTGCGAGTGGCGGTGTTGCTGATGCAGATATCGATGCGCCTGAAGCCTGGAATATCACAACCGGTGGATTAACTGCTGCTGGCGACAGTATTGTGGTGGCTGTTATAGACGGAGGATTTGATCTTGCTCAGCAAGATCTCAACTTCTGGAAGAACTATCAGGAAATCCCGAACAACAGCATTGATGATGATGGTAATGGATACGTTGACGATTACAATGGATGGAATGGCGGAACTGCAACAGATAATTTTTCTGCTTCCAGTCATGGCACTCACGTTTCAGGAACTGTTGGTGCAAAAGGAAACAACGGCATTGGAGTAACAGGTGTAAATTGGAATGTTAAAGTAATGCCTATTTCATATGGTTCTTCCGGAGGCGGATTTGAGGCGAATGTAGTTGCATCGTATGCTTTTGCAATGGATCAGCGTAGACTATATAATCAAACCAATGGTGCAAAAGGCGCATTTGTGGTTTCAACAAATTCTTCTTTCGGGATCGATCTTGCCTTTCCATCATCCTATCCTCTGTGGTGTGCGATGTACGATTCATTAGGTTCTGTGGGTATTTTAAGTGCAGCCGCTACAGCAAATGCAAACTACAATGTGGATGTGCAAGGAGATATTCCTACAGCCTGCGAAAGCAATTGGATGATCGCGGTAACCAACACAACGCGGACAGATGCAAAAAACAGTAATTGCGGTTACGGTGCGCTTAGCATTGATCTGGGTTCACCAGGGACAAGTATCACCTCAACTTATCCTTCGAATGCATACAGCTCCATTTCAGGAACATCCATGGCAACACCGCATGTTGCAGGTGCAATTGCACTCATGTATTCCGTTAATTGTCCTGTATTTATTACGAATTACAAATCGGATCCGGCAGGAGTAGCTTTGATCGTAAGAGATTCTTTATTGGGAGCAGTCGATATTATTCCATCGATGAGCAGCAGTATCACTGTTACAGGCGGGCGCCTGAACCTTCACAAATCGGTAAGAGCAATACAAAATTATTGTTCAACAGTTGGTATTTCAGAAAACGGAGAACAAATTGCTGATCTCGAAATAATGAACGTTTATCCGAATCCGGCTGACAATTTATTAAACATTGTATACAACAGCTATGATTTGGTAGAAATAGCAATTACAAATGTATTGGGACAAGAGGTTAAAAGAATAAAAGGAGAATCCAACACAAAAGGAATTCAGCAAAACCATATCGATATTTCGAATTTAAATAAAGGTGTATATTTTGTAAGTATCCATTCCGCCTCAAAGAAATCAAACGTTGTAAAAGTGCTCGTTTATTAAGTTCATTTTTGATACGGATTCAAACATTTCCGAAACGAAAAGAACATACTTTTTTGCTTGCTGTTGGTTGCAAGAAGTTTAAATTCAAGGGCAGAAATAAACTACAAAGAAGTTGTAGGTGAGGTGTTTGCTATAAGAGGTTTTCTGTAGTCAGCATAAAAATGGTGGCGCACTATTTTCGCTAATTAACTATTCATCGACTTTTCCATAAACAGCGTCCAGATAAAACGCATTAAATTTAGGTCATAGGCAAGCATGGCCAACAGACACTGCCCATAAACGTTATGGAAAAGAATAAATCATTTTTTTGATTGAAGAAACAAGTGCATTATAAATTTCGTTTTTTAGTTCGTATTCATTTGTGATTGGATAAATAAAGGACTTGCTGCATGCCGAATTAAATTCTAGCTGTGCAATTTCTTTTTCGTTCAAAAAAACAAATTTAATTGTTGTGTTTTGCAAAGCAAACCATGACATAAAGAACAAAAAATACCTCAGCAGCTTATTCGTCATAAATCTATTAAACAAAAACACCACACAAAATTGTGTGGTGTTAAACTATTAAAATCTAATTTTTTCCTAGTGCATCTTAGCGCAAGCATCGCCACATTTTTTTGCGCACTCTTCTTTTGTTTTACAACCATGGTTACATCCTTCCATACAACCTTTTGTTGCTTCACCTGAACAAGCTTTTCATTCAGACCCTTTGTCTTTGCAACACGCTTTACCTTCTGACAGGCCAGCATGTTTAACACACATTGCTTTTTCCTCAGGAGAACATTTTACAGAATCACAATATTTAGCACAAGCTTCTTTAGTCATGCTCATACATTTGTTCATATCGCATTTAGCACCAACAAATTTCCCATCAGCACCATACATGCTCATACAATATGCTTTCTCATCAGCTGAACAACCATTTTCATCACATACTTTAGCACACTCTTCTTTTGTCATTGATCCACATTTGCTCATATCACATTTACTTTCCATGCATGCTTCTTGCATTTCAGAACAACCTCCATGCATTTCTGCACCCATTGTACATTCACTGTGCATTTTGTCTTCACAACCCATTCCAGCTTCAGCAGTATTCACCGCGATGTAAGGAGCAATTACCAAAGAAACAATAGACATTAATTTGATGAGGATATTCATAGAAGGACCAGAAGTATCTTTGAATGGATCACCAACAGTATCACCGGTAACAGAAGCCTTATGTGGTTCAGATTTTTTGTAGAACATTTCACCATTGATCAATACACCTTTTTCAAATGATTTTTTTGCATTGTCCCATGCACCACCTGCATTTGATTGAAAAATACCCATCAATACACCGGATACAGTAACACCTGCCAATAAACCACCCAATACTTCAGGACCGAATACAAAACCAACAAGAACCGGAGTAATAAGTGCAATAGCACCCGGCATCATCATTTCACGGATAGAAGCTTTTGTTGAG
>CAMCYR010000066.1 GCA_945885475.1 Chitinophaga pinensis
ATTGAAATATACCGTGTTCAACGAATAAACAAATGAAATGTTACATTCCAATAAAAATATTTAATTCGCTTTTACAAATATACATTTATTAATATAACTAACAAAAGCAAATTGATTAATTTTGCATTTCCTAAAAAGGCTTTTTTAGAGAGGGAACGAATATTTATCCTGTTTTTTACGATAAATACAGCTCTTCTCCTTTTCAGAGTGTTTCAGGGATAGCAAAATGAAGATTAAATGCAATTATGGCAAAGCCTACGAAAATAGAAGATTTTAACTCAAAAGAATTTATCATCATCAAAGGGGCACGTGTACACAACCTCAAAAATATTGATGTAGCGATTCCACGTAATAAATTAGTAGTAATAACCGGACTTTCAGGCTCAGGGAAATCTTCTCTGGCTTTTGATACGCTTTACGCGGAAGGACAAAGACGCTATGTTGAAAGCTTATCATCCTATGCCCGTCAGTTCCTCGGACGAATTGATAAGCCAGAAGTGGATTACATCAAAGGAATCTCCCCTGCCATAGCAATTGAACAAAAGGTGAATTCAAAAAATCCACGTTCCACCGTGGGTACCTCTACCGAAATTTACGATTACCTGAAATTATTATTCTCCCGCATCGGGAAAACTTTTTCTCCCGTATCCGGTAATCAGGTGAAGCGCGATACCGTTAATGATGTGGCTATTTTTATCAATGCATTGGCGCCTGAAACAAAAATATTAGTTCTTGCTCCTATTAAAAAGAAGGCGGACAAGCCATTAAAGAAACAACTTGAGTTACTTGCTCAGCAAGGATTTACTCGTATCCAGCAAAATGGGATTGTACAAAAAATAGAGGATTTTGTAGCTGCGAAATTTTCAGAAAAAGAACAAATCTATATTGTTGTTGATCGTTTAACTGTTCATCCGGATGATGAGGACAATGAAAACCGTATTTCGGATTCGGTTCAAACGGCATTTTATGAAGGTGACGGAGATTGCGCGATTGAAGTTATAGGAGAAGAAACAAAAAAAACGAAACTCCGCTCCTTCTCCAACAAATTTGAATTAGACGGAATGACCTTTGAAGAACCTTCCAGTCACTTTTTCAGTTTCAACAATCCTGTTGGTGCATGCAAACAGTGTGAGGGATTTGGAACTGTTATTGGTATTGATGAAGACTTAGTGATACCGAATAAAAATCTTTCCGTTTATGAAGATGCAATTGTTTGCTGGAAAGGTGAAAAAATGAGTGAGTGGAAAAATGTATTGATAAACAGTTCACACAATTTCGACTTCCCAATCCATCGTTCTTACTACGAACTATCGAATAAGGAAAGAAAATTACTGTGGACAGGAAATAAATATTTCGAAGGACTTACAAGTTTTTTTAAGCATCTGGAATCGCAGGCTTATAAGATCCAGTACAGGGTGATGCTTTCCCGCTATAGAGGAAAAACCGTTTGTCCTGATTGCAATGGCACACGTCTCCGCAAGGACGCAACATATGTAAAAATAGCCGATCATTCAATCAATGATGTGGTGTTGATGCCTGTTGCTGATTCATTAAAATTCTTTTCAAAAATAAAATTATCTGAGTACGATATAGAAGTTGCAAAACGTATTCTGATTGAAATAAAAAATCGCCTTCAATTTTTAGATGATGTTGGCTTGGGTTATCTGACATTGAACCGTTTATCGAACAGCTTATCCGGTGGTGAATCTCAGCGGATCAACTTAGCAACATCAC
The DNA here is from genome assembly GCA_945885475.1 of Chitinophaga pinensis. Taxonomy (GTDB): domain Bacteria; phylum Bacteroidota; class Bacteroidia; order 2-12-FULL-35-15; family 2-12-FULL-35-15; genus 2-12-FULL-35-15. Next base: position 1,735 of record CAMCYR010000066.1, read on the forward strand.
TTGGAAGCAGTCTGATTGGGTCGATGTATATCTTAGATGAACCAAGTATAGGACTGCATTCACGCGATACCGATAGGCTCATAAAAGTTTTATACTCCTTACGCGATATTGGCAATACTGTAATTGTTGTGGAGCATGATGAAGAAATAATGCGGGCAGCAGATCAACTTATAGATATTGGTCCGCTTGCAGGAACACATGGTGGTGAACTTGTTTTTCAGGGAACACATAAAGATCTGAAATATGAAGAAAAAAGTTTAACTGCACTTTATCTCACAGGTAAAGAATGTATTCCTGTTCCATCGTCCAGAAGAAATTGGAATCACTGCATCGAACTTTCAGGAGTTAGAGAAAATAATTTAAAGGGACTAAATGTTAAATTTCCGCTTAATGTGATGACGGTAGTCACCGGAGTCAGCGGATCCGGAAAAACATCATTAGTTAAACGTGTGTTATATCCTGCCTTGAAAAAAATTCATGGAGGATTTGGAGAGCAAACTGGAAGTTTCGAAAAACTAGGTGGTGATTTTAAAAACATCTCCGCTATCGAAATGATCGATCAGAATCCGATCGGAAAATCGTCCCGCTCAAATCCTGTTACCTATGTGAAAGCATACGATGAGATCCGCGCATTGTTTGCCGATCAACCATTGGCAAAAAATAGAGGATATAAGCCTTCCCATTTTTCTTTTAATGTGGATGGCGGAAGATGTGAAGTATGCGAAGGAGAAGGGGAAGTTACGGTTGAAATGCAATTCATGGCTGACATCCATTTGGTATGTGAAGCATGCGAAGGCAAACGTTTCAAGCAGGATATCTTAGAAATCCAGTACCAGGAGAAAAACATTTCTGACATATTAAACATGACTGTTGATGACGCAATCGACTTTTTTAGTTTGCCTGTGCGTCCTACAAATACAGAAAAAAAGATTGTCCAAAAAATCCTTCCATTATCTGATGTAGGATTAGGATATGTACATTTGGGTCAACCGAGCAGCACATTAAGCGGTGGTGAAGCTCAACGGATCAAACTGGCATCGTTCTTAGGTATAGGCCAAAACAGCAGTACACCAACACTTTTTATTTTTGACGAACCAACAACCGGTTTACATTTTCACGACATCTCAAAATTACTTTTTGCTTTCAATGCACTTATCAAACAAGGACATTCATTGATCATCATTGAACACAATGCAGAAATAATTAAGTGTGCCGATTGGATCATCGATCTGGGACCTGAAGGCGGAACTGCGGGTGGAACAATTATTTTTGAAGGTATACCTGAAGATTTAGTAAAATGCAAAAAGTCGTATACAGGACAATATCTAAAAGGAAAACTGTAGCGTGTAAAAAAATGTAAAAGATCGGAACAAGATCCACTTACCAATATAATTTAAACAAGCTCTTCCTTAAACTGCAATTCAAATAAGCGTTTGTATTGTCCGCTCAGCCTCAGTAATTCCTGGTGGCTGCCCATTTCAACGATCTCACCTTTATCCATTACAATAATTTTATCTGCTTTTTGAATGGTTGCCAAACGGTGAGCAATGATGATGGAGGTGCGGCCTTTGGTGAGAATATCAACAGCATTCTGAATCATTTTTTCTGATTCCGTATCAATGGAAGAAGTGGCTTCATCCAACACCAAGATTTTCGGATTATAAACATATGCTCTGATGAAAGAAATCAATTGACGTTGGCCGGCAGAGAGCATCCCTCCTCTTTCCATGGCATTGTAATGATAGGAATTAGGAAGCTGACTAATAAAATCATGTGCACCAACTATTTTAGCGGCTTCAATAATTTCCTCAATGCTAATCTCGGGATTATTCAATGAAATATTATTTGCAATTGTATCCGAAAATAAAAAAACATCCTGCAACACAACACCAATATTTTTCCGTAAAGAGGATAATTCATACTCGCGGACATTTTTTCCATCGATCACAATTTCACCTTTGTTATATTCATAAAAACGATTCAGCAAATTAATGATAGACGATTTTCCTGCGCCTGTAGCACCAACCAAAGCAACCGTTTCACCTTTTTTTACAGAAAAAGAAACATTCCGCAAAACCCAATCTTCATCATTATAGGCAAACCAAAGATTTTTCAATTCAACATTTCCTTCGATATACGAAGCATCCTGTGTACCTTTATTTTCGATTACATCAACTGTATCGAGTACTTTAAAAACACGGTCAGAAGAAACCATTCCCATCTGAAGCGTATTAAAACGATCGGCCAATTGGCGAATCGGACGGAACATCATATTAAGAAATAAAATAAAGGCCATCAGATCACCAATGGTCGTTTCTTTTTCCAGCACACCCTTTCCTCCCCACCAAACAATCAGCGCTAAGGCAAGAGAAGATAAGATCTCTACTACAGGAAAAAAAATGGAATACGCCATAATCGAGCGGATATGAGCATCGCGGTGCAAGGCATTAATTTTTTCAAACTTTTCAGACTCTGCCTTTTCACGGTTAAAAATCTGAATAATGTTCATGCCGGTGATGTGCTCCTGAACAAAAGCATTTAAGCGCGCTACCTGCGTGCGGACATCCTGAAAAGAATTCTGCACAGATTTCTTAAAAACATATGTTGCATACAATAAAATAGGAATGGTAGTTAATGCAATGAATGTTAATTGATAATTCATAAAAAACATCACAACAATGATCACCGATATTTTAAGAATATCACCAATGATCACAATAACACCATCAGAGAAAATATTTGCAATCACTTCAATATCAGAAACAGCACGCGTTACAAGTGTACCGATAGGCGTGTTATCATAATATTTTAAACGAAGATTAACGATATGCTTGTAGAGTTGAACACGAATATCTTTGATTACTTTTTGACCTAAACTATTCGTTAGAAAAGAATCAACGAATTGCATGAGCGCCTCCGAGATAAGCACGACAACCAGCACAAACGTCATGATGAGCAGCATAGATGCATTCGACTTCGCTACAAAATGATCAAATGTATATTGAATGAGAAGCGGGCGGATCGGAGAAAGAAAAGCAAGAATAATGGTTGTCGTAAGAGCCAAAGCAAAATTCTTCCGGTAAGGTTTTACATACGTAAATATCCTTTTCAGAATAGCGAAATCTACCGCTTTCCCAATAATTGTTTTTTTCTTTTCTTCAGACATTAAAATAACCTTCGGGATAATCTACCTTTTTAAGATATAGTCCACATGCATGAGCTGATAAACCTGCATTTGAACGTGTTTTACTTTCTATAATTTCTCTGAATTTATCGACGGTCATTTTACCTTTACCAACTTCCAGTAATGTGCCGACAATGGCCCTCACCATGTTCCTCAAAAACCGATCGGCAGATATTGTAAAAATTAAAATATCGCCTTCTTCGCCCCACTCTGCTTTGTATAATTTGCAAATATTTGTTCCTGTCTGCGTATTACTTTTTGCGAAAGAAGAAAAATCTTTATAATCAAACAGCACCATAGCCGCTTTGTTCATTTCCTCGACGTTTAAATCGCCATACACATAACAGGCACTGTTGATACGGAATGGATTTTTTGATTTATTGATATAATACTGATAGGTTCTTGCAACAGCATCAAAACGAGCATGCGCATTTTCTCTTACCTTATAAATTTTATGTATCGCGATATCAGCCGGAAGTGCATGATTAAACTTAAAGATCCACTTCGCTTCGTCTGCAAGCAGATCTTTTGATGTATCAAGATGGGCGAAATAATCTGTCGCATGCACTCCTGTATCAGTTCGCCCACATCCCATAACAGAAACCTGTTCGTTAAGCAAACGGGAAAGCATTTCATTCAACACCTGCTGTACAGTAGAAAAGGTGTTAATCTGCATCTGCCAGCCGTGATAAGCGGTTCCGTTGTAGGAAAGTTGTATAAAATAACGTTTCATTAACATGGTCATGGCAAATAATTAAGGAAGAACCCCTCCCCCTTAAAATCGAACAAATGTAAGAAAATTAATGCTCTTACCTGGGATGGAATAAGATGTTCGCTTTAACAATTTTTAACAGCCTGAATCACCTATTAGATAGGGTTTGTATTAATTTTGCGACGGTAAAAATGCTAAACAGAATTTCAAAAAAAAATCAAACAAATGACTGATATTAAAGAACTGAACGAGCGCATTCAACGTGAAAGTGCCTTTGTTGACTTGCTTACCATGGAAATGGATAAGGTAATTGTTGGACAAAAATACATGGTTGAACGTTTATTGATTGGCTTGTTATCAAACGGACACATACTGTTAGAGGGGGTTCCAGGATTAGCGAAAACACTAGCAATCAAATCGTTGGCAAACTGTATTCATGCCGATTTCAGTCGTATACAATTTACACCCGATCTGTTACCAGCCGATTTAGTCGGTACAATGATCTACAGCCAGAAAAAAGAAGAATTTTCGGTAAAAAAAGGACCGATTTTCGCGAACTTTATTTTAGCCGATGAGATCAACCGCGCTCCGGCAAAAGTACAAAGTGCTTTGCTTGAGGCAATGCAAGAAAAACAAGTAACTATAGGAGAACAAACCTTTAAACTGCCCAACCCGTTTTTAGTTTTGGCAACACAAAATCCAGTAGAACAAGAAGGAACATACCCTTTACCGGAAGCACAAGTAGACCGTTTCATGTTAAAAGTAGTTATCGGTTATCCAAGTAAAGACGATGAAAGAAAAATTATCCGTCAGAATTTAGCAAGTGAATATCCGTCCGTTAGCCCGGTTTTAAAACCGGAGGACATTTTAAAAGCACGTCAAGTGGTGAAGGACGTTTATATGGACGAAAAAATTGAAAAATACATTGTGGATATTGTTTTTGCGACACGTTTTCCAGCCGACTATAAACTTGAAAAATTTGCTGGCTTGATTAGTTTTGGTGGTTCCCCGCGGGCAAGTATTAACCTAGCAATGGCAGCAAAAGCATACGCATTCATCAAACGTAGAGGCTATGTTATTCCGGAAGATGTCCGTGCAGTTTGCAATGATGTATTGCGTCACCGTATCGGATTGACATACGAGGCAGAAGCGGAAAATATTACTTCTGAAATGATTATTAACGAGATCTTAAATACGGTTGAAGTTCCTTAAAAATTTGAAAATTTGGGAATGTCTCTATATGGAAATTAAAAATAAAATTATTCCGACGTACCCCTCTTGCAAATTTTCAAATTAGCACATTTTCAAATTCAATAATGGAAACAGCAGAGCTTTTAAAAAAAGTAAGAAAGATTGAAATAAAAACACGCGGACTCTCCAATCAGGTTTTCTCGGGAGAATACCATAGTGCTTTTAAAGGTCGTGGTATGACTTTCAGTGAAGTTCGCGAATACCAACCTGGAGACGATATCCGTTCCATTGATTGGAATGTAACTGCTCGTTTTAATACGCCTTTTATAAAAGTATTTGAAGAAGAACGCGAAATGACAGTTATGCTGTTGGTCGACATCAGTGCTTCTGGAGAATTCGGAACTCAAAAACAATTAAAACAAGATCTCATCACGGAATTATGTGCGGTGATCGCCTTCTCTTCCATTCAAAATAACGATAAGATAGGAGTGATCTTTTTCACGGATAAAATTGAAAAATTTATTCCGCCAAAAAAAGGAAAAAGTCACGTTTTAAGGATCATCCGCGATTTAATAGAATTTAAACCGGAACACAAAAAAACAGATATTGAACTTGCATTGAAATACTTAACTGGTGTGATCAAGAAAAAAAGTATTGCCTTTCTGATCTCCGATTTCATGGATACCAAATTTGCAGATGCACTAAAGATCGCGAACAAAAAACACGACTTAATCGCCTTGCGGATATTCGATAAACGTGAGCAAGAAATGCCCAATGTCGGACTGGTAAAATTAATGGATTCAGAAACAGGAGCTATAAAATGGGTAGATACATCCGATAAAAAAGTAAGAATTCATTTTGCGGCAAATGCAAAAAGACATGAAGCTTTTTTGAAAGACATCTTCAACAAAAGTGGTGTAGACACTGCAAATTTAAATACGGCAGAATCTTATATTCCACCACTGACAAATTTATTTAAAAGAAGATAAATGACAATGCGACCAATCATTAATGTACGAATCGGTGTTAATTAAAATGATATCAAGAAATATATATAAAGTAGTATTAAACTCAATCATGCTGTTTGTATTTTTGATGTTGCTTATTCCATCAACTGCCGCACAACAGATAAAAGCGACTGCAACACTTGATAGCAGTGCGATCAAAATCGGGCAGCAGGTAAAGTTGCAGCTCAGTATCCAATACCGGGTAGATAATGGAAAACGAATTGAGATTATTTGGCCGCAGATCGAAGATACTTTAAGAAAGGAAATTGAAGTGGTGAATCAAAGTAAGATCGACACACTGATTGATAAAAATGACCCCTACCTGTTTACACAATCAAGAACATTAACCCTTACGTCATTTGATTCCGGTTACTGGGCCATACCACCATTTAAATTTTTTGCCGGAGATACCAATGGGGTTTTCACCGATGCGCTTTTAATGGAGGTAACAACAATTGCTGTAGATACCACACAAGCGATAAAAGATATTAAAGCACCATTTGAAGACACCTATTCATGGCTAGATTGGTTAAAAGATAACATGTATGTGATCTGGGTCTCGATTGGTGCATTAATGACATTGCTGATACTCCTTTTTATCATCAAATACACTCGAAAAGTAAAACCGCCCATGGTGATTGTGGAAGTTCCAAAAATTCCTGCTCATATTATCGCCTTCGAGAAATTAGAAAAATTAAAAATGGAAAGCCTCTGGCAGGAAGGTAAATTAAAATTGTATCACAGTAAGCTTACGGATATTATCCGTGAATACATAGAAAACCGTTTCAAAATTCAGGCACAGGAACAAACAACAGAAGAAATTTTATTTGGCTTCAGAAATGTATCTATTGATGAAGAAAGCAGAACGAAATTAAAGCAAACCCTGCTATTGGCAGATCTTGTAAAATTTGCGAAGGAAGAGCCAATGCCTGGTGAAAACGAAAGAAGTTTGGCTTACAGCTTCGATTTTATTAACGGAACAAAACGGGAAGAGGAAGAAGAGAATATTAAAAACCCGAGTAAGGACTAAACACAATCGTATTAAAAAAGATGTTTGATTTTTTTAATGATATCACATTTGCTAACAAAGAGCTCCGATGGTTATTTCTGATCATTCCGGTAATCCTTGTTTGGTATTTTTTTAAAAACAGAACGATGAGTGCTGAAGTCAAAATGTCGTCATTGAGTGGGTTTGAAAAGATAAAACCATCATTCAAATACTACTTACGACATGTTTTGATTGTATTGCGTTTGTTCGTTCTTTCTGCATTAATACTTGTATTGATGCGACCGCAATCCCGTTCGAGCTTCAAAGATGTAAAAACGGAAGGAATTGACATCGTGATCGCGTTGGATATATCATCAAGTATGCTGGCGAAAGATTTCAAACCGAATCGTTTAGATGCAGCCAAAGAATTAGCAATAAAATTTATTGACAGCCGTCCAAACGACAGGATTGGTTTGGTTATTTTCAGTGGAGAAAGTTTTACGCAATGTCCACTCACCTCCGATCACGCGGTTATAAAAAATCTTTTTTCGGGAATCAAGTTGGGAATGCTTGCCGATGGAACAGCAATTGGGAATGGATTAGCAACTTCGGTGAGCCGAATAAAGGACAGTCAGGCAAAAAGCAAAGTGGTCATTTTATTAACTGATGGTGTAAACAATCAGGGCTCTGTTGCACCCATAACGGCAGCTGAAATTGCCAAAGCTTATGGAATACGCGTATATACAATTGGCTTGGGCACAACAGGCAAGGCATTATCGTTTGCCGGAATTTATCCCGATGGTACTTATGCATACGAATACATGGATGTGGTAATCGATGAAAAAACAATGACAGAGATTGCGGACATGACCGGAGGAAAATATTTTAGAGCAACGGATAATGACAAGTTAAAAGATGTTTATAAAGAAATTGATCGTCTTGAAAAAACCATCTTTGAAGAAAAAAATTATACGAATAAATCAGAACACTTTTTGCCGTTTGCAATAACAGCAGCGCTGTTATTACTCATAGAATTTTTATTACGAAATACAATTTTAAAAAGTATACCATAACGTGCTTCAGTTAGAAAATACCTATTTCATATATGCATTCGGTTTAATACCGGTGTTTATCTTCATCATGTTTCTGGTAAGAAAATGGAGAAAAAACGCCTTGGAATCCTTTGGGGAAGAACGTGTTATCCAACAACTGTTTCCGGATGTGTCGAAAAGTAAACGAGGATGGAAATTTGTTTTGTACTTGTTCTCATTCACACTATTGATCATCGGATTAATAAACCCTCAGATCGGAACAAAATTAGAGGAAGTAAAACGTAAGGGAGCCGATCTGATGATTTGTCTGGATGTCTCCAACAGTATGAAAGCAGAAGATCTTCAGCCCAATAGGCTAGAAAAATCGAAACAAGCGCTATCCAAATTAATTGAAAAACTGGAAGGCGATCGGATCGGGATTATCGTATTTGGTGGAGAGGCATACGTTCAACTACCGATCACAACAGATTATTCTGCCGCCAAACTATTTTTAGAAAGTATCAGTACCGATCTGATCCCTACACAAGGAACGGATATTGGAAAAGCAATAGACTTAGCAATAACATCGTTTGGAAAAGATGAAGGCAAAAATAAAGCGATCGTTGTGATCACCGATGGTGAAAACCATGACCAGAATGCTATTTTATCAGCAGAAGCAGCCGTTGAAAAAGGAATAACCATCCATACGATTGGAATGGGATCTGCAGAAGGCTCGCCAATTCCAGTATACAGAGACAATGTCCGTGAAGGCTTCAGAAAAGATAAAGAAGGAAATACAATTGTCACAAAACTTAATGAACAAATGCTACAGGAATTAGCGAGCAGCGGAAACGGCGTGTATGTTCGTGCAAGTAATTCAGATGCCGGGTTAAATACGATCTTATCCGCAATCGACAAACTGGAAAAAAAACAGTTTGAAAGTAAAATGTACAGTGATTATGAAGACAGGTTTCAGTGGTTCATTGCAGGAGCTTTCATTATTCTGCTGATCGAAACCTTTTTGACTGAACGCAAAAGCAAATTATACCAACGCTTGAATTTATTTGGAAATGAAAAGAAATAGATCAGATATTTTTTCAAAAGCATCTAGCATGAGTTTTCTATTGCTGGCCTTATTGCTACCTACTCTATTTTATGCACAATCAGAAAAAAAGCATTTGAAAGATGGAAACGCATTGTATGGAAAATCAGATTTCAACAATGCTGAAAAAGAATATTCAAAAGCATTAAGTAAAAACAAAAACTCCTATAAAAGTTCATTTAACTTAGGAGATGCTTATTACAGACAGGGTAAATATGAAGAAGCTGCAAATCAATTTCAACTATTGACACATAGCGCAACATCAAAGGATACCTTGGCTAAAGCATTTCACAACCTTGGAAATTCACTGTTAAAATCCAAGAAGTATCAGGAAAGTGTAGATGCTTATAAAAACGCGCTGAAGAACAATCCGAATGATAAAGAAACACAATATAACCTCGCATATGCGCAGCAGTTTCTAAAACAACAACAGCAACAGCAGAATAAAGATAAAAAGGACGAGAAGAAAGACGAGAAGAAGGACGAAAAGAAAGACGACAAGAAAGATAAAAAAGAAGATAAGAATAAAAAAGATCAGGAGAAAAAGGAAGAAGAGAAAAAAGAACAGCAAAAAAATCAGATCTCCAAAGAAGATGCAAAGCGATTATTAGAAGCCTTGCAGAATGACGAGAAAAATCTTCAGGAAAAAATGAAGAAGGGTAAGACAAAAGGAGTAAAAGTAGAAATTGAAAAAGACTGGTAAAAAGAACCGGTCGACAGGTAAAAACTAAAGTAAAGTATCAATATTAATTAAATGAAAAGGATAGTTCACATACTATTATTTATTTTATTTCTGACAAACTATTTGTTGGCGCAAAAGCTTGTTACATCTATTAGTAGCAATAAGGTTGCTGTTGGCGAAACTTTCCAGATCCAATTCTCATTAACAGGAAGCGGTTCCAATTTCAAATTACCTACAATGCCCGACTTTGAAATTATTGAAGGACCCTATCAATCTTCCAGCACATCCATTACTAACGGAGTTGTAAATCAATCATCATCCCTAACGTATGTATTGAGTGCAAAAAGAGATGGAAAACTCACTATCGGACCTGCATCTGCAGTTTCTGGTGGAAAAACAATTCAATCGAATGCCATTAGTATTGAAGTAACAAAAGGAAAGGCAAATGCAGGAAATCAAGGAGGAAATTCGGCTGGACAAGCAGTTTCGAAACCGACAAGTAAAGACATTAGCGACAATATATTTGTTCGTGCAACAGTAAACAAATCAAAAGTGTATTTGGGTGAAGTGATAGATGTGACATTTAAAGTTTACACAAGAATGGAGATGCAGATGCGCAATTTCACAAAGCTGCCAACCTATGACGGTTTTTTTGTTCAAGATATCAAAAACCGACAAAAAACAAGTCAGACCAACGAAACAATAAATGGAATAACATACGTGGTTGGTGAAATTTATAAAACATTTGTAATACCGCAGCATACCGGAAAACTAACAATCGACCCATTTGAGATCGAGTGCATTGTTCGCCAAAAATCAACACGCAAACCTCGCGATATCTTTGAACAGATCATGGGAGGGGGCTACGAAGAAGTTTTGTACCCATTAAAAAGTTTACCTGTTACCATAGACGTTCAGGCGCTTCCTGAAGAAGGCAAACCCGAAGGGTTTTCGGGTGCAGTAGGAAGCTATACCTATAAAGCTGAATTATCAAAAGAAAAGCTGAAAGCAAATGATGCAGTGAACCTCACGCTAACCCTTTCAGGAAAAGGCAATATTAAATTAATAGAACCTTTTAAAGTTAATTTTCCGGAGGACTTCGAAACGTACGACGCAAAAACTATTGAAAAAATAAGTGTGACTGAGAATGGCATCAGTGGTTCAAAAACATTCGACTATTTAGTTATTCCCCGTCATGAAGGAGAATACACTATAGAACAATTTCAGTTCAGTTATTTTGATCCGGTAAAAAAAGAATATGTAAGTATTCCTTCCCCTGAATTTAAATTACGTGTAGAAAAAGGTGAAGGAACATCAGCAGTTGTTGTTGGTGGTTCAAGCGCTCAGGAGGAATTAAAAGTACTTGGAAATGACATACGTTATATCAAAACAAAAACGAATTTAAAGGAGAAAGACCATTACTTCTTTGGCTCAGCTATGTTTTACTTTTTTTTATTTAGCCCATTGATAGCCTTTATTTCTTTTTTGATCATCCGAAGAAAAAATGTTGAGCAAAATAAAGATGGTATTGCCCTGAAAAGCAAAAGAGCAACAAAAATGGCAAAAAAACGTTTATCTGTTGCTGAAAAACATCTAAAAGCAAACAACAAAGAATTTGTATACATCGAAATATTTAATGCGCTTTATGGATATATCAGCGATAAGCTAAACATTCCCTCTGCAGATCTCAACAAGGAACACATCGCAGAAACACTAAAGAATCGGGCTGTCTCAGAGAATACCATTCAACAATTAATAACAACATTGAATAATTGCGAATACGCGCGTTACGCACCCGGTTCCGTTTCAGGAGACTTGAATTATATATATAACAGCACCGTTGAACTCATCACAAAAATAGAAGATGAAATTGTTTAGATATAAAATAAGATTTTTAGTACTAGTTGCATCTCTGCTTTGCTTAAGTTCCAAAGCCGATGAAAGAACTACGGCATTTGACAGCGCGAACGCATGTTACTCCAGAGGTGATTACGAAAAAGCGATTCTAAAATTTGAAGGATTGATCAATAGCAACATTGAATCGGCAGAACTTTATTATAATTTAGGAAACGCTTATTACAAAACAGATCAACTCGGACTCGCTATTTTAAATTTTGAAAGAGCAAAAAAATTAAATATTGATGATGAAGATCTCGTTTTCAATTTAAAATTAGCCAATCAAAAAACAGAAGACAAGATAGATCCTGCGCCGCAATTATTTTTGTCTGAATGGAAAAATGGAATCATAGGACTGTTCAGCGAAAGCGTGTGGTCGGTCATTTGCATCGTCTTGTTCTTTATTTCATTGATACTTTTTAGCTTGTTTTTACTTTCAGACAAAAACGGAATAAAAAAGATAGGTTTCTTTGCAGGTATTGCATTTGTTTTTATTACTTCCATCACTTTCTTTATTGCAAAAGAAAAATACGAATTAACAGCAAAAAGCAAAGAAGCCATCATTACTTCTGCTGCAGCAACAATTACAGGGTCTCCGAATGTAAAAGGTACAAAATTGTTCATACTGCATGAAGGCACAAAGGTGAAAATTACACAGGAGCAATACGAATGGACAGAAATAAAAATTGCCAATGGAAACATCGGCTGGATCAAGTCCGGTTTTCTTCAGAAAATATAGGCGATCTTCTTCTTCACTTTAGCTATCCTAGCTTATAAAAAGAGGGTGTAAATAATTTTGTGTAAAGATAGATTGTATTAGATTAAATAAAATTTATTAATTTAATCTATACAAACATGAAAGAGAAAAAAGAACCCAATCCAATGCAGCAACTCGCAACTGAGTTGTTCAGCAAAGTCAAGAACACAT
>CAMCYR010000067.1 GCA_945885475.1 Chitinophaga pinensis
GATCATTACTGTTTTTGCAAATGTTTTCCCTGCCGCTATCGGAGGATCTGTGATTATCGAAAGCATTTTTTCCATTCCTGGAATGGGTTCCGAAGCCATTTATGCGATTCAACTTAATAATTATCCGATGATAATCGCAATCCTAACGATCACCGGCTTTCTAACGCTTCTTGGTTATTTGATTTCAGATATTTTATATGCGCTTGTTGATCCACGAATTTCTTATACATAATGGAGCGCAAGGGAATAACTAAAAAATCGGCAAGTGAAAAAGCAGCATCCCTCAGGGATTTTAATTTTGGTAAATATGCCTGGATACAGTTTAAAAAAAATAAGTCGGCTTTTTATTCCTTTAAAATACTGATAGCGCTTGCCACGATTGCTTTATTATCTCCTTTTATTGCCACTGATCAGCCCTTATTTTGTAAGTATAAAGGTGTGAATATGTTTCCTGCATTTTCAGTTTTTAATTCCTGCGAAATTAAAGATGAAGCAGGAAACGTTGAAACTATTCAATACGATATTGCAGATTGGAAACGAATGGATGCAACTGCGATTATTTTTGCTCCAATTGCGTATGCTCCGGGTAAAACGGATTACGATAATGCTGATTATGTTGCTCCGGATGGCAAACAAGTTTTTATTGATAAAAATGGAAACAAAATTCCTATTCCTTCAAAATTCCGGCATTGGCTGGGAACAGGCAAAGCAGGTGAGGATGTATGTTCCGGATTAATAAATGGTACACGAATTTCGCTGAGCATCGGACTTATTTCGATGACAATCGCCTCCTTTCTTGGAATATTTTTAGGTTCAATGGCCGGCTATTTCGGAGATCATAAACTACAAACAACACGTGGCTCTTTTTGGACAATGATATTTGGGTTTATTCTTGCATACTATTACGCATTTTCTGTTCGCACTTATGTAATCATTGATGCATTTTCTATTTCCGGTTTTTCCGTTTTATTACAATTGATATTTAGCGTATTGATTTTTTGTGCGGTTTTATTTGTGTTTTACTTTTTAGGAAAGCAGATTGGGAAGATCTCTCTTTTCAGTAAGCGTGTATTTATACCTGTCGATTCAATTGTTTCCAGAACGATTGAAGTTTTAATTTCCATGCCTTTATTGATTCTGATCATTTCTATCTCGGCTATCGCGAAAGAAAAATCAATGATCAATTTAATGGTGATCATCGGATTAACAACATGGACAGGGATAGCAAGGTTAACCCGTGCGGAATTTTTGAGGATCAGCAACCTTGAATACATTCAGGCTGCCAAGTCGATGGGTTTCAATGAATTTCGTATCATTGTTAAACACGCACTTCCAAACGCATTAGCTCCTGCGTTAATTGCGATTGCTTTCGGCGTTGCTTCTGCTATTTTGATTGAATCGTCCCTGTCCTTTCTTGGTGTAGGTGTTCCACCTACTACCGTTACGTGGGGATCTTTGCTGAATGCAGGAAGAGAACAATTTAGTGCCTGGTGGTTGGTTGTCTTTCCTGGTTTGGCGATCTTTTTAACGGTGACAATTTACAATTTACTCGGCGAAGGTTTGCGGGATGCACTGGATCCGAGATTAAAAAAATAAGCCCGAATGCATTTATGTTAATTGGTTATTCTGCAGAATCAAATGTTATTGTCATTTTCATTCCTACGTTAAATTATTCCTTTCTTCTTATTTTTTATTATTGAATTAACATTTCTTTGTTTACAAATCCGCCTAGCTTTGAAATTCTTAAAGGTTATATATCTTAGCTTAGCAATGAAAATATTTTTTATTGACTGACTTTTTTTTAAAATAGTAAAACGATGAATGTACATCTGATCGCAATAGGAGGAAGTGCTATGCACAACATGGCAATTGCCATGCATAAAAAAGGTTTTAATGTTACCGGTTCTGATGATGAAATTTTTGAACCTTCCAAAAGCCGTTTAGCAAAATTGAATTTGCTTCCTGCAAAAGAAGGTTGGGATATTTCGAATATTCACTCCGGATTAGATGCCATAATTTTAGGGATGCATGCCCGTATTGATAATCCCGAATTAATAAAAGCGCAGGAATTAGGTTTGAAAATTTATTCCTATCCCGAATACATCTATGAACAAACTAAAGATAAAGTCAGGGTAGTTGTTGGGGGTAGCCATGGTAAAACAACCATTACTGCTATGATACTTCATGTTTTAAATTTTCATAAAATTGATTGCGATTATTTGGTAGGTGCACAATTGGAAGGTTTTGATACGATGGTGAAACTTACTAAAGAAGCGAAAATTGCCGTTATTGAAGGCGATGAATATTTATCTTCTCCAATTGACAGACGTCCAAAATTCCATTTGTACAAACCTAATATTGCAATTTTAAGTGGAATCGCTTGGGATCATATCAATGTGTTTCCTACGTTTGATTTTTATGTAGAACAATTTCAGATTTTTGTAAATCAACTTGAACAGGGTGGAAGCCTTGTTTATTGTAACGTGGACAAGGAAGTAAAAAAAGTGTGTGAAGCAGCTCCGGGAGGAATTCAAAAATTTCCATATTCTATTCCTGAAAATAGAATCGAAAATGGTGTGACCTTTATCCTGCACCCGGAACTTTCAGCGAAGGAAACTGAGCTAACTATTTTTGGTGACCATAATCTGATGAACCTCAATGGAGCCCGGTTAGTATGTAATCAATTAAATATAAATGACGAACAATTTTATGAAGCTATACAGAGTTTTAAAGGCGCTGCAAAACGTTTGGAATTGGTAAAGAGGAATAGACATACTGCTATGTACAAAGATTTCGCGCACTCTCCTTCTAAGTTAAAAGCAACAACGCAGGCTGTAAAAAAACAATTTCCGGATAGACAACTAATCGCTTGCATGGAATTGCATACGTTCAGCAGCTTAACGGTAGCGTTTTTAAATGAATACAAAGGTTCAATGGAGCTGGCAGATGTGGCAATCGTTTATTTTAATCAGCATACTATTGAACATAAAAAACTGAAGCCTTTAACTGAGGAGCAAGTCAAAGATGCTTTTGGTGGAAATAACATTCGTGTGATCACCAATACAGAAAAACTGCAGAACGAGCTTCTAAAAATGAATTTTGAAAATAAAAATTTACTGATGATGAGTTCTGGTAATTTTGACGGGATCGATTTTAAAGAGTTAGGGGAGAAGGTTGTTCTTTAATCCTTGATGAATAAAAAAACGTCATTCTTTTTGTGACAAAAAAATGACGTTTTAAATTTATTGTTTTATCTGATCTTAGTTGTCTAATTCAGAACCGGGCTTTTTCTTACGTAAAACCGCTCCAAATAATAGGGAAATGATTACACCCATAATCATGGTGGACATGAACATTCTAAAGGATCCAAAGTAGCTTTTAAGTGTATCTAAATAGGTTAGAATTTCTTCCTCCTTCAGTTTCTCAGCCTCCATAAGTTTTCTTGCATCACCGATAAAATAATCTATCGCGTCTATAGCCATGAATTTGTAATACAAATAATTGAAAAGAGCCAATATCAATCCAAGTGTTATTGCAAACAAAATACCTGTCTTAACAGCATCTTTAAAATCAATGTAGCCTTCACTGTTTTTTCTCTCCAAAAAAATAGAAAGGAAAATACCCGCAAAAAGTAAAAATAAAGTGACGTAATAGCGGTATTGTTCTATCGCTATGGAATAGTATCCTAGTGATTTTGAAAACGCGAACCAGGCAATGCAATTTAGTATCCCTGCCACTATTCCTAATTTTACGTTAAATGTAATCTTCATACAATCAAAAATTCTTATACAACTGTTATAAATTATAAATCAACTTTCACTCCAGATATCCTCTGTTTTACTGAATTTTCCGGCTGACTATCCGTTCATGGAAATCAAAAACTCCTCATTTGTCTGAGTGTTTTTAATACGGTCTTTCATGAATTCCATTGCTTCAACCGGATTCATATCCGATAAATGTTTACGCAGTATCCAAACACGTTGTTGAGTTTCTTTGTCTATTAACAAGTCATCTCTACGTGTACTGGAAGCAACAATGTCAATTGCAGGGTAAATACGTTTATTTGCAATTTTACGATCCAATTGAATCTCGGAGTTACCGGTTCCTTTAAATTCTTCAAAGATCACCTCATCCATCTTCGAACCTGTATCTGTTAATGCTGTTGCGATGATCGTTAATGAACCGCCACCTTCAATTTTACGGGCAGCACCAAAGAAACGTTTTGGTTTATGTAATGCGTTTGCATCTACACCACCCGAAAGTACTTTGCCAGAAGCCGGTTGTACCGTATTGTAAGCGCGAGCTAAACGTGTGATCGAATCTAATAAGATACACACATCATGACCGCATTCTACCATTCGTTTTGCTTTTTCTAAAACGATGTTTGCAATTTTTACATGACGGTCAGCTGGTTCATCAAAAGTAGATGCAATAACTTCCGCTTTAACGCTGCGTGCCATATCTGTTACCTCTTCCGGACGTTCATCAATCAATAGAATGATCAAATATGTTTCAGGGTGATTGGCAGAAATTGCATTCGCGATGTCTTTAAGTAAAACAGTCTTACCTGTTTTGGGTTGTGCAACAATTAATGCACGTTGCCCTTTACCAATTGGCGTGATCAAATCAACAATCCTTGAAGAAAGATTTTGCTGTGCATGACCCGTTAAGTTAAATTTTTCGTAAGGAAATAAAGGTGTTAAATAATCAAAGGGCACACGGTCACGAACAAATGCAGGTTCGCGGCCATTGATCTTTTCCACTTTAATCAATGGAAAATATTTTTCACCTTCTTTTGGTGGACGGATTGTTCCTCTTACTGTATCGCCTGTCTTTAATCCGAATAATTTTATCTGAGATTGAGAAACATAAACATCATCCGGTGAGTTTAGGTAGTTGTAATCCGAAGAGCGCAAAAATCCGTACCCATCTGGCATGATTTCCAATACGCCTTCGCTGGAAACAATTCCATCAAAATTATAAAGTTCTTGCTGCTGTCTTGGATTATTGTGGCGGCTTCTATTCTGATTATCTCTGTTTTCTCCGTTTCCACTCTGCGGTTCTGATGTCTGTTGATTTTCTTGAGATGATTGATTTTCCTGAGATGTTTGACCTTCTTGAGAAGGTTGATTATCGTTGGAATTTGAAGTATTTCCCGTGTTTATCGTTGTTGTATTCTCGATCGTGTTTTCTTCAATGATTGGAGTAGTTTCACTGTTCGAAATAGTGTTATCGTTTTTAGTTGAATTAAAATCATCATCACCAAAAATTGTTGCCGGTTCTTCCTGTTTCATCTTAGGCTCAGCATTCGTATTCTCCGGTTTTATTTTTCTTGGACGAAGCACTCTTTCTTCCGGCTTATTTATGTGAGGATTTTTCTCAGCAGGTGAAGGAGCTGGAGAGGAAGAAGTGGAGATTGCTTGTTGGTCTAATATTTTGTATATTAATTCTTGTTTTTTTAAAGCTTCAAATTTTTGAATGTTTAAGCTTTTTGCAATGTCTCTTAACTCACCAACAAGTTTGTTGTTCAATTCAATAATGTCGTACATATGTTGTTTGTTTGATTATTATATCAATTTGAAAAATTGATTTTTTAGGATGGGATTATAAATAGAATGTTGTGTTTATTCGATAAATTTTTGATTGTGATTGTTATGAGATCACATAACAGCTGAAACGCAATGCAATAATACGAAGAAATTTTAATATACAACTACTATTTTTTCAATAATTATGCTCTTTTACCTAGTTCTATTACTTCCAGGTCTTTGATCTTTTCATCTTCAATAGTGAACCTTACTAGCGTTTTAACGGCATGGAATCCATGATTTCCTGCCGCTCCCGGATTGATATGCAGCAGTTTAAAATGTTCGTCATACATTACTTTAAGTATATGTGAATGACCGCATATAAATAATTGCGGTCTGTTTTTCTTTATTTCATCTAATGCTTCCTTTGAATATCTATTCGGATACCCTCCAATATGTGTTATGAAAACGTTTACATTTTCGCACTTAAATTGTTGATTTAAGGGATGAACTTTTCTTACATCCTGGCCATCAATATTGCCGTATACAGCAATTACCGGTTTTATCTTCGAAAGCTCATCTGTGATTGAAATTGTGCCAATATCACCTGCATGCCATATCTGGTCACATTCATCAAAATATTTTAAAATTTTAGGATCCAGATAATTGTGTGTATCTGAAATAAGTGCGATGCGTTGCATACTGCAATATTAAATAAAAAATGCCCTCGTTCAAAGAGGGCATTTTTTATTTATCAATATATTCAGTATTATTTAACGACTGTAACATGTCCGATGTAGCTGTGTTTTAGTCCCAAATTATCAATTATCTCAATATTATAAACATAGACATCTTCTTGAACAACTATGCTTTTATTTTGAACAATTCCATTCCAGCCATCATTTATTGAATTGGACTTGAAGATCATATTTCCCCATCGGTCAAAAATACGCATCGTAAACTCCACAATATTCTGTCCTTTAGGTGCAAAAACATTATTCATGTCATCTCCATTAGGAGTAAAAGCATTTGGGATATAGCAGGTGTATTCCGGTTCAATGCGAAGACAATTTGTTGTTGTATCCGAACAACCCCCAATACTTTGCACAGTTAAGGTAACACAATATTGCCCCGAATCAGCATACATGTGTGAGGGGTTCATCTGATTACTATTGTTTGGCTGAGACAAGTTTGCAGGATCGCCAAAGTTCCATGACCAGTTTGTTGCATCTACAGAAAGATCTGTAAAATTAATAATGGGTGCCTCTGTATTTGTTGGCTGAGGACCGAATATAAACTGGGCAACCGGCTGCGGATAAATAGTGATCATATTATTGATAGTACTTGTTGATGAACATCCACCTGCTGTTGTCGCTGTAAGCGTTATGTCATATGTTCCTGCCGCATATGAGCAATGTGTTGCTGGATTTTGCAAGGTAGATGTTGTTCCATCGCCCAGATCCCAAAACCAGCTAGCTACCGCTCCTCCAGAAACTGTTGTCGCATCTGTAAATGTGATACAAGTCGGAAAACATCCGCTTGTTATATTCGGACTGAATGAAATTATAGGCAAGGGCAATACGGTAACTGTAACTATCGCCGTTGCAGGTGTTGCAGTGCAGCCATCTGTTATTGTAATCGTATAGTTGGTTGTTGAAGCCGGACTTACATTAAATGAACTTGCTGCACCTGCTCCCGGCATCCAGCTGTATACGTATGTTCCATCTCCTCCTGTTGCAAGTGAAGTAAGGGTTGTGTTTCCGCCCGGACAAATAGATACATTCGGGCTGGCAACTACTGATAGTGCTGGATTTACTGTTACTGTAACTGTTTGCGGACTTGCGGATACACATCCTGCTGTGTCGGTCGCCGTAACGGTGTATGTGGTGGTTGTTACCGGACTAACAGTATTGCTTGGTCCGGTAAAAGCAGGAGCTGTCCAATTGAATGTATATCCTCCTAATGGATGTCCGCCATTTGCTGCCGCATTTAATGTTGTACTTTGTCCGACACAGATCGTTACGGGTGGAATTGCATCGAGGATAATGATGGTCGGTTGGGTAATGGTTGCACTGGCAGTATTTGTACAGCCATTTGCATCTGTTATGGTGCAGGTGTATACCCCCGGACACAATCCTGAAGCGATCGGAGTTGTTTGTCCGTTATTCCAAAGATAGGTGTATGGAAGAACTCCGGAACTTGCGCTAGCTGATGCTGTTCCATCACATAAGCCATTACAGCTTACTGGGGTGTTGGTGATTGTTGCAGTCACACCCGGTGTGTTCAGCACATTCACACATATGCTATCGAAACAGCCATTTATGTCTGTCACTGTAACACAATATGATCCAGGAATCAGGTCGATTGCTGTTGCTGTTATTTGTCCGTTTGACCATAAATAGCTATACCCTCCAGTTCCTCCACTGGCAAAAACTGAAGCCGATCCATCCGCTTGGTTGCAATTTGAATTGATGGATGAAATGGACAATGCAATTGGGCTCGGTTCTACTACCTGGACAGTATCCTGGGCGGTACAACCAAAAAGATCTGTTACTTCTACAGTATAGGTTGAGGCACATAAACTACTTACAGAAGTACTCGTTGCACCGTTGCTCCAATTATATAGATATCCTCCGTAACTTCCTGATGCAGAAACGTTTCCTGTTCCGTCACATGCACCTGAACAATTTGCAGGTGTTCCTGTCGCAGTTAAAATTATTGGAGTCCCAACTGTAATTGTAACAAAATTTGTTCCTGTGCAGCCCAAATTATCTGTAACAATAACAGAATAAGTAGTTGTTGCAGCCGGACTAACAACCGGTGTTGCGCTGCTAGAGAATCCCGGCAGTCCGGGAGCACTCCATGAATTGGTATATCCGCCACCAGTAGGAGTAACTCCCAATGTGTAGTTTTCACCAGAACAAATGCTGTCATCAACTCCTGCATTCACAGTGATAATGGGTGCTACTGTAACAGTAACGGATGTTTGAGCTCCTATACATCCTCCTGCATTTGTTTGAACGTAATAGGTAGTTGTCGTTGTAAGTGCAGGTGTTGTAAATAATGCACCTGTGGCCAATATTGATCCTCCTGGAGCATTATACCATTCATAAGTTGCTCCTGATCCACTTGCTGAAAGTGAAGCAGATAACCCAAAACAAATACTTTGACTTGGCGCTGTTGGTGCTACTGGTGTTGGGTTTACAGTAATATTAACTAATCCGGGTAAACTCACACAACCTGAAGCTGAAGTTGCTGTTACTGAATACGTACCTGTTGCTCCTACTGTTGCAGCTGCAATAGTAGGATTTTGAAGCGTTGATGTAAATCCGCCCGGTCCAGTCCAATTCCATATTGGTCCAATTGAAGTAGTTGTTAAACCAAGTGCCGATCCAGAACAAATAGGTGTCGTTCCAAATGCTAATGGAGTTGCTGGTGTTGGATAAAGTGTTACTGTAGTGGTTGCTGGGGATACAGAGCAACCTGCAACTGTCATTGTAACTGTATATACTCCTGAGTTGGCTGCAGTTGCAGATGGTATTGTAGGGTTTTGTAATGTAGATGTAAATCCTGCTGGCCCACTCCATGCATATGTTGCTCCTGGAACGACTCCTGGTAAACAACTTAAATTTAATGCAGTTCCAGAACAAAGCGGTCCGTTATTACTTGCTGTAATTGCTGGGACAATAGTTTGTAAAACGACTACTGTATCAGTGCTGCTAAGTGCACTTCCGCATCCTGATGTACCCGTTATACTTGCATAATAAGATGTACTCGGCTGGCCTGCAGGTGGTGTCACAGTTATAGGGGAACCTGTTCCTACCAATGTATTAGATGGCAACACATACCAATTTATTGTGTAGGTAGCAATTCCGTTTGGTGTAAATCTCCTGGTTTCATTAGTTGTTGTCCATGTAGTATTATTTCTACCCGGAACTACGGTTGCTAATGTTCCTGTAGCATTATGCAAACCGTGAACAGCTCTGCCACTATTCCAAGTAGAACAAATGGGCTTGTTCGCAAAATGGGTTTCAATTATGTTTGTTGATTCATAAATTGTAATCTGACTAGTATATAAAACCCCACAGCTAAAGGTAGGTACATTCCTCCAGGAAACACTTAGTCGTCTGAAAGGAGCAACACCATATAGAGCGTACTTTACTGTTCCACCAATACCTGGATTAATATCTTGCCATGCTCCCATAATCGTGTTTCTAGGTGCAATAAATCCGGATGGATTAGGAATTGCAGCAGTTACCCAGGTCGAAGTCTCTCCTGCTTGGAAACCAATCCAGTTGTTTGAACCGATAATAAATTGAGTGTATGAATTGCCATAGAAGCAGAACGTGAAACCAATTGGTAATAAACCGGTTTGAGAATCATCGGTTAATGTAACAGCTGTTCCTGCAGTATATAGATCTGGAGCATAAGGGACAGAACTAATTGCATAACTTGTTGTTGGTAAACTGCCGGGGCCACCGGGAGTAACAACTGCGGTTAAAGTCGCACTTCCTCCCGAACAGATGGTTTGTATCTCAGGTGATGCATCAACAATTTGTGAAAAAACACTCGTAGATTTTAAAATTATACAAAGTAAAATTGATGCTATTTTTTTTGAGTAGGGCATAGTAAA
Organism: Chitinophaga pinensis; assembly: GCA_945885475.1. Classification (GTDB taxonomy): domain Bacteria; phylum Bacteroidota; class Bacteroidia; order 2-12-FULL-35-15; family 2-12-FULL-35-15; genus 2-12-FULL-35-15. The sequence goes on from CAMCYR010000067.1 coordinate 10,162, forward strand.
TGTATTTTTGTAAAATTGGATAAAAGCAGTATTGCTATTTCGCAATCAACGTGTTAATATATTTTTAAAACAGATCAGTTATGTAATTGTTTGATTTATTGGATTTTAGTAATCTTTTAATTTAGAATTTGTCTCATTATTGGAATTTATTCCCAATCTGACCATCATATTTTACAAGTTTGATCATGATTTATTTAGCTGAAATTATTAAATACATAAAATCATGAAAAAAATCGAATAGAACAGTTTGAGTTTGTTTGGAGAGAGTTGATATGTAGATGCAAAAACGAGTTAAAGAGTTGCATGCGTATTCTCTAAAAACGAATTATTTTCTAAGATGACGCAATCTTTTAACGAAAAAGTTTTTTTATAGAGCCTGTGAATAATTTTGTGTAATGTGATTGCATTAGATTTTACAACGGTCTTCAAAAGTAATTAAAAATTGGTTAAAGATCAGACCCCAGTTCCGGATTTGATGAGTCCATTTCCTTTCAATAATATTTATTGCCAGATAAACTGCTTTGCAAGCCGCATTGTCATCAGGAAAAACCGTCTTTGATCTTGTATATTTCCTAATTGTGCTATTAAGGCTTTCAATAGTATTGGTGGTATAAATCATTTTACGGATCTCCAGCGGATATTTAAAAAAGGTTGTGAGTTCTCCCCAGTTCCTTTCCCAGGAAAGAATTGCATGAGGATATTTTTTATTCCAAATCTCTTTAAAAGTAGCAAAAGCCTCTTCCGCTGCCGCGAGGTTTGGCGCATTATACACCGCCTTCAGATCTGTTACAAAAGCCTTTTTATCAGTCCATACAACATACCGGATAGAGTTGCGCACCTGATGTACAACACACAATTGGGTGTCAGTTGCAGGGAACGTAGCTCTTATAGCTTCGGTAAAGCCTTTTAGATTATCGGTGCTGGCAATAAGTATATCCTCAACGCCTCGGGCTTTTAAATCAGTCAGTACAGACATCCAGAAGGAAGCGCTTTCTGTTTGATTGATCCACATTCCCAGAACCTCTTTCCTTCCTTCAGCATTTAAACCGATGACAAGATAAATGGACTTATTAAGGACCTTTCCGTTATCCTTTACTTTTATGCTAATGGCATCCATCCAAAGACTGAAGTAAACCTTCTCTAAAGGTCTGTTCTGCCATTGCTTCATATATTCCAGAACACGAGAAGTGATATTGGATACGGTTGTTTCGCTGATCTCGATCTGATAGATTTCCCGGATTTGATCCTCGATATCCCGCGTATTCATTCCCCGCGCATAAAGACCGATCACAACATCCTCAACATTATCGATCATGCGTGAGTGTTTAGGGACAAACATTGGAGAGAAGGTGCTGTTCCTATCACGAGGAATATTTAGAGCAAGGTCTCCAACGGAGCTTTTGACTGTTTTCTTGCTTTTACCGTTTCGGAAATTTACTTCAGATTCATCCTGCTTCTCCTGATCTAAATGTTCATCAAGCTCCGCTTTCAATACGGCTTCAATACCATATTTATAAAGCTCTTGAAGCATCTCTTTGGCTTGGGATGTGTTCTTGACTTTGCTGAACAACTCAGTTGCGAGTTGCTGCATTGGATTGGGTTCTTTTTTCTCTTTCATGTTTGTATAGATTAAATTAATAAATTTTATTTAATCTAATACAATCTATCTTTACACAAAATTATTTACACCCTC
>CAMCYR010000068.1 GCA_945885475.1 Chitinophaga pinensis
AATTCCCTCTTTGAAAAGAGGATGTTAGCGGGATTTCTTCAAATGTTTGTTACAGAAACAAATCAATTCCCCCTTTGAAAAAGGATGTTAGCGGGATTTCTTCGGATGTTTGTCACAGAAACAAATCAATTCACGCTTTGAAAAGAGGAGGCTAGAGAGATTTCTTCAAATGTTTGTTACAGAAACAAATCAATTCCCCCTTTGAAAAGAGGATGTTAGCGGGATTTCTTCAAATGTTTGTTACAGAAACAAATCAATTCCCTCTTTGAAAAGAGGGTTAGGGAGATTGATGCGAATCACCATAACGGAGATTTATTTACATTTGCACAACCAAAACCCATTATGCACCTATTCTACACACCCGATATCACAATAGACCCTTACACGCTCAATGAGGAAGAAAGTAAGCACTGTGTCCGTGTATTACGTTTAAACGAAGGAGATAAAATTCAGCTGATCGATGGTGTCGGAGGATTATACCAAGCGGTGATCATTGATAACAACCCTAAACGCTGCTCCGTAAAAATCCTTGAATCAAAAAAAGAGTTTGGAAAACGTAACTGGCAATTGCACATTGCTATTGCTCCCACAAAAAATATGGATCGTCTGGAATGGTTTGTGGAAAAAGCAACGGAGATGGGTATAGATGAAATTTCGCTGATTGATTGCAAAAACAGTGAACGAACAATCGTAAAAAACGAGCGTATTCAAAAAGTTGTGATCTCTGCGATCAAGCAAAGTTTAAAAGCCTACCTACCGAAATTAAACGAAGTGGTCGATTATAAAAAGTTTATCGCTTCCGTAAAAGATTTTAAAGGAGAGAAGTTTATTGCACATTGTCAATCTGCAGGATTACCGCACATCAAATCAAAATATTCTCCAAAACAAAACGCATTGATCTTAATCGGTCCTGAAGGTGATTTCACAATTGATGAAGTAAAATTCGCGCTGGAAAATGGTTTTAAAGAAATTAGTTTAGGTGAAAGTAGATTAAGAACAGAGACAGCAGCCTTGTTTGCGTGTGCAGCAATAAACATATTAAACAATGACTAACTATCCCTTTTTCAAAAAAATTATTCAATCCTTCTATTCAACAGAACTGTATGTTTTTGTTGGTAAATCGGAGATCAATAAGAGTGGTTTTAAATACCTGTTCTTTCTTTTAACCATTTTCTGGATTCCCGAAATAATAAAAATGCAGATACAATTTTCCGATTTCATCACTACCGAATTACCCATTTTTATTGAAAAAATTCCGAATATTGAAATAAGGAATGGAGTCGCTTCATTTGATAAACCTTCTCCTCATATTATTACGGATGATGAAACAGGGAAAGAGATCATGATCTTCGATACAACCGGAAAATTCAGTTCATTGGATGGATTGGAAGCACAGTTGCTTCTCACACAAACAAAGTTTATCTACCGCAAAAATGTTTTGGAAACCAGGGAGTATGATTTATCGAGCATCAGCGAATTTCAACTGACACATGAAAAGATTTTATCATGGGCGCAATGGGGTAAATACCTATCCTATTTATTATACCTGGTAATTATTCCGTTTGCTTTTCTTTATAGAGCATTTCAGGTTCTTATCTATTCATTGTTTGGCTTGATCTTTCAGGCAATTCTTCAAACGCATCTATCGTTCCAAACGATATATCGCTTATGCATCATTGCAATAACACCGGCATTTATTGCCGACAAGCTATTAGGATATTTTGATCTGGATTTTTCAGGATGGTCGTTTATTTGCCTGCTTATTTCACTTTCGTTTCTTTACTTCGCAATGCTGGCAAACAAAAATGATGAAAACAGTGAACAGCTACCTCCTTCTGAACTCCGAACAAATAATTGAAGTAGCAATAGCTGCATTCAACGATTCAGCCTCTCCTCCACCCGATTTATAGTGCGAGAAAGAAGGAATACTTATTTTATCAGTAATTAATTTTTGAACTTCTTCAGAAATTCCACGAGACTCATTTCCAATCACTATCAAGCCTTCAGAAGATAATTTTTCAGAATAAATATTTTTCCCTTCCAACAAAGCCCCATACACAGAAACTTTAAACTTTAAACTTTGAACTTGCAAAAACTCCGTCAAGGAAACGTAATGCACTTTAATTCGAGCAATAGAACCCATCGTAGCCTGAACCACTTTCGGATTAAACGCATCCACAGTTTCGGAGCTACACACAATATTTTCAATTCCAAACCAATCTGCAATTCGGATAATCGTTCCTAAATTTCCTGGATCTTTAATATCGTCCAACACCAAGGTTAACTTACCAGTCAGCGATTCGTTATCTAAAACATAATTAGGCGTTTCACAGACAGCTAACACTTCATTTGCTTTTGTTAAAGATGAAATACGTTCCAATTCATTTTCTTTTATCTCAAATCGCTCAACAGTAGAGGGAATTAGATTGTTTCTTAAAAAATCAGAAGTGGCATAAATTTGTTTTACAATTATTGAAGAATTTAATAATTCGGGCACAATTTTCGCTCCTTCAGCAACAAACAACTGCTGCTCTTCTCTGTATTTTTTTTGTTTCAATGAATTAATGAAACTGATCTGACTTTTTGATAACATACTACTTCTAATTCTTACTGTGAAAATTTAACCACATAGGTAAATAGGCTTTGTGGAGTAAAGAAAAGTTCATAAAGAAGCATGCTTTAATCACATAACCATATGCTCCTCTATATAAAGCTTTAGCTTCTTTTTTTTCTATGTCTCTATATGGTAAATATATCACAATGAAACGCTAAAGCCACTTTTATAAGCACAAATGTAGTAATTTAGTAGCCTGTTGTTAAGGACAATCTTATTATTGAGCGTGACCAATCGAAAAACCTATACCAAATTCATCATCACCGGGCTGCTACCCTTGCTCTTGTTTGCCTGCAACCCTGCTCGTAAATTAAGTGAGGGAGAATTTCTACTTCAGAAAAACTACATCATCGATAAAGACACAAAAATTGATAAAACAGAAATTGAAAGTTATATCAAACAAAAACCCAACCGTAAAATATTATTGGTCTTCCGCTTTCACCTTTGGCTGCAAAATCTTGCTAATGAAGAGCGTATCAAACGTAAACGAATCTTGTATGATAAAAAAATAGAAAATAAAAACAATAAACGTATTGCAAGGGGAAAAAAAACAAAAGCAAACGATCGTCAACTATTTGGAGAATGGCTCCTGAATGTAAGTGAACCGCCCGTTATTTACGATTCTTTATTAGCAAAAAAATCAGCAAATCAGATTCGTTTATTTCTGAACAATAAAGGTTATTTCATCAGTTCTGTAAAGGATTCAGTCGTTTATAAAAAACGCAAAAAACGTGCGCGAGTTTATTTTAAAATAAAAGCAAAAACACCATACGTTATAAACGCAGTTGATTATAAAATTCCAGATGAATTATTAAACTATTACATCACAACAGATACCTCTAATTGCCTTTTAAGGCCGGGTAAGAGCTACGATGTGGATATGATGCAGAAAGAGCGTGAGCGGATCACTTACGAACTGAACAACAACGGATATTACTTGTTCACAAAGGATTATATTTATTACGAGATTGACAGCACTATTGCAAACAACAGAATAAACATAACCATAGGAATCAAAAATTTTGCATGTAAGTACTCCGACTATTCCGATTCAATTATAGAGAGCTCACATCAACGTTTTTATATAAATAACATTTACATACAACCCGACTTTGTTTCTAAAAAGTTGGATTATCAGAAAAAAGACACTTTAAAAGTAGATGACTATCATATCATTCATTCTGAAGAACTGAAATTCAAAACAAAAGTAGTGCTTAACTCCGTATTTGTTCGTAAAGGTGAATTGTATCAGTTGAAAAATGTGGAAGACAGTTATAAACGGATCTCTGAATTAAAATCATTCAAAAGAATCAATATCTTTTTCAGCCGCTCAGGAACGGATTATTTGGATTGTTATATTCAACTGAGTCCGATAGCGAAACAATCCTTTACAATTGAAACCGAGGGAACCAATACCGGCAATGGAAACCTGGGGATATCCGGAAGTATCGTTTATCAGAATAGAAATTTATTTAAGGGTGCAGAAGTTCTTGAACTGAGGTTAAAAGGTGGTTTAGAAGCTCAAAAAACGGCAAATAGCACATCGGCAGATATAAATCCGGTAACCCAATTCAATACAGTTGAAATCGGTCCGGAAGCGAACATCTATTTCCCACGATTTTTAGTTCCTTTCAGGATCAACGCCTCCAAACGTTCAAACCCAAAAACAATTATAACAACTGCTTTTAACTTTCAGCAGCGATCAGATTACACAAGGTATATCAGTAATCTTTCTTTCTCCTATTCTTGGAAGGAAACAGAAAAGAAACGACATACGATTAGTCCGATCGTGATCAACTTTGTGAAAGTGGATCTGCAAACAAATTTTCTTGACAATGTAAGAGATCTGTATTTGATCAATAGCTTCACGAATCACTTAGCAACAAGCACCAGGTATACATTTACCTATAATGAGCAAAATTTAAAAAAAGAAGGAAATTTCTCTTTCTTGAGAATCAATGCTGAATCGTCGGGAAACATTATGCGGGGCGTATACAATTCAGTGAATTCCTTTAAGCCGAAAACCTTTGCAAAAGATGATCAGGGAAGATATACAATATTAGACATTGCTTATTCACAGTACCTTAGGGCGGATGCAGATTTCAGATATTATTTCAACTCCAATGAGATCAACAAAGTGGTATTAAGAATTGTAGCCGGAATAGGGAAACCGTTGGCAAACTTCCCTGCGCTACCATTTGAAAGAAGTTTTTACAGCGGTGGCGCCAACGGTATTCGTGCATGGCAAGCCAGAACACTGGGGCCGGGTTCATTTAATGATGGCGAAGAAATTTCATTCGGTCAAGTTGGTGACGGTCAACTAGAAATGAATGTCGAATACCGCTTTAAACTATTAAAGATGCTAAAAGGAGCTCTCTTTGTGGATGCAGGAAATACGTGGCTTCAGAAAAAAGATGCGGGACGCCCCGGTGGAGATTTTCAACTCGACCGTTTTCATAAAGAAATTGCAATTGGTTCAGGTGTTGGATTGAGAGCTGACTTTAACTTTTTCATTATCCGTTTCGACATCGGTTTAAAAGTAAGAGATCCGAAATTTGCTGAAGAGAAGAGATGGGTAATCCAAAATTTATTTGATGCGGAATGGAAAAGGGTTTACCGTGTAAATAACAGTAATAGAAAGTACAACTTCTTTACTTTTAATTTGGGAATCGGATATCCGTTTTAAACTACTACTCTCTTTTTTTTAAGTATTTCATTTTATCAATTCAAAATAAACTTCCGGAGCTATTACCTGAGAATGAAAGCATGCCATATTTTTAACTGCTATGCAGCAGAAAATATTTTTCTTGGATTTAATGTGATTTTTTAAGCAAACGAAAGAAAAGAGACAAAAAAAACAGAAAAAAGCAAAAATAACCTTTGCAAGAAAAAATAAAATCCTTTTCGACAACTCGTAAAAATTATTAGCTTTGCTTTCCTAAAAAAGCAGTTAGGTAGTAATGATTGATTGAAATTTCATCCAATTGGCATTATAAATTTAACTTTTAACTTAAAAAGATGGCAGCTAAAAAAATTGAAGAGTTATTAGCGGGTAATGCAGATAACCTATTGAATCACAATTGTAAAACCATTTCAAAAGAAAACATCCATTTGCCGGGTAGCGATTTTGTTGATCGTATCTTTCAACAAACAAACCGTAGCCCACAGGTATTACGCAGTATTCAACAGCTATATGGTACAGGTAGATTAGCAAATACAGGATACATGAGTATTTTGCCTGTTGATCAAGGAATTGAGCATAGTGCAGGAGCATCATTTGCACCGAACCCAATCTATTTTGATTCTGAAAATATTGTAAAACTGGCGATTGAAGGTGGCTGTAACGCTGTTGCTTCAACCTTCGGAGTATTAGGCTCTGTTTCTAGAAAATATGCACATAAAATTCCTTTCATTGTAAAATTAAACCACAATGAATTCCTTACGTATCCGAATAAATTCGACCAGATCATGTTTGGCTCTGTAGAAGAAGCATGGAACATGGGAGCAGTTGCCGTTGGAGCAACCATTTATTTTGGTTCAGCGGAGTCTTCTCGTCAGATTGTTGAAGTTGCGGAAGCCTTCTCACGTGCACATGAGTTGGGAATGGCAACCGTATTGTGGTGCTATACCCGCAATAATGCATTTAAGAAAGACGGAGTGGATTATCATACCGCAGCAGACTTGTCATCACAAGCAAATCACTTAGGCGTAACGATTCAGGCAGATATTATCAAACAAAAATTATCCGATAAAAATGGTGGTTATAATGCTCTTAATTTTGGAAAAACGCATCCAAAGGTTTATTCGGAACTAACCACTGACCATCCGATTGATCTTTGCCGTTATCAGGTTGCAAATTGCTATATGGGACGGATGGGATTGATCAATTCCGGAGGCGAATCAAAAGGCGAATCAGATTTAGCTGAAGCGGTTACAACTGCCGTAATAAATAAACGTGCAGGTGGACAAGGATTGATCTCAGGAAGAAAAGCATTCCAGAAACCTGTTAAGGAAGGCGTAGAATTATTGAATACCATTCAGGATGTTTATTTAGATAAAACGATCACAATAGCATAGTCAATTGTGATCATTTGAAAATGTGGCAATTTGGAAATGTCCAAATCAAAATTTTAAAATTTTTAAATTTTTAAATTAAAAAAATGAGTTGGTTTAAAAGAATAAAAGAAGGCATCACCACTTCAACCAAGGAGAAAAAAGAAACTCCTGAGGGACTGTGGTATAAGTGTCCGTCTTGTAAAAAAATATCTCCTACAAACGAGCATGCGCAGAATAAATATGTGTGTTTGAATGAGGAATGCCACTACCACGAAAAAATAGGTTCAGCAGAATATTTCGAAATACTATTCGACAATAATGAATTTATTGAATTGAACGATAATCTTACTGCTGGAGATCCGCTTGAATTTGTGGATACAAAAAAATACACAGATCGCTTGGTGGATACGGCAAAAAAGACCAATCTGAAGGATGCCCTCAGAACGGGACATGGGAAAGTTGAAGGGGAAGATCTTGTAATTGCATGTATGGATTTCAGCTTTATCGGAGGATCGATGGGCTCTGTTGTTGGTGAAAAAATTGCCAGAGCATGCGACTACTGCATCGAAAATCGAATACCATTAATGATCATTTCTAAATCGGGTGGTGCACGTATGATGGAAGCCGCATTTTCATTGATGCAAATGGCTAAAACAGCTGCAAAACTATCATTAATGTCGGAAGCAAAAGTACCTTATATCTCTTTCTTAACAGACCCGACAACGGGAGGCGTTACTGCATCTTACGCAATGTTAGGAGATTTGAATATCGCTGAACCTCAAGCATTGATTGGATTTGCTGGTCCTCGCGTAGTGAAAGAAACAATCGGCAAAGACTTGCCGAAAGGTTTTCAGACATCTGAATTTGTTCTTGAACACGGTTTTTTAGATAAAATTATAAACCGTAAAGAGCTAAAAGCCAAATTGGCTCAGTTACTGCGAATGTTTAAAAATTAATTTTTGTTTATCCGATTCAGGCATACTCAACGTATCAAAATGCCTCTAAAATGGAGGCTGATGACAAAAACATGTCTTGCAGAAGCTTATTAATAGTGTATAAACGATTATTTTAGCTCAAAAACGACTTTTTTATTGCAGATTTAAAAAGAATATTTATCTTTGCAATCCTAAAATAAAAACAAAAAAGACTGAATACAATGTATTTAACATCAGAAATAAAAAAAGACATTTTCAAAACGCACGGTAAATCTGAAAAAGATACCGGATCATCAGAAGGACAAATTGCCTTGTTCTCTCATAGAATCAGCCACCTTACTGAGCACTTGAAATCAAACAGAAAAGATTTTGGAACTCAAAAATCACTTATCGCTTTAGTAGCAAAAAGACGTAGCTTACTTGATTACGTTAAAGAAAACGACATCGAAAGATACCGTGCTATTATTAAGAAACTTGACCTAAGAAAATAGTTTGAAATTCTTAAGATAACCTTTATAAAAGGCATCCTGCTAATAGCTGGATGCTTTTTGTGTATAAAGGAATTTGAAAAAAGATAGTCTTGGATAGTATGCTATTCTAAGTGTTTCCGTTTCAACAATACCATAAGAATCGCATCTTTTTCGAGTTAAAAAAAACAGAAAGAAAATTTTTCAATCTTTCAATTTTCAATATGTAATTTAAAAAGAGGTAAAGAAAACAATAAATTAAAAACAAAAAAAACATGTCACAAATTGGAATTACACACACGTTCGCATTAGCTGATGGACGTGAAATCACATTGGAAACAGGAAAATTAGCAAAACAAGCTGATGGCTCTGTTGTTGTAAAAATGGGCAACACCATGTTGCTTGCTACAATCGTATCAAACAAAGATGCAAAAGAAGGAACAGACTTTTTACCATTATCTGTTGACTATCAGGAAAAATTTGCTGCTGCAGGTCGTTTCCCCGGAGGTTTCTTCAAACGTGAAGCCAGAATATCTGACTATGAGGTATTGATCTGTCGATTAGTGGATCGTGCGTTACGCCCTCTTTTTCCCGAAGATTACCATTCTGATACCCAAGTATTAATTTCCTTAATTTCAGGAGATAAAAACACAATGCCCGATGCATTCGCTTGCTTAGCTGCGGCTGCCGCCATTGCTGTTTCTGACATTCCTTTCAACGGACCTGTTTCAGAAGTACGTGTTGGTAAAATTGATGGCAAATTAATAATCAATCCTACTGTTGAAGAATTAGCGAAATCAAGTCTTGACATGATTATCGCTGCTTCTGCAAAAGATATTATGATGGTGGAAGGTGAAATGAATGAAATTTCTGAAGACGAAATGTTGGAAGCAATTAAATTCGGACACGAAGCTATCCGCCTTGAAATAAATGCAATCAATGATTTAGTTGCAAAGGTTGAAGCAGTTAAAGGAAAAATCGTTAAACGTGAATATTGTCACGAAACAAACGATGCTGAATTAGAAACTCGTATTCACAAAGCACTTTACGATAAAGCATACGCCGTTGCGAAATTACAAAACCCAAATAAAAAAGAGCGTGGTGCTGCATTTAAAGCAGTAGTTAATGATTTTATTGAAGCTTTACCTGAAGAAGAAAAAGCAACAATCAATAAAACATTAGTTAAAAAATATTATCACGATGTTGAATACGATGCTGTTCGTAGATTTGTATTGGATGAAAGAGCTCGTTTAGATGGCCGTAAAACAAACCAAATCCGCCCAATCTGGAGCGAAATCGGTTATTTGCCTTCTGCTCATGGTTCTGCTGTTTTCACACGTGGAGAAACACAATCATTAACATCGGTAACCTTAGGTACTAAATTGGATCTACAATCAATTGACAGAGCTTTGTACCAAGGACAAAACAACTTTATGTTGCACTACAACTTCCCTGCATTTTCAACAGGGGAAGTAAAACCAAACCGTGGACCGGGAAGACGTGAAGTTGGACATGGGAACCTTGCTGAACGTGCATTGAGAAAAGTTCTTTCAGCTGAAAATCCATATACTGTTCGTATCGTTTCTGATATACTTGAATCAAATGGGTCGTCTTCAATGGCAACTGTTTGTGCTGGCACATTGGCCTTGATGGATGCTGGTGTTAAGATCACAAAACCAGTTTCAGGTATTGCTATGGGCTTAATTACAGATGATAAAGGAAAATACGCGATTCTTTCTGATATCTTGGGTGATGAAGATCATTTAGGTGATATGGACTTTAAAGTTACTGGAACAAAAGACGGTATCACTGCATGTCAAATGGATTTGAAAGTGGATGGATTGCCTTATGAAGTAATGGCTGAAGCTTTGCAACAAGCAAAAGAGGGACGTTTGCACATCTTAGCTGAAATGGCGAAAACTATCACTGCCAGCCGTGAAGATTACAAAGCGCATGCTCCACGTATTGTTAAAATGGTTATTCCTAAAGAATTTATCGGTGCGATTATCGGACCTGGAGGAAAGATCATTCAGGAAATGCAACGCGAAACAGGTGCGACCATTGTTATTGAAGAAAAAGATGGAATGGGCCACATTGATATCGTTGCAGTTGATAAAGAAAAAATTGATGCAGTATTAGCGAAGATCAAAGGTATCGTTGCGCAACCGGAAGTTGGTGAAGTATACGAAGGAAAAGTAAAGTCAATTATGGCATTTGGTGCTTTCGTTGAATTTATGCCAGGTAAAGATGGTTTATTGCACATCTCTGAAGTAAATCATACCCGACTTGAAAGCATGGATGGTGTTTTGAAAGAAGGCGAAAAAATACAAGTGAAATTAATTGGTGTCGACCCGAAAACCGGAAAATTCAAATTATCTCGCAAAGTATTGTTGCCTAAACCAGAAGCAGCTGCAAACTAATATTTAGTCATTTGTCTAATTATAAAAGGACTCCTGTTGAAAGATGGGAGTTTTTTTATGGGCATTACCGAAGTTAAAAGAGGAAAAAGTCAAAATTCAAAAGTATTTAACTCGACTAACTTTTCACGGAACGTCATTGATGTAAATTAATCATCATTCTAATCAGAAACCAATTCCCCCTTTGGAAAAGGGGGCTAGGGGGATTTTCTTACTCGTAACTATAATTTCTCATGAGAAACATTGAAAGATGGGAGTTTTTTTATGGGCATTACCGAAGTTAAAAGAGGAAAAAGTCAAAATTCAAAAGTATTTGACTCGACTAACTTTTCACGGAACGTCATTGATGTAAATTAATCATCATTCTAATCAGAAACCAATTCCTCCTTTGGAAAAGGGGGCTAGGGGGATTTTCTTACTCGTAACTATAATTTCTCATGAGAAACATTGAAAGATGGGAGTTTTTTTATGGGCATTACCGAAGTTAAAAGAGG
>CAMCYR010000069.1 GCA_945885475.1 Chitinophaga pinensis
TGCAGCAGGCAGATGAAATAAAACAGAATTATCTGCAAACTCTTTTAGAATATAATCAAAGTGTGATCGCATTAGAATTTTTATCAGGATCAATTAAATAATATTAAACTATATGAAAACCATAAAATCAAAAATAACAAGTGCTTTAAAATTCAGTACAATAATACTGATGATTGCCCTAACAGCCTGTTCGGGAAATAAGGAAAAGGCTGCCGAAGAAAGCCATGAAGAAGCAGAAGAGACTGAAGTTAAAGAAGTGTCTTTAACCAAGGAACAGTTCGATAATTCGGAAATTAAAATCGGTCAGATAGAAAGTAAAAATCTGACTGGTATTTTAAAAGTGAATGGAAAGTTAGATGTGCCTCCACAAAACCTTGTATCAGTTAGCGCACCAATTGGTGGATTCTTGAAATCAACGGAGATGTTAGAAGGAATGCACGTTACAAAAGGTCAGGTAATTGCCGTTATTGAACATCCCGAAATTGCACAGTTGCAGCAGGATTTTGTTGAAGCGAAAAGCAAGTACGATTACTTAGATCAGGAATTAAAACGTCAACAAGAATTGAATAAAGAAAATGTAAACTCGGCTAAAGTTTTGCAGCAAACTCAAAGCGAGTACAATATTGCTCAAGCCAAATACAACGCTTTAGGTGAAAGAATGCGAATGGCTGGTATCAATAAAAACAATGTACTAAACGGTAACATTTCTGGAATGATAACTATTACTTCTCCAATCAATGGATATGTTACAAAAGTAAATGTAAACATCGGCAAAATGATTAGCCAACAAGACGTGATGTTTGAAATTGTTGATACCGAACACTTACACGCAGAACTAACTGTATTTGAAAAAGATATTACAAAAATCAAGGAAGGTCAGCGTGTGCGTTTTACATTAGCAAACGATCCTAATAAGGAATTGACGGCTACTGTACATCTGATTGGTCGTTCGTTTGACGAAACAAGAAGTGTGCGTATCCATTGCCATTTAGATAAAGAAGATAAAGAGTTATTACCGGGTATGTTTATCAATGCAGTAATTGAATTAGATGGTGCAAAAGTGAATTCTGTTCCTGCAAATGCAATTGTAAAAGAGAATGGTAAAGAATTTATTTTTGTAAAAGAAGATAAAACAGGTTGTGGTAAACATGAAGAATGCACTGGTCATGAAATGTGTGAATTAGAAGAAGATTGCCCTGAGCATCCTAATTGTGAAAAGCACGAAAAATGCAAAAACAAAACTACTTGCGAGCATACGGAATGTGCCGAGCATGAAAACTGCAAGAATAAAGATGCAGTAATTGGTTACCATTTTACTAAAATTGAGATTAAATCAGGCATTACAGATGGTAAACACACAGAAATAAAACCGTTGGAGGAAATTGCGGAAGGAGTTTCAATTGTAACTGAAGGCGCTTTCTTTCTACTTTCGCAAAGTAAAATGGGAGGCGAAATGGACGCTTGCGGTCACTAAACAATTAACACCTAATTTTGTACACATGAAAAAGTTAAATCAACTAATGAGCGAAATAATAGAACTTACTACGGAAATTGAAATCAAATATCCTGAGTTATATAAGTATTTAGATGAAACGCCGATAACCATCTGTAAAACACCTGAAAAAGAAATTTGTATTGCAGATCTTGAAAGTTATCTTAATACTCTCAAAAATCAGTTGAATAATCACATTGCTACGCATATAAAGTAGTGTTTTGAGTGGAGATTTTGTTTCTTTAAGCTTTAGAAATATTAAAAAAGTATGATTACCCAATCCCTTATCTAAACTATTATGAAAAGCAAACGAATAAAAGAAGCAGCAAAATTCTTTGCAGGTCTTACAGCTTGGGAAAGTATTACACATATTTCATTTGCACTGAATGGAAATTTTCCATTTTGTTTGATGGGCATTAATATTACGGAAACAATTAACACAATACAAATTATCATTCTTGCAATGGTAAGTATGATATTGATTTATTTTGCATGGATTAAGAAAGTTTAATATTCATTGGCTGGAGCCCGCTTCTTTTCAAGTTTAAAATAAGTTTTTATAAATCAAGTTTCTCGCCAACCAAATTAAAATTAAATAGATATGATTAATACAGATTCAAATCACAAACACACCTACGATGAACAGGGCAAAATGACCTGTTGTACGTTAGAGGATAAAATGTACGCAAAGGCTGAAGGGCATTCACATAAAGAGCATAATCACGACCAAGAGGAAGAATCTGCTTGGAAAGAATACTTACCTGCAATTATCAGTTTTGTTGTTTTAATGTCAGGAATTATTCTTGATAATTTTATTAAGCCCGATTTTTTCAAAAATTACGTTCGCCTCATTTGGTATATCGTTGCTTATCTTCCTGTTGGAATTCCTGTATTAAAAGATGCAGTAAACTCAATCGTAAAAGGTTCATTCTTTTCGGAGTTTTTTTTAATGAGCATAGCTACTATTGGAGCATTTTTTATCGGGGAGTATTCAGAAGGCGTTGCAGTAATGTTATTTTATGCAGTTGGCGAGTTATTTCAATCGGCAGCAGTTAAACGTGCAAAACGAAGCATTAAAGCTTTGTTAGATGTTCGACCTGATACGGTAACTGTAATAAGAAACGGATCAACAAGTACTGTATCGCCAAGTGAGGTAAAAATTGGAGAACTAATACAAGTAAAACCGGGAGAAAAAGTAGCATTAGATGGAGAACTTATCTCTGAGTCATCCGCTTTTAACACAGCTGCATTAACAGGAGAAAGTAAGCCCGATACAAAACGAAAAGGTGAACACGTATTGGCTGGAATGATTAATTTAAATACCGTTTCCGAAATAAAAGTGACAACACTTTTTAAAGACAGTAAACTTTCAAGAATATTGGAATTAGTTCAAGAAGCAACTGCACGAAAAGCACCAACACAATTATTCATTTCCAAATTTGCAAAAATCTATACACCAATTGTTGTTTTCTTAGCAATAGGTATTTGCTTGCTCCCTGCACTTTTTGTAAGTGATTATGTATTTAACGATTGGCTTTATAGAGCATTAGTATTCCTTGTTATCTCCTGTCCTTGTGCCTTGGTAATTTCTATTCCTTTAGGATACTTCGGAGGAATTGGTTTAGCATCCCGAAATGGAATTTTATTTAAAGGATCAAACTATTTAGATGTGATGACAAAGATTGATACTGTAGTTATGGACAAAACAGGAACACTAACTAAAGGTGTTTTTAAAGTTCAAAAAATAGTTGCAGTTGGGATTGAAGAAAGTGAGCTATTGACTTTGGCAGCAGGTATTGAAAGTAAATCAACACATCCCATTGCTATAGCTATAACACAACACGTTCAAAACAACAAGGCTGTGGTTGAAACAGTTGAAGAGATTGCAGGACATGGATTAAAAGGAGTTGTTAATAGCAAACAGATATTGGCAGGAAATGCGAAATTGCTCCGAAAATTTAATATAGCTTACGATACCGAAATAGAAAGTATTGTTGAGAGTATAGTTGTTATTGCGGTAAACAATAAGTATGCAGGTTATATTACAGTTGCTGATGAAATAAAAGAAGATGCTCCACAAGCCATTGTTGATATGCATAAACTAAACTTAAAAGTAGTAATGCTTTCAGGTGATAAGCAAAGCGTTGTAGATAAAGTTGCT
Organism: Chitinophaga pinensis; assembly: GCA_945885475.1. GTDB lineage: Bacteria > Bacteroidota > Bacteroidia > 2-12-FULL-35-15 > 2-12-FULL-35-15 > 2-12-FULL-35-15. The sequence goes on from CAMCYR010000069.1 coordinate 3,654, forward strand.
AAAGAATTGAATATTGTAAATGCATTTGGTAATTTATTACCGGAAGATAAAGTTAACAAAGTACAAGCCTTAAAAAACGAAAACCGAACGATTGCTTTTGTAGGTGATGGCGTAAACGATGCGCCTGTAATTGCATTGGCGGATGCAGGTATTGCAATGGGAGGATTAGGTAGCGATGCAACCATTGAAACCGCTGACGTTGTGATTCAAAATGACATGCCTTCAAAAATTGTAACTGCAATAAAAATCGGAAACGTAACAAGAAAAATTGTTTGGCAAAATATTACAATGGCAATGGTGGTTAAAATTATTGTGCTCGCATTAGGTGCAGGCGGAGTAGCCACCCTTTGGGAAGCGGTATTTGCCGATGTAGGAGTTGCATTGGTCGCAATTTTGAACGCAGTTAGAATACAAAATATTAAATTTCATTAATGCAAATTTCAAAGGACGAGATAATTAAATTCATTCTAACCAATAATCCACTTTCAAAAAAGGAGGAATTGGAGAAATTATCTTTGACTGCATTAGTGATAATGAAAACACAAATTGAAGTTGAAAAAATAAAGAAATGAAATTGCATTATAAAATTCCTCAGGGCTTAAAAAAGCACGTAGATGGAGAATTATTAAAATCAAAAGAACTATTTTCAAAAGGAGATTTACAAACCGCATGGCGACATCTTGAACGAGCGCACATTCTTGGTCAGGCTTATCCCATTGAACATTCAAAGGCGCATTGGCACATGTTGCTATTCGCATTCCAAATTAAAAACACTAAAGAAATCATCGGACAAATTCCCCGGTTACTTGTGGGCGGTATAAAGTCTTTTGTAGGCGAGATTCCATTGGGGAATTCGGGCGGAGCAAATGTACCACCTCTAAAACCAATGGAGATACCTTCTGATTTGCAAGAGATACTCTCGATGTACAAAAGCTAAATGGACTGAACGATAATACACTCAGCAGCCTTGGGGCTAATGTTCACCTCCTTTTTTTGACAAACAAGAACGATTGAGTTATCAAAATCCTCAATCGTTTTTACATTAATAGTTGCACCAATAATCAATTGATGTTTCTCTAAATATTTAAGAAATGTTGGTGAATGGTCTGTAACACCCATTACCTTATAGTTTCCTTTTACTTTGGTTTCGGATAGTTTAATGAAATTACTTTTTTGAATCTTTCCTTTCGCATCAGGAATAGGATCGCCATGTGGATCGTAAGTTGGATTGCCAAGAATGGAAGCCAGTTTGTTTATGAGTTTTGCATTGTTTACATGTTCTAACTCTTCAGCAATTGCATGTACCTCATCCCAACCGAAACCCAATTCTTTTGCGAGGTATGTTTCCCAAATCCGATGCCTTCTAACAATATCCAATGCCAATTTAGAACCTGATGTTGTTAATCGTGAACCGTATGATTTTTCATAAATTACATACTTTAATCCATGTAATTTTCTTAAACCTTCGGTTACGGTTGCAGGGTTTAAACTAAGTTTATCTGCAATTTTTTGGTTGCTAACAACAGCAGTATTATTGGAAGACAGGTTATATATGGTCTTTAAGTAATTTTCTATGGTTTCTGGTCTCATAAATTATCTTTTTGGTATGCCAAAAATAATAATTTTAATCTTCTAAATTATGGTCAGCTTTGCCAAAACATTTAAAAGATGAAAAAAACACTTTTTGCAGTAGTTGTTTTACTATTGGTAGTGATTGGATGCAAGAAAATAATGCCACCAAGTCCAAAGGATGATGAATTATTGGATGGGCCTGTGGAGGGTTTAACAACCGCAGAAACACAACAATTCCTAAAAGGAGATGTTGCTTTCAATGATGATATTTTTACACCTCAAAATGGACTCGGGCCAATTTTCGTTGCTAATTCATGTGGCTCTTGCCATGCAGGAGACGGCAAAGGACATCCGTTCACAACCTTAACTCGATTCGGACAAGTAGATAGTACAGGAAATCAATGGCTTTCTTTTGGCGCACCACAATTACAGAACAGAGCTATTCCCGGTTACACACCTGAAGCTTTACCAAGCGGTGTAGGTTTTTCAAAAATACTTCCACCTGCGAATACAGGATTGGGTTTTTTAGATGCTGTTTCTGATGCAGATTTGATTGCAATGTCTGATCCTACAGATGCAAATGCTGATGGGATTTCAGGTGTTCCAAATTGGATAAATGTTCCGTCTTATTGCCAATTAAGAGCAAACGCAATTTCTCAAGGAGGAAAATATATTGGAAGGTTTGGAAAAAAGGGAGCTGCTTACGACCTACTGCAACAAACAGCAAATGCCTATAATCAAGATATGGGTATAAACACATCGTTTGAACCGTATGATACATATTCAAAATTAGAAGTTGATCCGGAAGTAACTAATAATACGGTGCATGATGTTGTTTTCTACTTAAAAACACTAAAAGTGCCAATTCAAAGAAATCAAAATGATGGCGATGTTCAATCGGGCAAACAACTATTCAATTCGATAGGATGTAATAAATGTCACAAAGAAGAATTGAAAACAACTGCATCGCCAATTGCTGCTCTTTCAAATAAAATATTCTTTCCGTACACCGATTTACTACTGCACAATATGGGCAGCGGTTTAGATGATAATTACACGGAGGGCTCTGCTAAAACTTATGAATGGAAAACACCTGCCTTGTGGGGTTTGGGCTTATCCAAAAATTCTCAAGGTGGAAATTATTTTTTAATGCATGACGGACGGGCAACATCAATAGAACAAGCAATTTTATTGCACGGTGGTGAAGGGCAACAAAGCAACACCAACTATCAAAACTTATCTGAAAGCGATAAACAAAAAGTAATCAAATTTTTAGAAAGCCTGTAATGGAAAGAAGAGACTTTATTAAATCGGCTTGTTTAACCTGTGCAGGTAGCATAGGAGCAGCATGGTTGCTTCAGGCATGTACCCCACAAAAATACATTACCAACGTAGGCATTAAGGAGAATAAACTTGTAATTAAAAAGTCAGAGTTTACGGTTATAAAAAAAGAAAAAACTATTCATCAAAAATTTATTTTAGTCAAACCTGAAAATACGCAATTCCCAATAGCTATTTATAAACTAAACGATAATGAATACAAAGCACTTTATTTACAATGTACGCATCAAGGCTGTGAACTTTCTCCGCATGAAACCATGATGGCGTGTCCTTGTCATGGTGCAGAGTTTAATCCAAAAGGAGAAGTAACTACTGGACCTGCTGAAACTAACTTAAAATCATTTATTACCTCTACAGATAATGAAAATATTTACATACAACTTTAATTTTATGAAGCATCTAATTACGATTATATTTTTAATCCTTTCTGCGCAATTTTCCTTTTCGCAGATTGATACAAGTAAAGTAAAAAGGACTCCAACTGATACATCTAAAATGCAATTGAATTTAGATGCGGTTTATAATCGTCCTTTCTTACAATACGGTAAAATACCTGTTGCTATTGGAGGTTATGCAGAAGCAAACACACAATATGCAGTTACAGATGGAGTAACAGAAGGTTTTTCATTCCAAATGAGAAGGATGACTCTGTTTTTGTCATCCTCAATCCACCGCAAAATTAAATTCTTAACTGAAATTGAATTTGAAGATGGTACTAAAGAAATCAATATTGAGTTTGCTGCTTTGGATTTTCAATTCCATCATTTATTGAATTTCAGAGGAGGAATAATTATGAATCCAATTGGTGCTTTTAATCAAAATCACGATGGTCCACGTTGGGAATTTATTGATAGACCAATTTCCGCTACACAATTATTACCATCAACCTTCAGTAATGTTGGCTTTGGTTTTTATGGCAAAATTTATAAACCGAATATAGTGTGGGCTTATGAATTGTATTTAACTAATGGCTTAAACGACAATATCATTGGAAATGCTGAGAATAAAACATTCCTTCCTGCCGCAAAATTAAACCCTGATAGATTTGAAGAGAGTTTTAATGGCGAACCACTAACAAGCGCAAAGACTTCATTCAGGTATAGAAAAATTGGTGAGCTTGGTTTGTCATACATGGGTGGGGTTTACAATAAATTTCAAGAAGATGATTTAGTATTGGACAAAAAAAGAAGAGCGGACGTTATTGCTATTGATTTTAATACTACTATTCCAAAAATAAACACAGTAATTACAACAGAGTTTGCATGGACTTTTGTGGATGTTCCTGACACTTATACTCAACAATTCGGAAAGAAACAGCATGGTGGATTTATAGATATAGTACAACCTATTATAAAGAAAAAAATGTTTGGTTTTGAAAAGGCAAGTTTCAATGCAGCTATCCGTGCAGAATATGTTGATTGGAATGTTGGCACTTTCAACGAAACAGGAGGTAATATTGCAGATGAGATTTTTGCTATAGTTCCAGCAATCAGTTTCAGAACTTCACCACAAACAGTACTCCGTTTAAATTACCGATATGAATGGAGAAAAGATATTTTAGGCAACCCAGCTTCAAGAACAGGCGCAATTCAATTCGGAGTCAGTAGTTATTTTTAGATACTCTAGTAACAGGTAAAAAGGTGTTCCTTAGCCTGCTCCCAACAACAAAACACGCCAAACCAAAACAGCCATTGCTTTAGTGTTGTCTTTTCAAGGCATCACGCAATAGCTGTTTTGCCAAAGGTTGCTAAAGCAAGTTTGTCATGTTTGTTGTTTTGGTCACGGGCTTGCGTCACGTCAGCCTACTTTGTCCTTCAAGTCGCTTCATTCATTACGTTACGCCGTCGCCCGTTTCACTGGGCACGGCTCCACTTCACTCATTTCAGCCACTTTCAGTCCACCGGCTGCCCATTATTCAGCTCGCCTGCATTGTCGTTCGGGCTGCGTTCAATGGGCGCTTATTTTTTGCCGACACACATTCCACGCTAAAAAAATAAACTAACCCATTGCCCTTGTGTTGTCCGTCGTGTGGCATAAAATTAAGGCATAAATGCTTTATTTATTTCGCCACACTGGCAACATAGTTTGCACCCGCACTCGTCGAAGCCTCGTGCTCCCGTGCTGCACACCCTCACTCCACTCGCAGGTGGCTCGCCGCACATCGGATTGCAAACCATTTCATTCCGTTTCACTGCACTCATTATTTGCAACCTCAACCCACCGCACGCCGCGGGCGCTTTTACCATACTATATTTCTTTGTACATTGCTATTGTAAAACTCAATCATGAAGACCGAACTAATATTATTATCTGAATCTTACGAAAAAAGCCCTATTATCAAGTCTTTAGTTCAATTAATTCCAGGAGGCGGTGTAGTTGATTCATATTTAACTACCAAGCTTAACAATATGAAGGCTGAAAGGATGAAGATTTTTTTTGATAAGCTGCAGTCTGGACAGCAAGAACTTTCAGAAAACATTATTGAAACAAATGATTTTTTACACGCATACTTTTGTACAGTCGATTATGTTCTAAGAACGAAAAGTGAAGACAAAATCAAAAGATTTGCAGAAATCCTCTTAGGTTTAGCAGCAAACAAAATAAATTTTAATGAGTTCGAGGAATACATTTCAGTTTTTAACGAATTATCTGATCGAGAATTTTCATTGCTATTTTTGAAATACCAATACGAACAAAAGTTTTTACCTGAAGTAGGGGAAACAGAATACAGAGTAAACGGAGAAGTACAAAATCCTAAACAAATTACCAATCTATACTGGAAAGACTTTAAAGAGGATGTCATAAATAAAATTGGGATAAAACCCGAAGATTTTAATCCTATGCTTATTCGCATTCAAAGAACAGGATGCTATTCTACCCATAAAGGATATTGGGATGAACAACTTGAAGAAGATGGCAATACAACATCATTATTCAAAATTATCATTGAACTTGTAAAAGAATAAGACTCTCCTTAAATTAAAAAAAGGTCGCAAATTTGGGGCTGTCCGCACATGCCCACCCTTTAGGGCTATCAAGGTCAAGATGAATTTTGCAAAAATAATCTCCACACTTCATGCGGCTTAAATTAAGGAATTCTTTTTTTTATTTTGCCGCATTCAAGTAGTATTTTTTTCGCAAAAACCTTGACAGCCCTAGCTCAACAGCCCCCTTTATTCGGCTTTCTTTTTTATTTTTTTCGGTTTTTATTTTTTCTTTTCAAAAATAATAGGCAAGCGCAGCGCAGCATAATTTTTAAATCCACAATTATGCTCAAGTCAAAAATCAAAACCCACAAATCAGGCGCAATTTACAAGCAGCCGCATTTCTTTATTTTAAACAAAGGTTTAAATTCAGGCAAGCCGTTTAGGCATTATGTTGTTAATTCATTTGTTTTCTTGGCAGATGATAAAGATGAAAGGGATTTTTATTACTTCATGCTCCTGGGCATTTGGGAGCTTCGTTTGTTGCGTCCTTATCTCAAGGGCTCCGTTATTGAGTACGTTCGCCTAGGGGATGTTGTTGATGTAATAGATGAAACTTTAAATGCAGTTAATACCGGCAATCGTTCTTTTGCAGATGTGCAAAATTCACTCGCGCAAATTGAGGCGCTTCAATCAAATTTACAATTGCAGTTATCACAGTTAATGCAATTGCGCAAAGCTTTATTTCATAAATATTTAAGGCGCAAATAAAAAATGGTCGCTACATATACAACCTTTTAATTGTATTTAAGTATTTGCTTAAATAATGAAATGTCTATATATTTGTAGCGTAAATAATATTGATGATATGGAAAACAATACTTGTATTCGTGTTTTAGCCGACCCAATACAAATAAAGGAATGTAAGCAAAAACTAAAAGACAATGAAAAATCATTACATCAATTGTCAAATGTTCTTGCCCTTGCAGGGAATGATGTAAGGTTGAAAATTCTTTATTTGATGGGAGAGGAAAAAGAATTATGTCCTTGTGATATGAGTGACATTCTTGGTATGACTATACCAGCCGTTTCACAACATCTTCGGAAGCTAAAAGATGGAAATATAATTGAAGCTCGTAAAGTTGGGCAAACGATTTATTATTCACTTAAATCGGAACATTTAAAAATTTTGCGCCCATTTTTCAAATATGTAAATACCGCTAAAGAAACTGTATGAAAAATAAAACATCAATAATAGAACGAATAGGTGTAGTAGGCATTATTTTGACTGCATTAACCTCTCCGTGTTGTTTTCCATTATTCGGAATAGCTTTATCAGCGTTAGGATTTGGCTCTTTTGAACTATTTGGAGGAATAACAATGTATGTGTTTTTGTCATTAGTGGTACTTTCCATTATAGGTGCAGTTTTTTCTTATC
>CAMCYR010000070.1 GCA_945885475.1 Chitinophaga pinensis
AATTAAAAAAATTTGTATCATATTAAATATTTAACATATATTTGCCAAAATTTTAATTAAAATCACAAACAAAACAAAATGAAAAAATTATTTACATTAGTTGCCGTAGCGAGTATGTTTACATTCGTAGCTTGCGGACCAAGTGCAGAAGAATTAGCTGCTAAAGCTAAAGCTACTGCTGATTCAGTTGCTGCTGTAGAATCTGCTATCGCTGCTGAAGAAGCTGCTAAAATGCAAGCTGCTGCTGATTCAACTGCTGCTGCTGCTGAAGCTGCTGCTGTTGAAGCTACTAGAATCGCTGATTCTGTTGCTGCTGCATCAACAAAAAAAGGTAAAAAGTAATTACTTTTTGCACGCTTTTAAAAGAAAGAGTATCATTGATACTCTTTTTTTTTTTCAATTTTTCAATTTTATTGAAAAAAGTAAATTTACCCATTCTGTTTTCGTGTAGAATTTCTTTAAAAGTTTTATTCACTGATTTTTAAATGATCACATTACTACATTTAGGTAATATTTCAACCCCATGCGCCATTTCTACTTTCTGATTTTTCTTTTTATATCGATTCCTTCTTTTTCACAAAAGATGACCATTTCTGGAAATGTTCAGGATACGGTTTCCAAAATGCCATTGAAAAATGCCGTTGCGATGGTAGTCCGGATAAAGGATTCAGTTTTGATCGCTCATACTAGAACGGACTCAAAAGGCTTTTTTACTTTATCTGACTTACCGATTGATACTGTTCAAGTCATTGTTTCTGATTCCCGGTTTTCTGAACAGTCGTTCTATGTTTTTGGCAGCGCCACCAATTATCAATTTGATTTTGGTCGTATTGTTCTTCCAGCTAAAAGTCAGCAATTGGGGGAAGTTATCATTTATGCTTACAAGGATCCCGTTTATTATAAGGGTGATACTTTAATTTATACAGCTGATTCTTTTAAGGTAAAACCCAACGCAACAGTTGAAGACCTTTTGAAAAAACTACCTGGTATTAAGGTTGATGCTTCAGGGAAAATTACTTCTCAGGGGAAAGAAGTTAGTCAGGTATTGGTTGATGGTGATGAGTTTTTTGGAAGCGATCCGACCGTTGCTACTAAGAATTTGTCTGCAAATGGTGTTGAATCGGTTCAGGTATATGAAAAAAAGAATGAAAATGCAGGTGATGGTGAAGAAGAAACTACTCAGGTAATGAATCTTAAACTAAAAGAAGATGCTAAAAAAGGATATTTTGGTAAGGTATCAGGGGCAAGTGATTTTCAGAATTTTTATGAAGGTGAACTTTTAGTAAACAAGTTTAAAAATGCTCAGAAAATTTCTGTTTTTGCTCTTGCCAGCAATACACCCCGTTCTAGTTTTGGCTGGGGCGATATGTATAAATACGGATTGGATAACGAATCCAATATGCAATCGGATGAAGATGGTGGGATGTATTGGATGAATAATAGTGATCAGAATACAGGATTGCCTCAAACGTTAAAATCAGGTTTCTATTACTCGGATAAAATAGCAAAGAAAACCAAATTAGGGGTAAATTATACATACAATAACAATCAATTGAACGCAAGTAGTTCTACCAGATCACAATATTTTTTGAGTGATACAAATTTTGTTACGGCTAATAGCAATAAAAATATTCAAAAAACAGAAGGCCATGCTATTAATTTCAAGATTACTCAAACGATAGATTCTCTTACAGAGCTGGAAATTGAACCCAAATTTAAATTGAATAACTCAAAGCAAAGTACAAATGAAGTTACTGATTTTTTGAATGCAAACGACACTTTAATGCGGAGGACCAATGTTCTGAATACGAATACTGCTGAAGGGTATGATATTAATGCAACACTGAAGTTGACACGGAAATTTAAAAACCGAGATCGTTTGTTTCGTATGAATTACAATTTAAGTCTGACCGACAATAATTCCCTTGGTTATTTGAAGTCATATAATAGTCAGTACGATTCAATTATTACAAATGACAGTATCGATCAGCAAAAAACAAATGCAAGCTATTCTCAGACTCACAATGCTACAATTGTTTATACGGAGCCATTGACAAAAAAAATAAAACTTGAATTTGATTATAATTTTAATTATTCGATTTCTGAACAAAGTAAAAAGTCGCAGGAGTTCACCAATGGTGAATATGATGCTGTTGATTCAGTTCTTACGAATGATTTTGAAAATGTTAAAATGACCAACCGCTTAGGCTTAAAATTTATTCACGAAACTAAAAAACAGTCTTTTAATTTTGGCGCTCGCTTCAGAAATGTTGATATTGAAAATAGAAATCTAATCACCAATCAGTTAGTGAAGCAGTCAGTTAATAATGTTTTGCCATTTCTGGGTTATATGTACAGATTTTCTCAGAGTACGAGGTTTAAGTTTACGTACACAACTTCTTCTGCTCAGCCGAGCATCAATCAATTGCAACCGATCCCGGATAATAGCAACCCGAATCAGGTGAAACTGGGGAATCCTAATCTTGTGCCTACGTTCAGCAATAATTTTAATGTTTCGTTTAATTCTTACAAACCCGTAAGTGGAAAATATATGTGGATGAACCTTAATTTTTCAGCTGTTGATAATGCATTTGCTAATTCGGTTACATATGACAGTTTGGGGCGTACAGTTTCTCAGACATTAAATGTATATGGTAATTATAATGGAGGTGGTTACATCGGTGCAGGATTGCCAATTTTCTCAAAAGTATTAACCATTTCTCCAAGTATCAGTAGTAACTATTATAAATATTCTAGTTATATAAATCTTCAGAAAAATGTAACCACAACATTAAATAATAATTTTGAACTGAAGCTTGATGTGGATATCGATACGCTGGCTTTTTCGGTCGGATTTAGTTATGATTATAACGATCCGTCTTCTTCCTTAAGTAACGCTTCCAACAAGCCCTATTCTACACAGTCTTTTGATGCGTCTTTCAGATTAAAATTTCCTTTCAAACTTTTATTTGAAACAGATGCCAAATATGTAATTAATAGCCAAAGAACAGAAGGCTATAATCTTAATTATATAGTATGGAACGCTACGATAAGTATACTGTTTCTTAAAAATGAAAATCTTATTTTATCAATAAATGGTAATGATATTTTAAATCAGAATATAAGTAATGAAAGAACAATACAGGATAATGTGATCACAGATGATAAAACGAATATTATATCCAGGTATTTTTTATTAAAACTGACATATAAGTTTAACAGCACAAAGACAAAAGATAATGAAGATTATTTCTAAAGCTATTCTGTTTTTAATACCTGTGTTTTTTTGTGGAACTGAATTGCTTGGGCAAATCACTTCCGGAAAAATTGTGTTTGAACGTAAAACCAATTTATATAAAAAATTCAAAGATGATAATGTCAGAGAATGGTTAAAAGACGAAGACAAAAGTAAAGTTGATTTTTTCGAATTATACTTCAACGACTCATTGTCTGTTTTCAAACCACAGGAAAGTGACTTGAAAGAACGGATGAGTTGGGCAACAAGTAAAAATACGATCTATCAGAATTTTGAAACAAAGAGTACACTTTCCATTAAAAGTGTATGGGGAGAAGCATTATATGTTCAGGATACATTAAAAAAACGTCAATGGAAAATCACAGACAGCAAGCGTGTGATTAGCGGATATAACTGCCGTAAAGCGATATGGGAAATGAATGACAGTACTCGTATTTATGTTTGGTATGCGGATGATATTGTCGCGAATGTTGGTCCTGAAAGTTTCTGCGGTTTGCCAGGTGCAATTTTAGGCTTGGCGACTGAAGATGGCGGGGTGATTTATTTTGCAAAAAATATTGAGGTCATTAAGCCCGAATTAGCCATATTAATACCTAAAAAAGGAAAAAATAAAATATATACATCAACAGAATTAAAAACAAAATTAGAAAAAGATTTTGGTAAGAATCCCTGGGGGAAAGCGATGATTAGGGAGCTGTTCAGCTGGTAGACTTTACTGTTTTTTTTGCTTCTTCCATTAGGATACATTTTCCACATGCCTGCTTTTTTTTTATACTTCTATAGAAGCGGCTTCCTATATAATAGGATGCAAGTATCAATAAAATATATATAATGACTTCTTGAAGCATAATTTTGTTTATAAGCGCAACTAAAGAGCAATCAAATTTACAAAAAATCATCCGAAGGTGTGCTTATTTTTGATAATTTTAGACTTTAGATTTATTAGTCTTAGACTATGTTCGGGATGACAATCAAAAATTAAAATTTAAAGTAGCACTATGATCTCAGCTGAATCGCCTATTCGTTTCGATAGAAAAAAATACAAGGACGATACATTAATAGAACTCTATAAGGGTATTTTGAAGCCCCGGATGATCGAAGAAAAAATGTTAGTTCTTCTTCGTCAGGGCCGAATTGCAAAATGGTTTAGTGGAATAGGACAGGAGGCGGGTTCTGTAGGAGCAGCAATGGCTCTTGATAAAGAAGAGTATATTTTACCGATGCATCGTAATCTTGGTGTATTTACTTCTAGAGGTATACCTTTAAATCGTTTGTTTTGCCAGTTTCAGGGTAAGCCTAGCGGTTTTACAAAGGGGCGTGATCGCTCTTTTCATTTCGGTACTCAGGAATATAAAATTATTGGAATGATTTCTCATCTTGGTCCGCAATTGGGTTTGGCAGATGGAATAGCCTTGGGAAACATTTTAAAAAATAACAACAAAATAACATTAGTTTATTCCGGTGACGGAGGTGCTAGTGAAGGTGATTTTCATGAATCATTGAATGTTGCTGCAGTTTGGGACCTTCCAGTTATTTTCGCCATTGAAAATAATGGGTACGGTTTATCAACTCCAAGCAATGAGCAATTCCGTTGTAAACAATTTATAGATAAAGGGATTGGTTATGGTATGGAAGCCGTTCAGGTGGATGGAAACAATGTTTTAGAAGTTTATGATACTGTTAAACGATTAGCGGAGTCTATCCGAAAAAATCCTCGACCTGTTTTGTTGGAGTTGATCACATTCCGAATGCGCGGTCATGAAGAGGCATCGGGAACAAAATATGTTCCGAAGGAATTACTAGATATCTGGGGTAAAAAAGATCCTCTCAATAATTTTGAAAAATATTTATTGGATGAAGGTGTGCTAGATGAAAAGATGATTGAAGACTATCGTAATGTGATAAAAAATGAAATTGAAGAGGGTCTTGAATTAGCCTACGCAGAAAAATTACCTCCACCGAATACCGTCTTGGAATTACAAGATATGTTCATGCCTTTTGAATTGGATGAAATAATTCCATCCGGAAATAAAACCAACAAACGATTTATTGATGCAATTTCTGACGGATTGCGTTTGGCGATGCGTAAACACCCAAATCTAGTGCTAATGGGGCAGGATATTGCAGAATATGGAGGTGTTTTTAAAATAACGGATGGCTTCGTTGACGAATTTGGAAAAGCACGCGTTAGAAATACACCATTGTGCGAAGCGGCAATTGTTGGAAGTGGATTTGGTTTAAGCATCAATGGAATGAAAGCGATGGTAGAAATGCAGTTTGCAGATTTTGTCACTGAAGGATTTAATCAGATTGTTAATAATCTTGCAAAATCTCACTACCGCTGGGGGCAAAATGCCGATGTGGTTGTTCGGATGCCTACTGGAGCCGGAGTAGCTGCAGGGCCATTTCATTCACAAAGTAACGAGGCGTGGTTTTTTCATACACCCGGACTGAAAATTGCTTATCCTGCCTTTGCAAGTGATGCAAAAGGTTTGTTGCTGAGTTCTTTTGAAGATCCGAATCCGGTTATGTTCTTTGAACACAAAGGATTATACCGTAGTATAACCGAAGATGTTTCAGATGAATATTATACTATACCTTTCGGAAAAGCCCGTTTGGTGAGAGAAGGAAATGATATTACCATCGTATCATATGGTTTAGGTGTGCATTGGGCGATGGAAATGTTGGATAAACATCCTGAAATTAAAGCAGATCTGATCGACTTAAGAACACTTGTTCCTCTTGACAGAGAAGCTATTTTAAAGTCTGTAAATCAAACAGGAAAGGCGATTATTCTTCATGAAGATACACTTACAGGTGGTATTGGAGGCGAATTGGCTTCTATCATAAATGAAAATTGTTTTGAAAATTTAGATGCACCGGTTGTAAGATGTGGAAGTCTGGATACTCCTGTTCCAATGAATGCGGATCTTGAATGGAACTTTTTACCCAAAGCAAGATTTGAAGAGGCATTGTTAAAATTGTGGAAATACTGACGATTTCATTTTAGTTTTTTTCCTTCTTTTAAAATTTAATAAGCCATTAAACAAATTATTTACAGGCTCTTCGAGATTAATCATAGCGAGCATATCAATTTGTAAAATGCAATTTTATCAATTGGCTTAGTAATAAAGGCAAACATATTTGTCTTTTTTGCGCGTTCATATGTTTGTGAGTCACTATTTGCTGATGTATAAATGATTGGAATATCGTTGATTTTATTGATATTTATAGCTGTTTCAATACCGTCTTGATCTCCATCAATTTTTATATCCATCAAAATATAATCTGGTTTCTCCTTGTTTGCAATTTCCAATGCTTCTTTACCATTTGTAACAGCCGCAATTAATGAACAGCATCCACTGTTAATTATGTAGGTTTCCAATAAAAAAGAAAGCAATAGATCGTCTTCTACTATTAATAGTCTTTTATTCATTTTTAAAACAAATTGTAATACTTAAACCTATTTCATTTTTAATTTGGTAAGTCCCTTTTAATTGTTTTGTAAATATATTCAAAAGTTTGAAGCCCAGTGATTTTGATTTGGAAATATCTATATTAATTGGAATACCTGGTCCATTGTCGGAGATTGTGAGCAAAATAGTATCACTATCGTTGTTTTTTTTAAGAATAATATCCATTTTCCCAATAATTTTAGGATCGTTAAATGCATACTTTAGTGAATTTGTAACCAATTCATTAACAATTAGGGCAATTGGTAACGCATGTTTTGTTGTAACATAAATCGAATCTAGCTCGTAATTTATCTTTACGTCTTCATTTTTACTAAAAAACTTGATAATAGAATTTACCAATTCCTCAATGTATTCTTTTAGATCTATTTTGGCAAAATTATTAGATTGGTATAATTTTTCATGTATATAAGATATTGCAGATATTCTATTTTGAATTTCTAAGAAATGGTTTCTACTGTTTTCATTTTCAATTTCAATTGCTTGAAGCTCAATTATTCCAGATATTAATGCAAGGTTGTTTTTAACACGATGATGAATTTCTCCTAAAAGGGCTTCTTTTTCTTTTAAAGAATTCTCCATAGTTATTTCATTTTCCTTTATGATAGTATTGTCTTGAAGTACACCAATAAATGAAAGTTCGTTTGTATCGCCAATTTTTTCTAATAATAATGTAAAATATCTTGTGTCATTCTTAATTCGAATATTTTCAATTTTTTGATTTAATTTTTTTTGGAAAGAATTTTCGATGAATGAATAGAACTCATCAGAATTTTCGAAAATTTCTGAAAAAGTAAATACGTCGTGTTCTATTTCATTAGTGCCAATCATTGATGTTAATTCTTTTGACAGTACTAATTTTTTTTCTACACCTAATAAATTAAAGTGCCCCAACTTTGAAATTTTTTCAGCATATTCTAAGTTGTATGTTGTTCTGAGGAGATCAGTTGTTTTCTCAACGATTACTTTTTCATTCTGTATATTTAGTTTCTTTAGTTCCTTATTCAATTTAATTAATTCGTCCGAACTTTCTTTTAATATTCTTTCAACATGGCTTAGGTCTTTGTCATAATCTTTGTATGCAAGATCTATTGTGTTTATAAAATTTTCGAAGATTTTTGGTACGGCATTTATATTTCCAAAATGGTTTTTAATTTGTCTTCGAAGAAGCCTATGGTAATTTTCCATTTATATTTCCTTTAAAGAAGTTAAGGTCATTGTCTGGTTGTGCAAGCTACAAGTAGATTGCATTTTTAGTTTAGAAAATTCACCATAAGAATAGAATCCTGCAAATGTTGTATTCTCTCCAAACTGAGAGGTTACAGCATCTATTTCATCTTGCGTCAGTTGTTTTAAAACTAGCTTTCTGCCGACACAACTTACCATAAAAATTAATTCGTTTTTCAGATTCTGTGAAATTGGCAATTGAAGTGCTGCTTTTTCTGCACCATTAATTACTCTCTCAACATTCGTTTTCATCAACTTAATATATGAGCCTTCCGCAATATTACCAGCAAAAGTTAAGCTCTTATCTTTTTCATTTATTCCTAAAATTGTTCTTACAAGCGATTCATCATTTTCAATTGTTCGCATTTCTAAAGGAAAAAACAATGCTGATCCAGGTAATTCGTTTGATAACTCCCCCAAATATGATTTATAAAGATCTAGTGCAGGTTTTCCATCAATTTCATATACAACATTTTCAGTACTTTTTGTTACAAGTCGATCAATCCCAAAACTATCCCAACCCCCAAATGATCCTGAATTTGTTGATATTTGGTCGCCATAGAATCCTAAAGCCGAAACGCAATTTGTGACAAAATTATTATTCATATCAGCAACATATGTATCTAAAAATTCGGCATTATCTCCTGCTAATCCACCAGAAACATTTACGGTTTCGTTTAATACTGAATTAATTCCATCTAGCAGATTCGAGCCATTGACATTGATACCATCAGATAATACATAGACATATTTGAGGTCATCTTCTACTAATTGATTTGCTATAAATTCACCCGCAGAAAATGATTCTTTTACATTTTTTAGATGATACGTACTTTTTTTGACTCTAGATGTTTCAAATTTAATCGAAGTAAGCACAAATGAGCCTTCGTGTACTTGTTTATTTCCAATCTCTCCTGCAGTAGAGCAGCCCATTAAGATTGAATTTTTGAATGTGGCATAAATGAGCGATGTAATTGATTCATCCATTAAATATTTTTTGTCAGCGAAAATAAAGTGAATGTCATATGAATCCGTATTATAATTTTTTAATGATTCGGAAATTTCACTTTTGCTTTGATATACAAGTTGGTTTACTTTCATTTTTTTAAATTTTAGAAGGGGGATTTCAATTGATTATAAATTATCCGCATTTTATTAAATCTTCAACCTTTGAGGAAAGAGAATTTTAGTTATGGTTAGTAAACAAATTTATTGAAAAGATTATAGATACCCTAGGTAAATGATATTTTTTATGGCGATATATTTTTTTCTATCAATAATGCTTACATTTATTACATTAAAGGTATACTTGTAATTCCTTCTTTATTTTTAATATATTTATTTAATGATTCAACTACTGAGAATGACCAAAAAAGAAAGATTCGGAAAAGTGATTGAGTACTTCAGTAAAAATCACCCGATTGCTGAAACGGAATTACAGTATAAGAACCCGTACCAATTATTAGTTGCTGTGATTTTGTCTGCGCAGTGTACCGATAAGCGTGTAAATATGGTTACTCCGGCTTTGTTTAAAGCTTTCCCTGGTCCGGAAGTAATGGCTTTGGCAAGCAGTGATGAAGTGTTTCAATATATCAGAAGTGTCAGCTATCCGAATAACAAGGCGAAACATTTAGTTGGAATGGCAATTATGCTGGTAAACGATTTTAAATGTGTTGTTCCTTCTGAAATTAAGGACTTGGAAATGCTCCCGGGAGTGGGGCGTAAAACGGCCAATGTGATCGCATCAGTCGTTTATAATAAGCCTGCAATGGCTGTTGATACGCACGTTTTTAGGGTTTCAAACCGTTTAGGATTAACCAGAGATTCAAAAACACCTCTAGAAACAGAAAAACAACTTATAAAGTATATTCCCTCCGAAAAAGTAGCCATTGCCCACCATTGGTTGATTTTGCATGGCAGATATGTTTGTATCGCCCGCAATCCAAAGTGCTCTCCATGTGAACTCAGATCCTTTTGCAGCTATTTTACTAACAATCAAAAGAAAATTAAGAAGTAGTTT
>CAMCYR010000071.1 GCA_945885475.1 Chitinophaga pinensis
ATGTATATTTACGCAGATCAGGAACTGTTGATTCCTGAGTAATAAAATCGATGTGATTGTAAAAAAAAGTTTGAAGCGGGGCAGGCAAAGCAAAAACAGCAGACCTGTTGATGTGCTCATGTCCAAATGTTCCCCAGGAAACAAAAAAGAAAGAGAGGATAACAACGTTAAAAATCAATACGAACTTTTTCATAAAAAATAAATATAAAATTAACTACTTTGTTTAGTCACAAAAAAAATGACTGCGAGACAAACTGATACACTTATCAAAACATTCGCAAAGGCAATTATCAAATTCCCGGAACGCATCAACGCAACTGTTTCGAAACTGAAGGTAGAAAAAGTACTGAACCCACCACAAAAACCTACAACAAGTAGCATTTTTAATACAGGATATCCTTCCATTTTACTACTAAATACACCCACAATTAATGCCAAAATCAAACAGCTTACACTATTTGATAAAAATGTTGCTAAGGGATAGGATGTTTTAAAGTTGGCTTTTACTATTTCAGAAACACCATATCGAGCAATACTTCCTAGACCACCACCCAAAAAAACCAATAAAATATTATTCATGTGTTAATCTGGTATTAGCAAATTGATATATTTTAAACACGACAATGCCGATACCCATACCTAAGATTGCGCCAACGGCAATATCAGCGGGATAGTGCACACCATTATAAATCCTACTGTAGGATACAAATGCGGCCCAAATAAAAATCGACACTCCAAGATATTTTATTTTATTTTTAAATAACAAACTCAAAAACATGGCGAGGGCAAATGTGTTAGCTGCATGCGAAGAAACAAATCCATACACTCCACCACAACCATCATTCAAGTGCACCTTTGACTGGATCAGTAGATTATGGCAAGGACGGTATCTGAGGAACATATTCTTAAAAGCATGAACGGATAGCTGGTCGGACAAAACAATCAACAAAACAGCTGCTGCAGCTACCAAAAAAACCTTTTTACCAAAATGTTTGTATGATAAAAAAAGAAAAAAAGCATACAGCGGAATCCAAAAAAATTTATGGCTGACCCAGAACATAATCACATCAAAAAAAGGATTGTGCAGACTGTTCAGAAACAGAAAAAGTTGGGTATCGATATCTTTTATGGATTGGATCAAGCTCAATTATTTTAAAATGAATAGCCCACTCTTAAACTAAAATAGCCATATTGTTTGTAGATTCCCTGCACAGGATTATACTCATCGTATTCCGCTTCGCTAATAGAAATCAATGAATTATATTGAGCAATGACTGCAGCTGAAAAATTTTCATCGAACTCATAATTCAATCCGATAAGTGGTGAAACGATCAATTTTCCATTTGTTGAATCTTCACCTATGTGAATATGTATGTCATCCCGCTGATAAGAATAATTTGTTATTGCTAATCCTACATCACCACCTGCAATAAAGCCAAATTGATTAAAACACTTAATATTTTCGATATGAAATGTAGCGCTGATGAGCATATAATTCGAATAAACAGCGGTTCCATAGGAATCGGGAAGAACTGAATAATACAAGGTATCCGATTTAGGTTTAAATTGCATTACACCAAGCAACAAACCCTTTTTGAGGATATTTTTTGAGGAATAATCGTCACGTACCCAATTAAATCCACAGTGCAAACCCAGTGCGGGTTTATACACCTTGTTCAATTTTGAAATCGGAAAGTTGTAACTTATTGAGCCGGATAATTCGTAATAATCTTCTCCGGAGGAGTTTTGAGAAAACAGTTTAATCTGACTATTGAAAATTAAAATAATCAGAATACTAAATACTACTTTTTTACCCATTTACTATTGAATCAATTAGTAATCAAACACATTATCCTTCGCGTTCAATTGTTTCCATAATTCATCTTTCAGTTGAGTAATTCCGAATCCGGTTTGAGATGAAAAATATAAAACAGGAACTGTTTTTTTCTCTTTAAATCGTTTGTCCAGATCTTTTTTCATTTCAGCCAAAAGTTCTTCATCCATCATATCGCATTTGGATATTGCCAGAATTCTTTTTTTATGGAGTAGTTCAGGATTAAATTTATCTAATTCGTTCAGTAAAATTTTATACTCTTTAATGATATCATCTGTATCAGCTGGAACCAAAAAAAGAAGTGAAGAGTTACGTTCAATATGTCGTAAAAATCTTAGTCCGATTCCCTTTCCTTCGCTCGCTCCTTCAATAATTCCAGGAATATCAGCCATTACAAAAGACTTGTAATCGCGGTATTCAACAATTCCCAAATTAGGGACAAGTGTAGTAAAAGGATAATTTGCAATTTCAGGTTTTGCAGCAGAAACGACCGATAACAAAGTCGATTTACCGGCATTTGGAAAACCAACTAAACCGACATCTGCCAAGACCTTCAATTCTAAAATTTTCCATTCATCCCTTCCATCACCACCTGGCTGTGCATAGCGCGGAGTTTGATTTGTAGACGATTTAAAATGATCGTTTCCTAAGCCACCTCGGCCACCGGGTACAACAATAATCTCTTGTCCCTCTTCCGTAATTTCCCCTTCAACTTCACCTGTTTCAGCATCACGAATGATCGTTCCCAAAGGAACATCCAGTATCTCGTCTTTCCCTTCAGCACCTGTCATACGTGCACTACCACCGCTACCACCGGGTTCTGCGATAATGTGTTTCCTGTATTTCAAATGGATGAGGGTCCAGAATTGTTTATTCCCTTTCACAATAATATGTCCGCCTCGGCCGCCATCACCACCATCAGGTCCACCTTTAGCCGTTAATTTACTACGGTGTAAATGAACTGATCCCTGACCACCCTTTCCTGAGCGGCAGCATATTTTTACATAATCAACAAAATTCGAATCCATTCTTTTTTACCCTCTTATCACCTAATCACACAATACTTATCTTTTTTTCTTTGCCACTTTTTTTGCCGTTTTCTTTGTTGGAACAACTTTCTTCACAACTTTCTTCAGGACTTTTTTAGAAACTTTTTTGGGAGTCGCTTTTTTTACGACTTTCTTGAGTAGCTTTTTAGGAGTAACTTTCTTTGCTATTTTTTTAACAGAAACTTTTTTCACTACTTTTTTGAGAGCAAGTTTTTTTGCCGCTTTTTTAGTTGTTTTTTTTACGGCTTTATTAGAAGAAACTATTTTTTTCACAAGCTTCTTAACCTTTTGTTTAACAACTTTTTTTGCTGTTATTTTTTTTGCAACACTATTCTTTACAACTTTTTTAGGCTCTATTTTCACCGTAGGTTTTGCTAATTTAGCCACAGAAACTTTTTTCGCTTCCCTTGATTCTTTAACGATTGGCTTTGGGAGAATTTTAGCCATGACTTTCTGTGCTTTAACAACCTGAGAATCGATCACCGGCTTTGAAGAACGTGGATCAATGACCACACACAAATTGGCAAATATCTGATCAACACTACCAATGCCCTCCACCGCCCTGTACTTCCCTTTTGCTGAGTAATAACTTTTCAGAACTGAAGTTTTGTTATTATATTCCTCTATTCTCTTACGAATAATGCCTTCATTCTGATCATCCGGACGACCGCTGTTTTGTCCTCTCAGCAACAATCGTTTTATCAATTCAGAATTACTCACTTCCAAGGCCAGCATCATCGTTATGGAAGTATGCTTTTCAAATAACAAACGATCTAAAGCCTCAGCTTGTGCTTCGGTACGAGGAAAACCATCAAAAATAAATCCTTTCGCATTCGGATTTTTATCAAGCTTAGAACTAATCATTCCGATAACTACTTCATCAGGAACCAAAACGCCTGCATTCATCAACATCTGAGCCTCTAAGCCCAATTGCGTGCCTGCAGCAATTTCACTTCTTAAAAGATCACCGGTAGAAAGGTGGATCAATTCATATTTTTCAATTAATTTTTCCGATTGAGTTCCTTTACCTGCACCTGGAGGTCCGAAGAGTACAATATTTAACATGTTTTTTTTGTTTGAGTGAAAATTGTTTTGTTTATGATCTATAGTTGTACGAAATTATTTTCTATCATTTTCATAATCCAGCACGTAAATATCTTCTAGATTTCGACCTAGTCCTTTATAATCCAAGCCATAACCAACAATAAAATCATTCGGGATCACAATAGCGGCATATTCAATAGGAAGCGTTTTTGTATATGCATTCGGTTTAAACAGCAACGTAGCGATTTTAATTTCCGCTGCACCTAAAACTTTCAGCTGATCCCACACGTTTTCAATCGTATTTCCTGTATCAACAATATCTTCAACAATCACGACCGTTCTTCCTTTTATTTCTTCATTAAGTCCGATCAACTTTTTCACATTACCAGTGGAAGTTGTATCGTCATAAGAAGAAACTTTAACGAAAGAAATTTCACACTCAACATTAACCTTTTTCATCAGATCTGCTGCAAACATAAAAGAACCGTTTAGCACAGCAAGAAACAAAGGTTTTTTACCCTTCAGATCTTTATTGATTAGCTTCGCAACCTCTCCAATTGCTTTTTGAATTTCAGAAGAAGTGATCTTCGTTTTAAATGTATGTCCGTGAATTACAACACTACTCATATATAAAGGGTATTAAAGTACCAAAAATAAACAAAATAACCTGAAAAAAGACTTGAAAAATTTATTTTATTCTTCGCTTATAAAAACATACTTTTACAGCTACAATTTAACAAAAATACCTTATTTATGACCCCAAAAGTGAGTATAATCATGGGTAGCACGTCAGATATGCCCATCATGCAGGAAGCTGCAAAAATCCTGAACGAATTTAAGATCCCATTTGAAATAAACGCATTAAGCGCGCACAGAGTGCCCGAGCAAGTGGCTGATTTCGCCAAAAATGCACATTCGAAAGGAATCCGTGTGATTATTGCCGGCGCAGGCGGGGCCGCACATTTACCGGGTGTTGTTGCTGCATTTACTCCTATTCCTGTGATTGGCGTGCCATGCCGCTCTGCTATCTCTATCGATGGCTGGGATTCGGTACTTTCAATCCTTCAAATGCCTCCGGGAATTCCTGTCGCTACCGTTGCATTAGACGGTGGACAAAATGCAGGAATACTAGCGGTCCAGATTCTTGCTGCCGGAAATGACGAATTATTGCAAAAAGTGATCGATTTTAAGGAAAATCTGAAAAATAAGATCCTGAAAGCAAATAAAGAGTTGTCGGAAGTTAAATTTGAGTTCAAAACAAACTAATAGAACTGCCAAGTAGAAGTCGGCTATAAATAATAATTCCTTTACATTAACATTATAAAGGAATCCGATTTTTACATGCGATTAATAATAAATGAAAAAAAATTACCTCACGATACTCTGCATTGCCACAGCTTTTTTCTCAAAAGCAGGAAATGAGGATTTGCCCCTTGGTGCACGTTCTTCCGGAATGGGAAATGCTTCCGTGTCACTTAGTGATGTATGGAGCGCACACCATAACCAGGCCGGACTAGGTTTTTTGCGCGATTTTTCTGCTGGAGCATACTATGAAAACAGATTTTTAATAAAAGAACTAAGTATCAAGGGCGGAGTTGCCGCACTGCCCGTAAAGGGTGGAACATTTGGCTTGTGCATCAGTAATTTTGGCTATTCACTCTACCACGAAAATAAGTACAGCCTTTCCTTTGCCAAGGCATTTGGCGATAAACTTTCTGCCGGCATCGCCATGGATTACCTTACTACCAAAATCGGAGAAGGATATGGAAGTAAAGGTGTTTTGGCTGCTGAGTTTGGAATTCAAGCTAAACCCTTAAAAGGATTAACGATTGGCGCTCATGTTTTTAATCCTACCCGCGCTAAGTTAGCTGATTACAATAACGAAAGACTGCCAACCGTAATCCGGTTTGGTGGTGATTATAATTTTTCAGACAAAGTGAAGGTGGCTGTGGAAACAGAAAAAGACATTGCTCAGAAAGCTATTTTTAAAGCCGGTATAGAATACAAACCGGTTAAAGAACTTTACTTACGCGCTGGTATTGGCACCAATCCTACCTTAACGTCCTTTGGGTTCGGATTAAATTTAAAAAGTATACAGATCGATGTATCCGCGAACTACCATCAGACGTTAGGATTTAGCCCGCAGATAGGATTAACTTATATCTTTAAAAAAGAGACGAAGAAAACAAACAAAACAGAGACTGTTTTTTGAAACAAATAAGATCATACCTGTTTCTGTTTTCAGTTGTGTTTGAACTTCTGAACTCATCGTCTGTAATCGCCCAAGATACAGTGCTCAAAAAAACAGACGATAGTCAGATTCAACAGCAACTTGAAAATATTGCTGAAAACACAGAAAATGAAGATGCCGATTATACAATTCTTACGGAGGTTCTTGTCTATTCCAGTGAGAATCCAATCAACTTAAATAAAACCAATATAGAAGAATTGCGGGCATTGCAATTATTGAATGATATACAAATCAACTCGCTTTTGTCGCACATTGAAAATAATGGCAAACTGATTACGATTTATGAGTTACAAGGTATCAGCGGTTTTGACCTGCAATCTATTCGTAAAATATTGCCTTATGTGAAAGTGACAGATAATTTTACATCCGCACATTTCAGTACAAAAGAAATGTTCAAAAATGGACAACACTCAATTCTACTCCGCTATGGGAGAACCCTAGAGGATCAAACGGGTTTCTCTTCAACCGATAGCTCCTCCTTATACAAAAGCATGAACTCCCGGTATATAGGAAGCCCCGATAAAATATACGCCCGCTACCGCTTTACCTATGGAACAAACATCAGCTGGGGGATTACGGCAGAAAAAGATCAGGGAGAATTATTCTTCAAAAACAAACAAAAATACACTTACGATTGGTATGAAAAATCCTTGAATGGAAATCAGAAAACAGGATTTGATTTTTACTCTGCACACTTTTTCTTGAAAAATATAAAACGTATTAAAGCATTAGCGGTTGGTGATTACCAGGCGACATTCGGACAAGGTCTTACAATATGGAGCGGACAAGCATTTGGGAAAAGCTCGGACATAATTAGCACTAAAAAATCAGGAAGAGGGATCAGTCCGTATACATCCGTTGATGAAAATCTTTTTATGCGAGGTGCTGCAACAACACTTGGTTATAAAAAAATAGAAGCAACTGTTTTTTATTCGCGCAAACGCATAGATGCAAATGTAAGTGACACAACCGATACAGGTGAAGCCGCACAAATATCATCCTTACAGGAAACAGGCTCCCACAGCACATCCAGTGAGCTTGCCGACAAAGACGCCATTTTACAAACATTGATCGGAGGAAATGTTTCTTATAAAGGAAAAAAATTCAATGTCGGACTTTCGGTATTAAGTTATCAATTAGATGTAGATCTCAAACGATCCTTATCGTACTATAATCAATTTGAATTTTCATCTTCAAAAAATTTAAATATCGGAGCTGATTACAATTTGATTCATCGCAATTTTAATTTCTTCGGTGAAGCATCGATGAGTAAGAACGGAGGAAAAGCATTTGTAAATGGCGTATTGATCAGTTTAGATCCCCGTTTATCTTTTACGGTGATGCACAGGTATTACCAACGAAATTTCCAAAACTTATTAAGCAATGGTTTTGCAGAAAGCAGCACTGCGGCAAATGAAAAAGGAGTATATATTGGATTGGTGGCAAAACCGACAAACAGAACAACCGTGACCGTTTACTATGACCGTTTTGAATTCCCATGGTTAAAATATCAGGTCAATGCACCTTCATACGGAAACGACTATATGGCACAATTCAACTATACACCTTCAAAAAAAATAGATATGTATCTGCGCATCCGTTCACGCGACAAACAAAAGAATACATCGGATGCAGTAGTGATTGATTATCTAGTTCCTGTTAAACAAAGTAATTATCGCTTTAACATTTCGTATACGATAACTCCCTCGATAAAATTGAAAAACAGAATCGAACTCATCGATTATAAATTGGATAACAATAAAACACAAAAAGGATATCTGGTATACCAAGATATTGTTTACAGCAAATTAGGCAAACCGCTCTCCGTAACATTAAGATATGCCCTTTTTGAAACCGACAGCTATGATGCACGCATCTATGCATACGAAAATGATGTGCCTGGCTCCTACTCTATCCCTGCGCACTATAACAGAGGCTCCCGCTTTTACATTATGCTGGATTATAATCTGACAAAACGCATTGAATTGTGGTTCCGCTACGCTCAGACCGTTTATGATAACAAACAAATAATCAGTGAAGGATCCTTAACAGAGATTCAGGGAAATACGAAATCAGAAATAAGAGCACAGCTGAAGTTTAAATTTTGATACAGGCAATTTATGCTTCTGAATTTCCTTATAAAAACTATCTTTACATCCCAGTAAATAAACATTATGACGAAATTAAAGATTGCCGTTTTGCGCGAAGAAAAAAGTCCACCTGATAAACGAGTTCCTCTTACTCCGCTTATCTGTGCTGAATTGATCAGAAAATATCCTCACATAGAAATTGTTGTTCAACCAAGTAAGATCCGCTGCTACGAAGATGCAGAATACACCGCTTTTGGAGTGCCGCTTCAGGAAGACCTTAGCGATTGTCAGATACTGATGGGTGTAAAAGAACTGCCGAAAGAAAAAC
>CAMCYR010000072.1 GCA_945885475.1 Chitinophaga pinensis
GTTTATTTTGAGTAAGGACGTGTGCATCAAAAAAGAAAGCACTTTTATAATAGCTTTTCAAATAACGCCATTCTTCATCTTTCACAACGGGAGGCAATTGCAGCAGATCACCAATAAATAATACCTGCACTCCACCAAAAGGGAGGTGATTCTTTTTTCGGATAGATTTCAATACCGTATCAATAGCGTCTAACAGATCTGCCCGCAGCATACTCACTTCATCGATAATGAGCAGTTCCAGTTCTTGCAGTAATTTTCGCTTACTGGCATTGATCTGGAATCCTTTAAAGATCGTGTTCGGAGTGTTTATTTTAATATTTTCATTAAAGGCGATAGTGGCATCCCTTGATGGAATAAATGCACCGAAAGGCAATTGGAACAGAGAATGAATGGTCACACCGCCTGCGTTGATGGCTGCAATTCCTGTTGGAGCGGCAATGATTGCGTTTTTGTAGGTTTGTTTAATGATATGTTTGAGGAATGTTGTTTTCCCTGTGCCAGCTTTTCCTGTTAAAAATACATTCTTATTGGTATTGTTTATGAATCGGGAAGCTATAGACGCAATTGAATTCTCTGTTGATGTTTCCGACATGAAATGGATAAATTATAGGCGAATTTAAAGATTTTATTTTGGCAAGTCGTTTTTAATCGGATAAATTTTAATCTATAAGGCAAACAATAAAAAATAATTCCACAATTAAATGTTTGTCAAATTTAAATTAGGGGATTTACGTTAGTATATACTATACGTTTTTTTCAATATTCTAATATCAAAAATTGTAACTACATATTAAACATGAAACCAGATAGCCTATAATGAATAAAAAAGCCTACTTTTGCGCCCGATGAAATGCAAATGTTTCATTTTTTTTAATAGAGATCCGTATAATTAAAGAGTCATGAAAAAGATAATTGCTTACCGCAAATTGTTAGGTGCTTCAAAAACAACAACACTGAAAGAATTAAAGACCATTTATAGAGACTTTATGAAAGAGTTTCATCCCGACAAATTTGCAGATAATGACGAACTGAAATTAGAAGCAGAAGAAAAAAGCAAAGGGATCATTGAAGCGTATCACTTTTTGGTAAGTATCGCACCCGAAACACAAGAATCTTTTCTTGCAGAATATACGGCAACCATATCAACATCAAACATTTCTGATTTTGAATATGATAAACTCATTCTTAAAATTATTTTTCTTGATGGTAGTGTTTACGAATATTTTGATGTACCCCGAAATACATATATTAAATTAGTGAACGCTGATTCCCAAGGAAGATTTGCCAGACGACATATTTACAATTCTTTTTTGTACAGAAATATAATCCGTGCGACCACTGTTGTTGTTTAAATTTAGAATTATTTTTTTTACTTTTTAGAAATTAGTTTCTCTTTTGAATGGGGTAATAGTGGGAAAGTGGATTACTTTTAGCACAACAATCTATTTTTTGATTATTAGATTAACTCACCGTATCTATAAAATTGATAGTATCAAGTTGTATTAATTCCCAATTTTTCTGGAGATCTCGATAACGTAAGTTCTGTTTGCTTAGAAAAAATGATTAGATGTTTTTACTAATGAATGGAAATTTCACATCATCAGCCCCCGGAAGATTGGAAATTTCAGACCTCCCTTTTAAATGGTGGAAAGCTTCTTAAAATCAATATCTTTGGGCAATATTTGCTGGTGTAATTTTTTTCGATCAAATGGGTTCTCGCTTGGCGAGATTTCCAAGCAAAGACCGAACACATTTTTTAAAAAGTCATAAAACTATGTTGGAGTTACAATTTTTATTAATTTGTAAGCAAATGGTTGGAGTAAAAAGAAATTAACAATTTCCTTGAAAGTATTGTTGGTATTGGGTTGTGTGAGATGGAGTCGAATTAAGTCGGATTAAGAAAGGGGTGGCCTATTTTCCGATACAGCATGTTAGAGCCGTTGATATCATTGAGCTGTAGCCCTACTGTCACAAATCGCAGTTGCAGGATTTACAAGTTTACAGATTATCTCTTTTTGTATAAAATTGTTTATAAGCCAAAAAATGTATTTTTGATAATTAATAGTATGCCAAACATTTATGATTTTAAAATTAAACAAAATTAAGTTTTAAAATTTAAATGCAGAGCTCATGAGTGTAATTTCAGCTTTTGAAATTCCAATTTTTGTAGCTTCTGTTTTCCAGTTTTTTACTACTCCTTTAATTTCTTTTAAAATATCATCCATTTGTTTTTCTTTAAGTTGAAAATATTCACCAACACTTTTTGCCAAATCAAAATCTAATGCATTATTATTTGAATCAATATTTAATGAAAGACCATCTTTATCAATTGAAGGATTTATATCATAAGCAGGTGATAATTGCCAGCCACTTTTATTTAGAATAAAACCGTGGTTTCTTAAATGATCGTCGGTATTAGATATGGCGATATTAAATACCATTCTTCTCCATAATTGGTGTAATTCCTTTGTATTATTTGATTCATTAAATTGTATGAATTCTGCAATATCTAAATAGCTTGGATGATTTTCTTTAATAGTATCTTCATTGTTTACGGTCATCGTCATTGCTGAAGCAAAATGAACTCTCTTCTGATTTAATCGGTCAAAACGTTTGGTGAAAAAAGTAAAGTATTTGCCTGATATCTTTTCAATTTTACATTCAGCCATTTCAATACCTGCTTTGATAGCCAATTTATAAGCTAGAAATTCCCATTCAGCTTTATCAATTGTATCTTCTTTAGATGGAAATTTAGCTATCCATAAATTTCCTTTCTCATCAATGATATTTGCTTTTGGTCTTGCTCCACCTAATGAAGAACATGGAGCCAATAAGATGCCTAACCATTTGCGTACCTCTTTGCTATCTTTATCCGATTCAATTAGCGAAATACCATGCTGCAATTCTCTTACAGAAGACCATGGAGGAGTTGGCCGGGCTTGATCATTATTTAAAAAGGATTCTTTTTCTTGTAATTTAAATCGTAAACCACCCATCCTACTTTCATCATTAACGCCTAATAAAAAATCAATGTCATGTAAATTTTTAGCGGCCCTATTTTCTTCCTTAGCAATTTGAGCCTCTCTTCTTTTCATTAATGTGCGTCCCCAAGTATCTGGCATCGAATCATTAAAAATTCCAAAATTGGATTTCCCAATTGGAAATTGTTGTCCTTTATTCCAAGTAATATCAGGATCAAATAAGAATGGCTTTTCAGTTTCCAACCATTTTTCATCATAACTAAAACTAAATGTCTTTCTACCCTTGCCTTGATGAGCAGCTAGAATTCCAATTAATTTTGGCCCGCTTATTTCCAACCAATCAGCATAAACCAATATATCTATTTTAGTTGTTGCCATTTTATTTACCTCCTAAAAGTTCTAAGTCTTGAATATCTCTTCCTTGCTTATCTTCAGATGCTAATTTTAAAAAATCATCTTGCAAACCAAATACTCGCAATACATTAAAATATGCGCCCATTGATACTCTTGGAGTTCCTTTCTCAATTAAATATAGAGTTGTTCTATCTATTCCCGCTCGCTCTGATACTTGTATGGTAGTCAGTTTTCTTCTTTTACGAGCTAATTTAATATTTTCTCCTAGTTCCTGAAGTATTTTTAAATGCTTTGGAAAAAGAGTTTGTCTTTTTGAGTTCATCTGAATGTTGATTAATATCCACAAATATAATATAAATGTGGATAATAAACAACACTATTATAGAATTAGGGTAAATATTACAATTAAACCGTATAAAATTAGGGTAAAATGTATAGATATTTGACACAAAATTAGGGTAAAATAGGGAGATTAAGGTATAATAGAAGTAATAATTGTATAGTAATATTATTCATTTTCATTCGCATATTAATTCAAATTATCGGCAGCAAATTGAGTTTGCTGCCGATTTATAGTTTTCAAAATTAAACCTAGGCCTTATTAAATTTTATGTTTGACTATATGAATTCAATTAGTCTAAAATTTATATTGTCGGGACTTGTTTAAAATGATGAGTGGAAACTTGTTGGGTATAGTTGAAATATCTATTTCCCGATACAAAATCGACTAAAAATATTTATCAGCAGATCATCCGATGAGATCTCACCGGTGATGGTTCCTAGATAATGCAAAGCTTGTCGGATATCCATCGCTAAAAAATCTCCTGAGACATTACTGTTGAGTCCGTCCAATACTTTTATTAAAGCACTATTGGTATGTCGCAGGGCTTCCACATGGCGCGCATTGGTGACAATTGTTTCGGTAATATTTACTGTTCGGTTATCAAACAAGGTCACCATTTGTTTTTTAAACTGATCAATATTCAGTCCTTCTTTCGCGGAAATAAACAGCATGTCTTTATATTCAGCGAACTCCTGGTAGGTATATTCCATGTCCTCCTTGTCAATTTTGTTTGCCACCAAAACCAATTGCGAGTTGTGAAGGTGTGGCTTGATGTCATCAACAATTAATTTTAATTCTGCTGCTGTAATTTCATGCACATCAAAAAGATAGATGGCGATAGAGGAAAGCTTAATTTGTTCGTATGCTTTTTCTACTCCAATACTTTCAATAATATCATTGGTCTCGCGCAGTCCTGCCGTATCGATAAAACGAAATTGTACGCCATCGATATTCATTTCATCCTCAATCACATCACGCGTTGTACCCGGGATGTCCGAAACAATAGCGCGTTCTTCTCCAAGCAATACATTTAATAAAGTAGATTTTCCGGCATTGGGTTTCCCTACAATTACTACAGGAATGCCATTTTTAATTACGTTTCCTACTTCAAAGGAGTCGATCAACCTTTGTACGATGCGTTGAATGGTATTCACTAATTTCTTCAGATCGCTACGGTCTGCAAATTCAACATCCTCCTCCGCAAAATCGAGTTCAAGTTCGATCAGCGATGCAAAATCGATAAGGTTCTGTCGCAGGGTTTTAATCTGATTCGAAAAGCCCCCACGCATCTGCTGCATCGCCACTTGATGTGAGCTGGATGATTTAGACGCAATCAGATCGGCAACCGCTTCTGCCTGAGAAAGATCGAGTTTCCCGTTTAAAAAGGCCCGCATCGTAAATTCACCCGCATTCGCCAATCGTGCGCCTTTTTTTATGAAAAGCTGAATAACTTGTTGCTGGATGTATTGTGAGCCGTGACAAGAGATTTCAACGGTGTGTTCACCTGTATAGGAATGTGGTCCTTTAAATAAACTGACAAGCACTTCATCAAGGATCACACCTTCATCGTGTATCACTCCAAAATGGATGGTGTTTGCCGCTTTGCTATTCAATTCCTTTTGCTTCAGACTTTTTGTAGCAAAAACACTTTCGCAGATGGTGATAGCAAGCGGTCCGGATAAACGGATCACGCCGATTGCTCCAATTCCTTGGGGTGTCGCTAAAGCTACTATCGTGTCGGAGTTTAAGGTTTGAAAGTTCAAAGTTTCAGAGTTTTGTGCTCAGTTTAGGAGATAAATATACGAATTTATTGCGTTTCAATCAGAAATGCCCCTTTTTGACTATCGTTGTAGGGATTTAAGAAATTATCCACAACTCAATAACTTTATACCTTTAAACTTTCAAACTTTGAACTTATTATATACTTTAGCGTTCTCAAAATTTAACTTTAAAACCTTTCAACTTTATAACCTTTTAACTTAAAAAAATGAGTGTATTAGTAAATAAACAATCAAGAGTAATCGTACAAGGGTTCACAGGAACTGAAGGGACGTTTCATGCAGGTCAGATGATCGAGTACGGAACAAATGTAGTAGGTGGTGTTACTCCTGGTAAAGGTGGAAGTACGCATTTGGAAAAGCCGGTATTCAATACAGTGAAAGATGCTGTAGATAAGGCTGGAGCGGATGTTTCTATCATATTTGTACCACCGGCTTTTGCTGCTGATGCAATCATGGAAGCTGCTGAAGCTGGAATTAAAGTAATTATTTGTATCACTGAAGGTATCCCTGTTAGAGATATGATCGCAGTGAAAGAATATTTAGTTGGAAAAGACTGTCGTTTGATCGGACCAAATTGTCCCGGTGTAATTTCCGCTGATGAAGCGAAAGTAGGTATTATGCCTGGTTTTGTATTCAAAAAAGGAACCGTTGGTATCGTTTCTAAATCAGGGACATTAACATACGAAGCGTCCGACCAAACAGTAAAGGCGGGTTTAGGAATTACTACAGCTATCGGTATTGGTGGTGATCCAATCATTGGAACAACAACCAAGCAAGCCGTTGAATTATTAATGAACGATCCAGAAACACATGGTATTATTATGATCGGTGAGATCGGTGGAAATCTGGAGGCAGATGCTGCACGCTGGATAAAAGCAGATGGTAACCGTAAGCCGGTTGTTGGATTTATTGCCGGTGAAACCGCTCCTAAAGGAAGAACAATGGGTCATGCGGGTGCTATTGTTGGCGGTGATGATGATACTGCAGAAGCAAAAAAGAAAATTATGCGTGCCTGTGGAATTATTGTTGTTGATTCTCCTGCTGATATTGGAAAAGCAATGGCGAAAGCATTGGCTGATGATGTTAGAGTTGCTAGTCCGCATCACCATGCTAACCGTGTTGATTAATCATATTAAATTGATACACATAAAAAACTCCGAAAGATTTTTCTTCCGGAGTTTTTTTATGCATTGACTGTTCCAGTAGTTTGCTTTTTTTGGTTCTCACGCGCAGCTGCGAAAGATTGTTATGAATTGTAACAATGTATGGAAATATAAATAACCTCGAGTGTTCCGCAGCTTATACTCAAAGCGCTATGTCAGTTCGAGTGTTCCGCGTGAGTCTTTCAAAGCGATCGGTCAGTTCGAGTGTTCCGCAGGAACGTATCGAGAACTATTAGAACTAGTATTGCTTCTCGCTACACAGCATCGTATGCTTTCAGTCCTCACGCGCGGCTCCGAAAGATTGTTATGAATTGTAACAATGAATGGAAAGATAAATAACCTCGTAGGACTTTTCGTTTTATTCAGAAATAGCGGGAAGAGCTGCCAGCAGAATTATTTATTGTAGACTATAAATCGGCTAGCAGCTATTAACCGTGGTACTTCTGAACGCTAGA
>CAMCYR010000073.1 GCA_945885475.1 Chitinophaga pinensis
CAACAATTAAACTGTTGAGCTTAGCTAATATAGCATCAGTAACTAGTGACATAATAAAAAATATAAAAGGCAAAATGCCTGAATTAAAAACTAAGAAATTTGGAGTTGCTTCTAGGAAGCGGCAGTGAAATTATCTGCTAAGGGGAATACGATTAAATCGCATATTGCACATACAATGCCACATTCCCGTGGTAAAGACCATGAGAATAGTAAATGTAAGAATAATATTTATTGCTATTGACATTTTGTATTTGTTGGTGCAAATGTAGGATTATTTTCTTAAATCAAATACAATGAAAATAAAAACTATGCGTTGTCAGAACAAAGTAGGCCTGCATACTTTAAAAATAAAGAACTTCAGCATTTTTTTAAAAAATTACGTCTGAAAAATTGACTACTAAATTTATGGATACAAAAAAAGCGCCATCCAAATTACGGATAGCGCTTTTCTTATTTTGATTAAGTTATTTTAACTCAATACTTTTTTCACAAGGTCAGCAGCTTCTTGCAATGCGATTGCAGAATAAACTTTTAATCCTGACTCATCAATAATCTTTTTCGCTTCAACAGCATTTGTTCCTTGAAGACGGATAATGATCGGCACATTGATTGTTCCCATATTTTTATATGCATCTACAATACCTTGTGCAACTCTGTCGCAACGAACAATTCCACCAAAAATATTTACTAAAATTGCTTTTACTTTAGGATCCTTCAAAATGATACGGAAAGCTTGTTCAACACGCGCAGCATTAGCAGTACCACCCACATCAAGGAAGTTAGCAGGATCTCCACCAGATAATTTAATGATATCCATTGTAGCCATAGCCAAACCAGCACCATTCACCATACAACCAACGTTTCCGTCAAGTTTTACATAGTTTAAACCATGCTCACCCGCTTCAACTTCTGTTGGATCTTCTTCTGTTGTATCACGTAAAGCCAATAGATCAGGGTGACGGAATAATCCGTTTCCATCCAAAGAAACTTTTGAATCAACTGCAATGATTTTATTATCTGAAGTTTTTAAAACAGGATTGATTTCAAACATAGATGAATCTGTAGCTTCATAAGCTTTGTAAAGAGAAGCAATAAATTTTGTCATTCCTTTGAAAGCTTCTCCACTTAATCCTAAGTTAAAAGCAATTTTGCGGCATTGAAAATCGCGTAAACCAACTTTCGGATCTATCTCTTCTTTAAAAATTAAATGAGGTGTGTTGTGCGCAACCGTTTCAATATCCATTCCTCCTTCGGTTGAATACATGATTGTATTACGGCCTTTTGCTCTGTCTAAAAGAACACTCACATAAAACTCTTTCACTGGTGATTCACCCGGATAATAAACATCCTGTGCAATCAGCACTTTACTTACTTTTTTACCTGTCGTACTTGTTTGAAGCGTAACAAGATTATTACCCAAAATATTTTCAGAAATAGACTTTACATCATCCAAGGACTTTGCTAAAGCAACACCACGTTGTTCTGTTCCTACAATTTTTCCTTTTCCACGACCACCAGCATGAATTTGTGATTTTACAACCCACCAACCGGTTCCGGTAGTTTTTTGCAATTCTTTAGCCGCTTCAACAGCTTGCTCAGGAGTTTCTGCAACAATACCTTCTTGTATTGCTACACCAAAGCCTTTCAATACTGCTTTGCCTTGATATTCATGTATATTCATAATGTTCTTGGTTTAAGATTTAAGAATTCCAAAAGTATGTTTTTTATTGCTGAATATCAAATTTGTTTTATTCACAATTTATGACTGTTTGATGATAGTCCACCTTATGCTTTAAGGTGTATTTTTTTATATAATCAATGAACTAAATTATCAAAATGAACAAAACCATTTAAAACAAAAATCCCTCGCCATTTTCATGATGAGGGATCTTTCAATATATAAAACAAGTATTATTCTTCTGTTTTAGCAGCAGGTGCATCACCTTTTTTAGCGTAACGCGTACGGAATTTGTCAACACGACCAGCCGTATCTACCAATTTCACTTTACCTGTATAAAAAGGGTGTGACATGTGAGAAATCTCTAACTTTACGATAGGATACTCATTTCCATCTTCCCACTTTACAGTTTCTTTGCTTTCAACACAAGATTTTGTCAAAAATGAGTAATCAATACTTAAATCTTTAAATACTACTAAACGGTAGTTTTCCGGGTGAATTCCTGCTTTCATTTTAATTCTATTTTTTAATTTCGGATTGCAAAGATAGTCATTTGTATTAATTATGCAATAATTATGTAAAAAAAGTAATTTTGAGACGTTCACGATCTGTTTTGGCCTGAATTAATCTTTGTTAAAGCGCTTCTGCAGCTGTAATTCAACTTTCTGATTATCTTTATCCGATGAAAAAAACAATTTTCAAGATATTGGCACGCATAAACAAAGCGATTTTGCCTAAATATTATCAACGTGACCTCAAAAATCTAAAGAAATGGGAAATGTCGGTTGTTGCTTACAAATACTGGGTAACTATCAATTCAATTGACTAATCCTACTTTACGATTAAATTCTGCCATCATGCAGTTAAAATAGTTCTTTAGGCTATCAACATAGTTGACCATTCATCAAATATTTCTGATTTTCTCAATAATTATTACTTATTTAGTCTTTATAAAATAAAATCTCTATGAAAAAGTATTCACTATTTATTGCTGCCGCTTTTTTCAGTTTAAGCGCATTTGCTCAAACTGAGAAAAAGGAAGAAGACAAAAAATGGGATGTTTCAAAACCCAAAGGAACATTCAAGGATCTTGAATTTACAACTAATGAAGGAACTTGGATGAGTTTGGACGTTAGTCCGGATGGAAAGAACATTGTTTTTGATATGTTGGGTGACATCTACATAATGCCAGTTACAGGCGGTGAAGCAAAAGTAGTACGAAGCGGATTCCCCTACGAGGTTCAACCACGTTTTAGTCCGGATGGAAAAAAAATCTCCTTCACAAGTGATGCTGGAGGTGGCGATAATATCTGGACCATGAATACCGATGGCTCAAACGCAAAGCCAGTAACAACCGAAAATTTCAGATTGCTTAACAATGCCGTTTGGACTCCTGACGGACAATACCTCATTGCCAGAAAACACTTCTCCTCTACCCGCTCAATGGGTGCTGGAGAAATGTGGATGTACCACATCAGTGGTGGTGAAGGAATTCAATTAACAGTTAAAAAGAATGCACAGCAAGATGCAGGAGAACCGTGTGCTTCTGCAGATGGTAAGTATATTTATTATAGTGAAGACATGTATCCGGGTGGATTTTTTCAATACAATAAAAACCCGAATGCACAGATCTATGTCATCAAACGATTCGACCGAACCAATGGTGAAACGAATGTGATCACTGGTGGACCGGGTGGTGCATTCCGCCCGCAAATTTCGAAAGATGGAAAAACATTGGCATTCGTGAGACGAGTGCGTGAAGCTTCGGTTCTGTATTTACGTAATATGGAAACGGGTGAAGAATGGCCCGTTTATGATAAACTTAGCAAAGATCAACAAGAAGCATGGGCGATATTCGGCGTATACACCAATTTTAACTGGTTAGATGCTGCTCATATTATTATTTGGGCAAATGGAAAAATTATGAATGTTGATATTACAAAATCTACTGCTGTTGAAATACCTTTTTCTGCGGTTTCGAAACATAAAATTATTGATGCATTAAAATTCCGTCAGGAGGTTGCTCCTGATAAATTCAATGTGCAAGTGATCCGTAACGCAACAACTTCTGCCGACGAAAAGACACTCGTTTTCAACGCTGTTGGCTTTCTTTGGAAAAAAGAGCTGCCGAACGGAACACCAGCAAGATTGAGCACTTCAACTGATCTTGAATTTGAACCATCCTACTCTCCTGCTTCTAACGAGATTGTATATACATCATGGAATGACGACAACATGGGTTCAATTTATAAAATGAATGTTTCAGATAAAAAAACGGTTAAACTGAGTTCTGAAAAAGGAATTTATCGTACGCCCCGTTTTTCTGCAGATGGAAAATATATCGTGTATCAGAAAGAAGAAGGTAACGATCATATGGGCTTTTCATTTTGTGTGAATCCCGGTATTTATCTAATCGAGAATAAAGTTGGCGCCGTTCCAAAATTAATTTCAAAAGATGGAACCGATCCTCAATTTATCGGAAACGACCGGATACTTTTCCTTTCATTTGAAGGAGACGATAAAACATACAAAAGTATTTCCATCGATGGAAAGGAAATGAAAACACACTTCACATCAAAATACGCGACATCTGTTTCTGTTAGTCCGGATGGAAATTGGGTAGCATTCATCGAATTATTCAAAGCGTATATAGCCGCATTTCCGAAAACGGGCAAACCGCTTGAACTCTCTGCCAAGATGGGCTCTGTTCCTGTAACACAAATTGCAAAAGATGCGGGATTAAATTTACATTGGAGCAAAGACAGTAAAAAAATTCACTGGACCTATAGCGCCGACTATTTTACAAATTCATTAAAAGATCGTTTCGCCTTTATGGATGGTGCACCAGAAAAAATTGCTCCGATGGATTCTGTTGGTATAAAGATAAACCTTGAATTACCTATGGATAAGCCGAAAGGTAAAATTGCACTTGTGGGTGCACGCATTATTTCCATGAAAGGTGATGAAGTGATCGAGAATGGAATTATCATCATCAATGAAAATAAAATTGAGCTGATTGGTAAGGCGGATGAAATTAAAACACCATCTGATGCAAAAATCATTGACTGCTCTGGAAAAACAATTATGCCGGGAATGGTTGATGTTCATTCACATTTGAGCACATGGCGCGTAGGACCGAGTCCGCAAAAACAATGGAGCTATTATGCAAATGTAGCTTTCGGTGTTACTACAACGCATGATCCTTCTTCTACTTCTGAGATGTGTTTCTCTCAATCAGAAATGGTGAAAGCGGGTTACATGGTTGGTCCAAGAGTCTATTCTACCGGAACCATTTTATACGGTGCGGAAGGCGACTTCAAAGCTGTGATCAACAGTTACGATGATGCACGTTCGGCTATTGCACGCACAAAAGCATTCGGTGCATTCTCAGTAAAAAGCTACAACCAGCCACGCAGAGAGCAACGTCAACAAGTGATTCAGGCAGCTCGTGACCTTAACATTATGGTCGTTCCAGAAGGTGGTTCTACTTTTTTTCATAACATGAGTGAAATCATTGATGGACATACAGGTATTGAGCATAACATCCCCATTGCTGATATCAGTAATGATGTTGTGAAATTATGGAGTGCCAGCAAAACAGGTTATACGCCTACTTTGATTGTTGTATACGGTGCTGTTAATGGCGAAAATTACTGGTATGAAAAAACGAATGTGTGGGAAAACAAACGTTTATTAAATTTCTTTCCCCGCGGTATCATCGACTCCCGTTCACGTCACCGCACAATGATCCCTGAATCGGAATATGAAAATGGATTTATCCAGGTTTCTAGATCATGTAAAAAACTTACGGATGCAGGCGTGAAAGTGAATATGGGTTCACACGGACAAATACAAGGTATTGGAGCTCATTGGGAATTGTGGATGCTTCAGATGGGCGGATTAACGCCATTACAAGCGATTCGTTGCGCGACCCAGAATGGTGCTGATTATATTGGTATGGGTGACCAGATCGGTTCACTGGAAAAAGGAAAATTAGCGGATCTGATTGTAATGGATAAAAACCCATTAGAGAATATCCGCAATACAGAATCAATAAAATACGTGATGGTGAACGGTCGTTTGTTCGATGCTGAAACGATGAATCAGATTGGTAATTACGATGTGAAACGCGGTAAATTTTATTGGGAAAATTCTAAAGCAAATATAAATTATCACTGGCATGAAGAAACTCAAAGCTTCATGGGTGGCTGCGAAAACGGGGATTAAAGATCGGTATTAAAAGTAATAACACTAAAATAACATTTAGTAAATTCCATCACCATTAAAATTACAAATGCAAAAAAATCAGTACAAGAAGAAAATAGCATGAAATATAATTTTTCAGAATGAAATTTGAATCCTTTATAACCTGCGGTTAATTGAGATCTATGCGAAACCAGTTGATTTCAACATAAACAGTACGACTGAACTTTACAAAAAATATGATGAATAAAATAATAACAAAGTTTGCGGTCATTTTCCTTTTGTGTATGCATACTTCCACCTCAAATGCACAATGCTGCAATTACAAATTGATTATGCAGGATAGCTATGGTGATGGTTGGAATGGCGCTACACTTCAAGTATTAATAAATAACTTATCAGTTGGAATCTACAGCGCAAGCAGTTACGGAAGCATGGCGTCTTTCTCCGTCTGTAACGGGGATAGTTTAGATTTAATTTATACACCTGGCATGTATGAAAACGAAAATACATACCAATTGCAGGATTCATCATGGAATATTATTTTTCAGGATGGCCCTACTCCTGCTGCAGGTGGCGTATTCTCATCTATCGGAGATTGCACTACTCCCCTTCTGCTAGGAAGCCATCCATGCACCGCAATTCCAATTGATACAGGTTTATGTATTTTTACAGATAATACTGGTTTTCCGGGAACCGGTTTGATTCCAAATTGCGGAAACTATGCGGGTAGCGATATGTGGTTTAGCATGCAAGTTCCTGCTTCGGGCAATTTGAGTTTTGAAACCGATAGTGGTAGTATAAATGATACCGGCCTGGCTGTATGGACAGATAGCACATGCACTAATCCGTATATTATAGGCTGTGATGATGATGCAGGCAATGGATATTATTCTTTTCTTTTTTTATCTGACCTAACTCCCGGGCAAACTATTTATATACAAGTATGGAAGTACGGAG
>CAMCYR010000074.1 GCA_945885475.1 Chitinophaga pinensis
GTATTTTCTTCGCCAGTAGTGTTATTGCGAAGCGCATTTCCTCCAATTGCAGTATTTACAAAACCTGTTGTATTAGAGTTTCCTGCTACATAACCGAAAAAAGTATTATTCAACATGTTGTCTATTCTTCCTGCTTTTTGATTATTTACACGGATATTGAATGGTACATTATCGGTTGTGCCAATAAAATTTAACCCATCTACTGTTGCTGAATTACCATTTATATTCCAATTATTTGTTGAACTTCCTACTGAGGGTGCTGACCAATAGGCATTTCCGCCAGATATTGGTAATGTTAAAACATCACCAGCATTACCGAGTGTATTAGGATAAGTAACGGTACCTGCAGTATATGTTCCTGCTGTCTTAACATCTGTAATTGCGGTATTCCCCAAACCCATTGTATTTTAAACTGTAGCAGTTGCACCATAACCTATAATGGTTGTGTTTGTTAGTGTTCCAGTCATAAAGGCATTTGTTCCCAAAGCAGTATTTTTACTTCCAGTTGTGTTGTTCATAAGCGCTAGTTGTCCAATAGCAACATTTTCGCTTCCTGTACTATTGTTGCTAAGAGTACCTCCACCAATAGCTGTATTAGAATTACCAGTTGTGCTAATTTGAAGTGAATTTGCGCCTAATGCAGTATTATTTATTCCAGAAGTATTCGTATTAAATGAAAAGTATCCAACTGCCGTATTACCACTGCTAATTGTATTTACACCAGATGCACTTCCTAAAAAAACATTTCCTAATTGATTGTCGATTTTCCCTGCTCCAATATTATTTACTCTAAAGTTAAGGGGTACATTATCGGTTGTGCCAATAAAATCAGTACCATCGGTTGTACCTGCGTTTCCAAGCAAATGCCAATCTGTACTTGAACCACTTTTTTCACTAAAAAGTGCATAAGGAACGCTCAGCAACTCACTACTACCTACAATAGTGTAGTTTAGTCCTCCTGTGGTGCCATCAGGATCCGTTTCTGTTTTTAAAAAATAGGGACCTGTTGCCCAATTGATTCCACTGAATATTCCCGAAACAATTGTGCCGCCGCCAATTTCAAGGCTTACCAATCCGTTAAGATTTGTGGTGGGTAAATGCGTCTCAACATATACAGGAATGCCCGAACCCGAACCCTGCAAAATACTTATTTGGATACCAACTTGTGTACTTGCAACCAAAACATTGGAACCATCCCGAATAATTGCTTGGTAACTCATTTTTTGCGGGGCTTGTGCCCAAACACTTGCTGTTAATAGCAAACCTACAATTGCAGAATAAATTTTTTTCATTTTTTTAGTTCTTAGAATATTAGTTTTTAATTATTTTAAATGATTTCACTTCTTTATTGTTGTTTGTTACTTTCAAAAAATAGGTTGAACTTGGTAAATTCTCCATACGGATAGTTTCGGTTGTGCTTGTTATTTTATTGCTTTCAATTAATTTTCCACCCATATCGTAAAGTTGAAAGTTCAAAATTGAAAGTTCAGCTTTGCCTACATTAAGAGTTAAATAATTAGTTGTTGGGTTGGGGTAAGCTGTTAATTCCAATTTAATTGAATTGTCTTCTATACCCAGTAAAATAGAAATTTCGTAGGTTTGTTGCACGCCTTGTGCTACCGAACCGTTTGTACCCGTATTGGTGGCATAAACAATTTGCCCTACCGAATAAGTAACGGTTCCTCCGCTACCCGAAGCATTACCGCCTGTGGTGGTGGTTACTTCTTGTGCATTTGTTGTTAGCCCGAGGCCTAACAATAAAACACTCAGTTTTACTTTTTTGTGTTTCATTTTTTTTGTTTTTCTTGCTAATATGGCTTTTCAGAGTTCGCCCCGTTTTTTAAACTCATTTGCCAGCACGTTTCCATGCTGCCATCCGTATATTCCTTAATATTAAGCTATTTAATTGCTCACCAGCACATGGGTAAAGACAGACGAAGCCGTACCGC
The DNA here is from genome assembly GCA_945885475.1 of Chitinophaga pinensis. GTDB lineage: Bacteria > Bacteroidota > Bacteroidia > 2-12-FULL-35-15 > 2-12-FULL-35-15 > 2-12-FULL-35-15. The sequence goes on from CAMCYR010000074.1 coordinate 1,950, forward strand.
CAATACTCTGTATTATCCCCACATTCACGTCTTTCACAATCTTATTCGCCCCGGCGTTACCAGTCAGTTGCAGGTAAGCCTCTGCCGCTTGGTAGACGCCTGAAGCCCCGATTGGATGGCCCCTTGCCTTCAATCCGCCAAAGCTGGATATAGGCAGTTTACCATCCAGCATGATTGCTTGTTCCTCGCCCAGCTTCCAGCCCTCGCCTTTGGGAGCAAAGCCCATCGCTTCCAGCGACAATACGGCAATAATGGAATAGGCATCGTGCAATTCAAAAAAATCGACATCTTTAGTAGTAATGCCGGCCATCTTAAATGCCTTCATCCCCGAACGCTGTATACCTTCCGCGGCTAAGGGATCGCGCCTGTTGGCTAAGCCTACATATTCGGAAGCGGCTGCCGAGGCAGTGATCTTAACATGAGGCCTGGTCTTATCGGATGGAGGATATTTAGATAATATAAGGGCCGCGCTGCCGTCGCAAATCGGGGACGCGTCGTAGATGCGAAGGGTATCTGCAATATATTTTGATGCCAGGTAATCCTCGAGCGTAATTTCCTTATGAAATAACGCATTGGGATTTTTATTTGCATTGCGATGCGCATTAATGCCAAACTGGGCAAAACTATCGGATGACAGTTTATAAGTATCGATATAACGCCGCTTAAGACTGGCGTTGAGGGTTACAAAAGATTCCCCTTTGCCGCCTTCTGTTTCCCAGTCGGAGGCGGTAGCAATAGATTGCGTAATAAATTCCTTGTCGGAGTGGCTCATTTTTTCCAATCCGCAAACCACCACCGTGTCGCACATTCCGCTCATAATCGACATAAACCCGGCGCGCAATGCCGCACCACCGGAACCGCATGCGGCTTCCAGCGTCACTGCTTCAACACCTTTCAGACCAGCTTCGCAGGCCACGATCGGGGCTAACTGCTGCTGATGGGATATCATTCCTGACAGCATATTGCCTAGATAAACGGCATCTACTTCTTCAACACCAGCGTCAGCCATTGCGATCCGTATGGCTTTGGCACCCATTTCGCGGAGACTCAGCTCTGCGACTTTTTCCACTTTTATTTGCCCGATTCCTGTGATGTAAACACCTGGCTTATCAAAATAACTCATTAACTATTTAATTATGGTAAGTTATGAAAATTCATTTGTTTATAAACGAATAGAGCCCACTTGGATTCGTTCTGAAAACACTAAGGTAAAATTATCACTTTAATTCCTTATAAACTAATAAAAAATATTTTTAAAACTTACTAACTAACTAATTATAAGTATTTTTACTATTCAAAAACAAGCTGTTTATACTTTTTAAAATTTAATTTTCAATCTTTTTTATTTGCTCAAATCGAAACAAATTGTAAGTCAAATTTATAAGTCCTATTATTCCAGTTGCTCTTTTTATTCCAATAGATTTTAAAGTTAAGTCATTCATGCTTTGTTCCATAAAACCATCCACCAACTGTCGGACAACATATAAGACTGGCGTTCCTTGTATGTTGTGGGGAACAATCAATTTTATGTCGTCTGCTATTGTCATTTGTGGCGTAATGGACAAAAAGTAGGCTAGATTTTAGTTGTTTTGCTCAAGTGGACAAAAAGTAGGCTGTTTATTTTTTGGATTTTATCCAAGTAAAAATTATCTTTTGTAGCTTTATATTGTCAAATTTAAACGGAAACGGGCTCTGCTGGAGAGCAACCTGTCAGGGATGTTTTGATGAACGATAAAATAATAAAATAAGGGAAGTTAAATCTTCCTTTATTTCATTTTAGAGTTCCTATGCCTTTAAAAACTCATCTATAAATTTTTGTTTTCTGCTAAGTGAAAGCCCATTATGATTCCTTAATTTGTTTTTTAATCCTGCAAAATGTCCGTCTATTGAATTTGTGGTGTTTGGAATGTTTAGCTGAATATTATCGTACCAAACAAACAGCCAAGGAAGGTTCGTATTTAAACTTCTATAGGCACTTCTGAGGTTCTTATGAATATATCTATTCTTACCTTTTTCATCTATTTTTTTTTTCATTTAAAAAATCTTTCCATTTGCTGTACCAGTCAGATAATCCTCCTTCAAAACTAGCTTGATCTGTTCTAACCAATAATAAAGTGTGCTCCCAAAGCTCTTTACTAGCTTGCATTTTAGGTTTTTTTGTTAGATATCTACGAATGATTGCAACCTGATGGAAATTACACATTTGAATTGGGATTTCAGGAAGTAGATTTAATAATCCCCGCCTACCATCACAAATAATAGATTGAATTTTAATACCTCTTCTTATTATTTCTTCCAGTCCTTCAATGTACAATTTATTGGTCTTTTGTTTAACATATTTCTTAAACAATATTGTACCTGAAATACTATCTTTAAATACCATAACACCAAAACTACGACCAAAATAAGTTGTATCCATTAGCACATTTACAACATCAGGAAAAGATGTTTTTTGTAATGGTTGAACAAGATCAATTTTTCGTTGAATTGTTTTTATTGAACAATTGTATTTCTGAGAAAGTTGAAAATAGGTTTGTTTCCCTTGTACATATTCTTGCCAGATTTGATCTGGATTAAGCCTATTTCCTCCTATGAATTGTTTGCCACAAGCAAAACATTTATAAAGTTGTTTTACACCTTTTTTACCGTTTTTTTTGGTAATTGTCGAGTTGCAATAAAAGCAGTTTTTTTCTTCAAAGCCATAAATTTGCTGTAAAGCTAATAAACACAACCATTTCCAAACATTTCAGCCTACTTTTTGTCCATTAACCCGGAAATGAAGAGTTTCAATACCATGCATGTGGTAATCGACATTGTCCTCATTGTGGTGAATTTAAGCCGAGAAGAATTTCTCAGACGATTCGAACTTCATTTTCTACCGAGTCATTTTACCAAAATAAGGCATTACGGTTTTTTGCAGAACAACGGAAAACGAAAACGCTTGGAACATATTGGTGCATTATTGAAATTAAGTCCCTTACGAGCTGTAATCAAAATACCCGTTCAGCATCGGATATTGGAAAAGTATGGAAAAGATATTACGCTTTGTCCATGTTGTGAAGTTGGTAAACTTGAAATTGTTGACACCAAACGTTTTGGCACAAAACCCACTACGAATCATTTATTAAACAGATTTAGAAACCATAAAAATAAAGAACCGACTCAAAAAAAAGGAATGACAATAACAGCGAGTTATTCCAAGACGTATTGAAAATTGAATGTTCTAAAAATGATTGTTTTTGGGTAAGGGAAACTATTATGTTAACTATAGAAATGGGTACAAAAAAAATAAAATAGCTAGGATTGAAACGAATATAAAAGAAGTGACAAGCTACTTTTACACCTAAGAGAAAAGCGAAATACTCGGCCAACACGAACTAACAAAAAAAGCCCACGAGTTGGGCTTTAATTTTGGTCTTTTTCTGCTAGTTCTCTATATGTTTAGCGCTGCTGTGAGCACAATACCTATAAAGTTTTTCCAACTGCTTTTTATTCTGAAGTTTGTGAATTTTTGTCAGACTATAAATTATTCCTCATCGTCATCTTCTTTTTGATAACCTTCATAATAATAAGATTGTTCTATACCTTTAAAAATAACTTCTCGATTGTTAATTTCATCAGTTAAATTAGCATATAGTAAGGTTCTTAATTCTAGGTCGTTAATAGGACTCCTTTCCATACTCTGTAAATAAAGTGATTTATCGACAAATTGCCAGTTTACTAATTTTTTCAATTTATTTTTTAGGAGTAAATCAAGCCATATACGCATAGTTCTTCCATTTCCTTCCATAAATGGATGAGCAATATTCATTTCAACATATTTTGCTACTATCTCTTCAAATGTATTTTCGGGCATTTGTTCAATTTTGACCAAAATTTCATTTAAATACAAAGCGTTTGCAAATCTAAAACCACCTTTTGATATATTTTTTGAACGAATTTGACCAGCAAAATAATATAACCCGTTAAACAAATAAATATGAATGTCTTTCAAACCTTTAGTTGTACCAACTTCGATTTTGTTAATATCGTCAGTTTCAAATAAGCGATAAGCATTTTCTAAACTTTTTTTATCTATGTTTTTCATAAAATATTTGGAAATTTAGTTTTAGACATCTAAAATAGTATATCAAAAATACTTCAAATGTTTGTATTTTCCTTAATAAATTGTTAATGTATTCTTCGTTTTTTTCGTTGTGATTTAAATTTCGAAGCTAAAATTTAAATCTTCCCGATGTCCCCCAGGCACGAAGCGCGATTTTTGTCGAGCAGTTGCGCCCAACGTGCGTTTTACGGATAGGTGAGGGGCGCTCTGGAAACAGTACTTGTCGAGCCGCTTGCCTGTGCGTTGTTAGTTGCAGTTGAGAGCTTGTTGCCTAAACAGTTATTCAATGGGTTATATTTTTTTAGGTACAACAGTTGTCGTCCAATAATTAATTCGAAGTGGTAATAATTTTGGTAAAGTGAAATATTATTTCAATTCTTTTTAGGTAAACCAACTCTAGATAATATCTCATTGAACCTTCTCATTTAATCGGAGTATAAGTTAAGCTATAAGCTAGGATTAAAACTTAGAGTTATGGCAACAGAAAGAAAAAAGTATGACAAGTCTTTTAAAACAAAGGCTGTAGAATTAAGCTTCG
>CAMCYR010000075.1 GCA_945885475.1 Chitinophaga pinensis
CAATAATAAAACTAGTGAGAAAACTACTGGTAACACTAAAAAACAACTAGTGATACCTTCTATAAACACTATAAACAATACAAACCAAATAAACACTTTAAACGATTCCACTCCCCCATTAATTGAAAAAGATAATTTAATTTCTAAAAGTGATGAACCAAAAGAGAAAAAACAAAGAAATCGAAGATTCGAGGACGCAACAGAAAATGAAAACAAAATGTCCTCAAAAAAAGTTGCGCCAAAAAAAGAAAGTAAAAGCGTGTCCGATCAACCTAAAAACAACAAACCAAATGCCCAGGAAGTTACTAATTACTTTACCTCAAAAATGTGTACAGCAGTTGAAGGTGAAAAGTTTTTCAATTACTTTGAGAGTAACGGTTGGTTAGTAGGCGGTAAAACTCCAATGAAAAACTGGCATGCAGCAGCAAACAATTGGATAATGAACATTGATAAATTCAAAAACAATGGAACACATAAACAAGAAAGTAAATCAGGTGCTGCAGCAGGGCAAAACAACTCCAGAGCAGGAAACCTCCACGCCACCAGCGACAAAAATTTTAGTGAGCCCTTATGATTATGAAAAAATCTTTGATTTTTTACTCAAAAAAGGCAAACAAGATTTTGGAGCAAGTTTCGTAATTCAGGAGGCTGATAAGCCAATAATTACAAAGCTTGTAGCCTACTTTTTAAAAGATGAATTTATGTGCTTACAGCACAAAATTTCATTACAAAAAGGCATTTTATTAAGTGGCCCAATTGGTTGTGGCAAAACAACATTGATGCACTTAATGAAGTATTTTAATAACCAACAGCAAAGCATTTACTTAGTAAAATCATGCAGAGATGTAAGCTTTGAATTTATAAAAGAGGGTTACGATGTGGTACATCGTTACACCCGGCAAAGCTATTACCGTAATGGTACAAATGAAATCCCAAAACATTACTGTTTTGATGATTTAGGTACAGAAAATAACCTTAAATATTATGGTAACGAATGTAATATTATGGCTGAAATCCTATTGAGCAGATATGATCAATTTGTAGCTAAAAAATTAATTACCCACCTCACTACCAATTTATCTGCTTCTGAAATTGAAAGCAGCTATGGTAACCGTATCCGTTCACGCATGCGTGAACTCTTTAATTTAATTGCATTTAGCAGTAATTGTAATGACAAAAGAAGTTAAAGTGCCTTATGTTTACAATCTTTGTTTAAATAATACTATAAATTTGGCTGAAATAATTTTTTGTATATTTGCACAGTTGAAAAAAGCATTCTACATATTATTTTGTTTCTATTTTATTTCACTTGCTGTTATGCCCTGTGGAGACAAGGATGATTGTAATGAAATAAAACACAAACAAACATCTCAAAATACGGAAGACCATCAGGATGAAACCTGCACTCCGTTTTGTGTATGTTCTTGCTGTGCTACACATTTTGTGGTTAAACCTTTTCAAACAATACACACTCAAATAGCAGAAATTAATTCCATTTACACGGTTCATCCTGAATCGGAAACATCAACTGCTATTATTCCTGTTTGGCAACCGCCAAAGCTTGCTTAATCCAAGCATCATTTTCAACTAAACTTAACTGCATTGGTATAGCAATGTATGTTTTGATGCTTTTGGGCGTCTCTGCCCGTTATAATCTGTACCCATTATTTATTTACACAGAACAAAAAAATTATGTTTGATAAACTCATAGGTTTTTCAATCAAAAATAAAATGGTAATCGGCTTGTTTACCATTGCTTTGATTGTTTGGGGCGTTTATTCCTTTAAAAAATTGCCCATAGATGCCTTACCAGATATAACCAATAATCAGGTAACGGTTATCACCGTTGCACCAACTGTTGCAGCGCAGGAAATCGAAAGTTTTATTACTAATCCTTTGGAAATTTCCATGTCGAATCTACCCGATGTAAAAGAGATCCGTTCTATTTCAAGGTTCGGGCTTTCAGTTATTACTGTAGTGTTTGACGATAAAGTGGAAACACATACAGCAAGACAGTTGGTGTCCGAAAAAATAAAACAAGCAGAAACCGAAATACCCGATGGATTGGGCAAACCCGAAATGGGGCCAATTACAACAGGTTTAGGAGAAATATACCAATATACTATTCACACCAAAAAAGGATTTGAGAACAAATTCTCCGCACAGGATTTAAGAACCATTCAGGATTGGATTGTACGTAGGCAATTGGCAGGAGTGCAAGGTATAACCGAAGTAAGTGCATGGGGTGGAGAAATGAAGCAGTACGAAGTTTCTATTGATCCGAACCGTTTAAACGCCATGGATGTAACCATTGGAGAAGTGTTTGAAGCCTTACACAACGGTAACGAAAATTCGGGAGGCGCATACATTGAGAAAGGCTCAAATGTTTCCTTTATTCGTGGAATTGGTATGGTAAAAACGAAAGAGGATATTGAAACCATAGTTATAAAAACAGTAAATAATATGCCTGTTTTAGTTCGTGATATTGGAATGGTAATTTATGGAAGTGCGCCACGTTACGGAGCAATTACAAGAAATGGAGAGGGCGAAGTAGTAGCCGGAATTACTTTAATGTTGAAGGGAGAAAATTCCTCAAAAGTAATTGGGCACGTAAAAGATCGTATGGCTGAAATTCAGAAGTCCTTACCCGAAGGTGTAGTGATTGACCCATACATCGAGCGTTCTGCATTGGTTGATAGGGCTATTGGTACGGTAGAAAAGAATTTAATTGAAGGAGGCTTAATTGTAATCTTTGTTTTGGTTCTGCTGTTAGGAAATCTTCGTGCAGGATTGGTGGTTGCATCTGTTATTCCTTTAGCGATGCTATTTGCTATCGCAATGATGAATTTATTTGGTGTATCGGGTAATTTGATGAGTTTGGGAGCGATTGATTTTGGTTTAATAGTGGATGGAGCAGTTATTATTATTGAGGCAACCTTGCATCACATAACAGGTAGAAGCATTAATAAGCATTTTGCTAATGGCAAATTAACACAAGCTGAAATGGATGAAGAGGTTTATCAATCGGCAACTAAGATTAGAAGTTCGGCAGCCTTTGGAGAAATTATTATTATGATCGTGTATTTGCCAATTTTAGCATTGGTAGGCATTGAAGGTAAAATGTTTGCACCTATGGCACAAACTGTTTCATTTGCTATACTTGGCGCATTGATTCTTTCTTTAACCTATGTGCCAATGGCTTCTGCCTTGTTTTTGAGCAAGAACACTCATCATAAGAAAAACATTTCTGATAAGATAATGGCTTTCTTAGAACGATTGTATATGCCAGTAATAATAAAATCATTAAAAAGAAAAGGCATCATAATTATTTCAGCGATTCTATTGTTTGCAGTAAGTATTTTTATGTTTTTAAGAATGGGTGGAGAGTTCATTCCTACATTGGAAGAAGGCGATTTTGCGATTGAGTTTGGAATGATGCAAGGAACATCTCTTTCGCAAATGACTGAAACAACAAGTAAAGCAGAAAAGATTTTAATGTCAACGTTCCCCGAAGTAAAGCAAGTAGTAACTCGTATAGGCAGTGCTGAAATCCCAACCGATCCAATGCCTATTGAACGTGCAGATATTATGGTAGCTATGAAAGATAAGAGCGAATGGACAAGTGCCGAAACCAAAGAAGAAATGATGGAGAAAATGGAGGAAACGCTAAAAGGTGGTTTGGTTGGCGTGAACTTAGAAATTACTCAACCTATTCAAATGCGCTTCAACGAATTGATGACAGGTGTTCGACAGGATGTTGCCATTAAAATTTACGGTGATGATATGGAAGTGTTGGCAACTGAAGCTGATAAAGTATCTAAACTTATTTCAGGAATTGAAGGTGTAGGAACCCCTAATATTGAAAAAGTTGCAGGCTTACCGCAAATTGCAGTTAATTATAAACGTGATAAACTTTCTCAATACGGAATTAAGGTTAGTGAGGTAAACAGAGTAATCACTGCTGCCTTTGCTGGCGAAAAAGCAGGTGTGGTGTTAGAGGGAGAAAAGAAATTTGATTTAGTAGTAAGGTTCAGTAAAAATTTTAGACAGGATATTGGCGATGTAAGTCAATTGTATGTACTAACTGATAACGGAGTGAAAATTCCGTTGAATCAAATTGCAGATGTAAGTTATAAAGAAGGCCCTGCACAGGTTTCGCACGACAATACTAAAAGAAGAATTTTTGTTGGTTTTAATGTTTCAGGAAGAGATGTGGAGTCAGTAGTTAAAGAAATTCAAACCAAATTGGATGCTGAATTAAAATTACCACCGGGCTATAACATTACTTACGGTGGGCAATTTCAAAATTTAACTGAGGCTAAAGAGCGATTATCTATTGCAGTTCCTGTGGCATTACTACTCATTTTTATGCTACTCTTCTTTACATTCAGTTCATTTAAGCAAGCCCTGCTAATTTTTACAGCTATTCCGCTGTCTGCCATTGGTGGTGTGTTTGCTCTTTATTTAAGAGGAATGCCATTTAGTATTTCAGCAGGAGTTGGCTTTATTGCATTGTTTGGTGTGGCTGTATTAAATGGGATTGTATTGATAGGTTATTTCAATCAATTAAAAAAAGAAGGAATGGACGATTTAATGGAACGAGTTTTAACAGGCGTAAAAGTTCGTTTACGCCCGGTAGTAATGACAGCAGCAGTTGCATCGTTAGGTTTCTTGCCAATGGCAATATCACACGGGGCAGGTGCAGAAGTTCAAAAACCTTTGGCAACAGTTGTTATAGGTGGATTGATTAGTGCAACACTGTTAACGCTAATTGTCTTACCAATTCTTTACGTTTTATTTGAAAAGATGAAAACAAAAACATCAAAAACAATTGTTCCTACTGCAATAGCGATTTTATTGTTTGCAAACAATCCTGTTCAAGCGCAAAATAGTGGTTCATTAGATGAATGGATTGCAAAAGGCTTAAAAAATAACAACTCGGTTTTAGCTGCCGATGCAGAAGTAAAAAGTAGTCAATACTTAAAAAAGACTTCTACTGAGATCAGTAAAACCAATGTAAGTTTAACTTATGGGCAATACAACAGCTTTGCAAATAAGGATAACAACTTAACTGTGTCGCAATCTATTCCCTTCCCTACAACCTTTGCAGCAAAATCAAAGTTGGCAGGTTCGGTAACTGAAAGCAATGTCTTGAAGAAGAAATTAACGGAAGCGGAAGTGGTTTATCAAATCAAGCAAGTTTATTATGAATGGTTAAACCTCAATCAGCGTAAAGAATTATTGTTGAGAAGGGATAGTATTTATAAAGCACTTGCTAAAGCCTCTGCGCTTCGTTATAAGACAGGAGAAACAAATCTATTAGAAAAATCATCAACCGAAGCAAGAAGTAAAGAGGTGGAAAATCAGTTGATGCAAATGGAAAATGATAAACTGGCTTTAGCAGGAAGATTAAAAGCCTTACTGACCTCTCCTGTAAATCCATTCAATGAGAATGACTTAAAAGAAGCTCCCTTAAGTTTACAAGTTGATTCATCATTAGCAGCAAAGAATCCATTTGTGGTTTATATGAAACAACAAATTAGTATAGCGGAAAATCAAAAAAGGGTAGATAAAAATGCTTTGATGCCGGATATTACTTTAGGATACTTTAATCAAACCTTATATGGAGTTCCTTATGGAAATGATGCAACTGCACCTTTAGCCAATTACGGAAATCGTTTCCAAGGTTTTTCAGCAGGAATCAGTATTCCGCTTTGGTTTGCACCGCAATCTGCGAAAGTAAAAGCAGCAGAATATTCAAAACAAAATGCTGAATTTCTTTATAAACAAGCACAAAACGATGCAATGGCTGAAATTGAAGGTGCATACTCGCAATATTTAAAAACTCAAAAATCATTGCAGTATTACAAAACAAGTGGTTTGCCAAATGCAGAACTTATTACAAAGCAAAGCACGATTGCTTTCCAAAAGG
>CAMCYR010000076.1 GCA_945885475.1 Chitinophaga pinensis
TCTTATTGTTCAGAAAAAACAAGAACTTATACCGACCTGGTCGCAATAAAGGACAATATTCGAACTCTTGAATTTCAATATTCTTACCTTATCGATTTGAAGCCACTTCGTTTGTTTGACAACCTGCGTTCGTTCATGTATACAGATGGAAACATGAACGATCTATCTGAATTAAAACTATTTCCAAAATTAGAAAAACTGAATCTTCGCGGATCACAGGTCGATACCTTAGATAAAATGCCAGCATTCCAATTGCTGCGTGAACTAGATTTGGGGAACAATAATTTAGTTGATATCAGTCCACTTCAAAAACTGACTCGTCTTGAAGTATTGGATATTTCCGGGGAAAATAATAGGATCAAAAGTTACGCTCCGCTATTGGCATTAAAAAGATTAAGAGTATTAACCATTGGAAAAATCACTCCTGAAGGTCTGCAAACATTGCAGCATACATTTCCGAATGTAAATATCAAGGCGAATATTATTAACGTAAATTCCGAGCAATGGAATCACTGAAAAACAAAATAAGCTGGCTCACACTTTTTAGTATCTCTATGGGATTTATGGAAACTGCCGTTGTTGTTTATCTCCGTAAGATCTATTATGTCGGTGGCTTCGAGTTTCCGCTCATCCCGGTTTCTCCCGATATCGCCTTGACCGAGTTTCTGAGAGAGGCTGCAACCATTATCATGCTAATTGGAATAGGAGTGTTGGCCGGCAAGAATGCTATTCAGCGTTTTGCTTTCTTTTTGTTTTGTTTCGCAATCTGGGATCTCTTTTATTATGTATTTTTAAAATTGTTGCTTCAGTGGCCAGACTCACTTTTTACCTGGGATATTCTCTTTTTAATTCCAGTTCCCTGGATAGGACCGGTTTTAGCTCCCTGCATCATTTCTCTGTCTATGATTGTTTTTGCTTTTGTCTTGCTTTATTTTCAGGAAATTGGAAAAGACATCCGAATTAGTTTTATGGAATGGATACTTTTTATTTTCGGTAGTTTGGTGCTAATAGTTTCTTTCGTCTGGGATTATATTACTTACCTCTCAAGTCATGCCGAAAATAAAGTCGTTTGGACAATCTCGGGTAATACGGATCTGTTCGAAGAAGTTAAAAACTATGTTCCAAGTGAATTCAACTGGTGGATTTTCGCTGCAGGGCAGGGAATTATCTGTTTAGCGATATTTTTAGTGTTCAAACGAATCCACAGATCATTTTAGACGTTGGATTGAAATTATAATTATGAAGAAGATTAATACTAATCCTTTTAGGATGATCGATAGAATTAAAAGCCTTGGTTATGCAATTGAGGGAATCAGAACCTTTTTCAAGACGCAGCACAATGCTTGGATTCATCTGTTTGCCGCGTTGATTGTCCTTATTGCTGGAATTCTTATGAACGTGAATCTAAATGAATGGTGCTGGCTAGTTGTTTCGATTGGTTTAGTTTTTATCACAGAAATGATTAATACAGCGGTAGAATTTTTGACAGATCTTGTTTCTCCACAAATTCATCCGCTCGCTAAAAAGGTAAAAGATGTTTCAGCAGCTGCCGTTTTGATTGCGGCCATAACTTCCTTTATTATCGGGTTAATCATATTTATTCCAAAATTTTTGACGTTTGATCTTTGATTTTCTATATTTGAAATAAATAATCCTGACTATGAAAAGAATATTTTTTTGCTTTGCTCTTTTTTGTAGCGCATTTATTTCAAATCGTTCATATGCACAAACCATTCAAAATAAATCGTACTCAACTGTTGGGTATGTCAAATCGGATGGAACAGTTCAAAACGAAAATTATTCAACAATTGGATACATCAAAGCTGATGGTGCAGTTCAGAATAGTTCTTATTCTACTATTGGTTATATCAAAGATGATGGAACGATCCAGAATTCAAGCTATTCGACCTTAGGATATATTAAAAGTGATGGAACCGTTCAGGATAAAAATTATTCTACATTGGGGTATATTAAAAATGACGGAACACTGCAGAATAGCAATTATTCAACCATCGGATATGCGAAAGATGTAAACAAAAAAAATGCAGCTGCATCCGTTTTCTTTTTCTTCTTCCGTTTGAACTAATTAAGATTTCATATTTAAAAATTGCAGAGGAAGATCATAGCTTCCTTGACGGACCAGTGAGATTACTGCTTGCAGGTCGTCTATCTTTTTTGCTGTTACTCTCACTTGATCATCCATCATTTGTGCCTGAACTTTTAATTTCGAATCTTTAATATCCTTAATGATTTTTCTTGCCACATCTTTATCTACTCCTTCTTTTACTTTGATATCCTTTTTAATCATCATCCCTGAAGCGAATTGTTCTTTCCCGAAATCGAGGCAGAGAGGATTTAGGTTTTGCTTGATCATCCGCTGACGGATTATATCAATGATCGACTCCATCCGCATGTCATTTTCCGTAAGAATATGGATCAGCATTGCTTTTTTATCAAGTGTAATCTCACTCTTTGAACCGTGGAAGTCGAAACGGTTAATGATTTCTTTGCGTGCAATATTAATTGCATTGTCGAGCAATTGTGCATCTACTTTATTTACGATATCGAATGAAGCCATATGTGGATTGATTTGTAATTTGTTACTATTTTATTTCAGCGATCATGCATCGTGCACTGCCTCCGCCATATTTTTCAATCGTATAAAGAGGGAAATGAAGCAATTTACCATAGTGTTCAAGCTTCTTTATCTGTTCAGCATGCAACGATTTGAATGCTTGCTCGCTCAAAATGATAAAACTTTCTCCTTTATAATTATTCAGCTGGTACATATTTCCGGCAAAGGAATTCATTTGATCATATGAAATGGAAATAATTTCATGGTTGGAATCTTTCAAAGAATCTTTCACTTTTTTAAGTTCATTCGGATCTTTGATACACTCTTCGCAAAGGACAGAAAAACCATTTCCAATGCACATCAAAACATTTGTGTGATAAATGTCGGCTCCGGCCGAATCTACCGCTTTAAACGTACTACTTCGAAACCCGAGTTGCTTGCATAGTTGTTCGAAAAGCATTTTATCTGTTCGTGGAGAAATATTCGCATAAGCCACTTTGTATTGATAATCAAAAACAATGCTGCCCGTTCCTTCCAAATAGATATTTTTGCTTTCAAATTCGCTCAGATCGATTACTGTCGTATCTTTTTTTCTAAAACTGCTGATTATGTCTTCGCGTCGCTCTAATCTTCGGTTTTCGGCAAGCATCGGGTATAAAACCAACTCCTTGTTTTCATGGAATGAAATCCAGTTGTTTGGGAAAATCGAGTCGGGTGTGTGCGGTACTTCGGTATCTTCAAAAATTTGCACATCTATCCCTGAAGCGATCAGCGTGCTTGAAAAAAATTCAAACTCTTCGATTGCTTTTAATTGTATCGATTCAGCGGTTACCGACTTCGTCAATTGCTGAAACGAATTGCTTCCGGCCGTTTGTTCGTTGAACCCGAAGTGAATCGGTCTGACCATTAAAACTCTTGACTTTTTATTCTGCATTCTTTACAAAAATAAGCAAGAATATTATATTCACTAACTTTGTTGATATTAATGAAGAAAACTACGGTCATAGTATTCCTGTTGATTCTTTTGCTCTCCATGTTGGAGGCCTGTGATTATTTTGTGCAAGCAACAACCGATTCGACTCCGATCAGCATGCAAGCTAAAACGATAGAGGCTGTTGAGGTAGCTGCCGACTCCTTTTTATCTGAAAACTATATTCCATCTCCTTTATTCATTAGTGAAACAGAGGCTAAAATAATTGAAGCTGGATTGATTGATATTAAAACAATTGATACGACTATTGAAGTGGATTTGAAATATTCCACTAAAAATAATTTTTTGGGAATTGATGTATACGGCGATTTTAATAAATGCTATCTACAACCTGATGTTGCAGCAAAATTAAGTTCTTCCCAATCGAAATTAAAAACTCAATTTCCCTTTTACAGTTTGGTCATTTATGATGCTGCTCGTTCAAGGAGTATTCAACGTAAAATGTGGGATACAATAGATGTTCCTTATTCTGAAAGATCCAAATATGTTTCGAATCCCAACAATGGTTCATTGCATAATTTTGGTGCGGCAGTTGATCTGAGTATTATTGACGAACACGGGTTTGAATTGGATATGGGAACACCTTACGATTATTTTGGCGAACTGGCTTATCCGAGAGAAGAAGAGCGAATGCTGGAAGAAGGTCGGTTAACACGGATACAAATACTTAATCGGGCTCTTCTCCGCGATGTGATGGAATCATCCGGATTTATGGGCATAACGACCGAATGGTGGCATTTTAATTCTTGTAACCGGACAGAAGCTTATGAAAAGTATAAAATAATTGAGTGATGAAAAGTTCTAGGCAGATCTATTCTGTTGATTGATACAAATCCATTATTGAAATCAGAATAAATAACCATATTTCTGATTTATAAACTTACTATTATCCCGTCCTTTTTTTGTCTTGAAAATATCATGACTCACGGATAACATGATTTCGTGAGAACCACTGTTGTATTTTTTTAATCCCCCGATTTGGATATCGTACGAATAACTGATTTGATAATTTTCAAAAAGCGTATACCCGACATGTAGAGCAACTGCATCGCGTATTCGTAAGGACACACCTGTAAATGCTTTCTCGAAAAAATGTAGGCGCAAGGTATAATCAAGCATAATTGGAGCGCCTTTTACGTATTGACCATACAGCGTACTTTCCCAGATATAATCCGGATTTTGAGAAAATTTATATCCCAATGTGAAGTTGATTTGAGTTGCATATTTAACGATACCCTTTTTTGTTGTATCATTTTTGTAAAATTCAGCTGTAGATTGTATTATATGTAATCCGCTGGCGCCCACATGAAATCTGTCGTTGTACAAATAAATTCCTACACTTGCATCCGTTGCCCAGGTGCTATTACTGAGAGATTGATCAATGGAAGCATCTTGGTTATGGTGCAGTGTGATTTTATTTCCCAATAAGGTATATTTTGTGAAGTTACCTGCCAACCCTGCTGATAATTCACAATCCGGAAAACGTAAATGATAGGCATAACTCGCACCAATGTTTGTTTGTTTTGAAGGACCGATCTCATCCTGCATCAGATACAAACCTGCTCCCATCTTTCCTTTCAAAAACCGGCTATGCAATCCTAAACTAATGGTTGTCGGTGCACCATCATAACCAACCCATTGTTTTCTATAATTCAATCGTGCGTCAAGCAGTTTTTTTGTCCCCGTTATACCAGGATTTATCATAAATGCATTGT
>CAMCYR010000077.1 GCA_945885475.1 Chitinophaga pinensis
AAAAACTGAATACCAAGCTGATTTATTAGTTAGTTTTCTTGATTAATACTGTTTACCACCCTCACTGGAATAATTTCAATTTTCATATATGGATAGTACGGTAATATTGAAAGTTTTGAATGGACATCGTCCGTATCAGCAGCCATTGCTACAATAAAAATACCTGACATATCAAGTTTGATAAAAGTGTCTACAATTGTCCCATTTTGTTCAAGCTCTTTAACAAGTTCTTGTTCTTTTGGAAGTAGTTTCATTCTTGTTTCGTTGTCCAGTCCATCTAATTGGATGTTAAGCATAAATTTTTTCATGTTATTTTCTATATAATTAAAGGTTACGTTTGAGTTTCTTTTTAAATTTTTAATTGCGAAGCGCTTAGCAAAGTTAATATATTTTGTATTGTAATGGGCGCAGTTTAATGCAATCTTAATGCTATGTTTGAGAGTAATTCCTAATTTCAAATCCTTGTAATGCTGCCTTGAAATTTTATTTGAGAAAGGATTTTTGAAGGAGATTAATAAAAAAAGCAAGTTCTTCAAAGTTGAAAAGTCGGCTTTTTTGAGTATTAAATTAGATAAAATGGGGTTAAATCAATGTATGACTGTCAATACTATTTCCATCGTTCATTTTTCCATTTCTTTTGTTTCTCGAGTTTTAGGAAGGTCCAAGCGACCATGCGACTGGTTTTGTTTCCAAGAATCATAGGAATAGTTTTTACTTCAACGGCTTCTAGTTTTTCAAGCAATCGGTAAATACTTTTTAAACTCGATTGTTTGGAAATCATGCTGGTAAACCAAAAACAGGAGGTAGCATATTTTTTACTTTGCCAAATCATGTCGGTAACAAATTTTTCTTCGCCACCTTCACACCACAACTCATTGTTTTGTCCGCCAAAGTTTAACGTTGGTTTAGTAACTTTTTTATGTGTTAAGTTTTTTAGTTTACGAAGTGTTCCTGCTTGTGCTTCTTCTAATGAAGCATGAAATGGAGGATTGCAAATGGTAACATCAAATAATTCATCTTCCAGAATAATGTCCTGAAAAATATTCCGTTTGTTGGCTTGTAATTGTAATTCTAGTTTATCTTTTAAAAATGGATTGGCTTCAATTATTTTTTGTGCCGATTCAAGTGCAGCAATATCAATATCGGTTCCGACAAAATGCCAACCGTATTCTTTAATTCCAATAATAGGATACACACAATTTGCTCCTACGCCGATGTCTAAACAAATAATGCGTTCGCCCGGGAATAGTTTATCTTTTTGAAAACCGGGGTTGTCGTTCAACAATAAATCAGCTACATGGTGAATATATTCTGCTCTTCCGGGAATGGGCGGACATAAATAATTTTCAGGAATATCCCAATTTTCGATGTCGTAATACTGTTTGAGCAATGCTTTATTCAGTGTTTTTACAGCCGCTGGATTAAAAAAGTCAATGGATTCATCTTGGTAATTGTTTAGCTTCACAAAGGTTGCTAATTCCGGACAGGTGGCAATCAGTTGTTTGAAATCATAACGCACACCATGTTTGTTGCGAGGGTGAAAACCTGATTTTTCAGTTGGATGTATTTTCTTTTTAGATAGCATTACAGAATACAAGGTAGGGTTTATTTGTTAATCAAACCTGAATGGCGCATGTGTTTTTAGCGTCGGATTTGATGAGCTTTTATAAAGCAAGCCTACATCGTCCGACTCCCAATAAAATATGAATAGGTGATTTGACTTTCTTTTTTTTCTTTGAATTTTGTCAAGTGCTTGAAAAAATGAAATCGTTGGAGTCGAACTTTCACTATTCCTAACGCAAGGGCTTGGTAAAGAAAATCTCTTTTAATTTTTTTAGATAGGCGGTTTAGTAAATTTTCAGTACAAAAGTTAAATAGAATTACTGATGTTGATCTTTGCATAAATTTTTTATAGAAGCAATTCAGCAGATAGATAGCCAAACCGTTGTTATAGCGAAGCCATATAATGTTTCGGGGCTTAAAAAAGTTGGCGATTTCGGGGACGAAAACGTACAGCAACCACTGTACTTGGTATGAAGCACAAAGCTTCATTCAGCCACTGAACCGCCACTCTTGTTGCTGTTATACGCTAGTTTTATTCTTTTATTACTTTAAATGATTGTTTCAAATGCTCTCCCACACTGAATAAATAAATACCATCTGATAAATTACCCAATTCAATAACTGTATTTTCGGAATTTATTTTCCCTGTTAAAACTAATTTACCTATGTTGTCATAAACAATGTAAACAGATCCTAACAATTTCGCATCTGTTTTTACATTGATTTGATTATTTGTAGGGTTAGGATAAACTGAAAATATAGTACTACTACTTTCATTAATGCCTACAGGCTCGCAACCTATTGAACTTAGTAAACTTACTCTGGGCGCAACAATTGCTGTAGCTCTCATTCTATCTTTCTGACCTTGTGTAAATCTATTTACTAAAGGGCAATAAGCCATATAATTATACCGGCTGTTATTCCACACACCAGCCAAAGTACATGGATTAGTTGTACCGCAATCGCCTTGCTTATGAGGCGGCGTATCGCATACATAATCTCCATTGATAAGACAATTAGTGTCTACTGGACAAGAAACATTACCACCATCACCATTAAAGGTATGATAAAGAAAAAAACCATGACCGACTTCATGGGGTAATGTTCCACTGGTACTTGTCATAGAGGTCGAAACAATTACCAATCCGTCATAAAGGCCCCCAATTGGATACGATGCATATCCAACAAATGCACCATTACATATTTCGCTAACTACCCAAATATTATAATAGTCAGAAACAGGCCATCTGCTTAAGTCTTTTATCGCAGTTTCAATTGCTGCGCTGCACGGATTACCCGTTGGTTTTATTCCATTTGCTGAATAATTTGCAACACTTGAACCATCAACCCTGTTAATGCCGTTGGTTGAATTACCGTTTGGGTCTTTACTTGCAAGACAAAATTCCACTTCAACATCAACGCCTAAACCATTTGCATTGCTAAAGCGGTCATTAAGTCCTGCAATAGCTTGTTGAATTTGAACATCCGAAATATTGGAACCTGTTCCTAGCGGCTCACCTACATGAATAACATGAACAACTACAGGAATCGTGTAAATTGTAGATTGTAATTTAATATTTGAGTGATTTTGAATACTAGCTTCAACTTGCGATTCAATGAATTGTATTTGCTTCCGATAAACAGAATCGGTTTGTACTAGTGTATTATGAATGTAATCAGTTGCACATTCAGTACTTTGTCCTATGGCCTGAATTTGAAAAAAAAGAAGAGAAATTATTAGCAGACGAAAATTTGAAGGTTTTTTCATTTGATTTCTTATTGAGATTCTCGTAGTTTGGCTTTTCGGTTTCGCCCCGTTTTTTAAAGTTGTTTCTGGACTCAACTTTTTATTTTAGTTCTTATCAGTTGTAAATGTTTGTTAAGAGTTACAAAGTTAATATTTATTCGTGTCTGACCGTTATGTCGTTTTTTAAATTTGCCTTAACGTTTTAGAGCTAAGCGAGGTGAAGAATTAATAACCACAAAACTGTCTTAACCGAAAAAACTTTATTAAATGTACTGAACTAAATTGCAAATACAAAAACAATTTGCGCGCAATCGTTTACGCTATTGTATTTGGTCCGCCGCGGCGGAGAAGAAGATCGAACGCAAAAGGAAAAATCTAATGCGTTTAGGAGTAGATAAACACCATGCGTATGCGTGGAGTAGAACGAGAATGGGAGGATGGCGAGTAGCACAAAGTCCGATTTTAATAACCACAATTACATTATCACGGTTACAAAAGAAAGGCTATGAATCGATGTTTGATTATTACTTTAAAGTAGCTCCACAATTTAATGAACCGCTGTATACGAGAACCTTACGTACAGTGGTGTCAGAGGCGCACTCCGTCAGTTAATGCTGGCGGAGCCGTCTACTCGATTATGGGCTGGTATTCTTATTCCTCTTCGGCTTCACCTAAACTTAAGGTGTGACTTTTTTCACCTGCGGTACTTATTTTTCTAAAAGCCTTAGTCGTCCGATTACCTTTAAGCTGATAACCTTTATCTGCATTTTTAATTTCGAATGCATTAACAGGATCCACTATAAATGAATACTTACCAGCGCCTTTCCATTCAGCTCCTTCGCTATCAGAAGCGTAAAAGAAATAAGTGCTATATTCCAAATCTCCAGCAATTAGCACTTTGGTTTCACCTGGTTCTAATTCATACCAGCCTCTTGAAAACCAACCTGTAAATGAAGCGTCATCTTCATAATAAGCAACAGCAACATGAATTGGATGGTCTTGCGAATTCTTAAATTTTAATTGAGCCTTTGAATAATTTGCAAAAAATAAACAACATAATGCTCCGATGAATAATTTTTTTTCCATTTTTTAAATTTAAATTTTGTTTCCTACTAATAAGGCTTTTCGGATTACGCCCCTTTTTTTCGAGTGGTTTCTGGTTTCCACTTATGTTTAACAAAAATACTAAATTATGTATAATAAACATAATAATTAATACATAAACAATCTCTCTCATAAACTTGCCCATAACGTTTTGCGTGTAGGCGATGTTGCCTTGTGTTGCGCCTGCGGCAAGGCAATATTGCTTACACGCTGTGTGTGCCCTGAATGGTAAATATAGTTCTTTTTATTTAATGAAAGAAAGCCAGAGAGTGAAAATCTCTTGTGCGCGAATTAACACCTCGAAGCATTAGTAAGTCGCAAGGGTGATAACAGTAATGTTATATCTGAAGTAAGCGAGACTACAAAAGTTTGTACTGACCCTTCGACAGGCTCAGGACAGGCCAAGCAGAAACTGTATATGAGGCAAAATATCGTGGATAAGATAGCACACCATATCAAAGTCCGAAGATTTCAAAAACGATATTATGTAGATGCAGCAGTAATAAACCAAAGGCTATTTATCTTACCGGGGGAGATCTTTCTAGTTACGAGCTAACAAGAGAGAAGTCAGCAGAAGTCGTAATAGTTGTGCAAACGAGCTCCGATAAACTGGAGAGGTCTCAGCAAACAATGAAGGACTGAACATTAAATTGTTTCCAATTCGATAAAAATGTACAAGTAAGTTTTATCTTAAATGAGAAACAGAGTAAAACCTGTGTTATGTGTTAGGCTGGCATACACAGTTTATCAAGCACTTCTAAATTACGCTCGATTTGTAATCTGTCTCCGGAGAATAATTACGAACGGAAGAATGATGTACGTTTCATAAATTTCTTCTTTACTTTTTTGCTTGATCAAAA
>CAMCYR010000078.1 GCA_945885475.1 Chitinophaga pinensis
CAACAAATCCAAATTGATTTGTTAGGCGAATTCTTTTTATCAGTTTATCATCATAATCGGGGCGGATACCCAACTCCGAAATCAGTCTCCAAAATGCCATAATTATATTTTTCAAAGTATAAACTTAACAAAATTTATTTTAAATGTTCCGTTTATTTATTGTTAACTTAGCGACTAAATTTTAATGTTGATTTTTAAAATAAAAAAATATAAAGAGTGCAAATTACATTTTTAGGAACTGGTACGTCACAAGGAATCCCTATTATTGCATGCCCTTGTAACGTCTGCCAATCAGCAGATTCCAAGGACAAACGTTTACGCACCTCTGTTTTGATAGAAATAAACGGAAAGACCTTTGTTATAGATACCGGTCCAGATTTTCGCCAGCAAATGCTGCGTGCAAATGTAAAAAATATGGATGCAGTTGTTTTTACACATGAGCATAAAGACCACACTGCAGGATTTGATGATATCAGAGCCTTTAATTTTGTAAACAAAAAAAAGATGGAAGTATATGCTTCCGCGAATGTACAAGATGCCATCAAAAAGGAATTCGCCTATATTTTTAGTGATTTTAAATATCCGGGGATTCCTGAAATAAACCTTCACCTTCTTGAAAACAAGCCTTTTTCAATTGAAGGTATTGAAATAATCCCCATTGAAGTTATGCATTATAAATTACCCGTTTTTGGTTTCAGAATCGGAGATTTTAGCTACATTACGGATGCTAATTATATTTCCGACAAGGAAAAAGAAAAAATAAAAAACTCGAAAATTCTTGTTTTGAATGCGCTCAGGAAAGAACCCCATATTTCTCATTTCACATTAGATCAGGCAATTGAATTAGTGAATGAATTAAAACCTGAAAAAGCATATTTTACACATATCTCACATCAATTGGGCTTACATGCTGATGTAGAAAAAGAATTACCTGAAAACATTCTACTCGCTTATGATGGTTTAAAGATTTGCGTCTGATTTATGAAGAAATATTTGCAATCTTAAACATTAAATTAAAATAGCATCATTCCATTTACTATATTTATCATTATTTTTATAAAAAAATTAAATTTAAATTCATATGAACATTTATAAGAAAACAATTATTTCCTCACTGGTATTAGCCGTAGGAACAATCTGCATCAGCGATCTTTTATCACCTGCACATAGTAATGCAGGAGGAGCTCCTATTGGAAAAACAGGATCCCCTGGAGATGGATCTAATTGCACGGGATGCCATTCTGGAGTAGCAACAACTTCAGCGGGTTTAATTACTAGCAATGTGCCTGTTACCGGTTATATACCGGGTAATACCTATACAATTACAGCAACCATAGCTGTTGCTGGTATAAATAAATACGGGTTCGAGATTTCACCTCAGGGAACAACTGCTACTCAAAAAGGAACATTGGTAGTTACAAATGCAACGGAAACAAAATTAGTAGGCACCACAGCAAAATACATTACACATAAATCTACAGGAACAGCCGGTACAGGTTCAAAA
Source organism: Chitinophaga pinensis (assembly GCA_945885475.1). GTDB lineage: Bacteria > Bacteroidota > Bacteroidia > 2-12-FULL-35-15 > 2-12-FULL-35-15 > 2-12-FULL-35-15. Next base: position 1,505 of record CAMCYR010000078.1, read on the forward strand.
ACATGGACATTTGATTGGATTGCACCAGCTGCCGGTAGCGGAAATGCTATTTTATACGGCGCCTTTAATGCGGCTAATGGCAATGGAACAAATTCTGGGGACCAAATATTCTTGTCCAGTCTATTGATTCAAGAAAATCTATCTACTGGAATTTCTGAAATGGTTAACAATTCTGACCATTGGGTTATTTATCCGAATCCATGTAAAGAGCAATTAACAATCAGTTCAATTCTTCCTGAGAATGAAAACTACAATTTGGAAATTGTTGATGTAACAGGTAAACAAATGAAAGTGATAACAAATGAAACACCATATCAACATCAACAAATAGATATGGCAGACTTGCCAAACGGAATATATGTTTTAATCATCGATTCGAAAAAAGGTAGAGCAGTGAAAAAATTTATAAAGGAATAAGTCGCTACAATTTTTTTAAAAGCTGAAACATAATTAAGTTTTACATCGGTACTTTTTAAAAAAATACAAAAAAAGAATATCGACTATATCTAATGGGTTGTTTATTCGATTATATCAATACTAAATTAAAATTCCAAAGCTACATGAATATTAAATTTCACACAATTGCTATGATAATGTGCGCATCTATGGGCTTATCAGCATCCGAGGGTGGCGTTATATCAAACGCTAATAAAAATGATGTCCGTTATATTAAGAATACGAAACGTAAACCGGATATTGCTTTTCAACAAGCATTGCGTGAAAGCAATGAGTGGAAGAACTTTGTAACAGCAAATGGAACCTGGTATGTAGTTTTTAACGAAGAGAATGCAAAGCCTCATCGTGCGTTCGGTACTCCAATTCCCGTTTTCGGGATGGACCCTCAAACAAAAGCGATGAATTTTATTACCTCAAAACTTTCAGCATTTAATATTCCTGTATCTGAATTGAATTTTACAGGGAGCGGTGTTTCCGAAAACTATCAATATGTACATTTCAACCAGATCCACGCTGGATTAAAAGTATTAAACAGTGATGTATACGTAAAACTTACACCATCAGGGAAGGTAGTGACTTTTGGCTGCGATGTATTTAATGACATAAGCATATCAACAACCCCAATAATTTCAGGAAGTGATGCGGTTACTTTTGCAAGAGCAGGTATTCTTGATGCAGTTGTGCAGTCTACATTAAACAGTGCTTTATTTATTTTGCCAATACCTGAATTCAAAAAGAACAATTACAAACTAGTATATGAAGTTACTGTTGAAACAGAAGATGCGCAAGGAATTCCGGCAAAATACCTTACCTTGGTAGATGCAACAAACGGAGCGATTATTTCCCGCACAAACAAAGTTTTACACTATGGATCGCATCCTGCTCCGGTTCTTGCACCTCCTGCAGCTACTGACATAACGATTACAGGAACTGTCTATCCCACAAACCCCTATGATCCTGCTTTGGTAAAACCTTTGCGTAATCTGAAAATGGTTGAAGGCGGTTCAACATATAATACGGATAGTGTTGGATACGTTGGTTTGCCAAGTTCTTCCCCAACAAGTGTCACGTTTTCTTTGGAAGGACTATGGTCAAAAGTAAGAACAGGAACGACAACACCTACATTTACCGCGACTGCAAATCCGGGAACAAATACATATTCATTCAATGCAAGTGCTAATATAAGAGAAATTTCAGCTTATTATCATGTCAATATTGTACATGACTATATGAAAACAAAGTTTCCAGCCTTTACTGACATGGACAATCCTTTACAAACAAACGTAGATATTACAACAGCTACATGTAACGCATTTTATAATGGTATTTCAATTAATTTTTATGCTTCGGGGGGCGGCTGTAATTCTCTTGCTCAAGTTGGAGATGTTGTCTATCACGAATATGGACATGGTATCAATGATAAATTCTACGCATCTCAAGGAGGTTCATTTGATAATGGCGCTATGGGTGAAGGGTATGCTGATATCTGGGCTTTAGGAATCACAGCAAGTCCTATACTTGGAATCGGTTTTGATGATACTGATCCAACTGTTGTTGTTAGACGTTATGATATCAATAAAAAAGTATATCCGCAGGATCTGGTAGGTGAAGTGCATGCTGATGGTGAAATTATTGCCGGTGCTTGGTGGGATACAAATTTAAATTTCGGGAATCTTCAACAAATGATGAATTTGTACAAAGAAACTTTTTATGCTACAATTACCGGTCCCGATGGTACTGAAGGACAAGTTTATGTTGATATTCTAATAGAGACATTAACTTCCGATGATGTTCCTTCAAACGGAGGAGATAATAACATTACAAACGGAACACCGAATGACAATGCTATTATTGACGCTTTTGATTTGCATGGTATAACTTTGTTGTCAAATGCAATTATTACGCACGTTCCTGTTTTGGCCTCTGTTGCTACATCTGGTATTGCAATCAATGCGTCTGTTAGCGTAACGTATCCCTGGGCATTAAGCTCCGTAAAAATGTTCTATAAGATAAACCGTCTAGGTGCTTGGAATGGTACAACTATGACAAACACGGGCGGCATTAATTATACAACAACAATTCCGGCTCAACCAAACGGAACCGTTATCGGTTATTATTTAGGTTTAGAAGGGACTGGCGGTACCCTGAGTTTGGTAGAACCTATCGCAGCTGACGACATCATCCCGAACATTCCATATTATATTCTAAATGGAGTGTCGCTTGTGCAGGAAGAAGACTTTGATGCTAATTTTGGTGCTTGGGGACAAGGTATTCCCTCTGATAATGCAACAACTGGTATTTGGCTCGTTGATGTTCCTGTCGCTTCCTTCGGAACTCCAGGGACACCCTCAACAATTGTTCAACCGGGAACTCAAAATACAGCCGGTGGATCCATGTGCGCAATCACAGGCAATGCGCCCAATACAACTTCTGGGTTAGGTACAAATGATGTTGATGCAGGTATTACAACCCTCGAATCACCTATCTATAATTTGGCTTCCTACACAAATCCTATTTTAACTTATTATCGCTGGTATAGCAATAATTCTGGAGCTAATCCGGAAAACGATTATTGGGAAACACAAATATCGAATGATGGTGTGAACTGGGTAATGGTTGAAAGAACAAATGTTTCTGATAAAAGCTGGAGAAGATTTGCTTTCAGAGTAACTGATTATCTCCCACTTAGTTCTTCTGTTCAGATGCGTTTTATGGCTTCCGACAGTTTGATCACAGGAGCATATTTAAGTGGTGGAAGTTTAGTGGAAAGTGCATTAGACGATTATTACCTCTATGAACAAGCATCCGTAGGAATTGATGAGTACACAACTGTATCTGCAATAAATATCTACCCGAATCCGGCTAGTGCATTTATTACTATTTCTTATGAATTATCAGTTAGCGAAGATGTTGTAATTGAAATGACAAACACCATCGGTCAGGTTG
>CAMCYR010000079.1 GCA_945885475.1 Chitinophaga pinensis
GGTTGAACTATCAGAGCGCAATTGGTTATTGTAAAATAGCTGATTCGGAATTCTTATCAAATTTTCATTTAATCGATAAGAAATGTTCAATAAAGAAATATCTGATGGATAAAGCCTTGCTAGTTTAGCGAAAATAGATTCTTTAAACATTGACAATCCAGTATTCGAAGGTACAATTGGATCAAGTTGTTTATGGTCACCTACGAAAATGAATTTATCACATTTTGACATAATGGAAACAGCCAATGGAATACTCATTTGAGCCGCTTCATCAATAATTGCAACATCAAATTCCCAATTTTCTAACCGCTTAGATGCTGGATAACAAAAGCAATATGGGGTTCCTCCTATGATTATTCCATTCTGACTTAATTGTCTTTCGAATGAATAAGAAGATTTTTTAAGTCTTGCTTTTCGTGTTATGTTGTCATTATTCAAGATTTCAGTTGATTGATATTTCTCGCCAATCTTAACCACTTTAGATGCGTCATTTACTTCTGATGCGATAGCATTAAGGCAATTGTTTATGGCGGTATGTGTTGGAGCCGTAATGAATATCTTTTTCCCTGAATTCACGAGTGCTTTTGCAATATGAGCGATTGTTTTGGTTTTACCAGTTCCTGGAGGTCCTTGAATTAAATGGAAATTATTCATAGAAAGTGCCTTAGAAACAGCGCTATTTTGAGAATTATTCAATTGAGAATACCCAAACTGTGAAGTTGAAGCATTTGTCATAATCCCTCCAAATAATTGCTCAATTCTTCTCAATCGTATTGGATCACCTGAAAGATTATTTGCAGTGGCATTCAACAATTTTGAAGTTAAGTCAGTTTTAACAATGTTAATTTGCCAATTATTACGAACATAATTTTCTGAATCAATAAAACAGTATTCTCCGTCAAAATCATTTGGTGCAACTACGAATTTATGAATCGTATCTTCAATAATTTCCATTTTAAACTTATGACTACCATTACTTAAAATAACTTGCTCACCAACCCTAAATTTTGAAATATTAATATCACAACTTATTCTTGCAGATTTAATATATTCTTGCGGATAATTTAAGAAACCCCAGTATGGATTTGGCCTTGGTTCATCATGAAATTCAAATTCAATGGTTAAATTAGTCATGGTGATCCCTTTTGCTACTCGTTCATCAACAGTTAGTCTCATTTGCTCTTCATACGATTCATCGTCTTTGCGCTGTTGGATAATGATAGCATGTCTAAAATCTTCTAATACTGACATAGTTTAAATTTTATGGTTAAGAGAATTAAAAATTATTTTTATTTCTCGTTGTAAAACAGGTAGATCCACACGATAATAATTATCATAGTTTTCGTGCAACACTATTAAATTCATACTTGAAATTTTCAAACCGTAATTTTTCTCAAGAATATATTTATAAATATTTTGTTGTAAAGCATATTTGTAAAAACTGGAATTATCCAAGTGATTCAATTCCGATAAGGCAAATCCATATCCATATTTTTTGGGATAACCATCTACTACTAATTTTTTACTTCTTTTCCAGTCCAAAAGCACATATTCCTCGCAATTTGGTCTTTTAAAAAGGGCATCCGCTGTTCCAGCAATATTGAAATCCTCTAATAAAATCCTTTTCTCTACTTCATAAAATTCGAAGCCTAATTTTAGAATAACCTCTTGGTAGAACTTTAAAAATAATTCAAATTCTTTTGAACTTGAAACATGAGGTTTTCCAATGAAAAATTGTTCAATATTCTTATGCATTTCAGTTCCTTTATCGGCCGCTTCTTGTCTGTTTTCTAGAAACTCATCTAAAACCTCTTTCGGCTCCCTATTTTCTTTTGTGGCTTTGCCCTCAATATACCTGTCAATATCAAAAGGGAAAAAACGGTCAATTAAGGTAGTAACTGAAATATATTCAGCATTACCGGTAGCATCTTTTGGATGGTGATAAATATGCGCTTCATCTTCAAAAGCAATTGTATCTTGATGTGATTCTGTTTTTAACTTTTTTGTTCGATTTAATTTTGATTCAATTGATTCGATTTCTTTAACATCAACAGAAATTTCCTTAAAAGAATTGTGCTTATTGAATCGATTTATATCTAAATATTTCTCTCGGTAGTGTTCTTTTTCCCAACGTATGGCTTGAGAATAAGACCATTGCTCTTCAACTATGCAATTCGAAGTATTGTCTAAACTATAGGATCGAATTGAATTCAATACATCCTTGATAAAAGCAACACATTCCTGCTCTTGTAAATGAATTTGTTTCTCTGTAAAACGAATGATTACCCATCCACTTTCTGTAAAGAATAGATCACGTGTATCGTCTTTTTCTAATTCGTGTGTTGGGAAACGGTAATATCCGTCATAAGGCTCATCTATTTCAATGTCAATATATAAATTCAGTTCTTTATCGAACAGAACTATATCTGGTTCATATGGGCGATTGAAAAAAGGTATGGCCAAATGAAAATCATCCGCAATAGAAATGTCGGTTATAGATTCTTTGATTGCTCTCAAAAATGCATCTTCTTTAAATCCCTTACCAAGTGCTCTTCCGATTCGTGGGAGTTTTAAAAAAGCATCTTGTTGCGGCATTTTTACCACAGGATAGGAATACGGTGTTTCTTGCTCAAAAAAATTATTTGGGAAGAAATTGATTTTCAACTCATCTGTTTGCTCACTATTAGGCGTTGAAACAATATATTGTTTTGCGCTACTGCTTTGTTTCGGATATGTCTTTGTTACTCTTGGCTCGAGTGGTATAGTTAATTGAGGGGTTTTTAACTTGGCGTATTGTTCCTTTTTAGTGGGAGGTACTTTGGGTGGTATTTTCTTATTTAGTTCGTTTTTTTTTACTTGCCAACCCGATTTAATTTGAGTAAAAAATCTCCTTTTCTCCTCGTAAATTAAAGATGCTGGTGATTTTACATTATACTCCTCCAAGGTAGCAAGAAAAAACTCCCTATATGCTAATTGAAGTGGTGATAATGCTCGTTTTCCCATACCCTAAAACACTTGGTTAATTAAACTTTTTTGAAGGGATTGAGAGTGCCTAATTTTATTAAAACATTCGATTTTACTTGTTGTAAATAGATCTAAATCCCTTATGACATTGTTTATACCGTTTTTAGGGTAAGGTAATTTAATCATTTTCACATCCTTTACTGAAAGGTGTTTTACAGTTGTTGCCCCAGCCCCTCTATTTATTCGATCAAGTTCTTGTTGTAGATAATGATTTAAATATCTTAGAATAGAATCATCTTTTAACTCTTTTGGGGTAATTTTTAGTACTCGTTGATTTAAAAGTGCCTTAGGACCACTCCAAAAATTCATAATAAAATCACCATCCATGCCAATTATTAAATCACCTTTAGAAATAATGAAATTAGTATCATAATCACCACTATAGAATGTTTCTACCTTCGATTTTTTGATATCTCGAATTCTGATTAGCGGCATACCAATATTGTCATTGTTGAACAATTTAGATTTAAATGGATAACCAGATAAAATATTAACATGATCTCCTAAAACAATATTATTCATTTTATTTCGAGAATTTTTTTCTCTTAATGATGCATATCCCCTATCCAACTTCGCAAATACAAATTTCTCCCTCTCAATCACCTCATCCATTGCCCATAACAACTCCGCTAGTTTAGCTTGTTCTTCTTTGGGTGGGAGGAGAAATTCGTAGTTGGCAATATCTTTCCAGTTAATATAAGGATTAACTGATCCTTTCGAATTACGAATTGAATTTTCTGTAAAGCCCTCAGACATCATAACAAATGGCAGTAACCTTTTATCAATCTTTTCTTCATTTGCTTTTGCAACAAACGTCGTATTTGAAGTAATTCCTGAAAATGGAGCAATTACAACTTTTCTCAAATAAGTTCTTCGTGAACCATAAAGAATATCACCTTTCTCAAATTTCCGAATAAAGGCTGGTCCTAAATACTCATCTGTTAATTCGCCCCATTCGCGCAAGTGAAGATCCTCAGAACCCATGTGTTCACCTTTAACATAAAGCATCAGTTCAGTATTTTCCCTATCCACAGATTGCTTTTGTTGTATTGCAACATCTCCAAATTTCGTTAAGATCCATTTAGATTTGTCCAGGTGTAGCTCCATCGCTAATTTTTCGATTGTTTCCTCCATTTTACTTCAAAACTTTAAATAAGTGGGAAATAGATTCTTTGAGTTGTACACCACTATCATTCCATTTTTGGTATGCTTCTCCAAATGATAAGTCATGATTCACGTTTTCTCTTTTTACATAGAAATTTATGTTCATATTCCCATCAAATCCTAGAATTTCTTCGATTGTTGCAACTTTTGCATAATGAGGAATGTCATTATATTCTATGAAGGCATTAAAAAATTTGTCAATATGTTCTTTCGTTAAATACGCAAGTCCTTTATTGTCTATTACATCATCTTTTCCGTTGATAAATATTACTTTCCCTTTACGCTCCTTGGGTTTATTTGTATTTCCGACCAAAATCATTGCTTCCATAGGAGAATTATAAAAAAGATTTGCTCCAAGACCTATTACAGCCTCAATTTGATCTTCTGCAACCATTTTTCGTCTCATTTCAGCCTCCATATCTCTGAACAAAATTCCGTGAGGCCATAGAATTGCATATCTTCCGTTTTTAATATCTAAACTTTTGTGAATATGTTGCTGAAAAGCGTAATCGGCGCATCCTTGAGGAGGTACTCCCCACAGATTTCTTCCATACGGATCATT
>CAMCYR010000080.1 GCA_945885475.1 Chitinophaga pinensis
GTATTTAAAAAGCTCGTTTGCCTTAACCACATATACATTACTTTGATTATCGCTTGTAAAAAAATCACATTTAGCTTCAATTGAAGCAATGCGTGTAAAGCTGCCTTGAGAAAAGCCGACAGTGGAAATAAATAATAGAATTAAAAGAAGATTTTTCATTCAAGCCCTAAGATAGAAATAAATCACCTCGACGCCGCAGGGATGACCTTTATATTTTTGATGCCAACAAGATTTAAAACAAGCATCCATCAATTTACATGTTTCATTTTTAAAAATTCCTAACTTTTTCAGAGATAATAAATTGAAAAGCCAAGTCGAAGTAACTAAAAGGAATCATAAACAAGAAACAGTCCAAAAAAACGTTTTAGGGCATTATTCAATAAAGCTTAGAATCTCTTCTACATATTTTCTATCATTGCTAAGTCGTGGAACTTTATGCTGACCACCTAGTTTATTTTTGGCTTGCAGCCATTTATAAAAAGTACCGGCCGGCAAAGATTTAACAAGAGGTTGTTTTAGTGCGATATTCTGATAGCGCTTCGCTTCATAATCCGAATTGATTGATTTCAGCGCATTGTCCAGAACTTCAGTAAAATATTCAATCTTATCAGGATGCAGATCAAACTCAACTAACCATTCATGGGCTCCATTATCATTACCATTCATATAAATAGGAGCAGCTGTATACTCCGCAATTCTAGCGCCTGTTTTTTCGCAGGCAATTGCTAGGGCTTGATCGGCATTATCAACAATTATTTCTTCACCAAACGCATTCATAAAATGCTTCGTTCTTCCAGTTATTTTGAAACGAAATGGATTTAAGGAAGTGAATTTGATCGTATCACCCAATCGATATCGCCATAATCCGGCATTGGTTGAAATCACTATTTCATAATTGACATCTTTCATCACTTCGCTCAAAGAGAGTGTTTCGTCCGTATTTATATCAGTAGGAATAAATTCATAATAAATTCCATAATCAAGCATCAGCAGCAGCTCCTCTGAATTTCTTTGATCCTGAATCCCAAAAAAACCTTCAGTGGCATTGTATAACTCTAAATAATTAATATCGGGTTTATTAAATATTTCTTTAAACTGATCACGATAAGGATTAAAATTTACTCCGCCATGAAAATAGACCTCTAAATTAGGCCACACTTCAGCGATTGATTTTTTTCCAGATTCAGCCAATACTTTTTTCATGATCAGTAGCATCCATGAAGGAACACCGGCCAGACTCACTACATTTTCGTTAACGGTTGCCTTCGCGATTTTTTCAAGTTTTTCGTCCCATTTATCTAACAGCGCTATTGACAGATCAGGCGCCCGAAAAAACTCTGCCCATACCGGTAAATTATTGATAACGATAGCTGACAGATCTCCGTTTTGTGATTCATGTTTCCCGAACTGATCTGTAACCAAACTACCCGCTAATGCCAGATTTTTCCCAGTAAACAGATGTGTATCCGGGGTCAATGAACAATGAATCGCTATCATATCGCGTCCACCGTTATAATGACAATCATCGAGTGATTCTTCACTTACCGGAATAAATTTACTTTTATCAGCTGTTGTACCCGATGATTTTGCAAACCACTTAATATCAGAATGCCACAAAATATTCTGCTCGCCTCTGCGCACTCTATCAATAAAAGGCTTTAGTGATTCGTAATCCTGCAATGGAACATTATTTTTAAACTGTTCCAGACTAGAAATATTTTTGAAATCATGCGCTTTCCCCCATTCTGTATCCTTTGCAGATTGCGTCAGCTTCAAAAGCCATTCATTCTGAACATCTTCAGGGTACTTCATAAAAAGCTCGATCTGGTGCATTCTTTTCTTCATCCACCAGGAAGCTATTGAATTAATGAGTGCCATAGGTTAGTTTAAAGTTTGAAAGTTCAAAGTTCATTGTTTGTCGTTTCGACCAGAATGTTACTTGTTTGTCATTTCGATCGCAGCGGAGAAATCTATATAGTTTAGCCACTTGCAAGATCTCTCCAATTCGGTCGAGATGACACAATAGTTGCGATTAACCTTTTCGTCCTTCAAAGTATGTTTCCATTTGACTTAATGACAAAGTATTAAAGCACATCTCCTTTGTCAACATTCCTTTTCGTGCAACACAGGTTCCGAAATACATATCGTGATAACCTGATTTTTCATGTGCATCCGGATTAATAGAAATTTTAACTCCTCGCTCCAAACAATAAGGTATCCACCTCCAATCAATATCTAGACGATAAGGGTGCGCGTTCAATTCAATGATCACTCCGTTAGCGGCACATGCATCTATTATTTTTTTATGATCGATTGGATAACCAGGCCGTGACAACAGCAATCGACCGGTTGGATGCCCCAGAATAGTAGTAAAGGGATTTTCGATGGCTTTTAGTAATCTTGCCGTTGCTTTTTCTTCTGTCATTTTTAAATTTGAATGAACGGAAGCAACAATAAAATCGAAGGATTTCAAAACGTCATCCGAATAATCAAGGGAGCCATCATTTAAAATATCACTTTCAATTCCTTTAAAAATTCTGAATGGGAACAACTTTTTATTGAGCAAGTCAATTTCGGCATGCTGTTCAAACACACGATCGGGTTTTAATCCTTGCGCATAAAAGGCTGATTGTGAATGATCGCAGATTCCAAGATATTCGTAACCGAGCTCATTACAATACTCCGCCATTTCCTTTAATGAATTCATTCCATCGCTGTATGTACTATGATTATGAAGAATTCCTTTTAAATCAGACAAATCAATTAACTTCGGAATTTTATTTTCTTTGGCAGATGAAACTTCGGTTAAACCTTCGCGCAACTCCGGCTCGATATATTGAAGACCGAGTGATGCATAGATACCAGATTCCATGTCAAGAACAGATGTTGATCCCGATACATACGTCAAGCCCTTCTTAAATCCCGCTTTTAGCAAATGATCCTCTGTTGCTGTTGTTTCAAACAATATCGGATAAAACTGATCTTCGGAACAAGTGATCACTTTAATTTTCACATTTCGTTCATTCACCAATTCATCAAATGAAACATTCCCGTTAACAGCGATCACTACTTCAACCAGATCAATCACTTCACACTTTCTGCGCATCTGTCCGCTGAGCGCAACAAATTCGGTTTGATATTTATTTTTCAGGAAATCAACAAGATCTAATCCAAATTTTTCTAAGGATGCAAAATGAAATTTACCAATATTCAACTGAAAAAATTCAATTTGTTTTCTTACCTGCTCCTGCGTTTTAGCACCAAAACCTTTGAGTGCAAGCAATCGATTTTCATTACATGCATATAAAAGTTCACCAACACCTTCTATCTCTAGTTCACGCCAAAGCTGGCCAACTTTTTTGGGGCCAATTCCCTTTATCTTTAGCATTTCTATCACACCAGGAGGTGTGGCAAGAAACAATTCGGATAATTCAGTAAGATTTCCAGTTATAAGTAATTCATTTATTTTTGCTGCGATCCCCTTCCCTATCCCCTCTATCAGTTCAAGTTCACTAAGCGACTTTCCTTGCAGATCAATATCAGTTTTATCCAATTTATAGGCTGCATTCGCTATGGATTTTATTTTAAACGGATTTTCACCATGCAGCTCCATCAATTGAGCGGTCAATTTTAGCGCATGTGCTATTTCTTCGGTTGTCATTAAAAAAATGAATTTCAAATTAAAATATTAAAGTACGAATTTAACCTTTTTAATTTTAGAAAAAAGGGGGATTGGAGAAGGAAATAAAAGAAATTGTTTTTATATTTACGTTTCAATAACTTATAACTATGCGTCTATCAAAATTTTTATTTCTAGTACTTTTTACGATCACACGAGCAAGTAATAGTTTCGCACAATTTGGCCAGTTGCCGCCCTATACAATTGAAATTGAACCGGTAATTACAGCGCCGCTTCCAGCATTACATTCGTTTGCATTTGCGCAATCTGGGAGCAAATGGTTAATTATTGGAGGCCGCACCAATGGAATGCATGGACTTAACAGCAGTGGTGGTTTTTCGGCGGAATATAAAAACGATGCCGCAATAGTAATAGATACGAGTACTTGGGCATATTATTCTGCTGATCTCAATCAACTTACCAAAGCAATAGCTGATCCGATGCGTTCAACCAACATGCAATATATTCATGATGGAAATTATTTATATATGGTTGGCGGATATGGTTATGATAGTGTTGCAAGTATGTTTGTAAGCTTCCCAAAACTAACGGCGGTGCATGTTGATGACATGATCAATGCGGTTATGAATTCGCAACCGATTGCATCAACAATCAGGCAAGTTGCAGACACAAATTTATCCATCTGTGGTGGTGAATTGGGGAAAATCGGGAATGATTATTATTTGATATTCGGACATAATTTCGGAGGACGTTATTCGGATCCTCCCAGCCCACTTTTCACACAAACGTATAGCAACCGTATCAAAAAATTCAACCTCTCGGATGATGGAACAACGATAAATTTATCGGGCTTTAGCTACCAATTAGATACAAACAATTTCCACAGAAGAGATT
>CAMCYR010000081.1 GCA_945885475.1 Chitinophaga pinensis
TAATACAACCGTTATCATACAAGGGAAAAAACGATTTGAGCTGAAAGAAATTAAACAGACACAACCGTACTTGAAGGCTGCAATTACTGCCTTTGCTGAAACGCGTCCTAAAAAAGATGATAAAGAATTTGATGCGCTTGTTTCTTCACTGAAGGATCTTGCTCTTCAAATAGTTAAACAAAGTCCACACATCCCAAGTGAAGCTGGTTTCGCACTAAAAAATATAGAAAGTCCTTCTTTCCTGATTAATTTTATTTCTTCTAACATGAATGCGCCTGTAGAAGAGAAACAAAAAATGCTGGAAGTTATCGATCTCAAAGAACGTGCTACCATGGTTCTTTCAAATCTCACAAAGGAATTGCAGATGCTTGAATTGAAGAATCAAATCCAGTCGAAAGTAAAGGTGGATCTTGATAAGCAACAACGCGATTATTTTTTGCATCAGCAGATGAAAACCATTCAGGAAGAATTAGGTGAAAATAATTTCACACAGGACATTCAAGAAATGAAACTTCGCGCTGCAAAAAAGAAGTGGAGTAAAGAGGTGTCGCTGGCATTTGAAAAAGCTATCGTAAAATTAGAACGGATGAACCCGAATGCGGCTGAATATTCAATTCAGACAAATTATCTGGAGGTATTATTAGATCTTCCATGGGATGATAATACAACAGACAATTTCGACTTGAAACGAGCTGAAAAGGTGCTGAATAAAGATCATTTTGGAATGGAGAAAGTGAAGGAACGTATCCTCGAACATCTAGCTGTTTTAAAATTGAAAGGAAATATGAAGTCTCCGATCTTATGTCTTTATGGGCCTCCGGGAGTTGGTAAAACATCTTTAGGAAAAAGTATTGCCGAAAGTCTTGGTAGAAAATATATCCGCATGAGCTTAGGTGGTTTGCGTGATGAAGCTGAAATTCGTGGTCACCGTAAAACATATATAGGCGCAATGCCAGGTAGAGTATTGCAAAATATTAAAAAGGCAGGATCATCAAATCCCGTTTTTATTTTAGATGAAATTGATAAGGTCGGGAACGATTTTCATGGTGATCCTTCCTCAGCTCTTTTAGAAGTATTGGATCCTGAACAAAACAACTCCTTCTATGATAATTATGTGGAATTGGATTACGATCTTTCAAACGTGATGTTTATCGCCACAGCGAATTCCTTGAGTTCTATTCAACCTGCTTTGCGCGACAGAATGGAGATCATTGAAATTACAGGGTATACGATCGAAGAGAAAATGGAGATCGCAAAACGTCATTTGATCCCGAAACAGCTCGAAGAACAAGGCTTAAGAAAAGATCAGCTGCATTTGAATAGTGATGTTGTAGAGCATATCATTGAAAATTATACCCGTGAAAGTGGTGTACGTGGTATGGAAAAAGTGATTGCGAAAGTGGTGCGTCATGCTGCAAAATCGATTGCAATGGGGCAAAAATACAATGTGAATGTGACAGAAAAGGAATTGGCCAAGATCTTAGGACCGGCACATGCCAAAGACCGTTATCAGGGAAATGATGTGGCAGGCGTTGTTACAGGCTTGGCTTGGACAAGTGTAGGAGGAGATATTTTATTCATTGAAACGAGTATTACGAAAGGAACAGGGAAGTTAACACTAACGGGTAATTTAGGTGAGGTAATGAAAGAATCCGCCATCATCGCGCTCGAATATTTGAAATCACACAGTGCAATATTGGGTTTGAAGCCTGAAGTTTTTGACAAATGGAACATCCATATTCATGTTCCTGAAGGTGCAACACCCAAAGATGGTCCGAGTGCCGGTATTACCATGTTAACAGCCATCGCTTCCGCATTTACACAACGAAAGGTGAAAAGTAAATTAGCAATGACCGGTGAAATAACACTTCGCGGAAGAGTGCTTGCTGTTGGTGGTATTAAAGAGAAAATTCTGGCTGCAAAGCGTGCAGGAATTAAAGAGATTATTTTGAGTATTGATAATAAAAAGGATATTGAAGATATCAAAAAAAACTATATCAAGGATCTGAAATTTCATTACGTGGAAGCAATGATTGATGTAGTGAAGTTGGCTTTATTAAAGGAAAAAGTTGCTTCTCCGATCGATTTGACCTTTGATGCTGAGACGAAGAAAAAGTAATCTTTTCATTCTTTTATGAACCGAATGAATCGGAGTGCAGATTGTCAGCGCGACAATCTGCACTCCGTTTTTTTATTCATTTTACTGAGGTGTAATAAAACGCTATTTTTATCGTTTATAAGACGGATATTTTTATTTATATTTGTATTGATGAAGATCAGAAAAGTACTTTTCCTTTTATTTTCAATTGTTTTAGCTTCTCCAGCTCTTGCTCAGGTGGGCGGTAATAATACCTACGAATTTCTCAATTTGCCGATTTCTGCAAGAGTTTCTGCTCTGGGTGGCAATCTTATTCCGGTGAAGGATAACGACCTGAATGTTTCTCTGATCAACCCATCGCTCCTTTCGGATTCCATGAGTAACAATGTTGCTTTGAGCTATATTAATTATTTTGCTGACATTAATTATGGTTATGTGGCCTATGCGAAACATTTTGATAAGATCGGAAATTTCAGTGCGGGGATACATTACCTCGATTATGGAAAGTTTATTCGTGCCGATGAGATCGGGAACACAGATGGAACTTTCGGAGCGAGTGAAATGAGTTTTAACCTCGCGTATGCACGATCTATTATTGACAGTAACCTTACGGTTGGTGCTACTTTAAAGACAATTTATTCACAGCTGGAATCATATTCTTCATGGGGTTCAGCGCTTGATGTTGCAGCAACATACGTTCGTCCGTCTCAGGGATTTGCAGCCGCACTTGTGATCAAAAATATGGGTCGTCAATGGAAACCATACGTGGAAGGTAATAGAGAAAAGCTTCCTTTCGAAGTGCAAATCGGAATCTCCAAAAAACCGAAACATGTTCCATTCCGCTTATCGATCGTGTACGAAAATATTGAAAAGTGGGATCTGACTTATATTGATCCTGCGAATCCACCATTAACAGAAGATCCTTTAACCGGTGAGCCGATCAAGCAGAACAAAACGAAAATATGGGCGGATAAATTTATGCGTCATGTGGTTATCGGAGGCGAGTTCATTATTACCAAAAATTTGTTTTTGCGTGTTGGGTATAATTACCAGCGGAGAAAAGAATTAAAGATCCCCGAGAAAAAAGGAATGGCGGGTATTTCATTTGGTTTCGGATTCAGGATCTATAAATTTCATTTCAGTTATGGAAGAGCAGTATACCACCTTGCCGGTCCCTCCAACAATTTTTCTATCAGCTGCGATTTGAACAGTTTTTACGGAAAAAAGTTCAAATCTCCTGCTGCTCAATAGTTTTTATTGAACAAAAAAATGAGTATTATTGTCCTTAGGAAATCATCGCTTTATGACAAAAATTACCATTGCAATTGACGGGCATTCATCGTGTGGAAAAAGCACGATTGCAAAAGCGTTAGCATCAAAATTAGGTTATGCATATGTCGATTCCGGTGCAATGTACCGCTGTGTTACGCTTTTTGCCCTTAGAAAAGGCTTGATCAAAGATCATAGTTTTCAGGAAAGTGACATTGTTAAATTATTGGATGAAATAAATCTTTCTTTTCATTTTAATCCTACCACAAAATCTTCTGAAACATTTTTGAATGGTGAAAATGTTGAAAAGGAGATCCGCCAGATGGTTGTTTCCGAAAATGTGAGTAAGGTGAGTGCGATTCATGATGTACGCGTTAAAATGATTGCCATACAGCGGGATCTTGGAAAAAATAAAGGTATTGTGATGGATGGAAGGGATATTGGAACCAATGTTTTTCCGGATGCAGAACTGAAACTGTTTATGACAGCAGATACCGATATCAGAACGCAGCGTAGATTCGATGAACTTTCTTCGAAGGGTCAGCACATCGCTTTCGGGGATGTGAAAGCCAATTTAATTTACCGTGATCACGAAGACGCACATCGGAAAGAAAATCCGCTTACACAAGCCAATGACGCTATTTTGTTGGATAATTCAGACCTCAGCCGCGAACAGCAATTGGAATTTGTCTTGAAATTAATTTCTGATCTTACTTTAAGCACAGATTAAATATTTCTTTGATTTTTTTTGTTTAATGTTCTTGACATTGGTTGCAAGAATTTGAAACCATTAAATTTGTTATCAGCATTGTATTAAATTATCCCACGACTACTCACTCCCAATAATATTATATATGAAACAATATACTTTTTGCAGCCTCTCTATGAAAAGTCGAGTGTTAAAATCAACTACTTTACTTGTACTTACAGTAGTGCTTTTTACCATGAAGTCAAGTGCTCAGGTATTTTGGACAGAAGATTGGACAACAGGTGGCACTGGTTGGACTTTTAATGTTTCAACCGGAGTAGAAGGTGCCGATCCTAATTTTTTCACAGTTTCAGATAACGAAGGGGGAGGAATTACTCCGAATTTAGGAGCTCCAACAAGTTGTGGACTGGCATTAAATGGAAACAAT
>CAMCYR010000082.1 GCA_945885475.1 Chitinophaga pinensis
GCGGTACCAATAATTCTATCACCGCTAATTTCTCTGCCTCTGCTACTTCGGGAACACTCAGCGTAACACCAAGCAATGCTTGTGGTAATGGTACAGCTCAAACGCTTGCTATTACGGTAAGTGCTACTCCCACCGCAGCCAATGCAGGTTCGGATATAAATCCGGCATGTGGTGTAAGTACTGCAACATTAGCAGCAAATACCCCCACAGTAGGTACAGGAGCGTGGTCAGTAATTTCCGGCACAGCCATCGTAACTAGTGCCTCTTCACCTACTTCGGGTGTAACAGGCTTAGCTGTGCCTGGTACAGCTACTTTGCGTTGGACCATATCTAATGCGCCTTGTATAGCTTCAACGGATGATGTGGTAATTACTACTATCGCTTGTGGGCCTCCTCCTTGTACCTACAACAGCAGTAATTTAACTGGAAATATTGCCCATACAGCTGGTGCTGTAGCACCTGAAACTAAAACTGTAAATTATGGACAAACACAAACATCGCTTTCTGGTGCCAGTAAATGTTGGATAACTCAAAATTTGGGTTCAACAAACCAGGCGAGTTCGGCTACTGATAACACTGATGCCGCTGCAGGTTGGTATTGGAAGTTTAACCGTAAGCAGGGATATCAAGTAGGGCCAACTCCGTCATGGACAATAACAGCAATAGATGAAACGAGCGATTGGCTTGCAGCAAACGACCCTTGCACCATAGAGCTTGGCACTGGCTGGCGTATCCCTACTCAAACGGAATGGACGAATGCGGATGCAAACGGGCTTTGGGCAAATTATACTGATACTTACAATTCGGTGTTAAAATTGCATGCCGCTGGGTACCTGCTCAACACGTATGGTTTGTTGTACGGTAGGGGCACCCTCGGCTACTACTGGAGCAGTTCACAGAGCAGCAGTACCTATGGCTGGATCCTGTACTTCAACAGTGGCAATAGCGGCATGGGCGACAGCGACGAGGCCTTCGGGTTTAGTGTACGTTGTTTGCGAGATTAGAATTTGATTTATTTGACAATTTAAAAATTTTTTTTTATTTTTTTGTTTGTTGGTAAACCGCGAAGCGGTCGAAATTTTTTTTTCTAAAAAACGACTATTTCAGAAATGACTGTAAAAGAAATAATAGCAATAGAAAGCGCAAATACAAGTAGTATTAACTTGTTTAAAGAGGGTATCTTTTGGAGGATTTACGAAAAATCGGCATACTTTTTTACAAAAAAGGTTAAGGATTTAAAAGTTCTGAAAAAGTTTTATAAAATTGTAAACTGCGAAGTGGTTTATGCCGGTTTTCCCGATACTATTTTATCTCAAATACAAGTATTGTGTCAATCAAAAAATTTGAAGTTTGAGAAGTATAATGAAAAACAGTATAGCATTTCCGGCTTTTAGGTTGATAATGGTTTTGAAGCGTGGAAAAATAGTATCAAAATGAGTTTGCCTGTTCAAAGCAATAGCAAATCGAGCATGGTGGATACTAATTTTGACAAGAGAAAAGAGGCAGTTATTGAAAAATTAAAAGAATATTCTTTGGCAAACCATACCCCGATAGAAACAATGCAATTAGTAATGGAATTACAAAAAGAATTAGCAGTTTTTAAGCCGGAGTAAGCATGGTTAATGGCTGTGCTTAGTGTGCATATTATAGTCTGGTTGCCCGCTAACAGTGTAAATACCTGCGCCCCCCCCCTCTCCAATTGGAGAGGGTCAGGGGGTGAGGTCAGGTTTCTTTTAGCTAAAAAAGATGGTATTATGTCATTTACATAGTATCACATATAGAGTGGTAACTTTTGTGCTGATGCCGCTGGGTACCTGAACAACACGAATGGTTTGTTGAACAATAGGGGCACCAACGGCTACTACTGGAGCAGTTCACAGAACAGCAGTACCAATGGCTGGAACCTGAACTTCAACAGTGGCAATAGCAACATGAACAACAACAACAAGGCCTACGGGTTTAGTGTACGTTGTTTGCGAGACTCTGAAAAAACTGCTATAAGCCCTGTTTTTTTTAAAAAAAACGGGGCTTTTTTAATGGCATCTGACTTTTCCAAAGTTTCAAACTTTGGAAAAGTTTTTAAAAATAAATTATGAATTTATTAGATGGAAAAACCCTTGTTTTTGTAACTGAAGGGGAGTTCTAAAAATTAGAATTTTTTAGGCAGACAAATTTTTAAAAGCGCAGTTTACTTGGGTAAATGAGCATTTTAAAAATGAAGTCTAACGACAAAAAGGCAATTTTTAGAACTTCCCTGAACAATAACAATCATTGATCACAACAGCTCAATTGGAATAGTTGAATTGGGAAAATTAACCACAATTAATTTATGGCAATTTATTTTGATTTACCGGTTTACAAAAAAACGTATGACTTGTTGCTCGGTTTATTGGATCTATCAAACAACCTGTCAAAATCCTATAAATAGTGTCTGTCTATATAGTCGAGAGTCTGAACTATAATGTTCGAGTTCGAGGCTTTCGTAGTTTTGAAAATCAGGAGTTTACATTTGTAAATGACTGGTTTTTAAAACAAGAATAACGAAGCAATCGGACATTATAGACAGACTCTAAATATACACTTGGTGAGCGTATCCAGCTGGAAGCCATTGGAATTGACGGCCTGCCTGTTTTTTATAAGAAAGCCCTGGTTCAGCACAACTTTGTATTCTTTATGTTTAACATAACACTATTTTAATACCTTACTATGAATAACATTATAAATAATCAATTTGTTTTTGCCGACTTTGTAAATAAAGATATAGGTGCGGTCAAATACAGCACAGTGGAGGTTTCGTTTAGAGAATTATGGAAACCTGCACAAACGATATTTATTAGGAAAATCAGCAAGAGAATTTCCAAATTGGTAAAATTTTTCAGCAAATTTCTTAGATGTTTCCGGGTATCCTTTTTCTGCGATGAATTTAGAAACTTCATAAATTGTACTTTCTGCCTTTGCCCGGAAAACAACTTTTATTTTTTCCGTATCCATGCATCCAGTTTTTTCATCGTTAAAGATTTCGCTTCTTCTGAACTCAATTCAGTGCTTGCTTCACATTCATCTAGCATAAGGTCAATTTCTTCATCTGTGGCAGAACGCGAAGGATCAACCCAATTATACGCTTCGGATGATTCGTTTACAACGTTTGTGTTGGTTTCAGGGGGGCAAACTGTTACAGATTTTACCAGTCGTACCGTTTTTAAAAATGCCAACAAAAGTTTTGTTGCCGCTTTATTTTCAGTTTTTACTATTAGTGTTTGCATACTGTTAATTTTTTAATGCTGGAGTTTATCCTGTCGAAGGGTCATAGCTTCAGCGTATATGTACAAAGATAAACAAACAGAGGGGAATTAATTGAACAATTATGGCTTTATATTTTGATTTACCGGTTTACAAAAAAACGTATGACTTGTTGCTCGGTTTATTGGATTTATCAAACAACCTGTCAAAATCCTATAAATATACACTTGGTGAGCGTATTCAGCTGGAAGCCATTGAAGTTATTTTGAATATTTATAAGGCAAATGCCAGTATAGAAAAATTACAATTTATTTCAAAAAGCAGAGAGCATATTGAAATAATTCGCCTGATGATCCGAATTTTATATGATACAAAGCAAATAAGTTTAAAACATATGATATTTATCAATAAAATAATTGAAGAAATAAGTAAGCAACTGGCTGGCTGGCAAAAATACTGCACAAAATGACAGATATTTCATTCGATCTTTTCAAGGCTTATTTTGCAGCTCGCCAAAATAAAAGAAACACTTATAATCAACTCAAATTTGAGTATGGTTTTGAAAGTAATTTGTTAGCCTTAAACCATGAAATAATTAACAGGAACTATAAGCCATTACCCGAAATGGCTTTTATAGTTCACAAGCCGGTGAAACGGGAAATTTTTGCTGCCGATTTCAGAGATAGGGTAGTGCATCACCTGTTATTTGGGTATTTGAATCCGATAATGGAAAACTATTTTATAAATGATTGCTATTCCTGCAGAAAAGGCAAGGGTACATCTTATGGTATAAATCGAGTAAACAGCTTTATAAAGTCTTGTTCTATGAACTATCAAAAAGATTGCTATATCTTGAAATTAGATATTCAAGGCTATTTTA
>CAMCYR010000083.1 GCA_945885475.1 Chitinophaga pinensis
CAGAGGTTTACATTATGTTGCATAAAGATACAAAAAAGGGGGGAACAAAGGGGGGAACAAGTGCTATATTTTTATGAACATAAATGGATGCAATAAAGTTCATTATGCTCCGAAATCATTGATAACAAAGCAAATTGATTTTTACTGATTTATCTGGATGTCTAAAATTAGTCCCAGCAGGATCACAAGTATCTCCCAGCGGGATCACAAAAAGATCTGTTCTTTTCGGGAAAAAATGATTAAAGCCCCGTAAAACGCAAGTTTTACGGGGCTTTTTTTATTTATCTATATCAATACAAATCAAATCATTTCAAACCTTCTCGGTTACTAATTCGGTTACGTTTTTAATTCTCTATTTTCGTACCCGAATTTTACGTAAACCATTGATTTTATTGGCTTTCAGAAGCACAAAGTTTGCCAAAACAAACCAATTTATCAATGTTTAATCGGTTACTAAAATCGGGGCAAAATGAAAGTATTACAAAACCTATCAATTCTTATTTGGGCTAACCAATCTAAAAAGGACAAGAACGGATTAGTTCCTTTGTACGCTCGTATTACCATTAGCGGTAAACGTGCTGAAATATCTTTGTACAATAAAGTAAATCCCGATAAGTGGGATAAAGAATCTGGAACACTCAAAGGCAATGATTTGGAAACTAAAACGTTGAACAATCATTTGCAAAAAGTAAAGACAGATTTGAATGTGCACTTCATAAATCTAAGTGTATTACATCAAACCGTTAGTCCACAATTACTTAGTGATACCTTTCTAGGTAAAGAAACCAAGCCATTAGAAAAAACTATAATGGATGCTTTTGAATACCACAATAAAAAGTTTAAAGAGAAAGCTTTACATGGTTCAGTTTCTATGAAAACGTGGACACGTTTCGAAATACTTAAAAATAAGGTAGTTAAGTTTATGGAGAAAACTTACAAAGAAAAAGACAGGAACCTTAAGGATATTAAACATTCGTTTGCAACTGAATTTGAGCATTATCTGATGATAAATGATAAGCTTGCTTCCAATACCCTAATGAAATACATTAAAATGCTTAAAACGGTTTTAAATATGTGCGTTGCTAATGAATGGATTCCTTCAAATCCCTTCATGAACTTTAAATGCACATATACACCGCCCGATAGAAATGTTTTAACTCCTGATGAATTAAGCACACTTTATTCTAAAGTGATGCCTAACAAGCGATTAGAAGAAGTTCGCGATGTATTTATGTTTGCTTGTTACACAGGTTATGCTTTTGCGGATATGGAGCAATTTGATTTAAATGCAGTAACAGTAGGTATTGATGGAGAGTATTGGTTAAAAACCAATCGTATAAAAACCGATTCAGCTGAAAATGTAATGTTATTGGATATTCCTTTAGAAATTATCCAAAAATATAAAACACATCCTTATTGCTTGGCAAACAATAAATTGTTGCCAATAATAAGTAATCAGCGTTACAATAGCTATTTGAAAGAAATATCAGCTATTTGCGACATCAAAAAACATTTAACTTCTCACATTGCACGCCACACCTTCGCAACAACGGTTACACTAGCTAACGGAATTTCCTTAGAAAGTGTGAGTGCCATGCTTGGCCATAAAAGTATTCGAACAACTCAAATTTATGCAAAGGTGGTCCAATCCAAATTAAGCAACGAAATGAAGTTGCTTAAACAGAAATTAAATCCCACAATCAATTGTGAATTAATTAGTTCGGCAGCTAGTAACAATTAGAAAAAATAATAGTTATGAGATTAAATCTCAACTATTATTTTTATGAAACAACATGCTGAAAACTTGGCGAAACGCCTTGATACAGAGTTTCAAGAAATCGAATCTTTGTACCAGGACAAACTGCCTATGCTTTTAAAAAAGGTTGAAGTAGCAAATATTTTGGTTCAAGAACTTCAATCACACGTTACTAAATACAAATTAATACAGTCAGAGAAAGAACAAGTAGTTTATTACAAGTATTGTTTGCCACTCATACAAAAATGGGTTTTTGCGTATGAATTTATTCATACAATTGAAAAAGAGGCTTTGCTTGGCACACAAGATATGAAAGCAGAGTATTACAAAAATGCCTTGCATAAATTAAACAGCAGCTATAAAAAGAGAACCAATGAATTCTGTTACATTCGTCAAAACGACAAGCGTTTTGAGAATTCCACACTCATTTCATCAAACTTAAATAATAATATTATTTCATTGTTTGAAGCTCATTTTATAGCTGAAGAATATCTGATCAATAGGATTGCTCAATTAAAAATTAATGAAAATTCAAAACCGGTTTATCAACCTGGTCCTTCCAATTGCAAATGGGTTAAATCAAAAACTGATTTAGTAGAATTATGCTACGCAATATTCTACGGCAATTGTGCAATTGATGTAACCACCCAAAAACCAATTCAATTAACAAAGCTTGCAGTAATCTTGGAAACTGCCTTTTCAGCAGAGCTGAAAGACTATAAGCGCTTGTTTTCTGATGTAAAAAAACGAAGAGAAAACGATTCATTCACAAAGTTTCTGCAGCAAACTATTCAGCATCAAATCGAAATTCATTTTAAATAAAAAAATCTTTCCACATGTGGAATGTGATGTGGAAAGAAACAAATTAAACAACTGCAATTTTGCCTGCATAACATTAAAACAGGATAAAATGCAAATCGAAATTCTAACCAAAAACGACCTCAATCAATTCAAAACAGAATTGCTTGAAGAACTAAAAGTAATAATTAGTAAAGCCAAGCCAAATGCCACTCCACAAAAGGAATGGCTAAAAAGCTATGAAGTGCGAAAGCTTTTAAATATTTCGCCTGGCACATTACAAACCATGCGTGTAAATGGTATCATTTCGTATAGTAAAGTTGGCGGTATATTTTATCACAGCTACGCTGATATATGTAAGTTATTGGAAGGCAAAAAATAGAAGCTTTGCAAATTAATTACATCAAACATTTAACTGCTGTTTTTTACAAAATGGCTGATGATGAAAGGCTTTCGCCTTTTCACATCAGCCTGTATTTTACACTATTTCAGTTTTGGAATTTAAACAGGTTTAAAAATCCAATAAGTATCGCGCGGCAAGAAACCATGCGATTATCAAAAATAGGCTCTGTAAATACTTACATAAAATGCATAAAAGAGTTAGATAAATGGAACTACATAAAATATGTCCCTTCACACAATCCATTAAAAGGGAGCTTAGTCAACTTGTACAATTTTAATAATACTACCGATAATGCTACTGATATATCTAACGATAAAAGCAATAATAAAACTAGTGAGAAAACTACTGGTAAC
>CAMCYR010000084.1 GCA_945885475.1 Chitinophaga pinensis
ATTAAGTGGCACATTGATATTCTATAATTACTTTTTTGATGAGGACAGCAACAATACTATGTATATCGGTATGATTGGTTTAATGATAACCAGTTTAATGAATTATTATGAAACAAAAATATTTAACCTTATGAAAAACAAAAGCGTAATCCTAAAATCCACAATCACTTGCCCTGACTGTGGACACACAAAAGAAGAAACAATGCCAACGGATGCTTGTCAATTCTTCTACGATTGTGAAAACTGCAAAAAGGTATTAAAGCCCAAACAAGGCGACTGCTGTGTTTATTGTTCATATGGTTCTGTTCCATGTCCCCCAATTCAGGAAGGTGGGAAAGGTAATTGTTGTACTTGATTCAAAAAACTTAAATATGATTTTCAACATTAAAGTATGATTGAAGAAAGTAATTAAGTAAATTAGTTTAAAATATAATAAAAAATGCTCGCTCCATTCGGGGCGAGCATAACTTATGAAAATACTGATGCAGTAAATCAAAATTAAATCTAGGCGCAGATATAATGGTTGTAATTTTGACTACCCACGCATTTTTGGCCAGTTTCCATTTTTATCTTTACAAGTTGGTGAAGTTAAAATCAAATTTCCTTTTTTATCGTAGATGTAAACTATCCAACCATGAGGCTGACCCTCGCACTTTTTTGTATAGTCAAAATGTTGATTTAGTTCTCCAGTAGGAAAGTATTCTTTGCAAGAAACGTATTCACCATCTTTAAAAACGTGAACCGAACTTAATTTCCCTTTTCCGTCAAACCACTTATATTCTCCGTTAAGGTATTTAAGTTTTGTGTCGCCCTCTAATTTGTATCCTTTTCCACCGCATGGTCCCATAGGATAAATATTTGTCCCGTGGTCAAAATAAGTGTAACGGCGATAAGTTGCTTTAGTGCTGTCGTCAACTTTTTTCCAGTCTTTATCAAGGTAAACAGTCCATTTACCATCTTTTTTTCCGTTAGCATCTAATTGATTTGTCTGGCTAAAAATGAACGTCGTCAAAGTCACCAAGAATGTTGTTAAAATAGATTTTGTTTTCATTTTTGTTGGATTTTATGTTTAGATGCAATTTTTTTAAGATTCCATAAACTTATTTTGTATCAGCGCACTTATTGCACCTATTTATCTATAGTGCAAATAGCTTCACAGCAAATATTTTTTTAAGTAAATATAATAAAAAATGCTCGCTCCATTCGGGGCGAGCATTTACTTAGATTTTAAAGCAGATTATTTTTTGAATTTCTTAAGCAACCATTTCAGCAACAACGACACACTAAAACTAACCACAGCACCTAGTGCTGCAAGTACAACTGTTTTTACTACATCTGATGAACCAATGTTCACCAATACGGTTAAGACCGTTCCAGAAACAGTGCCCAGGATAGTTCCGCTTTCTATGTTGTGGTGGGTTGACATGATTAAGCTCTTCCTGAATCTGCTTTAGTTAGTTTAGAGTGAGATTGAATCTCAATCTTAGGCAATTCGCCAACTTTTTCGCTTGGGTCGATAGTAATATCAATCCAATCTTCGATGATGTCCGCTTCGCGGCCACTATCTGCTTTTGTTAACTTCGAACCAGCTGCAATTGCATCAACTAATTCGCCTTTTTCTTTGTTCAATAATTGCACTTTGATATCAAATGATAATGTTGTAGTGCTTGTTTTTTCAGTTCCTTCCATTGGAATTGTTTTTTTAAAGGTTTGACTTTTTTTACTTGCCTGCATCTGCTTTTGTAAGCTTGCTTCCGGCTCTTGATTGAATATGAATATTCAAATCAAGACTTGACTCTGTTTCGGTTTCCACTTCGTCAACCTCAATAGCAATCATGTGTACTTTATCCGATACTTCGGAAGGCGATTTATATTTAGGCGCTTTTTTAACTTTTACTCTTACGAATAAATCGTTTTTTACTTCTGTTATTTCAGAGGTGTTTTCCATTTTGATTACGTTTTTTGAGGATTATTTTTCTTTCTTTTCGCCTTCTGTTGTTGTTACAGCTTGGCTAACAGCAGTTGCAACACTTCCTGCTACAATCATGTAGCCGCCAATGGTTACAACTAATGCAGGTATGGCAATTGGTGATGCCACCAATATGCCACCTGCAGCAGCTAAGCCTAAACCAATATTACGCAACACTCTGAAAAATTTCGGAGTTGGGGCTGTTAATCTATCGATTAGTTTCATTTCGGTTTTGCTTTTTTAGCAGTTGTCTTAATCGTTACAAGAATTTCGACAACTGCTGGTTTAACTTCTGTTTTACTTTCCATTTTAGTTGACCTCAACAATGCTTAACGCATTATAAGCCCCATTTTTAAGCGAATACTGAACTGCATTTACTTCTTGATGGAATTCTACCATCAATAAAAATAAATCAACTCCAGCGCCTGCAGGAACTGCACTAGGGGTTAATACTACGTTGCTTGGTGTTGCGTCTAATGGCACATTGGTTGTATTTGTCAATTCAACCTGGTAAGTGCCATTTGCAAAATCAACTTTTGCCCAAGCTCCTTTAATGCTCATGTGAGTTGCACCACTTGGGAAAGCGATATCATTAATCGGAATTAATCCGTTAAGAGTTATTACACCCGTTGCTGTATTCACAGCATACGGTTTAAATAACACGCCGCCCAACAACGCACGACTGTTGAAGTTAAAACCTTTCATTGCAGCTTTAGCAATCGGTGTTGCGATGGCTACGCCAACGCTTCTTGCACCTCTTGCGCTTGTTGCATCAAGGTTTTTTACATCAGTCATTAATTTAGTCAAGCGAGCCGTTACACGGTTATCGCTTGCATTCATTAACATTGTGCGTAATGCATCTCTCAAAAGTTTTCCAGAACTGGCAGCAGAACCGAATTCAGCTCCGTTTTCACGAGTGCGAATGAATGCAGGATCGTTTGCGATACGACTTGCATCAACGCCACCCTTCTCACGAGCTAAATGCCCATCCTGAGTTTTATAAAAGGACACATCTCCGATGGTGCCTTTTAATTTTATGATTCCTTTT